>CAYIHX010000008.1:66867-102178 GCA_964363305.1 uncultured Bacteriovoracaceae bacterium | reverse complement strand
ACCCCCGTGGGCCTCGCCACGGATATGCCCATCCCGGCGGCCCCCGGCTGGGACGTCCTCAAGGCCATGCAGAAGGCCGATCCAGACGTACCCGTCATCTTCGTCAGCGGCAAGCTGACTCGCCAAGACCTGACCCAGGCGCTGCAGCACGGCCTCAGCGGCGCGATCGAGAAACCATTCCGTACCGCCGATATTATTTCTACCGCGAACATGGCCGCCAAAAAGTGCCGAACGATGAAACTGATCGACCGCGCCACCCGGATGATGCTCTATCACTTCGCCACGATCGAGGAGCACCTTCAAACCTCTGGCCAAGCCGACAAGCGCAAGCAGATGAAATCTGACCTTCTCGCGCTCCTGGCTAGCCGACGCGAGATTCAGTCGTACCAGAAGGCCCAGAACCAGAACTAGAGGCGCAATGGGGACAGCTCTCCCCCTTGTGGTACAGAGGCGAATCGAGATCGTTCGTCTTCAAGACGGTTCGACACCCATAACAAAGGACGTCACCCGTGGGCTGAAGCGCCGGATCAAGCGCCACTCGCCGATCAAAGACGAAACAGCCACCATCGTAATGCGCGCCTCCTACCTTCTCAAAGTAACGAAGAATGCCCCCCTCGAGCTGGTAGACCTCCGTCATCCCCAGTTCGAGCGCGAGCGCCCCGGCCTTCTCGCAGCGAATGCCACCGGTGCAGAACATCACGGTCGGCACGCCAGCCAACGCTTCCTTTTCCTTCTCCAGACGAGCGGTGAACTCGCGAAAGGTTTTTAAACCCAAGGAGCGCGCGCCTCGAAAGGTGCCCAGGCTGATCTCAAACTCGTTTCTCGTATCGAGTAGATGAACAGGCCGTCCCTCATCGAGCCAACGCTTGAGTTCTTCCGGCTCCAGACGGGGGGCCGTCATTTTTGGCGGGTCGATCGACTCGCGGCCCATCGGAATAATCTCTTTTTTCAGCTTCACGAGCATTCGGCGAAAAGGAATCGTCGCCGAGAAACTGATTTTGAAATCGAGCCCCGGAAAATGCGGATCAGCATGAAGAAAATCTTTCAGCTGGGCGAGCTGCCCAGGGAGGCCCGCGATGAATCCATTGATTCCTTCCGTGCTGAGCAAGATGCTTCCGCGAAGGCCATGACGAAGGCAGACCTCCTTGAGCTCCGCGCGAAGGGAAGGCAGGCGGTTGGATTCAATTCGAACGAAGCGATAAAAAGAGATGTTTTCGATGGGTGACAATGAATCCATGCTCCACTGCCTTACCGCCGCCCCCCGCGAAAGACTAAAACAAAAACATCTTTCCAGGGGATCTCCCTCGGGAGAGGCGAAAGATCAGGAGGGTCCGGCACCCGAAAGACTTTGGTCTCCAGCCGCCAGCCGCGTTGCACCATCTCATCCGCGAAGCCCTGCAAATACGGCCGACCCGGATCGCCGATGTAGAGGGTCGTACTTGGACCGCTCAGGCTATGAAGTGCCTCAGCGACCTCACCCGAGTGCTGCTTCTCATAGAGAATATCGCTTCCGACAATCAGATCCCAGGCGACGGGCGGTCGATCGCTTTTTCGCCAATCGAGCGCGAGATAATCGATGAGGTTGTCGAGACCGTTCGCCTGCTGATTCCTCGCCAAAAACCATGGGACGTCCGGGTGAAAATCCGTCGCGGTGACCTTCGCGCCCCGCTGCGCGAGGACCAGGGACGGCAACGCCAAGCCGCAACCCACCTCGAGAACCCGTTTTCCGTGTAGCTCCTCCCCAGGCAGTTCGCCGAGGCATTCGACCAACCCTCGCGCCGCCGGCCAGACTTTGCCAAAATAAGGGCAAAGATCCTCAAGCAGGCGCTCATCACCCGATTTTTTTAACTCCTCGAATAGAAGATCGATCGTCCGATCGAGGCTCGCCAGGGCTTCGACCCGCAACTCGACGGCACCAAAATGTTCGAGAGACTGGCGGGTTTCGTAGCGCATGGGCACCCCCTACTGGGCCTGCCCGACATTGACGGTCTGAATCGTCGCGTTATCGAGAGTGCCGCCCAGAGCGACCATACCATTGACGATTTGCCCGAAAAGAAGCGTAAGAGTCTGCGCAGATCCGGTAATCACCATGGGCGTCGCGAAGGAAAACCTGAAGGCGGTGTTTTGAGAAATATGAATCGGGCCCGTGCCCGGATCAAATTCAACCGCATCACTGAAGCCCGGGCAAAGCGAAGCGCTAACGGCCGAGGTCACATGGATCTCTTTGATCTCGACGCCAGCCGCGATTCCAGGCGACGCAAGCGTCATGGGCGTTTCAATCGTAGGGCTGAAGGTGAGAACGCCTAGCCCCTCATGCAACGTGACGCCGTCAATCGCGATCGGGTTGCCATTGACGTCCGTCATCACCAACGTGTCGTTGCACAGCTTGAACGACGTGAATGACGAGACCGCGGCGAACGCCTGACGCACTCCGAGCACGAGATCCATGAAAGCCATCAGCCACGGCTCGGAACGCAACGCCGCCGAATGAGGCCCCGCCAACGGCGCCGCCTGAAGCACGAGAGGGTTGCCGGTTCCCGTGCCGCCCCCACATCCGCCCCCGCCGACCCAGGGCACCGAACAAGAAAGCAAAAGCAGAAAAGCGACTTTTAAAAATGGGCTTCTCTTCATGAATTTCATGGATATTTTCATATCGTCACACCTTCGTTAGCGGAAAAAAAGCCAACTCAAGATGGTAAACCGCTTCGTCCGCCCCCCCCTCGTTGCCTTCTTGCCCGACGCTTCTGATTTCATCGTACACCTGGGACAGCAAATGCTGAACCTTCGCAAATTTTTCCGCGTTCACGACCAATGTGTAACCCAGCAGATTTCGCTTCTCGGGCGGGACCCGCTCGATCGATCTCCCAGCAAGCGCAAGCATCTCGTGATGAAACTGACTCAGCGCCATCTTATAGACCCCCCCCAGGCAATCAAGCGCCTTGCTCGGAGGGCAGACCGTGCCATCCGGCATCAGTTCGAGGTACCGATGCTGGATCAAAAATTTGAGCGCGCTTTCGATCTCGCTCGACGAAACCTGAAATTGAAGCCGGGGCCGAATCCAGGCGGGATCGGCCTTGAATCCCGGGAGCGAGGCCATCTCTCGGATCGCGACGTAGTACCAATGCCGTAAATAGCGAAAAACTTCGGCTTCCTTCTCGTTGCGGTTGCGATAGACCCTGAACTCGTTCAGTCGTTCAAATGCAGTCACCCGTTCACCTTGATTTTTCGCGTTCCCCAAGAGGATCAGGATCTCCAGAAAGTCCGATTCTCTGCGATGAAGCCCCAAGGAAGGGGCCAGCCGACCCAGCATTTTTCCTGAAAGGCTGCGACTGCCCGAAAGGACCATTGAAAGACCACTCACGGACATCCCAGCCTTTTCCGCGACTTTCCGGAGCGAAAGCGAAGACTGGTCCGCCTTGCAGAAGGCGAACCAGTCTTTCAAGTACTGCCGGTAATCATGGTAGCGAAAGATGTCAGGCTTACTTTTTCCAGACATACCTATCTCTCCACGGCTTCGGTTCGACGCTTACTGCACCTGTCCAACGTTGACGTTCTGAATCGTGCTGTCATTGAGGCCAGCACCAAGGGCAACCATCCCATCGACAATCTGACCAAACATCAAATTGATGGTTTGAGCGGAGCCATCGATGGTCAGGGGGGTCGCGTACACGAACTTGAATTGCGTGTTCTGCGCGATATGAATGGCGCCCGCGCCAGGATCAAACTCCACCGCGTCAGCAAATCCAGGACAAAGGGTGGTGCTGATCGCCGACGTAACATGGATCTCTTTAATCTGCGTACCGGCAGCAATATCCAGACTGGCGATGCTCGTTGCCGAAGTGGAGGCTGAAGAGAAGCTCAACAGCCCGACACCAGCCTGCTGAGTAGATCCGTTGATTGCGACCGTGTTGCCTGCGACATCTGTCATGACCAAGGTATCATTACAGAATTTGAAAGATGTAAAAGGCGAGACCGCGGCAAAAGCCGTACGAGCTCCGGTGAGCAGGGTCATCAGACCAGAAGAAAGAGCGTCCGCCACGAAAGCGAAACTCCAGACTGCTGGCTGCGAATGAGCGGCTGCGGAAGCACCGGCAAGCGGTGCGGCCTGCAACGTCACGCCACTTTTGCCGCAACCGGCAAGAAGCGCGACAGACAGGGTCATGGCCATCAAAACAGCTTGAGATGTCGAGTTCCGGTACTTCATAAGGTCGTTCCTTCTTTCCCTTTGCTTCAGTTAAGGCCTCCAAACCACAGAGACCCATGAGCCAAAGCATGACTCATCCAAGTGTTTTTATCAAGTACTTTGTTCACTAAATAGTTTGATATTAATGTTTATATAATTAATTATTTAATATATTCAATATGTTATATTTTTAATTGTTCACAAATTAATTATTAAAACTATTTTTTGTGAACATATAGAGCACGCAAACTGCCCCCTTTGAGTGTGTATGAACACAGACTGGCAGTTTAAAGATATGAATATGAAAGGGAGAGAAAAAAGAATGCGCGGGAGGCAAGCCCCTACGGCGCGAACCCGGCCGGGCGACGTGTAGATCCGGAGTTCAGCTCCTGCTCGGCATCTTCCACATGATCCTTCAGCAGCGCGTGAGACTGAACCAGAACTTTGAGGGCGGACTGGATCGCGCTCCCGGAAACCGAGCCGCAGGTCTTGACCACCGGATCCAAGGAGGTCACCAGCGAACGACCGGTCTCGACGACACGCGCGGTACGCTCGGACCCTCGACGACCGTCCGGATCAAGAACCGCGAGAAAATACTGCATCTGACGGAGACGGTCATCGACCCAATCGGTCATCGCTCGCAACATCGCTACCTGCGTGGCGTCCTCGGTGGTTGCGTCAGGAAGACGAAAGCGCGCGTCACTCGCGATGGCACGGCCCACGAGGTGATGGGGACGGCTGGCAAATCCGCGATAACGATCCGCGTGTACATTCAGGACGAATTCGACCGGCTGGGTCGCGGCCATGGCCTGAACCACGCAGATGCCGACGTCGGCCTTGTCTCGACGCTTGACTCGACTTTCGGGACAGGCCACCTGGGCATCAAGAAAATAGACCCGAGGCTGAAGAGCAGTGCCACGAGAAGGTGCCACCGGAGTATAAAAAAACCCGTTTTTCCCCGCCCGCGCCCCTTCGATTAAAAACGCATCGAGGCTGGCCGAGTAGGAAAACCCTGCATGGCCCACCACCCTCATCTCGTCGAGACAACCGAGTGCCTCCAGATTAAAGAAGACCTCCGACGCGCCCTCCTGTGCCCGTGCAAACAGACTCGATGCAGCCACTGCGATGAGGAAAAGTGAGCGAAAACCCATCAGGAGACAGATCGGCCAAAATTCTTTTTATCTTGAGTGTTTTACTCAGTCTTAACATTCCGCCCGAGCCCCAGGGCATCATGGCCAAATTTCGCGCGAATGCGATCCTTCAACTGATCGAGGCGAGCCCATCGCTCCTGGTTCTCTGGGCTTTCAAAGAGCTGGAATTGACCGACCCCCTCCCCCACGGCAAAACCCACGCCGACCAGTCGAAGGGGGCGATCGGGGGCCCAATGCGCCAGAAGAAGCGCATGCGCCGCCTCGAATAAATCACGATCCAAGCGCGTAGGCAGATCAAGGACTCTTGATCTCGCGACCGTCTCAAACGGCGGATACCGCAACTTCAGCCGGACGGTCGTCGCGTACCGGTCCTCACTTCTCAGCTCCCGCCCCAACTCTTCACACATCCCCCAAATGAGGCGTTCGATGCGCTCAGGATCACGCACATCTTTCGAAAAAGTGGTCTCCCGAGAAATCGACGGATTTTTCGCTTCTCTAAAAAATTCAGTACTCCCGCGGCCATGAGCCCGATCCCACAGCTGCTGCCCGTGCTCTCCGAGCGCCGCTTCAAGCTGGCCAGCGGGCACCGACTGGAGGTCGGAGATCTTGAAAAACCCATGCTCGTGCAGCCACTTCGTAGTGGCCGGACCCACGCCAGGAATGACGGAAACCGCGAGAGGCGCAAGAAAAACCGCTTCCGTCCCGGGGAGGACCCAAAGCTCTCCATTCGGCTTGGCTTGATCCGTCGCGATCTTCGCAACCAGGCGATTCGACCCAATGCCGACCGAGCTGGGCAATCCCACTTGCTGGGCGATCTCGGCGCGAATCCGAGCCGCCGCCTCCAGCGGAGGCCCGAAGAGCTTCTCCGTGCCGGTCATATCAAGATAACCTTCGTCGACACTCACGCGCTCAAAAACCGGAGCGTACTTCTCGATGACTTGAAAAACCTTCTTCGAGAGATCGGAATAGAGCGAAAAATCAGGCTCCACGATGACCAACTGAGAACACAGACGGAGGGCTTGCGCCGTGGGCATGGCCGAACGGACTCCCCACCGGCGCGCCTCATAAGAGGCCGAGGAAAGCACGGCTCGAGGTCCGGTGCCGCCTACCGCTACCGGCTTCCCGATCAGTTGCGGATCGCGCAGCCGCGCGGCCGAGACAAAGAAACTGTCGAGATCGAGATGGAATATCAGCTTCACGGGGGCAGACTGCCAAAACGGAGCAGAAGAATCAATACGGGGTCCGCGCAGGCTCCTGAACGCCCCTCGCCGAGCGAGTTCTCCAGCAAAGGCACTGACGCATTAAGCAGGCCTGTGAGGCAAAGATTTGCGCATGCCATAATCAAACACTAAATACTTTATACCGGCCCTATATTTACTCAATTAAAATCACTAAAAAACATCGATCAACAAAAACGATAGTCAGAAATATTATATTTTATGCCTATTTTTAAGGCAATTTCTATCACTTTTATTTTATAATAATCCATAAAAATGAAGAACTAAAAACAGATTCATGATATTCATCCAACGTAAATGTCACTCCATCTTTCAAATGAAACTCTCTGGCAAAAAACTTACGATGCTCGCGCACGAGAGCGCATGGCGCTGACCGAGTTGCTTGAATTTCTTCAAGAGATCGAGCACCGAAAGCTGTACTTGATGCGCGGTTTCGAGAGTCTGTTCACTTTTCTCGTGAAGGGGCTGGGTTACGAAGAGGGTTCAGCTTATCGGCGACTGCAAACTCTTCGCGCGCTGAACTCCACGCCCGAGATCAAAGACCATCTGGCGCGGGGGTCGCTCACACTCACTAACATCGCCGCAGCGCAGGGGCTGATCCAAGCGCTGGAAAAAAACCGCCCGGTGCCGACCGAAGAAAAATGCGCGTTCTTCCGAGAGGTTCAGAACCAGAGCAAGCGCGGTGCCGAGCAAATCCTTCTTTCGCGCGCCGAAAAAGAGGGCGTCACGTTGAAGGGCGTGACCGCGGCCGCCGACCTGATTCGTGCGACTTCGCCAGCGAAGGTCGAGATCCGATTTCAGGCCGCGCGGGAGTTTGAGGAAAAACTGAAGCGCCTCCGGGAACTATACTTCAAGAAAAGCCCCGGCGCCTCGCTCGAAGAGCTTCTTACCTGGGCCGTGGAGGAAACCCTGAATCGGCACGATCCGATTCGACGGGATGCGCGGGCCCAGGCGCGCGAGTCGCGAGGGATTCGAGCGCGAGAAAAGGCCGTCGCACGGCGAGTGCAGCGCGCGACTTCTGCGACAAGCGCGGCTCCAATTCCCGATCACGAATCTCGAGAGAGAGAAACACAGGCACCAGCCCCGCAATTTCCCAACGCCGAACCGTCGACCCAATCGCCGCCGACTCTGCAAATTTCACCGACGCAATCGCCGCCACAATTCTCGCCCACTCCGCAACGCTCGTCCCCGCACTCCTCGTCGATACCGACGCCCTACCGCCCCCATCTGCCAGCCGCGACCCGCCGCCTCGTCCGCCAGCGAGGCGAGTTTCGCTGCGAGTACCGCGACTCCCAAACCGGACGCAGGTGCGAAGAAACAAAGACCCTCGAAATCGATCACCAGGTGCCACTCATTTTTGGGGGTTCAAGTACGCCGGAGAATTTGCAGATCCTGTGCCGCGCGCATCATCGGGCGAAGGGGCTCAGTGGCCACCCTCGCGCAAGCCAGGCAAATCACCCTCTCATGGCGAACGGCAAATTCTCTTGATCACGACAACCTCCCGCGCCAGTCAGTTGTCCACTTCTTGGACAGTTCATAGGCAACAGGGGGCCGTCCGCCCCGTTCTCCCTCGGCATCGTCATTGCAGCATCCTAGGATATGGACGCTGAATCGATGGCTCAGAGTGATCGGAAATTTTTTATTCAAGGAATTCAAGGAATTGGAGGCCTTGGCGCTTTTCAGCTGCTCATCGCCTTCTTCGCTCCTAGCCTCTTCCCGCTCGATCTTCTCAAGATCCTGATCGGGATGAATCAACTCCTCTTCGTCAGCCTGATCGCTTGGTACGCCATGCGCCTCGAGTACGATCGTCGCTGGTCGATGGCCTTCGGCGCCTTTTCGCTCATCCCGGTGCTGGGCTTCCTACCGGCTGCCCTTCTGTACTGGAAGAGCGAGAAAAAAATTCAGGCTTAGTTCGCGGTCCAAGTACCGTTGAGCGTCGCGCACTGGCTCTCGGCACTGGTCACGCCGCCCGGAAAAGTAGAGTAGTAGCGATAGCTCGACTCGTAGGCGCCGCCACAGTATACGAGACACGTTCCGACCCGACCGGTTGTGGCGCAAGGCGAAGCCGAAAACGTCGTTCCTCCGGCCGTACACGAGGCTTGGACCTGAGCCACCCCGTATGTGGAGCCTGAAAAATCGTTGCAGAAACCCGACGCCGAGGTGCAACTTCCGACCACCGCACGAGTGGTACTCGTGCAAGTGCCTGCGCCGCAGCCGCTCGTCCCCACTCCCAGCAACGCCAAGCCCGAGCCCCCGAGCGCAATCAGCGCGAGCGCGCCGAACCCGATCCATCCACCCCTCATCGTTCGACCTTTAATTCTTTGAAAGTTTTTAAACATTCAATGATGATAACCGCTCGAACCGCCCAGGTCTACCTACCGAAGCTCGACCTGCTGCCCCCAAACAAAACGCCGGTTTTCACCTAGTCCGGCGGGCAAACGACCGGCTGCTTTTGCCGCGTCAGGCGGAAGCGCCCGGAGCCAGCTCAGTGCCGCGACCGATTGATCCGCCTCGTCCCCATCGACGACGAAGGCGAAGTAACTCCCACTCGGCAAAGATTGCCCCTTCATCGTCTCCAACGGGCGAGAGCGAGCGAGACCGTGCAGGACCGTCAGAGGAAAAGTGACCTCGACCGGACCCCGCAGCCCGGCGCGCACCACGGCGCCGTCGGGGAGATTACTGCCGAGATAAACCACCAGGCGACCGTCCTTGCCTTGAGCTTCGTCAATCGACGCAGGCGCGAAGACCCAGGCGGCATCCACTCCGTCGACGCGCTTCGAAGAAACCGCCGCGCGCAGCCGCGCGTGATCCGACGCGGACACCCCGGACAGCTCGGGCACCGGCGAGAAAATGCGCTCCAGGTAAGGCGACAGCCGGGGGCCAAACGCCTGCGGTTCGAGCCAACCCAAACGCAGTCCCGTAGCGGCGAACGCGACCGCGAGCACCGGCGCTACCGCGAGAAAACCAGTCCAGCCCATTCCTCGACTCTGACGACCGGCCACCGCACTCCTCATGCCCATGGGCATGCGTCCGCTCACCCGACGCTCGAGCACGACCGCTTGTTGAGCCTCGCCCTTCGCTTTTCGTAGCATCCCGCGGTCGATCGCAGTCGTGCGGTCCTCGACCTCGCGCACGCCGCGATTGAGCTCAATCATCAGGCTTTGCTCATAGTCCCGATCCGACTCGGGCTCTCGGCCCCCTCCTGTGAACTCGGTCTGCTGTCCTGCCGACACCCAACCCGCCATGCCCGCGCGCCACACCTGGGTCTCGGGCTTCAGGCTTCCTTCCTTCTTCCGGCTCAGCATCTCCGCCAAAGTCAGCGGGCCTTCCTTCATTCCGTTCCGATGCATGTACCAAATTCGATCGTTGCTCATGAGTTCTTCCTCACTTCGTTTTCTTGCTCTTTTTGCAAAGATTCAGGACGTCCGTCCGTATCGCGCCGATCTCGTCTTCCCAAGACTCTTGGCCGTTTTCTTCCTCAGAAGCTTCGGAGGCCGGCACGCGCCCCCAATCGAGCGTCGATCCGCGCTCGCCGTGTTTGTCGGCGGCCTCCTCGCGTGCCTGCTCAAGCACCGCTTTACGATCCCGCACGGAGATCTTCGCGAGCATGCGCTCCCCGGCCGCGCTATCGAGTTCAATCTCTAGGAGCTGAACGTTGTCGAGCGCTTCCACAAACTGGGCGATCATCACGCGATTACGAAAGGTCAACTCCCGATTGATCCGCGCCACGAGGGTGGCTTCGATGCGCGGCAGCTCCTGCAAAAAACCCAAGAGCCACCCACGAAAAAGCGGCAACGCCGAAGCCGGTTTCTTCGGCTGGTAATCGGGATGCCGCGCAAACTCCGCCAATAAGTGCGGCACGAGCGCTCGCTCATCGAGCGCGAGGTTCACCTCTTGCTGCTCCGAAATAAAAACCGGCGACCGGAGCCACTCGTACGCGATCTGCTTCGGCGCGCCTTTGCGATGTTCGGAGAACTTGGCAAGAAGAGGATACAGCCCGATCGGCGCCTGCGCGTTTTTCTGGTACCAGCGGTAAAGCCACTGGTAGTTTTTTCCATAAACGCGCTTAAAAAGCGCCACGGCGCGACGGGCTTCATCATATTGGCAATTCTCGAAGTAAGAAATCGCCGCGATTACGGGCGCGGCCGGATTGAAGGTATGCTGAAGTTCGCCGCTCATCAAATTGAAAGCGGCGCTGGTCGCCTCCGTGTAATCCCCGCGGCTGAGGTGATTCCAGGCCAGATCGTTCAACGCCTGCGAAACGAGGTTGCTGCGCTGACTCACGCGTTTAAACATCAGGGCCGCTTGGTCGTGCTGACCGGCCTGAAAATAGAGCCGCGCAAGATTGATCGTGACGCCCTCTCGTTGTTTGAGAAGCGAAGGCGAAAGGTCCTCCATCGCCAGAAACCGTTCAGAGGCCTGAATGGCGGGAGCCCATTGACCCCGAATCGCATACTCATTCGCGAGAAGCAGCGTCTCGTGCCCCCGGTTGCCGCGCAGGAGCTGGTGCTCGAGGGCCAGGTCCGCATGGGTCCCTTTCTCCGAAATCTTCCAGGCGGCGGCCGCGAGGATCCCCTCCGCGAAAATCTTTCGCTGCGCGCGTGATAGCCATGAGGGCTCTAGTCCCCGCACTCCGAGCGCCGCGCCCTTCGGCAACTCCATCGAAGGATAGCGAGCGTGAATGCGAGTCAGGCAGTTGAAGGCCGCCAGACGGAGTCCCAGTGTCTGTGGCACGGCAGGACCCGAGAGCATCGCGACGAAGCCCCGATGCGCGAGATGAACAATACCGAGATCAAGAAAACCGCGATAGATCAGATAATCCCCGAGCGCTTTGACTTCCGGGTCTTCGGTCTGGGTCGCGTATCTGAGGCGATGGCCGACAATCAACGCCGAGAATGCGTTGCTTTCGCCGAGTCCCGCGTCGACGACCCCCTTTTGAGCCAAGCTCGGAAGGCGCGCGGGAAAAACCCAGCTCTCACCGGAGTCACAAGCGCCCTCGACATTAGAAACCGGAGCCTGCGCGGTTCGCCAGCGTGGCTCGACGGCGTGCGTGGCCGACCCATCCACGCCGGCCAGCAGTAGAAAAAGCACGAATGCACGTGACGTCATGCCTAGTCCCTCACCAGCGTCTTAAAGTTGAACGGATAAGAAACCTTCACCGTCACGCCACCCTTGGGTTTCGGAAACTGCCAACGACTGAGCTTGCCAACGATGCAGCCCGGCAGCGTCTTCTCGCCCACGTTCTCGCTCTGCACGCGTGCTCCGACGACTCGCCCCCCGCTATTGATCGAGAACTCCACGAGCACCCGCCCCTCGAGATTCGGCTTATAGAGCAACGCAGTCTCGTGACAATAACGGACTTCGTCCAGATGGCCGTGAATCACTTTGCCAACCTCATCGCGGGTCAAACCTTCCTGTACCTGCGCTGCTCCCGCATCGACGGACACGAAGCCACTTCCTCCGGTCTTCACGGCCGCTCGTTCACCGCTCGCATAGCCGACCCCGCCGGCCGACCCGCCGACGGTTGCGACCGGCGCGGCGTTGCCGCTGTACCCGGCCTTCACACGCGTTTGGCCGACCTTGACGCTACCGCCCTCGAAACCACTGGCCGCTCCACCGCCGCCCCCCGCTTGCGAGCTCGGTGACGCCTTCTGCGTCAACATCATCGCGCCACCCAAGGCCTCACGCAAAGCCTTGAGGCGAGCCTGAGAAGCCGCCTGGGCCCTCACATGGGGATCGACCTTCGGTCGAGCCGGTGCTGCCGGTGGGGGCTTCTTCTCAACCAGAACTTTCTTCATCTCTCGCGGCGCGGGCCGCGCAGCCCGGACAACCGGAGCCGGTGCCGCCACGGGCACCGGAACGGCCGTCATCGGTTTCGGCAAGAGCACCACCTTCGGCTGCACCACAAATCTCACGACCGGCGCCTCCGGTGGCTCGACGACCAGCGACGGCGTCTTCGGCAAAACCGCAATAAAAATCAGGAGCGCGGCCAACGCGATTGAAGCGCCGGAAAAAAGTGCGCGCTCACTCTTCCCCTCGTCGGTCAGACCGCCTGCGGCATGGCTGCGCGAGAAGGATTCCGCCTCGGTCACCGTCGCCTCGGAAAGCGTGTTGAATTTCCACCAATGCGCGCCCCGCACGATCGTGATCTCGCCGATCTGCTCCGCCACTATGCTCACGCTCTCGCCCTCTCGAACACTCTCGCCGGCCTGTCCGCGCTTTTTGATCCGCACTCCGTCGAGCAACGCCTTGAATCGATAGCCGTCCGCGTTCGAGACGACGGTAAATACCGGCTTGCCCCGGCTATAGGCCACATAGGCTGAGTGAATCCGTTGATAACCGAGCAGTGTTTTTCCGACGCCCTCGTAGCCCAGCGTGAGCCGCGGACCGGCATCTTTTTTCAAAGCGTCGAGTGGCGCATAAGCCGGAGGCAACGGCCGAAGGCGCCGGAGCTCGAGGATGAGGCCCGTGTCCGGCAACTCGATCTTTTTTCCGACCGCCGCTTGCTCGCGGGTCACCAGCAAAGAGGCATCGTTTTCGATCCCGGAAGCAGCGCCCCCGAGGTAGCGCACTCGCACCGCGCCCTGATCGGGTTCGAGCACCCAGGTCAGATCATCACCGATCGCGATGGGCTGAGTCGCATCCCAGACCCGGGTGCGCACCCGGCCGGCGCGCTTCGTCTTCAGTAAATAGCGTTCCGCACTCATGGCGCAAACCCCATCTCTCTCACCGTCTGCTTGATCTCTCGCCGAAAGCCCTGCTTGCGACGGTAGAGCCGCCCATGCGCCCCTCCATCTTGCTTGCCCACTCGAGTCAGCGAATCAAACGGATTTTTGTTCATGCCTTCGATGATGTCGTCCTCGAAATCGATCGCCGTGGCGCGCTCCACGCCTGGGGGCAACGACTGGGCAGGCTTTCTCGCGGCCGGCGCCGCGTGCGCAAACCCCCGACTGAGAATCAGAACCGCCAGCAGGATGAGAAACGCGACCCAGCCCTTTTGAGGATTTGCTTTCATTGGTGCTCCTTTGGCGCACTTGGCGCGCTCGCCGGCAACCGCGTATTCACCCACGCATGCCCCGCGCTCAGCAACTGAAGCTGAGACGGTGCGAGAACCTGCTTTCGCTCCGCGGCGCTCGTCTCCTTTGCCAGCAGATCGAGCCAGGTCTTCGCTTTCTCGCGCGAACGGGCACCAAGATAGGCCTCCACCAGCTGAGCCATGGCCACCGCCTTCGCGGGGCCGGCCAGCTTCTGAGAAACCCAGCCCAGCTCCGCAATCCCCTCAGCCTGGGCGCCCGCCAGCAGGAGAGAAAAGCCCTTCATCGCCTGCAACGCCTCCAAGCTTGCAAATTTCTTCTCGCCTGCCTGCTGCGCCAAAAAACTGATGGCAGGCAACGCACGCCGCCGGGCCGCATCCGCCATGGCCGCTCGCCACTCCGGAGTGGCGTCTTTACCGCCCAGCCAGACGAATACCAACAGAGGAAACGGGGACGCAGCCGTAAACGTCGGAAGCCGACCGCCGAGTTGCATGAGCGCCGCAGGCTCCTCCTTCAGCCATTCTCGCCACACGGCCGAGGCGATCGCCTCGTCGACCGCTTCCCCCTGAACCCGCTCGATCGCCTTGGCGCGGATTTCGTGCGCCTTCTCGCGGAAGGGCTTCACCAGCTCGGCCATCATCCCGTCAATCCGCAACACGGAACGGGTGAAATCCGCGTAAAGATCCGCCCAGGTCTGAAGCGCCGCCACCTGCACGCCCGCGAACGGAAGCTGGGTCAGCTTTTCAAGCGTCGAGGAGACCGATTCAATCAGCCGTGAGCGCCGTTCGATGGTTTTCTTATCCAAGCTCACTGGCGCCGCTCGATCAACGAGCACCGCCAAACGCAAAATATTTTTAGGCACCAGTGTCGTCATCCGCGACAACAGAGAAAGCTGAAGCAACGGATCGATCTTGCCCCAGAGAAAAGCCGTCCGTTCGAGCTCGGCCCGAAGCTCATGGAGCGGCAGTTTCTCGCCCTGCGACAACGCCTGGATGCTATTGACCCATTGGCTGAAGGCCGTGGGCCGACCTCTCCAAACTCCGCCGAATTTTCCTACAAGGTAAGTCGAATATTTATCGCATTCGGCGACGATCGGTCCCGCGCAAATGATGCGATCCGCGAGTACGCCCGAGAGGAGCGAGTCATCACCGGAGAGCCACGAGTACAGCAAAACTTTTCGTCGTGCCTCGCTCGGATCCAGCCCGGCCGCCGCCAGCGTTTGACTCGGAACCTGGAGCGCCTTGCGAAGCTCGACCACTGCGTCGCGCAGACGATAAGAATCCTCGGCGAGAGAGGCGGCGGTCAACGCGGCCTGCGCCTGCACGGAGGTCGAAGGACGAGCCTTCAGGAGAAGGCTGAAAAACTCCAGGGCGCGCTTCCGATCGCCCAGGGCCAGCGCGGCGTTGGCACCGATCGACCAGCCATCCGGGATGCGCTTGGACTTCGGGTACGCGCGGACCAGTTGCTCCACCCTTTTGAGAACGTCCGGATAATCCTTCTTGGCGTAGACTTCTTCCGCCAGCTGAAAATAGCTATCCGCCGCGACCTCTTTCAGTCGCGCGTGAAACACCGCCTCCTGCGGCGGAAAAGCGCGATCATATTCGGTAGCCCGGGTAAAAGCCTCGAGCCACTGCTTGCCCAAGAGGTTCGTATCGAGAATCAACGAGGCCGCGGACATCGCGTACTTCGACGTCGGCTCGGTGATGACCCACTGGTGCAGGCGCTCGATCGCCACTTTCACGCGACCGGCGGCATAGAACACCCGGTTCGTTTCAAACCTCAGCGTGGCATAGGTCGGCTCTTTCGCGACTCCATACTTCGGCGCCTCATCGACCCAGCTCAGCCACTCTTCCAGCGAAGCCTCCAGTTTCTTCTCGACTGCCGCCGCCATGGCCACGGGCTTCAGCTCTTTCGGGAAGGCCCCGACCTGCGCCAAAGCCTCGTAGCGCGCGCTCAGCGCCAAAAAAGCCGCCTTCTCAATCAAGGGCCGCTCGACCGCAGAGACCTGACCCGCAAGTTCCAGCACCGCACGGTACTTTAGGGCCGCAGTCTTCAGATCACCCATCGCGCTGTAGGTCTCGGCGATGTTGAAACGGACTTTGACCTGCGCCTTCGGCTCAGGGGTCGTCTTCAAGAGAAGATCATAGCAGAAGAGCAAGGCAACCGAGATCTCGCGATACTCCGGCCGCCCCTTGCTGATCGAGAATGACTTCTGAAGCGTATCGATGGCCTGGGCCATGAGCTTCGAGGTGTGGGCTTCGAGCTTCTCCCGACGAATCGGATCCGCCTCCGCCTCGAGGGCGAGTGGCGCCACTCGTCCCAGCACCGCCGCAGAGTCGCGAATCTCCCGCCACCGTCGTTTGCCGAGCTGACTTTCAAAAGTCGTAAGAATAACTTCGAGCTGCGCCGGAAGCGGCACCTTCGCCGCGATCACTTGGGCCTGAAAACCTTGCAGCTCGGCGTCCCACCCCTTCGTGCGCATGAGGTTCGCGTACAACATGAGCGCCTTATTCAGGGCGAGGCCGGGCTTAAGCTTCAACACCTGAGCCAGGTAGCTCTGCCAGCTGAAGCCGGGCATCTTCTTCTCAACGCCCGTAAAATAGTAAAGAGCCAGATTGCCGAAAATCTTGTCGCGTTCAGAGAGGGCCGTGGCCGTCAGCTCAGCGGCCTCCGGAAAAAGCGCGAGCTCGGCTTCGAGGTAGCGAATCGAAGCGGGGATCTCATTCAACGAATAGTGGGCGAACGCGAAGTGATCGAGCACGAGTGAATAATGCCCGTCCCGAGGGGTGGCACCCAGCTTCTTCAGGTAGGCGACGGCGGTGCGAAAATCTTGCTTCTTTACAAGCAGCTCGTGCAACGTCAGGTGCGCCGATACGTGATCGGGGCCGGGCTCGAAATGATCGATGAGATAGCGGTAATCAGCGATCGAGGCGTCTTCGCTCTTCGCATCGCCCCGCGCCTTGGCGCGTAGATACACGGCGCGTGCAACTCCCTCGCCGCGCGGGAATTTTTGGAGGTAGAGCGAAGACCACCGCTGCGTCGAATCGAGCGCGCTCTCTAGCTGCGCGCGGTCTGCTTCGGAGGCCCCCGGAGCATGGGCCAAGCGGAAGCGCACGCCGGTCAGCTTGGCGTAGGTTTCAACCAACCGAAGCGTGAGCATGCCCTCCTCGGGCCGCCCCTTCTTTGCACGGACCATCGGATCAAGCTTTTTAATCGCCGCTTCAAAAGAGGCCGCGGCGGAGCGGTCTTCCTCGATGGCCTGCGCGGGAGCGACGGGCGGCGGCGCGTCCTCCGCCGAGCTTCCGCCCACCCAGGCAAAGAATCCCAGCACGATGACCGCAGCAAGGGTAAGAAATTTCTCCCTTCCTCTCACTTCTGCTCCTCCACAACGACGAGCTTAAACTCCGCGAAGCCGGTATTCGTCGCCGAGGCGAGCACGCGTTTGATCGTCCGGTAGGGCGCGTCCTGGTCAGCGAGAATCATGAGCTTCGGAAACTTTTGGAGGGTGTTCTTCTGGCGCTGACCGATCAAGGCCGCGTTCAGCGAGCGGGGTGTCCCATCACCTTCCTGATCGAGCGCGCTCACGTTGAAATCCAGGAGCTGCGTGATCCTCTTATCGTCCATTAGAATGGCATCCCGCGAGATCTCGAGTTTCAAACTCTCCTGCAGCTGCTCGGCCCGGGCGACCTCGGGAAGCGTAATATCCGTCGCGGGGGTGAGGCTCGTCACGCCCGTCGAGAAACTCTTCAACAGAAAGACCAGCAAGATGGTGAAGATGTCGGCCATCGAGGTGATCTGCAGCACCATGTCCTGCGAGGGCGCGTCTTTTTTTCCGAAACGCTTTTTCCTTCGGGTGCTCATTCAGCCCCCCCTTGCCCGCTGAGGGCGATCTTCGAAAGAACCGTTCGGGTTTTCTCCACGACCTGCACCAGCTCTCGGTACTTCACCGAATCGGTGGCCGTCACCATCGCGCCGTCGAGCTCCGGATATCGGCCCTTCAGCTGCTCGAGCTGTCCTTGGAGGCTAGCCAGATCGCGACGACCCGCCTCACGCGAGGGAATGGCGATCATGCGCTGCTCTTGGCCGCTCAGCTCGATGCGCAGCGCCTCTCCGTCATCGAGGTGAATCGACACTGACACGGCGGGCGGCACGGCCTGCACGCTCTCGTCGTTCGAGGGCGTCGCCACCGAGATATCGAGCGTGCCCAGGGTGATGAACGAGGCCGAGACCAGCAGGTACGTGATCAGCACGGTGAAGCAGTCGATGATCGACGCCAGGTTCAGCTCGAAATCCTGGCCGCCCTTGTTGCCGCTGCCGGAAAAAGAGCCTGCGCTCATGCGGCCTTCTTCTTGCCCCGACCCGGAGCGGAGTCGGCGTCATAGAAGCGTTGCTTGATGATATCAGTCATCCGCAGCGCCATCTGCTCGACCTCGGCGTTGAGACGGTTCGAACGGTTCATCAGGTAGCTGAAGGCCACCATGCAGGGGATGGCGATGGCCAGCCCGAGCATCGTCGCATTCATGGCTGTTGATATACCGGCCGCTAAAAGCGCCGAACGCTGCTGGGCGCTCGCGCTCCCCACGGCTTGGAAAGATTGAATCAGCCCGAGGATGGTTCCGAACAGGCCGAGCAACGTGGCGACGTTGGCGATCGTCGCCAGGAACGGCGTGCGGGCCGAGATTTTCTGCGAAGCCTCGTTGACCGCGAGCTCAAGGCCGTCCTGGATGAGATCTTCGGGCTGGTGGGCGCGAAGCAATGCCTCCCGGATCACGCCCGCCACCGGTTTCGAGCCGAGTTGCTCGGTGTAAGTCAGCGCCTCCGCCAGGCGATCGGCCATCACGAGATCCCGGATTTTTTCCACGAATTTGGGCGAATTTCGAATCGGATAGGCGAACACCAGCGCTCGAAAGCGCTCGAGGATGATGGCCAGGCCAATCCCCCCGGCGACCAGAATCGGCGCGGCGTGCCCAAAGTCGTGCTGAATAAACTGAACGAAATCTGACATAAGAGTGCATCTCCCTCTCTGTCTCATCGGCAGTTCTTTGAGGGATCCGAGCACCTTTTGATGCTCATTGCGTCATCATGAGGTATGGCTGTCAGTAGGTTGGCGATGCGTCGTCACGAAGTGCTAACGCACCAGGCATCAAAAGGTGCTCGGATCCCTCAGCGCACTGTACTAGAATGGAGGGATGGACCCCATTCTAGACGAAGCGCTCAAGCGCCTGGTTCACTCCTTTTCGCCGAAGAAGGTATTTCTATTCGGGTCGCGCGCGCGCGGAAATGCTACGCCCGACAGCGACTACGACCTCCTGGTGATCGTGCCGACTTCGAACGAGCGCCGGTACCGGAGAATGAAAAGAGCACAGGTCGAACTTTGGGGCGTGCCGGCTTCTTTTGACGTCATCGTTCTGACTGAGGCAGAGGCCAAAGAGTCGGCGGCGCATCCTTCTTCGCTCGTGTCCGTGGTGATGGCTCAAGGCCGGAGCCTCTATGCCGCCTAGGACGAAGCTGCACGCGGAAGTCACCGCGTGGGTGGACAAGGCGAAAACTGATGCCCGAGCGGCGGATCACGCCCTGACCGCGACGCCCCCGATGCGCGACATCGCGCTCTTTCATTATCAGCAGGCCGCCGAAAAAATCATCAAGGCCTTTCTCTGCTTTCATGAAGCGGAAATTCCTAAAACTCACTCCATCGCCGATCTGGGTTTCAGGGCCGCTCAGATCGATCCTACCCTTGAGCCCACATTGCGAAATGCCACCGCTCTTTCAGCCTATGCGACGGCGTTTCGATATCCCGGAGAGCTGGACGAACCCGACGAGACTGACGTTCTGGAAGCAAAGGCGGCGGTGACTCCACTTTTTTCAGAGATTCAGAAGCGCCTTGCGCAAGGTGTCTGACACCGCCGCGCTCAGCGCCCATCGTATGCGCTGACCGGAGTCCGCACCGCGTCGGCCGTACCGAGCCCGATCATGCCGCCATCCCCCCAGCACCGAAGCTCGGTGCCATTCACGACGGCGCAAGCGTGGCTCAGTCCGACAGCCAAGTCGGTGACGCCACTGGCGATCGCGGTGGAGAGTCCCGCTCCCATCGATGCGCTCGTCTGCCCGGCAGGAGCCGAACCTCCGTTGCCCAGTTGTCCAAGATCGTTCTTGCCCCAGCACTTCACCGCGCCCGCGGTGGATCGCACACAGGTGTGGCTGCCACCGGCCGCGATCTGCGCCGCACCGAAGCCCGCACCCAAGTCGACCGAAGGAAGTGCGGCCAGCTCGGACGAGTTTCCGTAAGCCTGCGCAAAACGTCCGCCTGAGGCCAGACCGCTGACGGAGCAGTCCAAGGCCGATGCCGCCGCCGAAGTCCGATTCCAGCAGTGACCGAGCAAGCCGGCAAACGAAGTCGCCGTCGTAGGGAACGGCGATTCCGAAGCCTGCCCGAAGCACTTCACCAGGCCAGACCCTGAAATCGAGCAGGTATGACTCGACTCCGCGCCGAGCGCCATGCCCGCGACCGAATAGCCAGAGCCGAACGCTATATCCGCCGCGACTGAAGGCCAATACACAGAGGTCACTGAATAAACCTCTCCGCTCGTGATGCTCGCCGCGCTTTGCCCGACGCCGTTCGCCCCGAAGCACCGTGCTCTTCCGTCAGAAAAACCGACGCAAGTATGACTACGGCCCGCATAAACTCCGAAACCGGTCTTACCGGCTGGAAGTGCCGAGCTCACCACGTTCGCCGCGGCCGCCGCGTCGCCGCGACCGAGCTTTCCGAAAGCATTGTTGCCCCAGCAGTGCAACTGACTCGCCGTCACGGCGCAGGTATGACTGTAGCCCGCCGAAAGATCGAGCACTCCGCTCAGATCAGAAGCCCCGGCTTGCACATAAGCGTCCGTGCCGACGGAGAGGCGCGAAGCTCCCACGGGCATTCCCAGACGATTCTCTTCGTTCGAGCCCCAGCAAGTGACTTTTCCCAAAACGGCGCCGTCATCACCGAGCGCGCAGAGGTGCCGCTCGCTGACGACCAATTTTCGAACCAGAGAGAAGTGCCCGCTTAAATCGATGGGATCGCGCGACGCGATCGTGCCCGTCACCGCAGTGGTGGAGCCCGTGGCAAGTTGCCCGTAAACATTCGAGCCCCAGCACTTCACTCGCGCCACGTCATCGATGATGCAGGTATTGGCCGGCCCGGCAAACACCCGGATGTCTTGCACTCCGGTTCCTACGACCGGCGCGACGCCCGCAGCGCCCACCGCTGTCGGCGCGAAGCGAACTTGCACGGAACAGCCGCCGGAAGGAGTCATCGCGGCCGCGCAGGTGTCGCTGCCCACGAAGGAGAACGGCGCACTCAACGCCGGAAAACGGAAACCCGCAGGCACGCTGCCATTCGCGGCCGAATTCGTCACCGACCAAGGGCGTGTCGTCGACTCGTCGACACGAACCTTGCCAAAGTCGACGGCGCCGAGTGTCGGAGCGACTCCCGCACCCAAGACCGTCACCCAGGGCCCGGCGATCGCGCCGCGAACGACTCGAATCTGCGCCGAACGCGCACCGGCCGCGCTCGGCGCGAATTGAAGGGAAAGCGAACAACCTCCCGCGGCCGAGATCGACGCGCAATCCAAACCACCGAGACTGAATCCCGCGGAGACCGCCGCATTCAACTCATAAGTGAGTCCCGACGCCTCCCCGACTCCCGCATTCGAAACCGAGAGGCTGATCGAGTGAGTTCCTCCGACGGCAACACCCCCGAAGTTCGCACCGGCTGCGATGACAGGCAAGACCCCGGTCGCCGTGAACACCTGACTTCCACCGGTGCGCCCGGCGATCGTCATAGTGAAAGTGTAGTTCGAGGCGGCCGCGGTGGCCGGCGAAAAATTCAGAGTCAGCACGCATGCGACTCCTGGAGCCAGCCTGGCCGTGCGCGAAGCGGACGCCCAGGAAGCACATCCGGTGGCTGTCTCCGAATAAGAGTATCCGACCGAGGGCGCGGAGACGACGAGATCTCCGACATCGCTCGCGCTCAAAAGAGAGAGGGTGCGACTCACTCCCGCCCCTACGCTTACATTGCCCAACGCAAGGCTGCCGCCACCGATCGCCACCCCGGGAAAGCTCCCGCTTCCCGACAGAGAGACGCTGAGATCAGCGAGTCCCGAGCGACCGATATTATACATGAAACTGGCCTCCCCAGGATCAGTCGGTCGATACTCAATCGCAAGCGTGCACGATCCTCCCGCAGCGAGCACCTGTGAACTCAAACAACGCCCCGACCCACCGGGCGCACCGCCGACGCTGTAGCGGAAGACTCCAGTCAACGCGGGGAATGTCAACGAGGGGGAGGAGCCTTCGGCGGCTGGATTTCTCAGCGTCAAAGTGACCGGCGACGAAGTGCCGCCCGGAGCGACCGTTCCAAAAGTCGCTGGAGATAAACCGGCCGTGACCGACGTGAATGATGACGAGATCGGCAAATCCGTGTACGGCGCAGCGGGGGCGGTCCCCCACTTTACTCGAAAATACCCTGAGATCGACTCGACGGCGAGACTTCGGAGCGCGACGGCCACATCACAAGGAAAAGAGGACGCGGGCGAAGCCGCGCAGCCCGCTCCCACGGTCGCCTGAGAAAGCGCCGCACCGGTCGAATTCACCACGGAATAGCTCAACCCGTTAGGCGAACCCAAGAGCCCAGCTACGCTCACTCGAACCGTTCTGCTCACGCTCGCTCCCTGCGCGATCGAAGCAGGAAGAGCCGAAGAAAGCGCCAAAGCAGGCAGCGCGCCAGTCGCCGAAAGCGCGCGGCTCACGGCCGGAATGCCTTCGCCCCCGCTGTTCTTCGCGACGAGCTGAAGCGTGGCAGTGACTGCGCCCTTCACCTGAGGAATCACGCCCACATCGAAGACGCAGGAGGAGCCAGGCTCGAGCGGTGCCGATGCTGTCACTGCGCCACAAACTCGCGCGCCGCCGAGATCGGCCGTCGGGTTCAGATTCACCGCCCACGCCGCGCCAACTGGCGAGGCGATCGAGCCCACCAGGGCATTCGCCTTGCCGACGGCAACCCCAGTCCCGTTGGTCGCCGTCACGCGAATCGCGTAAGACGAGCCCAGCAAAATCCCCGCCGAAGGCGTCGCGTGCGTCAGCGTGATCGCTGGAATTTTCTTCACGTACGCGCCGAGAACCGGAACCGTGAGGCGCCCGTTCGAGCCCGAAACGGGCACGAACCCGTTGGTGTAGTCGAGCATTACATTGCCGATCGCGCCCATCGCGACGGCGGCCGTGGGGCGCCAGCCGAAATTCACCGAGCACATGCCAGCCGGAGTGACTCCGGTTAAGCTGTAGGGCGAGGCACAGGTCGTGGCAAAACTTGCGCTCAATGTCGCAACCGAGGCCGTTAATGCGGAAACAGAAGTCGCGTCTCTTCCATATCGGTATTGAACGGTGAATCGATTCGCGGGAGCCAGACCGGGAACGGACGGAATCGAAGTCGTGCTCGCCTCATTCGCCTCGAAATAGATCGTCCCAAAATTCACCGAAGCAGGCAATGCCGTCAACGTGACCTTCGTTGAAGACTCCGCATTAAATGCCGAGCCCACGGACTGAGCACTTAAGGAAAACTCGTCGATGAGTCCGCTCACGTCGAGGCGACAGGATTGAACCCCATTCGAAGCCAAGGGATTGAACGGAATGCTGATGGCGCAAACGCCGCTCCCTCCGCGAAGGCTCGCCACGATTCCGGACGCGCAAGCGGTTGCTACAGGCGGGGACAACACCGTACACCCCGCGGGTCCCTTCACCGCGAGAACACCGCCGGATTGGGGAACCAGAGAGAAATAGGGCGAAGTATTCCGAAGAGAAAAGACCAAATTTTGATTGTTGTCCGTGTTTGAACGAACCGAAGCGGGCGGAGTCAACGAGAGAGACGGAGCTGAATGCAAAATGCCCGAAACAATGAACTGCCCCTCGCCCGCCTGATCGGGTTTCCCTAAAAGGGACATTTCGATTCCATCTCCAGCCAAGACGGGAGAGACATACCTCAACCGAACGGTGCACTCCTCTTGAGAGTTCAATCCCGGGCAGCTTGTCCCCGGAACAACCTGGAAGCTGCCCTGATCGGCGGGAAGAACGGGTCTCAGCTTCTGAAGGCGTCCCGGGCCGAACGTAATCCCGCCGCTCAACTGCGTGGTTCCGTAGAGCTTGTAGACCACGGGGTAGACGTGCGCGACTCCCCCGATCATGAATCGATTCACGGCAGACACGTTGACCACAGCGGGGCTCGGAACCCCCACTCGAACCAAATCCAGGCAGCCATCCGGGCCCGGAAGACCGGTGCCATGAGCGGTCACCGTCAGCGAGCGCGCGCTGCCGTCCTCGGTTCCGTCATCGTAAGCGAACGCCCAATCGCCCGACAACGCCCCGGCCGCCTGAGGCTGAAACGCCAGGCTGACATTTGCGCATGCGACGGCACCGCTCGCCACAGGCGTCGCCACGCAATCGTGCCGCCTAGAAAAATGAACGCTGGCGCCCACCCCTGGAACCACTCCGTAGACGAATCCCGCGCCGGCATTTCTCACTTGAAGGGTGCGCGCAGGTTGGGCCTTGAACGCGCATGAGCTGCCGAACTCACCCCCGGGGGCGGTCGGCGGGTAAACCACCTCCAAGACCCCCGGTTGCACGGCTCGCCCGCTCAACGCGATGACCAGCGAAGACGGCGCCGCGGGTAGCGATTGATAGTCAACTCGCAGCTGAGCAGCCTTCGTCGACGGAAGCGAGGCCTCCAAGCCCGGCTTGAATCGCACGCGGACAGAACACAAGACGCCATCGGTTCCAGAGAAGGAGCGCTCCACGCAGTCAGACGAGACGATCCTGAAACTTGAAGCCTGCGCCCCCGAAAGAGCGACGGCCGTGATGACCCCGCCTTGGTTGCCCCCGTCCCTCGTAATGACGAAATCACGGACTGGCGCCAACGAATCCCGGGGATTTCTTTGGATATCGCCGAACGCACCCGACGTCGGAGCGCCGACCAAGGTCGAAGGAACGACGGGAGTTCCGAGCGCGAGCATTCCATACGAGCCCGCGCTTCCGCCGGCGGAGGTGTCGAATGTCCATTGCAAGTTAGAGCGATACTCGATCGGAGCGGAGTTCGCGCGTGCGTCCGGAGTGAATCGCAACGCCACGACGCAGTCGCCTGAAACCGTCGCTCCGCAGGAGGTCTCCGATCCGACGATCGAAAACCGCGCGGAATCAGAGCCAGACACGCGAAACGCAACATTGACAGCGGGAGGAAACTCCGCGCGGAAGCGATCGGGCAAGCGGCTGCCATTGAAACGAATCTGAAATCGCTGAGTCGACGCGCTCATGCCCGGAACGTAGACTGGGGGAAACGCCGGGCTTGCCTCGACATAGAGGAAAGGAATGGCTTGAGAAAGGCCCTTCAGGGGAAGAGATGCTTCCCGCGGCTTGCCATCGCTGACGAAGCTGAGCTTGATTCGGCTCGGAATTTCTCCGAGCGCGGTATTCGGATAAAAGGTCACTTCGATCGCGCACGGTTTCCCGCCGAGGCGATACGGCTCGATCACGCCATCGCATGAATCCTTCACCTCAAAGTTCTGCGTCCCCACTTCACCGTCGAACGACCACTTCAAATCCGTGGCGGCTTTTTCGCCCGTGTTTCGAGCCCATACCTTCGTCGATATCTTGCTGAGAAAGGGCGTCGCGGAGGCATCGTGCTCGGCCACGGCCACGTATCCCGGCAACGTCGGCAACGGATCACCCGGTTTACGCGCCAGCGCCTGCTCCTGCGTCAGCCTCGGCATCGGGTTCAGCTGGGCGTACTCTTCGTCGAACTGACCGAAGTCGATGGTCGCCTCGTCGGCAAGGCGCGAGAAATAAGACGAGTAGTCCCAACCCATGCTACAGCCGTTCAACGCGCCCAGCATCGCCGCAAGCCCAATAGACGATAACCCCTGTTTAACCGACGTACCCCTGAGCAGTTTCACAACCCAATCCCCCTGGTTGCTTAACAGACTTTTTTGATCAACTAATTAAGCATAAAGGGATTATCAAGCCCTGACAAGTTTTGAATTCCTGTTAAATCACATATATTTAAAATAGTTAAGCCATTCAAATACAACCGTTCTCCAACCGATAATAGAGACGTGAATTCTTCAGAAGGCCCTCGCATCGGCGTGTTGGCGACCTCCCTCTTCCTCCTCGTCTCGAGCGCGGGACTCACCCTCTATTTGCTCCGACCCAACAACCCGCCTCTCGACCGGGAGGAGCTCTCCGCGCTTCCCGCGGCAAAAACCCCGAACGCGATCCGCCTCCCAGAACCCCCGCACGCCCTCGAGGTGAAGCCCTCGGCGCGCGACATGGCCACCTTCCTAGAGAAAGCCTCGCCCGAGATGAAAAAAAAACTGATCTCGAGAGAACCGCGGCCGGATTCGGAAAGCGCCGAACCCGTCATCAGCTCCGTCGAGAACTGCCTGGGGGGGTTGCGCCACTCCGACTCGCTCAACCGTTTTTTCACTCCGCGCTCAGCTGAACCGGGCTTTCATCAGCAGGCGCAAATCGAACTGGAACGAGCAGGGATGTCCGGCGTCGAAGAGATGTCGCGTCTTGTTCAGAATCTTCCGGCGAGCGCGAGCCAAGAGCGCCGCCTGGCCGCCGAGTTCATGCTCACGCGCGCGCAGGCAAATCCCGCCTACGTCGCGCCCGTGCGGCAGTTCTTTGCATTTCTCTCGACGCAGCCTGAGCCCAAGACCGCCGACGATACACCCGCGGTCGCCGCCGCCGAGGCATTCTGGCTGTACCTGCAAACTGACCCGCCGCTGGCGGAGCGCCGCTCCACTTGGCTTGCCGCAGTCGCCGCCCAGACTGAGCCGCGCGCACGCGCGGAGCTGGAAAGATTCGACGAGTACACGCGGTCGCCAGCCTCGACATCAGCGGAGCAAAATCGCTGACATCGCAGGTCCAGATCTCTGCGCCGAAGCTTCACGCCTCAAGGAAACAGCAAGTTCAGCCCAAAGGTGAACATATTGGCGAACACGTTGCGCTGCCCGATGACCGCGCCGACCTCAACGCTCGGCGTGCTGCGGTTCACCACGTTCTCGCGCCAGTACATGAAGCGGTAATCCACCTTCAGCGTCAGCCACTTGGTCAGAAAAAGCTGCTGTCCCAGACCCGCCCACGGCGCCACGGTGTTGCCGTTATCGGTGAACAGGTATCCCCCACCTGCATGAGTGTAGAGATCAAAGTGGAGAATCGCTTTTCCGAGCAAGCTCAGTTTTCCGTAGAGCAGGCTCCAGGCTAGCTCGCCTCCGATGAGATGCCGGACGGGGTTGCTGTTGGCTCCGAAAGTCGCTGCAGTCAGAAAGGCCCTCGCCGCCGCCGAGCTCGTCGGATGAAACCAAGAGTAGAAAGCATGAATGCCCAGATACTCGGTTGGATTAAAACCCAACGAGGCGCCTGCCCCGATGATGTCTTGAAACGGGTCGGCGCTGAGAGTCGTAAAATGCGGAGCTAAGCTGATCTTCAACTCTTTCGTATAGGTTCGATTCTGAATCACGCGAACGTCGGAAGAGGTTTCGCTCGACCAGTACTTCTCTTTCAATCCGTCAACATCAAGTCGCTGAGCGCCTGCCGCAGGCGCCGATGCGACGGGCGGCGCAGGAGGAGCGACCGGCCGCCTTACCGAGACCGCGGGAGCCGCAACCGCCACGCTGGACAGGCAGAGAATTCCCAGTACAAAGAACTTCTTCATCACAAAGATCTCTCCGTCCCACCCGCCAACAACCGTGGCAGTCTCGACCAGAGCAGTCGATACTCCCACTCGCCGCCCTCTTTCGTGACGGCTTCGATCGTGACCTTCAGGTTCTCCGCACGGTTCGACTGAGGATCAAGCAAGTTGAGCGTCAAATGCGCTCCAGGCCGGAATACCGGCATCGTCGAGCGCGGCATGGTCTTCGAAACCAGACAACCCCCCGTGTCGACCTGCGCCACGACACCGCTCACCATATGGCGCCCGTCGTGCAGGATCACGGGCCAGCCCGGCCCCTCTCCCCTCTCCACGCGCGCCACTTCGTCGGAAACCGCAACAGCACCTTCCACTTCGATGGACGGGGGAGGAGGGGGCGCATTCACCGGCTGCCAGCCCTTCGCAGGATCTTCAAAAAGCCACTGATACGCTGCCAGCTCGCCCTTGGTGCGCATCTCTTCGATCCTCTCAGGAGTAAAAGGACCGGACGACTGCCCGTTACGACTCAAAAATATGCGAGACATGTCCTCCCAGAATACAGGAGCCCGCCGCTTTGCATAGAGTCAGTACGCTGACGCCGCGGTGTCTGACACCGCGGAAGACTTGCCCAAACTTCCATTCAGCCCGTAGAATAAAAACTCGATGGTTTTCCATGGACGGACACCGAGATTTCCTCGGTCGCGGCAAGCTCAAGGAAGAACAAGCCGCGACCGACCCAGCCCCTTCTCGACGAAAAAGGTCGCCGCCTGCGCGGCGGTTCTCGCCTTTCTCTCCGCGTGCGGCAGCACTCCTCGACAGTCAGAGCCCCGCAACGCCCGCGGTCACTTCGCGGCCATCCTGTCTGACGACTCCCTCGACGAAGTCGCGACCACCGAGGAAGCCAACCTGCCCGAGGATGTCGAGACCATCGTCGAACTGAGCGACGAGGCGAAAGCCGCCATCGACGAGATCGAAAAAGAAATTCTGGCCGAAAGCGACACCATCGATGCCGCGCAAGCCGAGGTCGGGCCCCGGCACAAAATTCCCATCGAGATCAACCGCCGGGTGCGCGAATGGATCTATTACTTCTCGATCGTCGACCACGAACGCTTTCAGGGCTTCCTGAATCGCGGAGCCTACTATCGCCCGGTCATCGAAAGCATCCTCGCTCGGAACGACATCCCCACCGACCTCTACTACCTGGCGATGATCGAGAGCGGCTTCATGGCGCATGCGCGGTCCCGCGCCAATGCCGTCGGCTTCTGGCAGTTTATGCGCCCGACGGGTCGCGAGTACGGCCTCAAGATCGGTGACGGCATCGACGAACGCCGCGATATTCTACGCTCGACCGAGGCCGGGGCACGCTACCTGAAATGGCTGAAAAACCGCTTAGGCTCCTGGCACCTGGCCATCGCCGCCTACAATGGCGGCCCCGGACGAGTGGGGGGCGCTATTCGACGCGGAGGATCGAAAGACTTCTGGGAACTCGCCCGAAAGCGCGTCCTCCCGCCTGAGACTCGCCAGTACCTCCCTAAATTTTTGGCGGCCAGCCTCATCGGGAAGAACCCCGGGAAGTATGGCTTCCAGATTCAGGCCGCCGGCCCGCTCGGAGGCCTCTTCCCCGCCGTTGAGACGGTCTTTGCCGGCCCGGGCCAGCCACTTTCCGCCATCGCGCGCGCACGACGCGTTTCCGCGTCGACACTCAAGGCCTTGAACCCCCATTTAATCGTTGGCCGCGCTCCGCTCGCTCGACGCCCCTACCCGATCTGGGTGCCCGCGCAGGACGAGGAGGGCGAAACGCCCCCGATTCGCCTCGTACGACAAGCGCCACCCCAGCACCGAAGCTACCGCAGCTCGCGCTCCGGGCGCATGTTAGCCATGAGTCGAAAAATTCACATCGTGCGAAACGGCGAAGGCCTGCTCTCCATCTCGAGGAAATATGGAATCAGCGTGAAGGCCCTCCGCGCGAAAAACCGACTCCATTCAAGCCGCATTCTGAGAGGACAGCGCCTACGGATCCCGCCTCGTTCGAGCTGATTTCTGATTGGATTTTCCGCCCTCTATCGGCGAGGGTAACCCTATATTGAAATATTGGAGACACCCATGATGACCGCAACCCTCACCAAAACGAGCGACCACCAAGCCCAGGCCCTGGGCGTCCGACACCCGGAACTCCTCAACTGGGTGAAAGAAATCGTGAATCTTTGCGAGCCCGCGGCCATTCACTGGTGTGACGGCACCCCGCTTGAGTACGACACGCTCTGCCAGCAGATGGTCGACTCCGGTACACTGAAGCGCCTCAATCCGGCCAAACGCCCGAACAGCTACCTCGCCTGCTCAAACCCATCGGACGTAGCGCGAGTCGAAGACCGGACCTTCATCTGCTCCGAAAGCGAAACCGACGCCGGCCCCACGAACAACTGGCGGGCCCCGGCCGAAATGAAAAACACGCTCCAGGGCCTCTTCAAAGGGGCGATGCGCGGCCGCACCCTCTATGTCGTGCCCTTCTCGATGGGCCCGCTCGGATCGCCGATTTCCCAGGTCGGCGTTGAGCTCACCGACTCCCCCTATGTCGTCATCAACATGCGCGTCATGACCCGCATGGGCAAGGGCGCCCTCGATACCCTGGGTGAGAGCCGCCCCTTCGTGAAGTGCTTGCATTCCGTCGGCGCTCCGCTCGAAACCGGACAGAAAGACGTCAGCTGGCCCTGCAACCAAAAAGAAAAGTACATCGTCCACTTTCCGGAAGAGCGAACCATCTGGTCCTTCGGGAGCGGTTACGGAGGCAACGCCCTCCTGGGCAAGAAATGCTTCGCGCTTCGCATCGCCTCGACCATGGGGCGCGATGAAGGCTGGCTTGCCGAGCATATGCTCATTCTCGGTGTCGAGTCTCCGGACGGCCGCAAAAATTACGTGACCGCCGCTTTTCCGAGCGCCTGCGGGAAGACGAACTTCGCCATGCTCATCCCGCCTAAGATTTATGAAGGATGGAAGATCACCACGATCGGCGACGACATCGCGTGGATCAAGCCCAGCGCCAGCGGCGAGCTGCGCGCCATCAATCCCGAGGCGGGTTTCTTCGGAGTGGCCCCCGGCACTTCCGACAAGACCAATCCCAATGCCATGGCTTCCATTCGCGGAAACACGATCTTCACGAACGTCGCGCTGACCGAAGACGGCGACGTCTGGTGGGAAGGAATGACGGAGACCCCGCCTGCTCGCTTGACCGACTGGCAAGGTCAGGCCTGGGAGCCCGGCTGCGGAAGAAATGCCGCGCACCCCAACGCACGCTTCACGGCCCCGGCCGCGCAATGCCCTTCGATTGACGCCGACTGGGAAAACCCCGCTGGCGTGCCCATCTCCGCGATGATTTTCGGAGGGCGCCGCGCCGACACGATTCCACTCGTCTACCAAACCCGCGACTGGGCCTCCGGCGTCTATGCCGCCGCCACGACCGGCTCTGAGACCACGGCCGCCGCCACCGGCCAGGTCGGCGTCGTTCGCCGCGATCCCTTCGCCATGCTGCCTTTCTGCGGCTACCACATGGGAGACTACTTTCGGCACTGGCTCGGCATGAGCAAGCGCGTGAAGCAGCTTCCCCTCATCTTCGGCGTGAACTGGTTCCGCAAAAACGCGCAAGGCAAGTTCGCCTGGCCAGGCTACGGCGACAATATGCGCGTACTGGAGTGGATTGTCGGCCGCGTGCGCGGTGAGGCGCCGGCAATCGAATCGGCGCTCGGCCATAGCCCAAGCTACGAGCACCTGCGGTGGGAGGGCCTCGAGTCGTTCACTCGTGAGCAATTTGAAGAGGTTTCTCGCACCCGCTCGGATGAGTGGTCGCGGGAACTCAAAACGAGTGAAGAGTTTTTCCGCCAACTCGGCGAAAAGACGCCCGGCGAATTCGCGCAGATCCGCGCTCGGCTGATTCGCGAGTTCGGCACCTAAAGACCCGCGCCATGTTTGCAGTTCTTGCTCTCCTCCTGTGTGGCGATGCGGCCGCCGCCCCGAGGGCTGTCCCGACAGTCACGCTTCGAGAGGTTGACCCCGTAGGGAAGATCACGGATCTCCCGGCGACTCCGACCGTGCAATGGGTCTGGGCGGAATGGCCCGAAGAGACAGGCAAGAATCCCTTCATACCCATCGAACCGCTCATGCAGTTTCCGACCGCGCAATTTACGATTCAAACCGCGACTCGGCCGACCCCTCTCCCACGCAAGGGAGAAACCCGCATCGCCGACACGAACTCGAGCAGCATGCGCGTAGAAGCGCGCGAGCAGAACGGTACGCTCGAATTCATGGAGGAGTCAAAAGATGGAACGGAAAAAAAACGTTCCATGATCTTCACGGTCGCGGGCACAACGCCTCAGATCCTCGTGGACTCTTCCTGCACGGAGCGCGGGATCATCCTCGATTCCAAAGGAGACGACGACATCACGCTGTTGAAACTCCCTTACGTCGGAATCTCGTGCGCCACCGGGTCGGAGCGCTCCCTCGATGTGATCGTTCACCTCCCCCGAGGGGCCCGCGTCGAGTTCACCGAGCTCGGACCGGCGATCACCGAGGGCAAGAGCTGGAAGCGCTATCGAATGCCCGCGCCCCTCGGCGGCTGGGAGAAATCCCTGCTCGTCGGCGCGATCCAAGTCGCCGATGTCGGCAACCAAAAAGCGGCGCTCACGCTGCTGTTCGAGCCCACGCGGATCACTACCCCCCGGCGCTTTTCCGCCTCGCTCGGCCTCCGCTCCACCTTCATGTCCTACGCCGAGCAACCGCTCAACGTACGCCTTCTGCAGCTCCCGCTCACCATCGAGGGCGCGCTCCAATTTCAGCTGATTCCCTCCGCGCTCGAAGCCCACATCGGATCGTATTTCAACATCGTCAATTTAGCGAAGTCCCCGAAAGAGCGCCCCGATGTCCGTTTTCTCGGCATCAACGCCCGGGCCGACTACCTGCTGCCGTTTCGCTCTTCGTTCCGCATGAAGATCGGCCTCGGCTGGTACGCCTGGACGATGCTGATGCAGAACCCCACGTTCGGAATCGAGCACCTCACCGGGCCGGAGGCCGTCCTCGGGGCCTCCGTCGCAATCGGAAAACGCCGCCTCGGCGGCTCCTTCAAATTCGCGCCGATCTCCGCCTCGCCGAGCCAGCTGGGCTTCAAGAACTACGAACTCGCAGGCGGCCTCTTCGTGCAACTCACCTCGAACGCGACCTGGCCCGCGGTGCTTTTGAATGCCGACGCTTCCATGCTGCGAATCGACGACATTGAGGGCGCCACCAACCGCATCCAGCTCTACACCGTCAGCCTCGGGCCGACGGTGGTGTTCTAGCTGAGTGAGAAAGTTTTTTTGAAGGCCTCGAGCACTTGAGAGGAATCTCGCGAACCGAGCTGGCCGACGCGTCCCAGTAAAAGTCCGTTGTCCAAAGTGAATGTCTTCATCCTCGGCAAGACGAGAGACCGCGACATCAAACTGCTCACAAATCATCGTCTTCGGTCCCTCTCCATTCGGACAACGTGGAGTCGATCGCGCGGGAGCACTGCATGTCCACTTTTTCAAGCTTTCGGATGCGGACCAGATGATCCGACTCGATCTCGTAAAAGAGCAGGTCGCCGTCGCGCAGTTCCAATGCTTTTCTCACCTCGGACGGAATGGTCGTTTGTCCTTTGCTAGTGAGACGATTCGCCAGGGGTTTGATAAAACCCAACCTCCTTGAATCAAACCGAAGCCAGCCGTCGCTGCTCCGCCGTCAAAAACTCCCAGTCTCGCTCCCGCCCGGAAGGATGGAGCTGCCCCACCACCACGACCGCCAAGCCGCGGCCTGAGAATTTCAAACGCGCGCCCCGAAAGCCGATCGCTTCCAACCGGTTCTTGGCCAGATAGGCGCACACCGCTTTGAGCTCCCGGCCCCAGGTCACCAGGCGAGTGTAAACCGGCGCATCCCAAAAACGGCCTCTTCGGAGGCCCTTCTGCGCGCCTGTAATGGCACGGGGAATGAGGCCCGCAACCGTCCTGAAAAAGCGCTGAAGGTCTTGGCGCGCGCGGAAACGCAGCAGCAGATGCAGGTGATTCCCGACATTGGCGAGTCGCTCGATCGTCACCTGATTCCTCACCGCGTGGGTGTAGAGGATCTTCTCCACCCCCGCGCGGTTGCGACGATGAAGGAACGACCACTCCCCACGCGCCCGCTTCGAGCGCATGACGACGTGGAGGGACTGGCGCGGATCAAGAGGTCTCTTCAGTTTGCGGCGATTCTCGTTCAAGTCTCCGCCGTGCTCGCGTCGCGACTCGAAGTCTTTGCCGAGCGCCAGTTCTTGCTGCTTATTTCGTGGTGCCATTTGGTTTTCATGTGTATTGAAATACTATCCATAAATCAAGGGGCAATGTCATTTTGTGCATTAAATCCAGAAAGATGGAGCGCCTTGACAGCTTGTCGGGGCGTGCTGATGAGGATACGGTCGATTTCATTGAACGGGAGGAGTCGCCGTCGTCATCAGGCCGCTGCCTATGATGTCAGTATCGACCACCGAGCGAGGTGTACCTTCCCGATGCTGAGGGTGGATTGATGAGTCAATTATGGATAGTTTTAGGTATCCATTCTATTTAATTATGGAAATCTATAAGTATCCATAAATTTTGAATTTGGATAGCTTTAAGGTACCATAAAATCATGAAAACTAACAAAAGAAGCCACATAATTCAGCGTAAACTGATCGATAAGAAGGTTCGTCCGTGGCTTGGCCTTCGAAGCGACCGAGTTCCTCCTACTGGCTGGCTTAAAGCGATCCGCGGTGCGCTAGGGATCAACACCCGGCAGCTAGCCGCCCGCCTCGGCGTCAGGCACGCAGCCATTCTTCAATTCGAGAGGAGGGAGGCCCAGGGTAAAGTTTCGCTCGAAACGCTTCAAAAGGTGGCACGCGCAATGCGCTGTCAGTTCATCTACGCGGTCGTACCGGAGGCGCCCTTCGCAAGTCTAGAGTCCGTCATGGACGCTCAGGCGGCCGAGGCGGCGCGAGCGATGATTTCTCGCGTCGATCACACAATGAGGCTCGAACAGCAGAGCCTTTCGCCAGAGGGCTCCAGCGAACAGATCCTAGAGCTCGCGGATCAGCTCAAAGCTGAAGTAGACCCGAGCCTTTGGGGGGATCGGCAATCCATCTTAGGCAGAAAGAAAACCAAATGACGAAATTGGAACTCCACTATCCGCTAGGTGCAACACCGCTGGACCCCGATGAGATGGCTGATTTGATTCCGAAGTACCTCACGACTCGCGGCGAGCTCAATGAACTGGAGCACAAGAATATCCAGAGAGCGGTACTCTGGGTTCGCGGTCGCCGAGCATTCGAGGTAACCGACACGGGCTTTGTTTATGAGCTGCATAAGCAGATGTTTAGCCAGGTGTGGAAATGGGCTGGCCGCGCCCGACGATCGGGAAAAAATATTGGCGTCGACTGGCATCAGATCGCCACTCATACCGCCCAACTCCTTGCGGACACGAGATACTGGATCGACCAAAAAACGTATCCGGTCGATGAGATCGCCGCGCGCTTTCATCATGGCCTTGTGAAAATCCACGTCTTCCCGAACGGAAACGGAAGACACGCCCGCCTTATAGCGGACCTTCTGCTCGAATGGCGCGGTCATGAGCGGTTTAGCTGGGGCGAAAAGACTGTGCGCGCCCCCCTTGAGGCAGAGAGCGAGCGTCGTCGTGATTACATCAACGCGCTCCAGGCGGCGGACAAGAACGATTATGGGCCACTCCTGGATTTCGTGAGATCTTGAATCCGACCGCGAAAAATTTCCCGGCATTTCCCTACATCCCTGGAATCTTTTCGATCTGACGAGATAACGAGACGACTGGGTGATCGTCGCTTTCAGGAGAGTGATTTCCCCTTGCCCCGAATGAACGTACAAGCCAGGAAAGCTAGAAGGGGGCCCCGCCGCCGACACCACCCCCGCCCCCCCCAGGGGGTGGGGAGAAAAAAAAAAAAAAAGTAA
>CAYIHX010000008.1:7441-66857 GCA_964363305.1 uncultured Bacteriovoracaceae bacterium | reverse complement strand
CGAAATCACCTCCCCAGCCAGCAACGCTAGCGGGGGGCCCGGCGGCTCACGCGCGCCGGGCCCCCTCTGTCGTTGAGCTCGAATCACTTACTAGGAGTCCGCGATCCGCTGGGCGAGGCGGTCAGAACCCCGATGCCAGGGTCCAAGAGTAAAAGAGCCTAGGGTTACAAACGGGTCCTCACGAGGAAGCCGAGAGTGGCACCTTTCGGAACTACGACTCAATTCACTCGCAAGTACCGCATAGTTACTTCACCGGCGTAGCGACCCAAACTCCACTGACGCAGGCGCAAGAAGAATGCATTCGTATCGATCGGCGTAAGAATGTACTCTTCGGTTGTTGTGCCCGGGCCATTCAAGAAGTCTTCCACCGCGCACCAATTCGCCCCACAATAAGAAATCGAATGCCAGCCTTGCTCTAAGATGCAGTTAGAGCCGTCCGTGACCAGCGGCCCACGCCTCAGTCGGAGATCGAGACCTGAACGCGCAAGCTGCAAATCGCAGGGCCCCGGCAGATCGGCGCGAAAATGCCCCGTAGGCAACGACAAAAGAGCGGCAGGGGCGTCAGGAAGCACCGGCAGCGGATTGATCTGAGCTAAGCTCCTGCTTAGCTCCTCTATGGAGAGATTCGACATCAAAAGCCCGGTCACACGACGCGCGTTTGAAGAATTGCGATCGTGAAACTCCGTCCGGCGATACGCGTAGACCGCTTCGTGGATGACCATCGCCGCACGCTCCGCGTTCGAGGCCAAAGACGTGAACAGTCGCTCTTGCACCAGCACGCCGCCGTCATGCTTGTAGTTCACCACCTGCTCGGGCTCGCGCGCGATCGTGCCGTGACGGCATCGTCCGCGATTCTCGGGATACACCCGATACGGACCCTCGTTCACCGCGGTCAGATTATCACGCGTGCGCACCACCTGCGGCGGATGATCCTCGAGCGCGCCCAGCCGCTCGACGCGCGGAGAGATGGCTTCGAACAGCGCGCGGTCGGCCCGAAACAACTTGGCCATCACGCGATCCACGATCTCTTCCACTGATCCGGTGTACGGCTCCAGCGTCAGCCTGAACTCCGACTCCGCCTCGAACAGATCGACCATTTGAATCCAAGAAATACGGTCGTTATACCGGACGGCGGCACCGGTCGTGAGGTCAATCACGGTTCCCGATACGCGACACACCCAAGCCCCACCGCCATTCCCGACCGAGCGCCCATCCGACTGATCCGCCCACGCCCCTGCCGAACAGAGCGCCAACGCCGCCGCCAGCCCGAAACTAAACCGATTTTTGTACTTCACCGTTTATCTCCTTCTTTCGTTTTCTCGGAACCGAAACTTCGAAGAACTGCGTCCCGAAGCTGTAAATGGAATCTTTGTCGGCGACGGTGCCGAACTCCGCGATCAGTGCTTTTTCAAACTCGCGCACCCGCTCGCGAACCCTCGGCAAATCGCTCTTCCGGCACGCCAGCACCGTCGACGTGAAGTTGCGATTCTCGGCCGACTGGTCTTTCAGCGCTGTCAAAGCCAACTCCAGCAGGCCCGAATGAAACCTCTGAATCGCCGTCACCGACAGCGCGCCGCCCGGCACGACCGTCCGTCGATCCGTCGCCTGAAAGCGCCCTTCCAAGTCTTGCCGCAAAAGTCCGAGATCCAGCAGGCGCTCCACCGCCTCGCGTGCCCGCTTCACCGACAGGCCCAGCGCCTGAGCGATCGCCTCAACCGACTCATTCACGCCCGGCAGGCTCACGGCCTCCAAAATGCAGAAGTGCTCCGGGTCGGCGATCACGCGAAAATTCTCGAGCGCCAGCTCGTACTTGCCCTCAGCCTGCGCCACCCGCCGGGCAGCCGCCTCGCGCTTACCCGGCGAGCGCGCATGGACGGCCTCGACCAGATCACCGAGCCACTGCTGCTGGTCCGGGCCCCACGAAAGTCGGGCGGCGAGCGCACAGGCCTTCGAACGAGTCAGGCCCTGTTTACGTGAGAAGATGAGCGAGAGGCTGGCGGGCGAAATCTGCAAGTCGCGCGCAAAGGCCCGGAGCGAGTAGTTCGAGTTGCGCGACTGGCGGGCTTGCAGCTCATTCTGCAAGACCTCGCGGTAATCCGGGATACGGGGGGCGATCGACTTCATGGAGGCCCACTACATTGACGATACGCATAGCGTCAATGTGGAGCAAACATAACTGTTTGGTGGTGTTTGGTAAGGAACAGCGGGCACAATCCCGATTCGCTTTATCGGGACAAAAAAATCAAAATCAGAGAATTTTATGTCCCAATACTTGAAATTGGGACATAATACAGCCTATAATCTCACATGTATGGAGTATCGGGACGAAATATGTCCCAATACTCTCAAAGGGGGGATAGCGATGGTTTCCAAGAAAAAAGCCGATCTTGAGGCACTCGTCTTCAAGTTGCTCAAAGTTCAAGCAGAAATCAGCGTCCCCGATATCGCTCAGGAGACTGGGTTATCCAAGTCGGACGAGGGGGATCGAAAAGCCATCCGCCGAGTGCTCAACTCTCTAGTGGAGCGCGGACTCCTTGAAGCGAAAGGCGCCGCACGCGCGCGGGTCTATGTCAGCACAGCTGAAGCAGCAGCACCTCCGTCCGACGATTCCGACGATGATGATACGAGGCCATCCAAGGATCTCCTGAAATACGTTTCCCAATCTCTTCAGGCGAGAGCGCCGGTTGGTTACAATCAGGGTTTCTTGCGCTCCTATGAGCCGAATCAAACATACTATCTGAATAAGCATCAACGGGCGGAGCTTTTGAATGTAGGCCGCGTGGAAAGCAAAGTACGGCCCGCCGGAACCTATGCGCGCAATATTTTGAGTCGACTGCTGCTCGATCTATCCTGGAACTCAAGCCGTCTCGAGGGGAATACCTATTCTCTCTTGGAGACAAAGCGCCTCCTCGAGCTGGGAGAAAATGCCGTCGACAAAGATCCGACTGAAGCCCTGATGATTTTGAACCACAAAGGAGCCATCGAATACATCCTTGAGTCGGCTGCGGAGGAAAAAATCACTGCACGCGAGGTATGCAGCATTCACGCGTTACTATCTGACAATCTTTTAGGCGATCCGGGCGCCTCGGGCCGGTTAAGAGAAATGACCGTTGGCATCGGGGGCTCTACCTACATGCCTCTCGACAACCCGCATGTCCTCAAGGAGTGTTTTCATCTCTTCATTGAAAAACTGAACTTGATTGAAGATCCATTTGAGCAGTCCCTTTTTTCTTTGGTCCACCTGTCTTACCTGCAGGCTTTCGAGGATGTGAACAAAAGAACTGCACGTCTCGTGGCTAATATTTCACTGATTAAAAGAAACCTAAAGCCGCTTTCGTTTACCGATGTTGACTCAGGCGCGTACACCAAATCCCTCCTGGGGATCTATGAGAAAAACGACGTAAGTCTTTTGCGGGACCTGTACATGTGGGCCTATAAGCGTTCCTCGCAAAGGTATTCCGCGATTCAGCAAGCGATGGGCGAGCCTAATCTGCTGAAATTAAAATATCGAGCCACCCTGCAGGACATAATCCGAACGGTGATTCTTGAAAAAGTCGCCGGCCCACAAGTGGTACACAGAATACAAAGTTTGCTGGAGAACCAAAAACTCCCGGAAGCGGATGCCGCTGAGCTATTTAAGTTGATTGAAACAGAAGTATTGAACCTCCACGATGGGAATGTCGCTCGATTCAAAATCCGTCCGAGCGAGTTTCAGCAGTGGAAGGACCTTCAGTAAAATCGAACCGTGACCCGCCACGTTGCCCGACAGCGACCCTCTACTTTCGGACCTCAGACCGCATTTCCAGAGCTTCGCCTCCGGGATCGAGGATGGCCGTGAGGACTTCGGATTCAAAGCGCCCATCTAAGAAGCCGAAGTGTCGGGCGGCACTGCGGGCGAGACGTGCGATCTGGCGGCGATCGCAGACGGCCCGCAGCTCATGCACCGTCGCAAACTCCCAGTCATGGTTCATTGAAGCCGGCGACTCTTCCTCCCACGCTGCAGGCGATGCGCCCGCTCAGACGAAAGCTGGTGTCCGCTTCCTTGAGTACGGTGCGGGTCTCGATAGCCGTGGCGGAGGCGGCGTTCGCGATCATCAGTCCAAAAAGGCCAAAAACCAGTACGCTCTTCGTCATCAGTGTCATAGGGTATAATGAGATGGCCAATTTACCGTAAATCTGCCATCATACATCTCATAAATACCCAATTAATTCAAATAGTTATAGAGCTTTCAGATGAATCATTTTTTCTTTTTGGGCCCAGGGGCTCAGGCAAAAGCCAAGCTCTTTGAGGAACTAAAAATAGGGAAACTCTGGGGTTAGCCTTCGCTCCGGGTTCATGTTAAGCGGCCAAAATGAAGTCACTTCTTGCGGTAGCGATCTTGGCTCTTGCTGCGACCTTAGCTTCGACCCCCGCCCACGCGCAGGTCACCTGCTACAACGACGATTCCCTCGAAATCATCAATCGCGACGCCGCCCCCTTCGCGCGCTACCCCTTCCTGCGCCGCACCCCCCAGCCGACCGACTGCTACCAGGCACCGTCGGCCGTCATCACGGCGGGGCCAAACGCTGGAACCGTCCTCCTCGACGGACGTGAAGTCTATCACCCGGGCTCGAACGGTCGCGCCATCGAAGTACGCACCTCGCCCGCCGGCTTCGCCGTCATCGCCACCGACTTGGGCCGCCTGCTCGTGGCCACGCAAAGCGGAAGCCAGTGGAGCGTCTCGACCTGGTTCGATGGCAACGGCGGCCGCGCCGTCGCGTTCTCCCTGTCGAGAACCGGCAAGCTCCTGGCCGCGCGCGAAGACGGAAGCCTCATTGTACGAGGCGATGCCGTTTTCAACGGTGAACGTGTAACCTCAATCAAAGCCTCTCGCTCCGGCCGCCTCGTCGCTCTTCTTGAATCCGGCCGATTAGTCGACGACCGCGGCGATCGCCTCTTCGGCAACTACTCCGAGCAAGCCATCGATTTCAAAATCTCCGTCACCGGCGAAGTCTTCTACGTCACCCGCGACGGACGCCTCGGCTCCACGCGCGCGCGCGGCTACCTCTTCAGTGGCTCCTCCGAAAAAGTCGTATCGTACCAGGTATCCGAGTCGGACGACGTCGCGTACGCCACCTCCGCGGGCCGCCTCTTCCGCAACCGCGACCGACTCAAACTCGGGACCGCGCTCGTGCATTCGTTCCGCATCTGGGGCAATGGGCGCGTGACCGCCGTCGACACCCAGGGCCGCGCGTACGAGTTCTGAGCGCCCGGACCCAAGCGGGCATTTCCCAGGCTAAGCGCGTTCTTCCCAGGCCTGCCTGCGAACCGAAGCCACTTCCATCAGAAACGGCACGGGCTTCATGCCGTCGCCGGTTTCGGCACGCGCCACTCCCGGACAATGATCACAGAATGAACCGGCGCCGCAGGCCGTATCAAACTGAAGATCGCGCACTCGTGGCGCGCGAACGGCCTCGGCCTGAGGAGAATGCCAGAGCTGCTGAAACGTATGGTCGCGTAGATTTCCAAGCGGCTCGCGCACTTCCAAGCAGGTCAGCAAATCTCCGTACGGATTGACCGCGGCCTTTCCCCGCCCGGCGTTGCAGACCGGATCTGTTTCAGCCCCGAAGGCAACGGGACCGTAGCCGCTCTCGCGTTTCTTCATCCCTCGATAGAACGCGAGGATCTGCTCAGTGCTCGCGCGCGTGACGGTCGAGCCCAGCGTGCCGTCCAGCTTGGGAGTGACCATGGGATCAAACCGAATCTCCAATTTCTCCGAGCGTGCCCACTCCCAAAGCTCAAAAACCTCATCGATATTCTCACCGGTGAGCAGGCAATTCAGACCCACGGAGATGCCGCGCGCGCGAAGGCGCTCGAGCGCGGCCAGCGTCCGGGCATGCGAGCCCCGCCGACGCGTCATGAGGTCATGAATGCCGGCCTGCTGCGAATAGAGACTCAGGGTGACATTCAGGAAATTGAGCTCGCGAAATCGATCAGCGGCTCGATCATCGATCAAGAGGCCATTGCTGATGAGGTTGACTCCGAAACCACGAAGGGACGCGGCCTCCGCTATCGCCCAAAAATGGGGATGCAGCATCGCCTCCCCGCCCAGGAGCACGAGCATCAGGGTGCCGGCCTCCTGCAGCTGATCGAGGACGCGAATCCATTCTTCCAAGGTCAGAGGAGGACGGCCATCCGCCCGATCATCATACGTCGCGAGATAACAGTGCGAGCAACGCTCGTTGCACCGATAGGTCATCTCCAACGAAACCTGCATCGGCACCAGCGACTCGCGGCTCAAATCCGCCCAAGCGCTTAGGATCGACATTCCACCATGCCCAGCTTCTCAAGCGCCTCAAAAAACTCCTCGACGTCGGTACGAACCGCCGCGGGAGATCCCTCCTCGAATTCCTCCAGCACCAGCCGCGTCAGCTCGTCGAAGGAGCGTACGCCATCGGCGGCGGCAAAGAGAAAGGCGCCGACCTCATCGAGCTCATGTACCTGCCCCAACCGCGGATGAATCAAAACAGCGCGGTCATCAATTCTGCGAAAAGGCAATTTCTGAACCGGTTTCGGATACATTCACCGATTAAAGCCCGACTCTCGGGTTGACGCAAGACCCGCAAACCGAGAAACTCTCTCTGATTTGACCACACGCGACGTCACCATTCAGCATCTCCTTCAAAGTCTTCCCAGGGCAAAGCCGACCACGTACCGCATTGCCCTCCGGCTCGGGCCGAGCACCATCGACTTCTTTACCGACCAAGCTCCTCTCGCCCACCGAATGCGGACTTATTTCGCGGAGTACCTCAGAACGGAGAAGGAAGCTCAATGCGTCGTCTTTTGCGAGACCCTTCCGTTTCCCGATCTCTGGGAGGACTCTGACGCCGAATTCAGGCCCCTCCCGGAGGGCGGAGTCCTTCAGCGCGATTTTTTCGCGGTCCCCTCCTCCAAGCCCCATGAATTTCACGCCTGGTTCGCGCCTCAGCTTGACGACGCTTTTCAGAACCTCCTTCGGTGGGTCATGCCTCGTCCCCTTCTTCAGCGCAACGCGCTCCTTCTACACGCCGGTGGCGTCGTCAGAGACGACCAGGGATATGTTTTTTTTGGCCAAAGCGGCGCCGGAAAATCCACGACCGTCGATGCCATCCGGAAGCTCGACCCCCGGGCCATTGCCTTGGGTGACGATGCCATCTTGCTCGCTCTCAACCAGAATCACGAAGCGGTGCTCCATTCAGCGCCGATGGGCTGCGGCTACTCTCCGTTTGCACCTCCACGCCACGAGGCGAAAGTCGCGGGCCTGTTCGCGCTTGAACAATCTCCGGTCAACGAGGTTCTTCCGCTCGATCCCGCGAATCAAGTGGCTCGAATCTTCGCGAGCGCCTTTTGGAGTCCCTTCAGCGATCAAATCGATGAACGACTCGACCTGATGACGCGGATCACTCGGACCCACAGCCCGATTCAGTTACTGAGACTCACCCCGACCACTATTTTTTGGGAGAACCTTCTGAATGAAAAAAGAAAAACCGAAGCGAAAGTATCAGAAACCCCGCATTCACACCGAAAGCCTGACGGCCGTGGCCGCGATCTGTAATGGAAGCACGATCGGCGGACGAAAAGCGACGACCGGAGCCCCTGCCAATTGCAGCGCCACCAAGCTCAAGTCTTGAGCTCACCTGGGTTCCGGTCGAGGGAACGAGCATGCGGCCCCTGCTTCGGCCGAGCGATCGGATCGGAGTGCATTGGGCCTCCGGTCCTTTAACCGAGGCCCAACTGGGAGAAATCATCGTCGCTCGTTCGCCTGATCGCACCTGGATCGTGCATCGATGCGTGGCGCCGGAGGTCCCTTTGCTCAAGGGCGATGCCTCTCAGGTTTTCGACCGCCTGCCGAGCCACACGATCTGGGGACAGGTGCGAGCCCTCCAACCGAAGTGTGGTCCTCCCATCAAACTGACGACCGGGCGCCTCGATCGCTGGATCGCGCGCCTCTCACGGGCGCGTTTGAGGCGAAGCACCTGGCTCCTCGCCTGGTTCCGATCACGGTGGCTCCGCTGATGATCGCTGATCTTGTCTTCAGGTCGATCGCGGGACAATACCAGGCAGCCACGCCCCCTTCGGATGCTGATCTGCTCCGCTGCATCGAATTTTGCGACCGCTACTACTTAACCGCCGCTTTCGTGGACTCGATGACCGAGCGCTTCGGACCTTTACCTCTGCTCGAGCCTCATGCGCGTACCCAACGGCTTCGCCTGGCCCTTCTCGACGAGGAGCTCTCACTCGCCACCGAATTACTGCTACGGAACGGAATCTCGCCCCTCCTCGTCAAAGGCGCCGACCTCGCACGAAGGCTGTACCGCCGGCGGGGGCTTCGGGCCATGGGGGATGCTGACGTTTTAGTTCACCCCACCCAGTACGAACACGCCTGGCAAACGCTCCTGCAAAACGGCTTCTTCGGAATCGAGCCGAGATTTTCACACTCCTTCCGAAGCACCGTGGGGCGCACGCCCGAGGGCGCGGCGATCGACCTCCACCGCCAACTCCGGTCAGAAGATACGCCTGAAGAGATCGCCGCAATCTGGAGTCGGGCCCTCCCTGGTCGCTATACCGACCTTCCTGCCGGAGTCCTTCGGCTCTCTCCTCGCGACCACTGGATCTACCTCCTTCAGCATGCGGGCCAGATTCATGCCCTGGAGACTCCTCTTTGGATTCTCGATCTTCACCTCGCATGGCGAGAGTGGCTCCAAGGGCCTGACTCGATCGAGTCGCTCGCCGAAGAGATCTCCCGTCGGCGAAGCTGCGCGGCGGGATACGTGGCCACGCTTCTCATGGGGGATTGGTTGCAATCCCCCGAGGTTTCGAAACTGAGCAGGCTCCTCGCGTCGCGACTATCGCCGCCTCGTCGACTCACCTTAACCCGCATGGCGCGGATGAAAACCTGGTTTCCGGAACGACCCCTCACCCGTGCCGATCTCCTCTGGCACCGGTACTGCTTGCGCGATTCAACCGCCGCCGGAGCGAGTTTCGCGTGGAAGCGGTGGCGTCGGAGGCGTCTCGAGTGCTCGGCAAAAAAAGACCCTTCGTGCTCTGAAATTTCTGCCTAGCTGAAAAAGTCTGATTCTCGGGATTCCCGCTTCCTCCACAATAGCTTAAACTTTCCAGAGTGAGGACCTCCACCGCCATCTGCCTGCTCCTTCTCATCACGCTGCTCTCAGGCGATTCCGCTCACGCCGCTTGCGCGGCCACCACCCGAACCTGGACCGGAGCAACCAGCGCGAACTGGAATGTCACCACCAACTGGGGCGGCGACGTTCCCGACACCAACATCGAAAACGCGAGCATCGTTTCAGCGACTCGAATTCCGAACGCGAACTTCTCCACCTCGATTTCCTGTCTCGAGGTTCTCTCAGGACAACTCAATGCCTCCACCAACGGCGTAACCTTGTCCATCGTAGGCGACTATTTTCGCGCTTTAACGACCAATGCCCTCACCTTCACGGCAGGCCGGACTTTTACTATCAACCTCGCGGGAACGTCATCGCAAGACTTGAGCGTGGTCGACCCCGTGAACTACGTCCAAATCACGAATAATGGCACGGTGAATTTCACCCACGCTTTCCAGATTCGAAATGCCCTGACCTTCTCCGGCTCCGGCACCACCTTGAATATCAATGACAACCTCACGCTCTCCGCCGCCGGAACCGTGCTGACCGTCCCTTCGGGAGTCACGGTCAACGTCGGCAACGGCGTGGTTTTCACCGCGGCCGGTGGCCTGACCGTCAACGGAACCCTGAATGTGTCCCCCGGAGGAAAAATCTTCGTCGGAAGCGGCCGAACGCTGACCATCGGCGCGACGGGCGCGATCTCCTTGAGCGGGGCGAGCGGCAACCCGGCGACCCTGGAGGGCAATGGAGGCACCTTCACGTTCGCGATGAACGGCACGCTGACGGCGAACCATTTCCGCATCAACCGCATGGTCGCGGCGGGGCTGAACGTCGCGGGGACCGTGAACCAGCTCGACAACGGCGAGTTTCACTACATCGCCAGCGCCGGGAGAGCGATCACCGTCGGAGCGACGGCGGCGTTTCCCGCCACGCTGGATTCGATCGGCTTTTTCAACGACGGAGGCTTCGCTACCGTCCGGAACTTCAGCGTAAACGCTGGTTACGTCGGAAACACCGTGACGGTGAACAACTGGAGCGGACTCGGGGGCAACGCGAATGAAACCGCCGATCCGAACTCGAAGGTCAACTGGGGATCACAGGCCGGAACGGAGCTCACTCTTCAAAACCTCACGGCCGGCGGCAACCCGCCGGCTTCCATCAATCCGAGCATCGGCCCGTCCCTCTTCGCCACGTTCGGCTTCAGCCTGACGAACGTCGACATCGCAACCGACATCACCGCCATCACGCTCACCCAATACGGCACGGCCAACGCTTCCGACATCGAGTACATCCAGGTTTTCCGGGAACCTGCGGGCAGCAAAAACTGCGCCTACAACGCGGGGGTCGACCTGCAAGTCGGAAGCAACCTCACCCTCTCGGGAAGCCCACCCACGGCGAGCATCAGCTTCTCCGCGGCGGACGTCCAGACCACCGGCGCAAGCAATGCGTGCGTTCACGTCCTCGCGCGTACGAGCGCGACCGCTCAGGATAACAACACGATCGGCTTTCGAATCGCGGGGACCTCCGACGTCACGAACGCGAAATCTGGCGGAGGAAGTTACTCTTTCTCCAGCGCATCCGGGCCGCCTATCAGCGCCGGGCTCGCCACGGTCAACAGCGTGCTCAGCCAATGGGATGGATCGACCAGCACGGTCTGGACTCTCGCCGGCAACTGGTCTCCCGCAACCCTGCCTTCGGCAACGCGGGATTGCACGGTCGGTTCGGCCGTTCGAATCCCCGCGCTCGGAGGGGCGCAGGCCTGCCGAAATGCGACCCTGCAAACCGGAGGAACGCTCGATTTCGGTGGAACGACGAACGAGCTTCAAATCTATGGCGCCCTCACGGTGCAAAGCGGGTTCACCTTTCAAAGCGCAACCTCCGGCAGCCTGCGTTTCGCCGGCAGCACGACCCAATCGATGCAGCTCGAAACCGCCTTCCCCGGGAACGTGACGATCGCCAACAGTGGCGGCGCGATCGTTGGAGTGGATACAAACTCGACCGTCAACGGAAATGCCACCGTAACCCAAGGCACTTTGCGAATCAGCGACGGCGTCACGCTGACCGTTCTCGGCAACCTGACCGTGCAAACGGGAGCGACTTTAGAAATTGCACCAGGCGGAATCCTGGCCCTGGCAGATGGCAAGGTTCTTACCGTCGATCTCGGTGGAACCCTGAAGATGATCGGCACCGCCGGAAACACTTCGCGAATCACTCTCAGCTCGGGGAGCTCCGGTTACTCCGTCATCGTCAATGGGACCATCCAAGCTCAGTATTATCTTTTCGAAAAAATGGGCCTCAATGGAATCCGAGTGAACTCAGGTGCGACCATTGACGCCTCCTCCTTTTTGCAGAACGGAACCTACAGTTACCCGATGGTGGCTTCTACCACGATGCTCAGTCTTTATCGGCAAGTTCCGGGAAACGCGCTGACCTCGATGGTCTTCGACGCGAACGGCTCGAGCACGACGGGAGTCACAAACGTACTGACCAACGCAGGCGCCGGAACGCTGACGATCTCGAGCTACTCGGGCAGTTGGTCAGGGCCGACCTACGACAACGACACGGGTTACCTCATCACCTGGACCGGGGCCACCAACACCATCGACCTGACTCAAGAAGCGACCAGCCCGGTCAGCGCCTATCAGGGCCAAACCTATACCATGGGTCGGTTCGGGTTCACTCAATCTCAGGCCGGCGCCTCTTACTCGGACACGGACATCACGAGCCTTGTCCTCACCTTGACGGGAACCGGCTCCGCGAGCGACATCAGCCAAGCAAGAATCTACTACGACAGTTCTTGCGCGGGATCGGGGGGAACCCTGCTCGGCAGCGGAACGTTCAGTGGCTCTCCGGCCAAGATCACCTTCTCCGGCCTCACCGGGGCCACGATCCCGGCCAGCCTCACGACCCCGCCTAAGCGCTGTATCTACGTTCAGTACGACATCAGCGGCAGCGCGACGAACGCGAACACGGTGGGCGTATCGATTGCGGCCGGTACGGATGTCGTCAACAGCCAGAGCTACGCCATCTCCAGCGGAACCCCTCCGCCCATCACGCTCGGAACGCCCTCGACGATTGTCGGATCCAGCACCACGTGGACGGGCGCCACGGACACCGCCTGGTGCACCGCTTCGAACTGGAACGGGGGACTTCCCACTTCCGTTCTCAACTGCACGATCAGCAACGTCACGAATCTCCCATCGATCACCGGTCTCTGCGGAGGAAGCACGATTCCCACCTGCAACAGCCTCACGATCAATTCCGGCACGCTGACCCTCGCTGCGGGAACCGAGCTTCGCATCTATGGTGGCCTCACCAACAACGGAACCATCAATCAAAGCACCGGTACGCTTCGCCTGATGGACGATGGAGCGACCCCCAGCACGCAGACGGTCGCGAGCGGAAGCGCCATTTCTGCTTTAACCTTCACGAAAACTGCCGGTGGAACGGTGAAAACCGGGTCCGGCTCCATCACGATCCAAACTCTGACTTTTCCCAGCGGATCCAATTTTACCTTCCTCGTTCCCGGCTCCTCCACCCTCACGCTTCCGAACGGACTCACGGTCGGCACCTCGGGAGTCAACTTCCAAGTGGCCGGAGGAGGCACGGTGAAAATGGGCGCCTCGACGACCCTTTCTCTCACAGCAGGGACCGTATCGGTCGCCGGAACCAACGACGCCTATCCCCAAACTCTGACCAACAAGGGCAAGATCACGAACAACGGCAGCGGTCGCTGGGCTTTCACCACGACCGGGGGAACTCTCAGCCTCACCGGCTTCCTCCTCGACAACCTCGACACCAGTGGCCTCAATATCGGCGGAAATACCGCCGTCACGGCGCTCAATGGCGGCCAGCTTTCTTACCTCTCGACCACGTATGCCTCGGTGCGAGGCATTCAGTTCAACACGACCGGCTCGCTGCCCACGACAGCCAGCAACATCGGGTGGAATTGGAGCGCCCCGAACAGCACCTACAACGCCCCTCCTTCACCGGCCACGACTGACGCTTATCTACTGGCCTCGAGTTCTGGTTGCGCCAGTCAGACAGTGACTTTCGATCAGTGGTTCGGCGATTTCTTTTTCGGCCAGAATCAGCCTGTTACGTCGACTAAAGTATCGGCCACCAACTGCACCCTCACGATCGCAGCGGCGGCCTCGCCGGTCTCGATTTCCCGCTTCATAGCCGATCCCTACGACTCGCTCGTTCAAATTGAATGGGATACCGAACGAGAAATCGAACACCGTGGCTTCGACCTCTATCGTTCCGCAAGCGCGATCGGAGGCTACACCAAGCTGAATTCCGAGCTGATTCGAAACTTCGAGAGCCTGCCTGGTTCGACGGGACACTACCGCTTCATCGATCCAACAGTCCAAAACGGTATTCGATATTTCTACCGGCTCGAAGACATCGCACTCAACGGGGCGCGCCGTTTTCATGGCCCGGTCGAAGCCACACCTCAAATCGGCCTGGGCACGCCGACTCCCGTCCCTCCTCGGCCGGTCGCGCCTCCGACAGATGAAGGCGCCCTCGGCAAGGGCATTCGCATCGTCTCGCGGACCCGGCATTCCCTGCGCCTTGAAATCCGGACGGACGCCCCGACCTTCGATGCGCTCGGAGCCCCCCAGCTGGAAGGTTACGCGGGGACGCTCGAAGCGGGCGCCCCCCAGCTCCTCGAACGAAGTGTTCTGATCGAGGCGGATTCTGATCTGACGCACGCCCGACTCGAGTCCGTGAATGTTGACGAGGTCGAGACGAATGTCGGGATACCGATTCCCCCGGCGCCCTACTGGGCTCCTCAAGCGGATGGGCGCCTCCTTCCGACGCGAACGCGGAATGCCGCGAAATACTCTGAGAATTCTTTTTCACCGAAGGAATTCATCCACGTTCGCGAAGGTCTGAAGGCCGTCGGCTCAAGAAAGTACCTTTTGATTGATCTCACTCCCCTTCAGTACAACCCCGTGGCAGGAGTCCTCAAACGAGCCACTCGGGTTTATGCGAATATTTCATTCGCCCAGAACGCTGAGCCCTTGCCTCACCCGCTCGATCCCGCCCTTTCTCCTTCCGCCATCGAAGGCAATCTACGAATTCGCTATCGAAAAACCGGCATGTACGAACTGAGCTTCGAAGATCTGGCCGAAGCAGGGGTCGACGCGCCGTTTGTCGATCAGCCAAACGCCACCCTTCGAGTGCTCGCGCACTCGATCGAGACACCCCTTCAAATTTTGAGTGAGGATGAGCTCTTTGGACCCGGCGACCGAATTCGATTCTATCTCGTGAACGCTTCAACGGATGATGACCTCGATAGCGAGGCCGTTCTTTCTCTCCTACCGCTCGAATCGCCCCCCCTGCGCATGCGCGAGATCTCCGCCTCACCGGGAACGGCGCCGCCGACGGACGAAAAAGGGACCTGGCGCACCGTGACTGCGGAGAAAAACGAGCGTTTCGTTCTCGATCTTCCCATCGGCGAAGGGCGCGAACACTTTTACTGGTCCCGAGTCGCGCAAGAGGGCGGCAGCCCCTCTCAACCGGGCTCCAGCTTCGATCTCCCCATCGATCTTCCGCACCTTCAACAGTTCACTCCGGACCTCGTGACTCTCAAGCTGACCGTCCGAGGACGCGGCGGAACCTCCGCGAATCCCCTTCACCATGTCGAGCTCAGAGTGAACGATGTCACCTCCCTCGCCGCTCAGCGGGAGTTCTTCTCGCCGGTACCGACTACGCTCGTTTTCCAACTTCCGGCCCACCTCTTCAAGAGCGGCCTGAATTCGATACGAGTCACAGCGCTCGGCGATCGAATCGCGGTCGGCGACAGCGACATCCTCGACATCGATCGCCTGGAGGTCAGCTATCGGGCATTCCGAATCGCCATAGCCGGACAGCTCTCTCTCGAGAACTATCGCCCCGACCATCGCATTGAAATCTCCGGATTTGGATCTCCCCACCTCTCTCTCTTCGACGTCACCGATCCCGATCGCGTCGCCGCTCTGCGCGGATTCGACCTCCACTTTCAAGGGCCGAGCGGTTTCCGTGCCGAGTTCCTGGCATCAACGGGTGTGGAGGGTCTCGACGGTTTTCGATTGATCGCCCTCGAGGATTCTCGTTACGAAAAGCCCCTGTCCCTCTCTCTTGCCTACGGCTATCAGCCTCGGCTTCGTATGCCCGATCGCCGAGCCGATCTCATCGTGATCGGAACGCAAGCGATGATCGATGCCACTGAACCTCTGATCGAACAGCGACGCCGGGAAGGGCTCGAGGTGGTCACCGCCTCGCTGGAGCAGATTTACGCTGAGTTTAGTCATGGCCAGCGATCATCGAATGCGTTGCGAGAGCTGCTGACGTTCGCCTCGACGGAATGGAGGAAGCCCGCGCCTCGCTATGCGCTGATTGTCGGGACGGCTACCTACGATCCCAACGACTACCTCGGTTTTGGCGCGGACCCTTCGCGCACCCCCGCAGTTCTCGCCGGAGGCGAGTACCTCGACTTTGAAACGGACGACGGGCTCGCCACCGCGTCCGACCTCGCCGTCGGTCGCATCCCCGCGCGCACGCCGAACGAGGCAGCGCTTTATGCGGAGAAAATCATTCGCGCCGAGCCCTCCACTTCACCGGCCACCCTGATCGTCGACCAAGATACGCTCGGAGAAGGTTTTAGCGCCCTCGCGCTAGAGCTCCGAAACGCCTTGCTTCATGCGTCCCCCGGACTTCCCCTCCACCCCATCGAACGCGGAACGGGACAAATCGATGCGGTTCTCAAACAGCAAATTCGCGCCCAATTCGCAAGCGGCACCAGCTTGCTCACCTACCTCGGCCACGGCGCGGAAAACCTCTGGGCCTCTCCGCAGTTCTTCTCCTCTACTGATGCCCTGTCGTTGCGCAATGAAACGCTGCCTTGGATCCTTTCGCTGAGCTGCCTGACCGCGGCCTTCGCCGACCCCGACCCCACCAAACTCAGCCTCGGTGAAGCGCTCGTCATGAATCCGAACGGCGGCGCTTCCGCGTTCTGGGGCTTCACCGGGATGACGAGCCCGATCGCGCAAACTCGTCTCGCTCGGCAGGCGTTCGAACTGCTCGACTCACTCTCGGCCGAGGAACGTCGCCACCTGCGTCTGGGCGATCTCCTTCTGCGAATAAAAATCGCGACCGGACTCGATCCGGCGCTTCGAGATGCCCGCCGCTCGGCCGTCTTGCTCGGTGACCCGACCTTACCGCTCCCCGAAGCCCTCCAAATGAAAGGGTCGAACGAGTCCCCCGTCACTGCTATCGATGATGGATCGAACCGCTCCAAAAGTCCGGGGTTCGCCTGCGCCACCCTCGGCGAACCTCCGGCCTCCGGCAACGGACCCTCCGCCGGTGCCGGGCTCGAATTCGCGTTGCTTTGCAGCGTGTGGCTTTTCGCCTACCTTCGAGGTAGAAAAAGCGCCTCATGGCTCAAAAACCCCTGAAAATCGGAGTCGTCGGAACGGGCCCCGCGGCGCTCATGGCGGCGGACGTGCTGGCGAGCGCGAAGCACTCCGTCGTGATTTTTGAGCGGAGCCGCGGCGCCGGGCGTAAACTCCTCATCGCGGGCAGCTCCGGCCTCAACATCTCCAACGGGCTCGCCCTCGACGATTTCATTCAGGCCATGACCCCGTCACTCGATTTCATCGACCACCCTCTTCGTCACTTTCCACCCGCGGCTTGGCTGGCATTTCTCGAACAATCGCTCGGCCTGGAAACCTTCCTCGGCACCAGCAATCGATACTTCGTCCGAGAGATGAAGGCCGCGAACCTGGTCAGGGCGTGGAGTGAACGCCTCAGGAATCTTGGAGTCGAGTTTCGTTTCCAACAGGAACTGAGTAGTTTTGAACCGTTGAACGACGAGGTCCGCTTGCGCTTTGCACGAGGAGACAGCCAGGTCTTCGATGCCGCTGTTCTCGCGCTCGGCGGGGGAAGCTATCTCCCGAAAGACGAACCGCTGCGCTGGCCGGACGAGTTTCAGAAGCTGGGCATCGCCTCGGAACCCTTCACGCCCCGAAATGTCGGTTACGGAGTCGAATGGAAGGGGATGTTCCTCGAGGAGGCCGATCGCACGCCCCTGAAAAACATCCGCCTCACGACCGCGAAGGGTCAGCAGCTCGGGGAATTATTGATCACTTCCTACGGCCTGGAAGGAACGCCCATCTATGCCTTCGGAACCCCCGGCATGGCCTACCTCGATTTGAAACCGGATCTCGATCGCAGCAGTCTTCGAAAAAAACTTTCCGCGGGCACGGAAAACCTCTCGCCCCTCCGACGAGCAAAAAAAAATCTCCGGCTCTCCTCTTCCCTTCAGGCGCTCCTCTTTCACCACGCGCCGCCCGAAGCTCTGCAGGAGCTCGACACGTTCATCGAGCTCCTCAAAAACTTCCCCCTGCTGCTCGGGGAGCCGCAGCCGCTCCGCGACGCCATTTCCTCCAGCGGCGGCATCCACCTCTCTGAACTCGCGCCGAATTTTTCACTGAAAAAATACCCGCGCGTCTTCCTCGCGGGTGAAATGCTGAACTGGGACGCACCCACCGGAGGATTTCTGATCCAGACCTGCGTCTCTCAAGGGAGAGCCGCCGCGCAGGGCGTTCTCGGCCTGCGCTGATCTCTGATCAGTGCCGGTAGCGCTCGATCCCGAGCTTCCTCGCCCAGCCCTCTTCCATTCGCACCCGGAAGAAGGTGCCCTTCTCGAGATGGCGCGCCACCTCGACGCTGCCATGCGCGTAAAGCTGCGACTCGAGCTTGCTCTCGCCATAAGGCACGAGCAGCTCATAAAGCTCGAGCTTGCCACGAAAGTGGGCCACGATCGCGTCGCGCAGCCGCGTCATGTCGTCAGGATTCAACGCCGAGACCTGCATCGCGCCCGGAGCCAGCCCCTTCAGCCGGATTCGCGCCGCGCCTTCCTTCACCTGATCCACCTTGTTCAACACGATCATCCGCGGCTTCTGGTCGGCACCGAGTTCCTTGACGACCTCTTCCGTCACGCGCAGCTGATCGCGCGCCACGGGCGAGGAGCCATCCACGACATGAACCAGCAAGTCCGCCTCATGAAGCTCCTCCAAGGTCGAGCGAAACGAGGCGATCAGCGAGGTGGGTAAATTCGAGATGAACCCGACGGTATCGATGGCCACGATCGGGGGATGCGCGTGCGGATCGAGAGTGCGCACGCTGGAGTCGAGCGTCGCGAAAAGCTTGTCCTCGGCCAACACCGCACTGTGGGTCAGCGCGTTCAGGAGCGTCGATTTTCCGGCATTCGTGTATCCCACGATCGCCACCTTCAAAACATCCTTCCGCCCGGACCGCTGGATCTTTCGTTCGCTCTCGATCTCTTTCAGGCGCCGCCGCAGTACCGTCATGCGATCTTTCACGAGACGACGATCGACCTCAATCTGAGTTTCGCCCATCCCCTTCTGCCCGATGCCGCCCCTCTGGCGTTCGAAATGAGTCCAAAAATGCCGAAGACGCGGCAGCAGATACTGAAGCAGCGCAAGCTCCACCTGGGTCTTGGCCTCTCGCGTGCGCGCGTGCTTGGAGAAAATCTCGATGATGACGCCCGGGCGGTCGATCGTCGGACGACTGAGAATCTTCTCGATGTTTCGCAGCTGGTTCGGCGAAAGATCAATATCAATGATCACTGAATCAACCTGAAGCCGTTCGACCTCCGCGTGGATCTCTTCTAACTTGCCGGATCCTAAATAAGTGCCGGGATTGATCCGTCGCACCTGAGCGAGGACCACGCCTTCGACGTCGATACTTAACGTCGAAAGCAGGCGCTTCATCTCCGCAACGGACTCCTCTTCAAACCCAACGATCAGGGTCTTGAGGTGCTGGCCCTGCGGGGGGATCGGTAGAAGGGACTCGATATTCTCTAACATGCTCTGTACTCTTTCTCTGACTCAGGAGGCGCGCCGATGCAAGAAAAGCAAAACGCAATCATATGGATTCAAGGGAAACTCTGCCGCCCGAGCGAGGCCAAGGTCTCGGTCTATGACCGCTCCTACCTCTATGGCGACAGCCTCTATGAGGTGGTTCGGACGTACCACGGCCAAGTGTACGGCATGAAGGACCATCTGGCTCGGCTACGAGCAACCGCCCGGCTCTGCTCTCTCGATATTGCGCAGAGCAATAAAGACATTGACAGCGCCTGCCAGGAAACGATTGGAGCCTATCAGAAGCAGGAAGGCAACCCTCGCGCCGACGTCTACTGCCGCCTCGTGATTTCGCGCGGCGAAGGCAAAATCGGATTTGGGAAGAATAACCTCGAAACGAAGTCCCTGCTGACCGTCATCGTGCAGCCGATCGAGGAGCCCTCCGAAGCGAAACGCAAGGAGGGCGCGAAACTCAAAATCGTCGAGCGCCTGCGGCTCGATCGCCGCGCTCTCGAACCAGCGGCCAAGACCGGAAACTACCTCAACTGCTTGCTCGCCTACATCGAAGCGGCGGAGGCCGGCTTCGATGACGCCCTGATGTGCGACGAGGACGGCCACGTCACCGAAGGCACGACGTTCAATCTCTTCTACGTCAAACGCGGAATTCTCGTCACGCCGCCTCTCGATATCGGCATCCTCGACGGCATTACCCGCCGGGAAGTCATCGAACTCGCCCGCGGCCTGGGAGTTCCCGTGCGGGAGACCCGCTTCCCGAAAGAACGCCTCTATGAGGCTGACGAAGTATTTCTCACCGGGACCATCAAGGAGATCATGCCGGTCTCGAATATCGATGGCCGGGCGATCGGCGCAAAAACCCAAACCTCCCCCCGACCGGTGACCGACCGACTTTGGGCCGAATTTCGAAACCGCACCCGTGGAGCCAGCCCATGAAAACGCGTAAACGCGTCGAAGCCCTGAGCGATTTCCTCCCGCAGATCCGCAAGGACATGATCCGCGCGGCCCATGCCGCCGGCCGCGTGCTCATGCGCTACTACTCGATGAGCTTGAACGTACGGGAAAAGAAGGGAGCGGGGCTCGTCACCGAAGCCGACCTCGCCGCCGAGAAATCCGTCATGAACATCCTCGCGAAGGCGCGCCCGGATTTTCTTTTCCTGAGCGAAGAAACCAACCCACATGGCCAACCTGGCTTCAGCCGCGGGCGCTGGGTGATCGATCCGCTCGACGGTACGACCAACTTCGTCCACCGCTTTCCCATGTTCTGCGTCTCGATCGGCGCGGAATGGGACGGTCAGATCGTCGCAGGGGTGATCTATCATCCCGTCCTGAAGGACCTGTACGTCGCCACTCTCGGCGGAGGGGCATTTTTGAACGGAAAACGCATGCAGGTCTCCACGACGGAGAAACTCCGCAACAGCCTGTTGACGACTGGCTTCTCCTACCGAAAGCAAGAATGGCTCCATGCGGAGATGACCTCTTTTGAACGCCTGAGCCGAACCGCGCGGGCGATTCGGCGTCCTGGCAGCGCAGCCCTCGACCTGGCTTACACGGCCCGGGGCGTGTTCGACGGCTTCTGGGAAAGCAAGCTCTCGCCCTGGGATGTCGCCGCCGGAGGCCTGCTGGTGCGCGAAGCCGGCGGCCAGGTCACGAACTTCAAGGGCGTTCCGTTTCACATCGAACAGCAGAATATCCTCGCGACGAACGGCCTGCTGCACGAGGAGCTGCGTGGGATCGTCAAGTAATTTGACAGGAATTTATTCACTCCATAGAATTGAAATAAGACGATGGACTCATGGATTTATCTCTTCTCTAAATTCACGCCTGAACTGCTCGTATTCCAGTCGGCTTTTGTTTTTGTCCTGATCGCCGCCTACGCGGCGCTTTGGGTGCTCCGCCGTCGTCGACTCGGTGAAGAAGAGATCACCATCAAGGCAGGGGTGGTCCGCAACTACCTCGGCCTCCTGATTTCGGATGCGGAATCGATGCGCCGTCAACTTTTTGCCATTTTGCAGGGTGAAGGAATGCCGGCTCCGCACGACCTCGCGGCCTATGGGGGCGGGCCCTCTCTCGGAAAGTTCGCGGGACCCACGTCCTTCGCCCCACTTCCTGCCCTGAAAGTGGACGATCCTGAGCTTCAAGCGAAATTGATCCAACTCGAACAGCAGATGACCCAGCAGGCCGCAGCCCTCGATGGCATCTCGAAGGAGAAGGCGCGCCTCGAGCAGGAACTCGCCGGTGCACGATCCGCGGGTGGGGGCGCGCCTGCGGGAACAGGTGCGCCTGGCGAGGACTCCAAACCTCTCCAGGACAAGATCAACGAACTGGAAGCGCGGCTAGCGGAATACAGTGTGATCGAAGACGACCTCGCGAATCTGAAACGCCTCCAGCAAGAAAACGCTCAACTCAAAACACAGTTGAGCCAGGCGGGAGCCGCTGCTGCAGTCGCTGCCGCCATTCCTGCGACACCAACAGCACCCGCGCCGGCAGAAGCTGCGCCTGTGCCGGCCGCTCCCGTTCCGACTCCGGCCGTCGCAGCACCGGTCGAGCCTGCCGCAGCCAGCCCTGCAGCCCCACCTTCGGCCGGTGGTCAGTCCGCGATTGATGACATGTTTGCTGCAGCCTCAACCGCTTTCGAAACGTCCGGCGCTGCGGAGCCAGAAGCAGCCTCTCCTCCAGGAGAAGCTGCAGCAGCGGCTCCTCCGACAGAAGCTGCGGCACCAGCAGAAGCCGCTGGCAATCTCGGATCATCCGATGCGGACCTCGTCGCCGAGTTCGAGAAGATGCTCAATGGGTAATCGGCGGATCGGAACGCTGCTTTTCTGCCTCATCATGGCGATTGCACCTTCATCGTCCGCTTCCGTTCGCTCCGAGATCATAAAGGACCTCAGGAGCCGCAAAGGGACGCAATTTGAGCCACTCATTTCTCGCTGGCAGAAAGCGCACGGAACGCAATCCGTGGCGCCCCTCCTGGCCATCGCCCAAGACGGTAAAAGAGCTGACGCAGAGCGCTACGTCGCCCTGATGGCCAGCGCGAAAATCGGCGGCCAGGGAGCAGCAATCCAGATTGTCCCCTTTCTCAGAGATCGCTCGTGGATGATCCGCTGCGCAGCCCTCCGAATCCTGAGAGCACTCAAAGAACCCTCCACCGGGACGGCCACGCTAGCTCTTCTCAAGGATCGTGCGCTCGTCGTACGAAGCGAGGCCGTCACTACGGTCCGCGAACTCCGTCCTGCGGGTGCGGAAGCGGCCCTTGCCGAAGCGATGCTCGATCCGGCCAACTATCATGGCGGACGGGCGCTCTGGGTTCCGACCGAGGCGGCAACCGCCCTGATCGAGCTCGCTCATTTGCAACCCGCGATACAGGGAGTGCTCGCCACGCGCATCGATTCAAAGCCGCAGACCGCTCCGATCGATCATTCGATCCAGTCCGCGCCAGAGAGATCCCCCCTCCCGGCTCACTGGCGCAACGTCCTCCTCGCGTTCTCGCGCGCGATTGATCTTGCCGCGAAAGACCCCCGATTTCTCGCCCACACCGTCGCAAGTCTCGAAAAGCTCACAGCCCGAACGACACCCTCGACGGCGAAGTCTCTCGCCCAGCGTGCCGCTTGGTGGAAGAACGCGCTTCTCGCTCAAACAGAGTAACTACTTTGCCGTCTTCATCCTTCTTCTTCAGGGCTTTCTCCCGGCGTTCGTAAACCCGACGAAGTTCGGAGGTAAAGGGGGGCTTACTCCAAAGAGCGCCGACCGGCTGTCCGAGCCAGACGGTTCCCGTCGCCAGGGTGATCAACAGCGCGCCGAAAAATACCGTGCTTCCTCGTAGCCCACTAGTCATGTCAAAACTCCACGCCCTCGAGCGCCTTTCGAGACTTCTCATCCTCGAGCCCCTGCATCCGTAGCTTGATCTGAATCAGGCGGCCGATGCGATAGAGCAAAGTATTCTCATCCACGCTATCCGATTCGACTGGGCGCCATCCCTCGAGAACGTCGCGTTGAATGAGCTGCTCCTTTTGTACCGTGACCTTCACCGATGGCTTGCCGTTATAGAAGCCCTTGGCCACGACCACGCGAAAGCGATATTGCGCTTTCAAAAAAGCGTCTGCGCTTCCGAAAGAATCGACGAAATTCTTCTCCGCCGTATTTTCGGTCCAACGCGTCTGGACTAGACCCCCTTCGCGATTCGAAATATCGATTCGACTTGAACGCAACGAATCGAGCACCGCCTGCCAGGCCGTATTGACGTCCGTCAGGAAGATCTTGGTGTAGGTCCGCGAAAGATCCGCCCCCACCTGCTTGCGATAGGCGCTCATGCAGCCCGGTAGGGAAAGCGCCAAAAAAATAAGCAACATTGAGGGATCCGAGCACCTTTTGATGCCCATTGCGTTATGTTTCTGCTTCATTGACACGCCGGGCATCAAAAGGTGCTCGGATCCCTCTTATAGGTAGCCATCGCTCGAGTGAAGCGCTTCAGACCATCGAGTGCTCGATCCGCGTCGATCCGTGCCGGATCAAAGGCCGCCCCGAGTTCGAATTCGCTCACGGCGAAGCGGCCGACCTCCGCGACCGAAAGCCCCAACCGACCGAACGCAACACTCTGAACCCCCGCCCGCGGAAGCGCATAGACCACGGCAAGTGGCTCGCCCACCCGGGGTTTCCCTTCGCTATCCGGCGGCAGCCGCTTCTGAACCGTTAAACTCGCCAAGCCGCCTTCGACCCCTGAAAGCTGCACCAACCCAGGAGCCGTACTGAAATCCGCTAGCTCATTGACGCGCCGAAACTCCGGAAGCGTGACCGAATCACCGACCCCCATCTCCGCGATCCCGCTCAAGCGCTTCCCGCTCTCCGCAATCGCAAGCGCGGCGACGACTCGCTCCCCGGCCAGCTCAGATCCCGCGCCCATCAAACGAACCGGGCGAACCTGCTGCCCCGCCTTCGCGGCGGTCTTGAGATCAGTCGGCACCAGCGCCTGCCGATCGCCATTCGTATCGACGGCGGCCGCCACCACGACATCTGCCGGAAACGGCGCCGCACGCGCCGAAACCGTATGCTTCGGCGCCAACGCAAAGCGCGTCTCGAAATTCTCTCGCACGCCCTCTCGCGGCGCGTGCACATCAGTCAGCCCCACCTTGGTCATTTTCAACAAATTCAGCGCGCCAAAATCCATCTTCCCGCCGCCGACAAAAAGGTCGATCAAGTCTCCGCTTCGAATCTCGCCCTGAATGGCCGCCAGACGGGTCTCGACCCCTGCGTGGAGCGGGAGCCGATAATCCGGCTTGTTCAGATGAATCGAGCTGAAAGGAATGGAAACCTGCTGGTCCGGCAGTACGAGGTTCGCAGGGATCTCGCGGGAGCCAAAAACGTCGATCGTATCCCGCAAGGGCGAGATAATCTGATTGAACTGAAACTGCACGAGATCGAAGACGCTCAGCGCCCTGAAAACGAAACCGGCCTGCACTCGATCGCTCCCGGAGCGAGCCGGAAACCCGCCGAGTCGCCCCGTCACAATAACCTCGGCAGCCTGTACCTGCGACCGCAAATAAACCCGAAGACGGCCCGCACTGACCCCGAGAATCGCGAAAGGAACATAGCCCGAAGCGCGCACCAAAACCGCCTGGCCTCGTTCGCCTCCGGTCAGCACCACCTCCGTCGCCCCATCCCAGCCCGTCAAGAAGGCCTCAACCTGCGCGAGCTGATCGAGCCGCTCACCGACGACGACCTCTGCCCCCCCGACCGGGGTTCCGCGCGCCTGATCAACGACTTCGACCGCCAGCCGAGAACCGGGCCCTTCCTCAACGCTAAAACCTAAACTTGCCGCGTGAACGGCAAGAGGGAAAAACACCAGCCACAAGCCCACCCAGGTGAAGGTCGATTTCATCATCATCATTCATTGGTACAGAATGGGTTTGCGATTTGTCAAACTCCCGTGATTCTCTCTGGCCATGCCCGCCTCCGCCCTCCTCCTCGCCCACTTTCAAACCGCCCTCGAGATCGAACGCGACGCGCTCAATCGCTTCCTCGACCGAGCGGCTTCGAATCCCGAGCAGAACCGCGCGATTGAAACCACCATCCGCACCCTCAACGACGCCCTCGATCGCGGCGGCAAAATCGTCGTCACCGGCATCGGTAAATCCGGGAAGGTCGCGCAGAAAATCGCGGCCACGCTCTCCTCGACGGGGAGCCTCGCCATTTTTCTTCACCCGACCGAGGGGCTCCATGGCGACATCGGTCTAGTGTCCAAGCAGGATGCCGTGCTGGCACTGAGCTACACCGGCAATACCGAGGAGCTCGTGCGCCTGCTGCCTTCGCTGAAGCAACGGCAAGTTCCTATCTTGGCCATTGTTGGCAACCTGCGCTCAAAACTCGCGGAGGAAGCGCTCGCCGCCATCGATGCTTCCGTCGAAAAAGAAGCGTGCCCCATCAACCTGGCTCCGACCTCCAGCACCACGCTCGCCCTGGCCATCGGCGACGCCCTGGCCGTGGCGCTGATGAAGCATCGAAATTTCGACGCCCAGGCCTTTGCGCGAAATCATCCGGCAGGGGGGATCGGCAAAAAACTGACGCTCACCGTGAAAGAGGTCATGCACTCCGGCAACGCCGTCGCCCACGTCCCGCCGACCGCATCGATGGAAGAAGTGATCCGGGCCTCGACCGAAAAGAAACTCGGAGGAGTGCTCGTCGTCGAAGGAGAGCGGCTCGCTGGCATCATCACCGACGGCGACATTCGTCGCGCGCTCTCGCATCGCGAGAAGTTTTTCAACATGAAGGCTCATGAGGTGATGACTCGAAAGCCGAGTACCATCACCCCCGAGACGCTGGCCCACGAAGCTCTTCGCATGATGGAAGACCGCCCGAGCCAGATCAGCGTCCTTCCCGTCGTCGACGATCGAGGCAGGGTGAAAGGCCTGGTACGGTTACATGACCTGGTCCGAACCCTCTAAATCGCCGACCGAAGCCCCATGTCCCCAATGTGGAGGGCCGCTGGCCTCACGCCAAAAGTACCGCTATCCCGTCCTTGTTCAAACGGTCTTCGCGCTCAGCTTCGTCGCCTTCGTCATGCTGGTCGACCGAGTATCTAGCCATCCCGCCAGCCGGGTCATCCTTTCCGTCTGGTCCGGCTTTCAAGTGGCCCTCGGCATCTTGCTGATGCGCCAACGAATGCGCACCCGCCTCCGAGATTGGCGTTGCATCCGATGTGGGGCTACCCTACCATCAATTCGATCGAACTGACTTTGTAACCTTTTTGAAACTACTTTTTGGAGGCACTTTCGCGTGCAAAAGAATCGAAAATCAAACTTGAAGATCATCCGCCTTTCCGCGGTCGGCATGTTCAGTGTCATTGCGATGTTCGCTGTCGTCACTGCTTGCAGCAACCAGTCAGCCAAGGCGAAGCCGAACTTTGTCTTCAAAGACGCACCGAAAGCGGGCGTGCTCGCTAAAATCGGTGGCCAGGAAATCACCGAAGAAGACCTCATTGGCGAAGACAAAGTGGATTTCTTCGACCTGAAGAAACGCGAATACGAACTGAAGATGGAACGCCTGAACAAGCTGCTCGTGGACCGCCTCATCGGAGCCGAAGCGAAGAAAGCCAACCTCCCTCTCGAGGAATACATCGCGAAGAACATCACCAAGGGTGAGATGAAGATCTCTGACGGCGACTTCAAGAAGTTCGTTAAAGAGAAGCGCATCCCCGAGAATCAACTCAATCCGCAAATCAAAGAGCGCATCACCCAGTACCTGCAGCAACAGAAGAAGCAAGACCAGGTCAGCGCCTACGTCGCCAAGCTAACGAAGAGCAATCCCGTGGAAGTCTACTTCAACAAGCCGAAGATGAACATCCACGTCGAAATCGCCGGCTCTCCGATCACCGGTGGTGAAAAGGCTTCGGTCACGGTCGTCGAGTTCTCTGACTTCCAGTGCCCCTTCTGCTCGCGCGGCGCCGATACCGTCACCGAGATCAAGAAGAAGTACGGAAACAAGGTCAAGATTGCCTTCAAGCACTTCCCGCTCCCGATGCATCGCGAGGCCCGTCCCGCTTCAGAAGCGTCGATGTGCATCAACGAGCAAAGCGCTGATAAGTTCTGGAAGTACCACGACCTGGTCTTCAAGAACCAAGACAAGCTTGATCCCGCCAGCCTCGAGAAGTACGCAAAGGATGTGGGCGCGAACGTCGAAAAGTTCAAGGAATGCTTTGCCGCCGGCAAGTATAAGGACGCCGTGCAAAAGGACCTCGATTACGGCGAGAAGATCGGCGTGAAGTCGACTCCCACCTTCTTCGTGAACGGCCAGCTCGTAGCCGGCGCCCTTCCGATCGATGCCTTCTCTGAAATCATCGACGAAGCGATCGCCGACTCAAAGAACTGACCTCTCCGTTTCAGGACTCAAACAAAAGGCCGTCCGAGAAAACTCTCGGACGGCCTTTTTCATTGGATCGATGGGGCTCAGGCAGAGTTCTAAATTACTCAGCCTTCTTCGCATCCGCCGCAGGCGCGGCTTCTTCCGTGTGGCAATCGCACTTCTTTTTGCCATGATCGCATTTGCACTTCTTATCGCCCGCCTTGCACTCGCACTTTTTGGCGCCCTTCTCGTGATGGTCAGCAAAAGCGGACGAGCTCATCCCGGGAGCCAAAGCCATGGAAACCGTCAAAAACGCGAGAGTCGTGATAAAACGCATCGAAAATTCTCCTTGTTTGTTTATCGTGTGATCAAAACTTTTCAAACTAACCCCTCAGCGGAGCTCTTTACGTAGGATCTTTCCCACATTCGTTTTTGGCAAGTCTTCTCTGAATTCGATTTGGCGGGGAACCTTGTAGCCCGTCAAACTCTCTTTGCAGTGCGCAATGACTTCGGCAGCCGTCAGCGAAGGATCCTTCTTCACGACGAACAGCTTCACCGCCTCGCCGCTCTTCTCATCAGGAACACCGATCGCCGCCGCTTCCAAAATCTTGGGATGCATCACCGCCACTTCTTCAACCTCGTTCGGATAGACGTTGAAACCTGAAACGAGAATCATGTCCTTCTTTCGATCGACCAACTTCACGTAGCCATCCTCAGTCATATAACCGAGGTCACCGGTCTTCAGCAGGCCATCAGCCGTCAGCACCTTCACGGTCTCGTCCGCCCGCTCCCAGTACCCCTTCATCACCTGGGGACCCCCGATACAAACTTCCCCGACCTGACCCAGATCAACCGCCTGCCCGCCGTCGTTGCGAATCTCGACGACCGTCGAGGAGATCGGCAAGCCCACGTACCCCGTGTACTCTTTGATATTCATCGGATTCATGCATGCCGCGGGCGAAGTCTCCGTCAAGCCGTAAGCCTCCACCAGCGTACTGCCCGTGACCTTCTTCCACTTCTCAGCCACCGCCCGCTGAACTGCCATGCCGCCACCGAGCGTGAGCTTTAGTTTCGTAAAGTCGCAATTCTTAAACTCGGGATGGTTCAAGAGCGCATTAAAAAGGGTATTAATCCCCGTAAAAGCGGTGAACTTCCACTTCTTGAGTTCTTTGACAAAACCATCAAAATCCCGCGGATTCGGGATCAAAACATTCAAAGCACCGATTGACGAGAATACGAAGCAGTTCGCCGTCAGCGAGAAGATATGATAAAGCGGCAGAGCCGTGATGATGATCTCCTCGCCCTCGCGAAGCTGACTCGTACTGATCCAGGCTCGAGACTGCAGCATATTCGCCACCATGTTTCCATGGGTGAGGATCGCCCCTTTCGATACCCCGGTAGTACCGCCGGTATACTGAAGAAACGCGATATCCGCGTGCCGCAGCGTGGGCTTCGAAAGCGATTGCGTAGCCCCTTTTTGAAGCGCCTGCGCGAAAGAATGATGTCCCCCGAGCTGGTACGCAGGCACCATCTTCTTCACATACTTCAGTACGGCGTTCACGATCAGGCTCTTCGGGAAACCCAGGAGATCGCCAAACTCCGTGACCACCACGTGCTTCACCTGCGTCACCTCGATGCTCTTCTCGAGCGTCGTCGCGAAGTTCGCCAACACCACGATCGCCTTGGCGCCCGAATCTTTGAGCTGATGAGTCAGCTCGCGAGGCGTGTAGAGCGGATTGCAGTTCACGGCGATCATCCCGGCCCGAAGCACCCCGAATAACGCCACGGGGTACTGGAGGATGTTCGGCATCATGAGCGCCACTCGATCGCCCTTGGAGAGCTTCAGCGAGTTCTGCAGATAGCTCGCGAATTGCGTCGACAAGCGATCGAGCTCTCCATAACTGAGTGTGCGACCCATGCAGGTGAAGGCCGGCAAGGTTCCGAACTTCTGAAAGCTGCGTTCCAGCAAATCGACGATCGATGCGTACTCCTGCACGTCAATTGTATGAGGAACCCCTTTTTCGTAGCTGGCGTACCAACGGTGCTGTGCTGTTGTCATGCCACCAGGTTTCACGAAAAACCTGCAATATTCAAGGATTTCCCGCCTATTAGTGCGCGAGATGCCGAAAAGGAAAGTCTTTGCTTGCTCAACCTGACGCATTGCGTTATGCGATCGTCGGAGGTCCTCAAAATGGAACAAGTCTCTCAGGTCTTCGAATTTCGGATGAACGGTGTCCCCTTCACCTTTCAATCCCCGACCCCGGCTGCCGCCGAAAAATTCAAAGAGATCGCGCTCGCCCACTTCGGCGATATCTTAGGCGAAGGATACATTCCCGAGATGATCCAAGGCCCTTTCAAGGTGGCATGACAATGAAACACCTCAAAACGTCTCTAACCGCCGCCGGACTTTGCCTCCTTTCGTCAGTCTCCTCCGTTGCTCATGCGGAAATCGCCCCCGCCTCGCTGAAAGAAAGCTGCCGTGCCGCCCTTCCAGCCGCTCAAGCCGAGTATGCGACGATTGAAGCCACCCTACGCAAAACTGCAGTGCCCAGCGAAAAAATCGGAGACGACACGCGAAGGCTCGTACTTCAAAACGCGCGCAATGCCCTGTTGGCTAATTTAGTGATGAAAGACGCCCTCGCTCGCCTCGCGCAGAACCCTGGCGACTATGAGTTAGCCCGCACCCTAGAGTCCGACATCACGAATGTGGCATCCTCCGTAATGGGAGGAACCTGCGAGTTCGTCGATCACCCCTTCACCATCGGCGACGAAATCTTTCATAGCTTCTCCTGCACCGCCGGAACCCTCGCCTACCCGTCCGAAGGGCGCTCCGCTCGTTATACGATCGGCCTCGACGGAAACTCGCTCACCACCTGCGACACCCTCTCCACCGCCTCAGAGACACCGGACCTCCGAACGGATGAAGAAAAAGAAGAAGCACTTTTGGGAAGATTGGCAGGCGATGGAACCCCCGAGATTTCCCTCAGCCAGTGCATGAGCATCGACCTCACCACAGGCACCCTGATCGAGACGAATCGCGTCTACGCCTTTGTCGGCGTCAACGATGGCTGCTTCGGCGCCCCGTCAGATACGCTGACGGATTTCGAGAGCTACTTCCGTCACCGCATGCGTTACGAGAATTGTTTCGGCGCGGAAAACTAGAATCCCTCCTTGCTCAACAGCACTGAAATCAACGACCGGATCGGGAGGCCCCCGAGCGTTTCGACATTCCCCGGGTGCGCATAAACCCAGGCTTCTCCCTTCGGATACGCTCGAAGAGGCCCCAATTCCGCCAAAGAGGGCAAACTCCTTTTGACCTCGATCGCTCGCCAAGACTTCAGTTCCGAACCGCCGATCTCGGGAAACACGAAGTCAATTTCTCCGCCGTGCTGCTCGTCATAGAACATCGCCTTGCCTTGCTTGCGAAGTTCCGTCGCCACGATGTTTTCAATCCAATGCCCCTGCGTCACCTGAGAGGCCCATTGTTCCTTCAGCCAATTCGGCTGGACGGCCCCGGTTCGCACCCAAGAAACGAGCGCACCCATCACAAGCGGATCAAAGAAATAAAATTTCTTCTCCTTTTTCAGCATCCCCGTTCGAGTCTTGGAGTTCAGGCGCTCGACCTGAATCAGGGTATAGCACCCCTCCAAAATTTCGATGTATTGACGGACAATCGGATGAGACCCCGTATCCGTCGCGCGCGCCAAAGCATGATAGCTGCTTCTCCCTCCCAATTGCAGCCACAGGCGCTCCGCCACGGAAGCCGAGAGCCTCGGCGAGCGGTGATGGCGATTCGTCTCCCCGAGCACCACGTCCAGCAGCTCCTGCAACAGATCGACCGACGGGGTCTCACGAGTCAGGCACTCGCTCACGGCCATGGGATAACCACCCCAGAGGCAAAACCGATCGAACACCTCGCGATCCGTGAGCTGCGGCTCCTTCGCTTGGATTGCAGCGTGAAACTCGCGAAACGAAATCGGCAGAAGCTCGAGGTCACGATGAATCATCCCCCGGCCCCGTCGTCCGGGCAGCTTCTCCCCAGCATTTTTGAGATCGAAAGCATTCGATCCCGTGAGCCAGACGCAGACGTTCTCGATCGCCCCGCTATCCGCGATCACCTTGAACGCGCGCGTCCACTCTCGGGCGGCCGTCACCTCGTCGATCAGCAGCAACTTCAACTGCTTCAGAGGGTAACGCTCCAAGGTCTGAAGCAGCTCCTTCCAGCTCTCGAAGCGCTCGGCATCCAGGTAGAGAATTCCCTGTGGGTCGACTCCGCGCTTCAGCGCCTCACGGACCCACAGCTTGAACTGAGTTGTTTTTCCGACACGACGCGGCCCGATTAATACGTGGATTCCTGGCGTGAGATCCAGCTCCAGACTGGGACGCAGGTAGGCCGCCTGAAGGCGCCTTCTTAAGTGAGGATCTTCCCCCTCCCAATTCGGGTTTTGAGCCCAAGGAGCGTCCATTGCCCTATTTTAATCTTTAATTTCAATACGTTCAAGTCTTGAAAGAAATTATTTCAAGCCTTGAATGCCCGTTCAAACCCGCTCGAGCACGGTCGCCACGCCCTGGCCCATGCCGATGCACATCGTCGACACGCCCAGCGTCGCGTTCTTGCTCTTCATGAGGTGCGCGAGCGTGCCCGTAATACGGGTGCCGGAGCAGCCGAGTGGATGACCGAGCGCAATCGCGCCGCCGTTCAAGTTGACCTTCGTCTCGACGACATCAAGGAGCCCGAGGTCCTTCAACACCGGCAGCGACTGGGCGGCGAATGCCTCGTTCAACTCCCAGAGGTCGATGTCTTGGGTCTCCAGTCCCGCACGCTTCAACGCTTTCTTCGTGGCCGGTACCGGCCCGTAGCCCATGATCGACGGGTCGCAACCCGCGGCCGCCATCGAACGAACCTTCGCCATCGGCTGAAGGCCCAGAGACTTCGCGCGCGCGAGCGACATCACCAGCAGGCCCGATGCTCCATCGGAGATGGCGGAAGAGTTGCCGGCCGTCACCGTACCGTTGCGCGGATCAAAGACCGCCTTGAGCTTGCCGAGCCCTTCCATGCTGGTGTCCGAACGAATCACTTCGTCATAGTCGAATACCTTGAGGCCACCGTTCTCATCGTGACCTTCGAGCGGAAGAATCTCCGCCTTGAAGCGACCTTCTTTCGTCGCGGCCGCCGCATTCTGGTGAGAACGCATCGCGAATTGATCCTGCTGCTCTCGACTGATCTTGTGCATCCGAGCGAGAAGCTCGGCCGTCATCCCCATCGAGCCCGCCCCCTTCGACATCACGTGACTCATGTGCGGATTCCAGTCGAGGCCATGAGTCATCGGCACGTGCCCCATGTGCTCCACGCCTCCGACCAAGAAAATATCGCCGAGGCCGCATTGAATCTGCATCGCCGCAGTATGCAACGCCGACATCGACGAACCACAGAGACGATTCACCGTCTGCGCCGCCACCTGCTTCGGTATCCCCGCGAGCAGCATCGCGAACCGCGCGACGTTAAAGCTCTGCTCGAGCGTCTGCTGCACACAGCCCCAAATCACATCTTCAATCTCGCCTGCCGACACCTGGGGGTTGCGAGCGAGCAGGCCTTTCATGATCGAAGCCGAGAGATCCTCCGCGCGCACATTGCGAAACATCCCGCCCTTCGAGCGACCCATGGGCGTCCTCACCGCATCGACGATCACTGCCGTCTGTTCATCTGAAAGCTTCATTTGTGTGTTTCCCATTAGCGGTAGAACCCCTTTCCGGTTTTCGCGAACTCGCGAATCTGAGCCGTCGGTTCATAAAGTTTTCCGAGGCTCGCATACTTTTCCGCCGCCTTGAGCATCTTCTCCGCACCGAGCTCATCGGCATACTTCAACACTCCCCCACGAAACGGCGGGAAGCCCAGACCATAGAGCATCGAGAGATCGACCTCATAAGCCTGCTCGACAATCTTGTCCTCGAGACAACGGGAGCTTTCGAAGATCAACGGCAGCATCATGCGCAACACGATATCTTCATCCGTGATGTCGCCGCCGCCTTGAATGACGGGCTTCAGCAGACTCGCCACTTCGGAATCCACCGACTTGATCGGCTTGCCCTTGGGGTCAGTGGTGTAAGAATAAAAACCCTTCCCGTTTTTCTGGCCGAACCGCTTCGCCTCATACTGGGCGTCGATCACAGTTCTGAACGTGTGCTTCATGCGATCCGGAAACCCTTCCGCCATCACTTCTTGAGCATGGTGCGCGGTATCGATGCCCACCACATCGAGCAGATAAGCCGGCCCCATCGGCCAACCGTACTTCTCCATCACCTGGTCGACACGCTGAAAATCAGCCCCATCGCGCATCAGAAGACTGAAGCCGCCGAAATACGGAAACAGCACGCGATTGACGAGAAAGCCCGGGCAATCGTTCACAACGATCGCCGTTTTTCCCATCGCCTGAGCATAAGACACCGCCGTCGCGACCGCGCGCTCGCTCGACTTCTTTCCGCGAATCACTTCGACGAGCGGCATGCGTTGCACGGGGTTGAAGAAGTGCATCCCGACGAAATTCTCGGGCCGCTTGAGCCCCTCGGCGAGCCAGGTGATCGAAATCGTCGACGTATTCGAAGCGAGAACCGCGTCTTCTCTCAAAATTTTCTCGGCATCCGCATAGACGGCCTTCTTGACCTTCGGATTCTCCGTCACCGCCTCGACGATGATGTCGACGTTCTTCATCTCCTCGTAGCTCAACGTCGGGCGAATGCGGGTCAGGGTCTCCGCCATCTGAGCGGGCTTCAGCTGACCCTTCTCGACTCGACGGCCGAGCAACTTCGAGGCCTCGGTCATGCCGAGCGCAAGGGCCGCATCGCTGATGTCTTTCATTACCGTAGGAATCTTGGCCGCAGCGGAAGTGTAAGCGATACCACCGCCCATGATGCCCGCCCCGAGCACGCCCCCGAGCTTGATTTCAGCGCCTCCCTTGGAGAGTTTTTTCGCTTTTCTCTTCGCGGCTTGATCCGCTAGGAAAAGCCCCACGAGGTTGGCGGCCTGCGGGGTTTGAGCGATCTTCACGAACGCTTGAGTCTCGAGCTTCAGCGCCGCATCCCGCTCGAGGGCCGCGCCCTTCGCCATCACTTCGATCGCCGCGATCGGAGCCGGGTAGTTCGGGCCCGCCGCCGCGCCTACAAACGCTTTTCCGCCTTCGAAGGTCATCGAGGCTTCGATCTGCGCCAGCTTAAGCGGGCGGATCTTTTGCTCGCGCCGTCCCTTCCAATCCAGCTTGCCCTCGATGGCCCGCTCGAGAATCTGGAGGCCCACTTCCTTCAGCTTCGGGGATTCGCAGATCGCGTCGATCGCGCCGATTTTCAATCCTTCTTGCGCCTTGTTGTGATTGCCCGACGCGATCCACTCGATCGCGTTGTCGGCGCCGCACAGGCGCGAAAGCCGCACCGTGCCGCCCCAACCCGGAAAAATCCCGAGCTTGGTTTCGGGCAGCCCGACCTTCGCGGTCGAAACGGCCACACGGTAATGAGCAGCGAGCGCGCACTCAAAGCCTCCGCCGAGGGCGAACCCGTTGATCAGCGCGATCACCGGAAAAGGCGCGTCTTCAATGCGGACGAAGAGCTCCTGCGTCCTCCACATCCACTTTTCCACCTCCGCTTCTGGCATGCGAAACGCTTCCGTGAACTCAGCCACGTCGGCGCCCATGATGAAGCCAGAGTCTTTGCCGCTCGTCAGAAGAACGCCCTTCGGATGCTTCTTCTCCAAAGCGGTCCACGCTTCGGCCAATTCTTTCAACGTGAGCTGATTGAACTTGTTCGCGCTCTCGTCCTTCAAATTGAAGCAGAGCTCTAAAATACCCGCACTCAATTCGGTGACTTGAATCGCTTGACCCGTGAAAATGGATGACATGCCGCGTTCTCCTCTTGAAATGGAAATCCTTCGGATTGAATCGCCGCATGGAAGGAAAGGCCAGTGAAAAAACGAACAAGACTCCGATGAGGGAGAGGATGAGGAGCGTTTCTCCGACCTTAGTGCTCGCCATTTTCTTGACAACCGCTTCCGCAACGAAGGCGGAGGTCCGTGGTCAACGCGCTTGCGGCATTCAGCTCGTGATGGCGGAGCTGCTGCGTCGGCCAGCGACGACCCAGCTCGAGGGGTTGCGTCTCGGGCGACGAGGTCAATATGCTGAGGCGCTCGCCATCGACCGCACGATGGAAGCTCGGCTTCGGGACCAGCCCGTCCGCTCGATCACGAGACTTGCGGGCATCTCCGATGTCGGACGAACCCAGCCGCGCATCGTAACCCTGGCGGATGGTACACGCGCTTTATTTAAACCCTTCCATGAGACGGTTCATCGCCCGGGCGTCGGCCGAGCCGTATACGAGATCGAACGAGCCCTTCGCCTCTTTCGATCGCCGACGATCATCGAGCGCACGATCCCCGAGCTAGGGCCCGGAACGCTTCAGATCTTCATCGAAGGGGCGCGCCATGATCGTCCCCGGGGTCGGCAGGTCGCCGGGGTTGATCCGGAGCTTCAACTCTTTGACTACCTGATCGGCAACACGGACCGAGTCCGGAACGGGAAGAACCAACTCCGGCATGATGAGCTTGAGGTTTCAGTCGCAGTCGATAGCGACTCCGCGCTCGAAGTACAGCATCCGGCGCTGGGCGGGCCGGGCCTCTCAGAGCTAGCCGAACTCGTTCATGACAATCCAAGCCTGGTGGCGCGAATTCTGGACCTGCGACTCGAGCAGCTCGCCGCGATCGGAGCCCGCAACGGTCTCGACCCCCGGTCGATGCAACGAGTGCTCGAGCGGCGCCAGCGGATTCTGCGGTTGGCGGAGTAGCGGCGGGCGCATTGGGGCAGCCAGCCCGGGGTGGGAGAAGAGAGCGGCTCGTGCTCCCGGCGCGGCTCAACCGAATTCCCAGCGTCCTTCGGCGGCGTTATGCGCACGACAGGCGAGGATGAGGTTCTCTGCTGTGCGCGCGCCCCCGCGTGCAAACGGCGCGAGGTGATGAATCTCGAGTGCGTGCCGGGACTCGCATCGCGGCGCTGCGGGTGAGATTCCCAAATGGGTGCCACGAAGCGGAACTCCCTCGTCCGAACTTTGGTCGGATGTCGAACCCACTGATTCGACTGTGCGCAACAAGGAACATGGAGATGTTTCTGGCGCAGTCCGACTCCCCGCTCTTTCGCCTTTGCTCTCGGCCGGGGTTTCTCCCTGAGTAATCGCCTCGCCCAGTCCCTTCTTTTTCTTCAGCTGCCCCACCCAAACCGCGAGCGCCTTCTTGAGAATCGGCGCCAAGCTCGGATTCAAATCCGCGTTGTGCGCGACCAGATTTTTGGCTTCTTGAATCAGAGCGAGCAGCTCGTCGTCCGCCGTGAAGCGAACTTCCGAGAGAGTCGGCGCCACGGCGCGGATACGTTCTTCAGTTCTTCTTCGCTCGGCCAGGGCCGGAGACTTTTCGAGAAGGACCCGCTCGGTCTCGCGCGTTGATCGCCCGGCGAGCGACGTGAGGAGGGCGCGCGTTTCTTCGCGGGAGACGATTCGTCCGGCTTCTTTCTTTTCCGCGCGCACGAACGTGCGCACCTGGGCGAGCTGCGAGAGTTTGATTTCGCCCGTGGCCACCTGCTCTTCTAGCTCGGGCACGTCGCGAAGTTGGCGCATGGCCGAAATTCGGCGATGTGCTTGGTCTTCTGAAAAGCGAAGCTCTTTCACGCAGAAATCGAAAAGCGAAGAATGCGTACGCGCAAACACGGCGCGTTCTTCAATCTCGCGCAGCAGGTGGAGAATCTGGAGCGTCAGTCGGCGCTCCTCCGCGCAGCGCTGCCGCGTTTCGGTCAGCAATTCAGAATCAGAAAGGTGTTTGAAGGGTTTTTGCGTAGTCATGCGCACACACATACACCCGGTTTTTCGGGGCACCTGGCGGGCTCGCCAGCGAACCCAAAAGAGGCCGACCTTCAAAAAAGTCTCCGCGCCGTTTCAAACGCCGTAAAACGAAAATTGGAGCGTATAACGGGCACATGCGCGGCGCGGTGTCGGCCTCTGGTCATCTATAGGCTGGTAAACCGTCAACAAAAAAATCTGCATAAGAAAAATTTCTGGTCGCGGAGCGATCTGCACTCAATTCTTTGGCTCGGGCCGCGCCACCACCCGCGCTACTTGCTGAGTTCCGCGCCACCCAAATTCCAGCCTGGCCGCGACTCCCGTCAAATCGGTCCGCGCCGCCGCGTGGCGCGCCGCGGCTCGTTCTGCGGCCCGCGCCAGGTTCTTCGCCACCACGTTCGATGAGTTTCCCCGCACGTGGATCACGAGCCACTCACCCATCCCAGGCCGACGCCCCATTGCTCCCTCCGCAACGATGGCTGCGGAGCCCCACCTGTCCCAGGAGCAAAGAGAGGGCCCTTGAAATAAAATATTGATAATCGTTATCATTACCGTTATCCTGAAGGGAATTATGATCGTCTGCATGTGCTTCCGAATTTCTGACCGGGACATCGCGAAAATGGCAAGCGAAGGGCAGATCTGCTCGCTTTCGGAGTGCCAGCAGAAGTGCAAAGCCGGAACCAGCTGCGGAAGCTGCGTTCAGGACCTCGAGCGATTGATCAGCGAGGCAGTCGAATGAAAAAGCTATTGTCATTTTGACGGCAAAATTGACAACAGTTCTGTCAGACCCAGTCTCGAGTTCAATCCGCTCCTTGCGTATCCGGGGTGAGGTAAACGCGTGCGGCCCGTAGATACCACTTGGCCGCAAAAGAATTTGGGTCTTTGGCGACAATCTGTTTTACCTTCCACATCGGCTCAGCAAACTATCCGTTGCTCGGATCGACAACGTAGGTCTGAACTGATCCGTCCAACATGCGCATATCAACCTCCATCCAGGCATGCCCGTCTTGACCTTCAGGCAGATATCTCACCAACCGTGTGGGAAAACCGGCTTCCGATAGCGTGGTCGCAAGAAGATTCGAGTTATGCCGACAGACTCCCGCTCCCGCGCAGACGATATCACTGAATGTCGACAAGCCTGCGTTTTCCGCTGATTGAGCGGCTTTGGTCCATGGAACATTCCTTTGCGTATACTTGAGCAGCGTAAGAATCTTGTCTCGCGGAGCCATGAGTAGGAAATCGGGGTGCGAGCTCAGTACTGCGCGATTTCTTGAAAACACTCTGCCCTCGAACGAAAACAGTGCTCCCATCGTTCGTCCGAATCTCGGCGGCGGTTTGCCGTCCAGCGTGGGCCGAAGCGTGTTCGCTGCAGCATCTTCCGATAGGCCTCACACGCAGCCATCATCAAACGGCAATGCGTTGCACGCCGACGAACTCAAAACCTGCGCCGGAGTCACCTTGCTCTTCAAGGCAGAGTTCAATCGCTTCGCGTACGCGCTTCATGAGCGCGTCGAGAGACTTGGCTTGGGTGTGGCATCCATGAAGCTCGGGAACGCTGGCGACAAAGTAGCCGTCCAAATCGCGCTCGATCACGACGTTGAACTCTCTTTTCTTTACGCTCTTCTTTTTCATCGATCCTCCACCTTCGCCGAAGGTTTCACTCCATGCTGACCAAGCATGTAGCAGGGCAACTATTAGGGCAACATAAGGAAGGTAAACCCATTCTGACTCTCGAAAAGATTCATCTCACTTCCGAAGGAGCGAAATCGATTTGACATCCCCGCTACACCCAGAGTCAGGAACCCTATGAGCTTGAAATTACGTCGCCTCTATCAATTTTCTTTCCTCGCCTTGAGCACACTCGCAATGGCCGCCCCGGCCAACGCTCGAGTGATCGAATGCGTCAGAAAGGGGCAACTCCCCCCAACCACCTGTGAGAACCCCCTATTTCTCGCGCGAGGCTACTATGACTGCTTCCATTATGCCGTAGAAAACAGGCCCATTGAATCCACTGAAGCACCCGTGTACGACGCCGCTTATTACTGCGGAGATCGAAGTTGGCCTTATTCCGACGATCACCCGCCTTATGTCCGAGAAGCCTGCTCGACCATGAGGCTTTCTCGCCCCGTTTCCGGTGGCGTCACTCAGTGCGCAAGCACTCCTTCAGTCGCAAATAACGGCTGCCAAGCGGGCGGTACTTCATTCACTGCGAAGGTCCGTGGGTAGAGCTGCGGCGCTTCGTAGTCAACGAACGTGCGGGAGCCGTTCCTACCTTTAGCCATGTTGAGCCCGCATCCTCCGAACTCCCGAATCTGATGGAAGCGATCCAGGTGCAAGAGTACACCCGGCGGCGAAATGGCGATGAAGCCGGAGAAGCCTATATGGAAAATTACGGTCAACGCTGGGTCGAAGATTGTGTTGCGCGCACCGAAGCGCCAGCCGAAGCGTGCTCTCGGCAGCATCTTCAGATGCTGCACCAGCGCTACCAGCAGATGCAATAATCCTCACCCGGGCCCACTGGGCACATTGACACTATTGGTACAAATGGGTAAAATGGGAGCATGAGAAGTGCAGCCAAAAAAGAAAAAAACCTACTCGATCTCGATGCTCGGAATCGCATCACGCTCCCGAAGGAAATTTGCGATGGCGTAGATTCGTTTACCTGGGAGCGTGAAAAGGACGGAACCATCAAACTGGTCCCGCAACAGGTCGTTTCCGCGGAAGACGCTAAGCTCATCCAAATACTCAAGGGATCGGTTGCAGACTTCAGAGCTGGACGAGTCAAGAAAATCCCGAAAAAATGGCTCGACCATGACGACGAAATACTTTGAGCTTTTGTTTCTCGGTACCGCCGAGTCGCAGCTCAAAGAGCTTGAGCGCGCTCGGTCGCGCGCAGGCCTGGTCAAGCAAATCAAAAAGGCGCTTCGACATCTCTCCGAAAACCCAAATCACCCAGGGCTCAAGTCGCACCCTATGAAAAATCTCGATGCCATTTACGGAACCAAGGTTTTCAGCTCCTACGCTCAAAACAACACGCCCCAAGCCCATCGCATCCTTTGGTGTTACGGCCCAGGTCCCAAACAGATCACATTGCTTGCGGTTATTCCCCACTACTAAAATCATGACGAATCCATTTGCAGCAATCACCTTCATTATGCTCCGGGGCTGCGTGCAAACCACTTTTGCCCAAGACGTTCCTCCCTCCGCTGGATGCGATGCTCGCTCGCATAGTGCCCCAACTGCGGGGCGAGCTTGGCGAACGACTGACGATCAGGAACGCCGACGAGTTCCGCTCATGGTACAGCTCATTCAACGGCGCGGAGTTTGATCTTCATTCCGTCTATCGAGATATCACGCCCGTGACGGACCTTCCGATCGAGCTGGTTCGAGAAAGTAACCGCCCCTATACCCGAGCCGCCTTGAACCGCGACACGACTGCGCTCCGGGAGATCCGATCAGCACTGCTCCGATCTCAGCGAGTGAGGGCTATTTTGCCCGACGTGCCTGGAGGGCCAATTTCGAATACAGAAGTTTCTCGACGCAAAGCCTGCAATCGAAGTTGGCCTGATGAAATGCCTCGCTGAGAACCGTCTCTTCACGAAGGTCGTTCGCGAACCGATCCGTAGAGCCCTGCAATGCCGCCAGAAATAGCGCACTTTCGCGCGGTGAACACGTAAGTCCTAAACTTACTTCGCTGGATTGGACCTCGACGGACAGCTCCAGATCACTCAATTGTTCTAGTTGGGTAATATAGGTACTGATGGCCGGAATATTCGTGGGGATCTGAAATGCGAGAGCCTGCTGGGCAAGGACCATTCCAAAAAGCACGGTCAATATCGATAAGGGCGGGCTGATTTTTGCCATAGTCTGTCATTGCTCCAAATTGGGGTATGCCCCGGCCTGATGGGAGATGCTCCTCCCTTGAATGAGTCAGGCGCCTAAAAGTTGACGCGAAAAGTACAGTATAAAAGCAGACATTGCAATTGAAATTAACGCACTGCGAAATACGTTTTACGGGTGCATTAAGGTGCTTGCGGAATCCCTCCTACGGATCCTCAGGCGCTAAGAATCCTGTCCACCGCGCGAACTGACGTCTCCAGAACCCTCCAAAAGTAGAGTTCCTGCTCGATTTGAGGGGCGCAATTTATCGGGAACCCTACTCCTGGAGGATTCCCGGCCCTTCTGGCCCGCCCCGCACGCGGAAACGCTGCTTTCTCTGACCCTACTCTTCAACCCTCTGGCTGTGGACGGTCGAGCAAATCGAAGTCGTTAACGCGCAATAGGGATATTTCGAACAATCGTTGAGCTTACTTGCTCTCGGGCTTGATCTGTTGCGCGAGGTAATTCTGCACCCCGATGTCGGAGATGATCTTGATCTGGGCCTCGATCCAATCGATGTGATTTTCTGAATCCTTGAGAATCCCTTCAAAGATCACGCGCGTCACATTGTCGCGCTCTTTCGTCGCGACGTCGATCCCGGCCATGAGGCCGATGCGACCCTCCGTCTCCAGCTTGAGATCAGACTTGAGCATCTCTTCCACGTTCTCGCCCGCGTTGATCTTCAGATACTTCTGAAGATTGGGCAGTCCTTCGAGAAAGAGAATCCGGTCGACCAGAGTTTGAGCGTGCTCCATCTCCTCGATCGACTCTTTCGTGACCTTCCCGCCGATCGAGTGATAGCCCCAAGAAACCAGGGTACGGCCATGAAGAAAATATTGATTGATCGCGGTCAGCTCAACCGCGAGCACTTCGTTCAAAGCCTGGATGATTGCCGGTGAGCCCTTCATACGTGATTCTCCTCTGACCGTTTCCAGTCTTTTACGCGAAACGACGGTTTCACCGCGCCTCGAAATCGATTCAACTCAGGAACGCCCGCCCACAAGGAGGCATGAGACGTGAGTTCTTTCGTCATATACTCGGGCCGCTCGGCGCCGTGAAACCAAATCGCCTCGATCCCGGGGCGGGACGACTGAGGATGAGCAAATTGCATCCGCAAGTGCCGACCCTTGATCAGCTGATGCGTCAAGATCGTCGCGTGCAAGGCAAACACCGGTTCCGCATTGCCTGGACCGAAGGGTCCTAGGCGCTCGATTTCACCCAAGGTCTTCACCGTGAGTTCCTCGATCTCGGCGCGTCCCTCGAGATGCAGCGGGCGCACGTCGCCTTCATCCTCAATCGTCGCGAGCGCGACATCGAAGGACTCGGCAAATCCAGCAATATTCTCGGGAGCGAGACTCAAACCCGCGGCGTGACGATGGCCGCCGAAGCCGAGCAAAAAGGCGGCGCTTGATCGCAGCGCCGAGAGCACGTCTTTGCCTCCGAAAGTGCGCACGCTCCCCTTCGCGTGACCATCGCGAATGGCGATCACGGCCGCAGGTCTGCGAAACGTCTCCACCACGCGCGAGGCGACGATGCCGACCACGCCTTCATGCCAATTTTCGTCGGCGACCACGATTCCATGCTGATACTTGCCGAGCGCCAGCCCCTGTTCGACTCGGACTCGCACCTCATCCCATATTCGATTCTGTAGCTCAGCGCGCTCGCGATTGATCTTCTCGAGCTCGAAAGCCAGCCGCGCGCCTTCTCCCTGATCCTGCGTGGTCAGCAAGCGCTGCGCGAGCGAGGCAGAGCCCATGCGCCCGGAAGCGTTGATGCGCGGCCCGAGCGTGAAACCGAGATGTCCGGGGCTGAGTTCGCGGGAAGAAAGTCCAGCGGCCTCAAGCAATGCTTTTACGCCGGGTTTTTTTGTGTTTTTCAGCACTTCGAGGCCGTGCCTCACCAGAATGTGATTATCGCCCGTCAGCGGCACGAGATCAGCCGCCGTCGCGATGACGACCAGGTCGAGATGCTGTTTGAGATTGGGCTCTTGACCGGCGGGCCACCAGCCGAGCTCTCGACCTCGGGTTCTGAGGGCGCGCCCGACATAAAACGCGAGACCACAACCACAGAGTTGCTTGAGCCCGCTCGCATCCTCCGAGCGCTGGGGATTCACAACCGCAAAAGCTGGCGGGAGGCCCTTCACCGGATCGACCTGGTGGTGATCGACGATGATGAGTTCAATTCCCAGCTCTTGCGCCTTTTCGGCAGCCGCGAATGAAGTAATTCCGCAGTCCACGGTGACGAGTACCTTGACTCCGTCTTGCGCCGCCTCTTCTACTGCGCTGGGGTTGAGGCCGTAGCCATCTTTAAAGCGGTCGGGCTGCCGAATATCGACCCCGGTGTAACCGAAGTCGCGGAAGATCCATTCGAAGAGGGAGGCGCCGGTCGTCCCATCGACATCGTAATCGCCAAAAACTCGCAGGCGCTCGCCTCGCGTGCGCACCTCGGCCAGACGTTCGACTGTTTTTCTCATGTCGGCGATCGAGAACGGGTCTGCCAACGATTCGAGTTTCGGCGAGAGAAAGGCATCGATCTCGGCCTGAGTGGTCAAGCCGCGCTGGAGGCAAACCGACAACGCCAAACGAGAGAGACCGGTCTCGGCTTCGAGAACGTCGAGCCGGGTCCGGAACTCGGGAGCCTGGCCTTCTGGTTTGAAACGCCACTCGCGGGGTGGAATTTTTGTGGGGGTCCCAGGGGTAGAAACAGTTTCGAGAGATGTCACGGTGTCAGGACATTGGCACAAATTGCGGTGCCGGGCACCAATCGTTAAGCAAATTAACAGTTGGTATTTGAATAAAATACCAACTGTTAATTTGCTTAACGATTGGTGCCAGGCACCGCAATTGCCGATACGAAGACGTGCGGTTCCTTGCTGGCATCCTCCTGATTGCGTTCACCCTCGCTCTGCGCGACGCAGCGCCTCCGTTGCGCTCCGGTGGAATCTCACGTTCCCCGGCGCAAGTTCCCGGGACTGCGCATGACGTACTGCCCCCTCATCAGGATCGGGCGGGCTTTGAAATCGAGCTCACGCCCGCAGCCCTGACCCGGATCATCCACCTTTTTGATTGGGCGCGAATTGACCGAGAAAACGGCGCAAACCTTCGCGCCATGGGCCAAATCTCTCCAGCGGCGGTCCGCTCCTACCTCGACAACCCCGCTCACTTCGATTCGCTCCCGCAGGATCTCCGCGAAGAGCTGACCCTCGGGATCGGCCCCTTCCGAAGCAACGAGTCCTGGATCGCGTCGGCAGAAGCGCCGCGCCCGATCCTCTCGGAGGGTGCGACCCTCGGCCGAGTGACCACACGAGAGCAAACGATCGCCCTCCGTCGACCAACAACCAACCAACAGACACTCCTCGACCCGAAAATTCCCGAAGGCTTCACTCGCGACCGAAGTGGACTGATTCTCCCCAGCTCCACCCGCGAAGCGATCGAAGCACAACAGGCCGAACAAACCCTGGCGGAAGAGCGCCGTCTGCGCCAGTCGCAACTTGACGCCCACTGGAATACCATCGTTCAACGCTGGCAAGAATTGCCCCTGGGCCGTTCTACCGGCGCCGTCAGACTTGAAAACCTCGAACCAGAAACTTTGGCCAATATCGCAATCCTCAGTGGACATGAAGGAGCACAAGCGCCGGCGGGCTCCCGAGAAAGAATCCTGGAGACGCTGATCAACGCGGCCAAGGGCTTCCCTCTTCCGCTGAGGCCAGACCTCAGCGCGGAAACTCGTCAAACCATGCAAGGTTTGATCTGGCACAAAGACAACGAGGGCTTGGAGTTCAAACTCGAATTCCCCGCGACCTCCACCGGCGAAGGCCTCCGCCGGGCTCGGTATTTTGCCCGCCTGGCTGGCGTCGAGCGCCTGATCTTCGAACCCGCCACACCGACCGCCAGCACGAGACGACTCATTAGACAAGGAGGCGCGGCCAGCCTCCATATTCATTTCTCAAGAAGCGGCCGCCGCATGCACCGTGAATTACAACTTCTCAATCTCCTCCTGCTTCCCGAGGCCATCGAAAACTTCGGAGAAACAGCGATCACCGCCAGCCAATACGGTTTCAGCGATATCGGAAGAAGGGGGCTCGTCCGAATCCTGCCGCCTGGCGACCACATCGAGATTCGGTACTGGGGCAACCGGAATCCCGATGATCTAGTCAGCCTCTTTAAAAGTTCACTCGATGATCCCAGTGTACTTCCTCGTGAACTCGAACGCGCCCTGAGCAACCCGACGCTGCTCGCAGTCCTGCGAAAGGGACTGTCAGGCGAGTTTCCCAACGCCTCACCCGAGATCTTCCTGCAGCCGCTGATCGAGCTCGAGCGGATACGCCCTTCTTGGTTGGCAACGCAAAAGGAGGTCAGCGAAATGATTCACGAGGGCCTCGTTTCCCCCAAGCGAGATTTCAGGAGCGCAATGGCTCGACTCGCATTGAGCCTCGACGGAATTTCGACTGCAAAGAAAGACCAAGCACTTCAACTCTTCCATCGGCACGTCGACGTGAACAACTCCGCCCTGCTTTTCGAATGGTCGAACGTGCGCCATCCGGAAGTTCAAAACGCCATCCGAAAGTTCTTGCGCGGTCGACATTCAGACGCTCGTGACTGGGCCAACTTCGCCATCAGTCTGGGCAACCCTCCCGAAGAAGAATCCATGGATCTCCTCCGAACCTACCTGCGAGGCCCAGTTCACCATCAAAGCGAATTCCAGGTAAACAGGGTTCTAGAGGAATTTATTCAAAGAGCAACGCCCTCGGATACTGAGCTGCTCTTGAGCCGCCTTCGTGCTGGCCCCAGGCAATGGAGGGACGATAACCGAGCCGCGGTGGCCACCGATCTTCTTTCCGAATACGCGGGCCTACCCCTTTCGACTCGCAGGGAACTCATCCACCTGAGCAACTCCGATTCAGCGATTCGACGCGGGATCTTCTATTCAACTGATGCCTCGGCCATGCGCGAGGTCATTCGTAACTACGTGACAACCGAGCGAGGCCCGATCCACGAACGATTTTTCCCCGCGCACTACTCCAGTGCCAACGACGCGTTGTGGGCAGTCGCTTCAGAGCGATTGGATCATCCAAACCCCGACATTCAGAACCGAGTGATTCAGCTTCTCTCTTTTCATGGCGCGAACACCTTCGACCTCCAGGCCCGCCTGGCCGCACGACTCCGAGGTGCGCCCCCGCTCATTTCGGAGTGGATCATACGGGCCCTCACTCTCGGCGTCCGCGAGGTCGGAATGCCGGAGGAAACCGTCCAGGGAGTGCTCCGCATACTCGGCACGCAGCCACCCTCCCGTCACGTCGAACGATTGAAGCAAGTCATTTCGCAAGAAGCACGACGCTCGACGACTTCGAGCCCGGAGCTGAGGGCCTGCCCCAGCCTGCGCGCTACTCTTCTGCAGATCCGAAAAAGGGATCCGAGCACTTATTGATGCTCGCTGCGTTATTTTCATAACGCAGCGAGCATCAATAAGTGCTCGGATCCCTTTTTCAAAGCCGCGCGAGTCGGCGCTTCTCCATCGTCACGATCAGCGGCGTAGCGACGAACAGAGTCGACGGGATCGAAACCGTGAACCCGATGAGCAGCGGCAACGCGAAATCACGCAGAACCGGCCCGCCGAGCACGAAAAGACTCACCACCGTCAGCAATGTACACAGCGTAGTCAGCACCGTTCGACCCAAGTTCTGGTTGGTCGCGAAATTCACGATCTTCTCGATCTCCCAGTTCGGGTGCATGCGCATGAGGTCGCGAATTCGATCGTAGATCACGATCGTGTCGTTACACGAGTACCCGGCAATGGTCAGAATCGAGGCGAGCACCGTCAGGTTGAACTCAAACCGGAAGAGCACCCAGATGCCCAGCGTGGTCATCACGTCCACTAGAAGCGCCCGCAACACACCCGGGGCGTAACGCATGTCGAACCGAAACCCGATATAAACCGAAATAGCCAGAAGTGCGTAGAAGATCGCGAGAAGCGCCTGACGCCGCAGAGTCGATCCCGCTTTCGGACCGACGATATCCGTCCGCTTCACTTCCACCTTCTGCCCATTCGCCCGGATTTCCAACGCCTTCAGCACGTTGCTCGACACGGTCGAAAGCTCTTCGGGCTTGGCCTGAACCTTCACCAGGAACTCGCCGTCCTTGGCCTCTCCGAGGCGAACCACTTCGGCGTCAATTTTCTGGGCGGCCAGCGCCTCGCGAATGGGCGTCGTCTCCCAGTCGCTCGGCACCTGGACATGCACCTGGGCCCCCCCGGTGAAATCAATGCCGTAGTTCAAGCCCGGCTTCACCAAGGCCACTCCGGCCGCCAGGGCCGCCACCGTGGAAAAAAGGACGAAGGGCTTACTCCACTTCAGAAAATCAAATTCGAGATTGGCAGGAATCAGTTCGAAGAATTTCATCGTTTCCCCTTAAGCTGGATACGTTAAACGCTGATGGACTTCGGATTGCCATTTCGCAGGGCAAGCCATCCATCGAAGAAAAGTTTGCAGACCGTGATGGCGCAAAACAGCGTGGTGAAAATACCCACGAGGAGCGTCATCGCAAACCCTCGAACCGGACCGGTTCCCCAGATCATCAAAATCGTCGCAATGATCCCGTGCGTGAGATTTGCATCGAAAATCGCGGAGAACGCCTTCTGAAAACCCGCTTCCACGGCCCCCGCGATCGACTTGCCGTCCCGAAGCTCATCCCGGATGCGCTCGAAAATCAAAACATTCGAGTCAACCGCCATCCCAATGGTCAAGGCCAAACCCGCGATCCCCGGGAGGGTGAGGGTGGCATCGATACCGACGAGAATCGCCATTGAGAACATGAGATTCAAGAGCAGGGAAAACGCCGCCAAGAGGCCGCTGCCACGATAATAGATCGAAACGAAAAGAAGCACGGCAACGATGCCGACGATCGCCGCCTTCGCGCCGCTCGCAACCGAGTCCGCACCGAGCGACGGACCGACCACGCGCTCCTCGAGAAAATCGAGCTGCGCAGGCAAAGCCCCGGCCCGCAGCACGATGGCCAAGTCTCTCGCCTCCTTCATCAGGGCCTCGCCGTTGCCCTGCCCCAAGGTGATCTGGGCGCGACCTCCGCTGATCCGACTCTGGATCACGGGAGCCGAGTGCACGATATTGTCGAGCACGATCGCGAAGCGATCGCCGATGTGAACCGCCGTCACTTTGTCAAAAGCGTCGGCTCCCCGCGGATTCAAGCTGAACGAAACGTTCGGTCGCTGATTCTCCTGATCGATCTGTACCTGCGCGTCATCCAGATCGTCGCCGGTGACATCCGCCTTCGTGAACAGCAGATAGGGCATATAGCGCGATACATCTTCCGGAGCATCCTTCAGCTCCATGCGCTCAAAGGCGATCTCATTATCCGCCGGAATCTTGCCCTTGACCGCTTCGTTGATCGCGCGAGCGTAATCAGAAAACTTCTGACCCTCTTTGTAAGACAGATTTTTTTCCGTCTTGGCTTTTTCGACCAGCTCAGCCACCTGGGCCGGACTCATCGCCTTGTCATTCACGAGCTTCAGCTCGAGGCGGGCGGTTCGACCGATCAAATCTTTGGCGCGCTGAATTTCTTTCACACCGGGAAGCTCAACCACAATTCGATCCGACCCCTGGCTCGAGATGGAGGGTTCCGCCACGCCGAACTCATCGATTCGATTGCGCACCACCTCGATCGACTGGGTCAACGTACGTTCCCGAACCTCTCCCTTAAAATCCCGAGAAAGAGCAACTTCCCACTTGCCAGCCTGGTCGGAGACCAAGCGCAGCGTGTAGTACTCTTTCTTCATCAAATCGTAGAGCGCATCCCGCTTGGCGGCATCAAAGCTGAACTTCAGGCGCGGGTCTTCCAAATACTCGCCCGAACTCAGCACTTCGACGTTGCTCAACGCAATCGCCTTGCCCTGAGCCGACTGCTTGAAGGAATTGCCCTGGCGATCGAGCACTTCGCGAAACACCCGATTAAAGTCGACTCCCATCACCAGATAAAGGCCGCCCTGGAGATCCAGACCCAAGTTCATCACCTTCTTGTAAGGCCACTTGGTTTTTTCCAAGTCGAGCTTGAAGAACGTGGGAACAACGTACACGACAGAAGTGACGATGAACGCCACCAGAAGGACCAGCTTGGTCCACCAACCTCGAGTCATTTGCGAGCTTCCTTTCGCGGACTATCTGATTTCAACAAGATCCTTGAGCGAGCCCTTCACCACTTGGGAGACCTGGCTCTTCAACATCTTCACTTTCACGTTATCAGCCACTTCGACCGTAACCACTTTATCGGTGATGCCTGTAATCGTACCTAGGATTCCGGAACTCGTCAGCACCTCATCTCCGCTCTTCAAAGAAGCGACCATCGCTTGCTGGTCTTTCAGCTTCTTTTGTTGCGGGCGAATCAGGAGAAAGTAGAACACCACGAAGACCACCGCGAGCGGGGCGAGAGACATGAGCATGTTCGGCTGCTCGGCCGCTGCAGGAGCCGCGGGAGCGGCCGCCGGGACGGCCTGAGCCCAGGCATCCGAGAGCGCGATCACTACAGAACCCCCGAAAAACGCTCCCATTGCCGCCACTTTCTTCATTCGATCCATCATTAAAAAACCCCTTATGATTTCGTTGAGTTGTATTGGGTATAGAAAGAGACGGCCCAGTCGTCAAATCGATTCTCAAAGATTGCGCTTCTCATCTGCCGCATCAGGTTCAGGTAAAACGTCAAATTATGAATCGTATTGAGCCGGGCGGAGAGCAGCTCGCCGGCGACAAAAAGATGCCGGAGGTACGCCCGCGAGTACTGTGTGCAGGTTTCGCAGCTGCAATTCGGATCAAGCGGACCTGCGTCATCCGCAAAACGCGCATTCTTGATGTTCACCTTGCCGAGGCTCGTGAAGAGCTGACCGTTTCGCGCATTTCGAGTCGGCATGACGCAATCGAATAGATCCACGCCCGCACGGACCCCTTCGACCAGATCTTCGGGTCGGCCCACGCCCATGAGGTAGCGCGGCTTGTCGACCGGAAGCAGAGGGGCCGTATGGGCGCACATCTTCTGCATCAGCTCGGGCGTCTCGCCGATCGAAAGCCCTCCGATGGCAAAGGCGTCAAAGGGGAGAGACGTCATTTCTTTCGCGCTCTGAACGCGCAGCTCCTCATAGAGCCCGCCCTGAATAATGCCGAATCGCTGCTGATGAGGCTGGAGCGCCGTAGCCAGCCCGCGCTCCGCCCAAGCATAGGTACGCCGCATCGCCTTCTGCACTTGCTCGGGGGTCGCCGGGTAAGGTGGGCATTCGTCGAAAGCCATGACGATGTCACTGCCAAGGGCGCGCTGCACCGCCATCGAATGCTCGGGCGTGAAGCGATGCCGACTCCCATCGAGGTGCGAGACAAAGGTCACGCCGTCATCATCGACTTTGTTCAGATCGGAGAGCGAAAACACCTGAAAACCGCCGCTGTCCGTCAGGATCGCCCCGTCCCAATTCATGAACTTGTGGAGGCCGCCGAGGCGTTCCACGCGTTCATGACCGGGACGCAGATAGAGATGGTAGGTATTGCCGAGAATAATCTGCGCACCCATCGTGCGCAGCTCGCTCGCCGTTACGCCCTTCACGCTTCCGGCCGTGCCCACGGGCATGAAGGTCGGCGTCAGAATTTCGATCCCCGCCCCGTACCGTCCCGGAAGCCAGAGCTTGCCCGCGCGCGCGCGGACAGTGCCCTGGACATCTTGCTGTGTGGCTTGGAGCTCAAACTTCAATCGTTGCATCGATCTCAGCGGGATAGCACAACTTACCGGCCGAAGGCGGCGGATTCGCATTCTTGCTGAGTCTGGAATTCGAAAGGATCGGAGCAGCCGCTGCGGCCCTGCTCGACGCAGGCCTGTGAGGCGGAGTCGAAGACGAAGCCGGTGAAATAAGCCATGCAGGTCATGCCGATCTCGAACGGACGAGGATGAATGGCCGGACGATAACAGGCCATCTCGATGGCGTCCCGCCCTTCGATCGAAAGCGCGGCAGAGAACTTGTCTTCTTGAGGATTCCGGAAGTACCGCAGCATGTGCTCGACCCCTTCCACTCGATAGACGTAAGTCGTCGTGCGGTTACCGGTAGGAACCAGGCGGGCGCGGGCGACGTATCGTTCACGGAGACCCGCGATCGAATCCTGGCCGCCACGAACTTGGTAGAGCCCGGTTCCGGTTTCAAAGCTCACGTTGAGTACATGTCCGGCGTCGAAAACACCTTTCTCATGGCAGCTCAGCACGGGCACGGTTTGGCTCGCGGGCAGAGCATGCGCCTGGGCATTCAGGCTCGTGGTAAACAGTGCGACAAAAACAAGGGCCAGTTTATTCGAGAAATTGCGGATCATATTTTTTTACTCCAATTGTTGTGTGACAAGGCCGGGAATATCCGAATCATCCCATTCGAGAAAATAATTAGAACTGCCGATTCATCATCATAAAATTTTATGATTCAGGGAGTCAATGCGAGGCCAGCGCACGACGGGCGGAACTCATCGAAACCAGCCGCGCATCCGGGTAGTAATGCCTCAAGATGTCCGCCATTTTCTGGCCCTTCTCGCCCATGACCTTCGCGCCCCACTGGCACATTCCCACCCCGTGGCCAAAGCCTCGGCCCGAGATCTTCCAGCGTCCATCGCTCATCTGCGAGAGATCAAACCAAGTGCTCAGCATCTTGCTCAAGCCCACCCAAGAGCGAAGCTGCACGGCAGTGAAATCCCACCGAAGGGACATCCCCTTCCAGCGCCACTTCGACACGAGTTTCGAGGCGCGACCCGATGGATGACGCTCGGCGATCGAAACGCTCTCGAGCTCTCCGCCCCGCACGTAATCCGGCAGGCTGCTCGCCGGCAACGCGCCCAGGATTCTTTCTTTGAGCTGGGCCGAACTCGCCTCGATATTCCATCTGAACCGCGGCGAAACTTTGCAGTACGGACAAGGCACGCGTCGGGTGAAACCAGTCGACCCACGGCCCCAGACTGACGTCGGAAGCTCGGTCTGGCCTCCGCAGGTCGAATGATAAAACGCCTTGATCGGCCCCCCGCCTGCGTCGGCACTCAGGATCAGGTCGCGGGTGCGCGCAACGCTTTGGGCGGCGCGAGCGTCTTCCTTGTGCACGCCTTCGTAGACCTGATCTTTGACGCTGGACTCGACGTCGTAGCTCGCGGCCCGGTTCGCGCGCGCGGCGCGCATCTGATGGTAGGCGTAAGTTCGCGCGGCGATGACCTGGGCGTCGATGGCCTCGCGGCTCCACTTCGAGCTGAACTCCGAGTTGACGAGCCCCTCGAGGTACTTCTCGACGTCGACGCTGTTCACGAGCTCGCAACCCTCTTCTCGCGGCAGGGCCCGAATCTGAAGCGAATCCCGCAGCCGAAGCCCCGCCCCGACCGTGACAAAGCCACTCGGAGACTCGACCCAAGCCACGGCATCGAAGAGCTTTCCTTCACCATCCGAACCGACGAGCTCCACCTGGCCTTTTCGGCACTTCGCTTTCCAGCGGGTTAAACGATTCGTGTGAATCACGGGCACCCGGCCCCCGAGAAAACCCCGCCTTACGGCTTCGCCGCGCGAGAATACGAGGTCAAAGCCCCGAAATTCGAGCTGCGGCTCGCGCTCCTTCAGCCTCACTCGAATTTGACGGTCGGGCTGACCGGGAAGCGCAGCCAGCGACTGGAGTGGCCGAGGAAGCGCGGCGCACGCATGGGGCGAGACGAGCATCAACGTCGCGGCCAGCGAAGTCCCCCACCAGGGCGTCCATGCGGAAATTCGAGACATAGGCCGGTTCTCCTCCCTAAGAACGGCGACGCGGAGAACCGCGATGCCCAAACGCCCATTCGCTCGGCAATCCTCGCCGAGCCCCAGGAATAAACGCTCCCTCTCAATCTAGCACGAGCGCGATCAGCGGATCTTGATTTTCTTGATCTTGATTTCCTGTTTCGGACGGTCGTTTTCGTCGCGCGCGACCAGACCGAGCTTCTCGACGACATCCTGGCCACCGGTGACTTCGCCGAAGATCGTGTGGCGACCATTCAGCCAGGGCGTGGGCTTCAAGGTGATGAAGAACTGCGAGCCGTTGGTATGGGGGCCCGCATTGGCCATCGCCAAAATGCCCGGCTTGCTGAAGCTGTCCGAAGGTTTCGTCTCATCCTGGAACTCGTAACCCGGGCCACCGGTGCCATCCCCGGCCGGATCCCCTCCCTGAATCATGAAATCGGGGATCACCCGGTGAAAGATCGTCCCGCTGTACAGGGGCTCGCTGCTCTTCTTGCCGGTTTTCGGGTGCTTCCACTCTTTTTTCCCGGTGGCGAGGGCGACGAAATTTTCAACTGTTTTAGGCGCGCGCTCCGGAAACAGCTTGATCGTGATGTCACCCTCGGTGGTCTGAATGAGGGCGGTCAGCTCCCGCTCAGCGGCCTTCTTTTTCAGAGCCTTCGGAGCCGCCACAGGCTCGCTTGCGTAAAGACTCAGAGAGAACACCGCCGTCAGGGCCGTACCGAGAACTGCCTTCGTCATGACCTTCATCTTCTTCATAGGTAGAATTTCACCCCAATGCTTCCAGAATTCAAGACCGGCGTCGAACCCAAGACGAATTCGACGTACAGGCGGGCCTGCCGGGCGAGGGAAAACGAAAACCCCGGAATGAAGCCGCCCCCGGCGCGAACACCCGTTGAATCGAAGGCCATCTGGAAAAACGGGGCTCCGTAAATCTCAAAGCGGCTGAACGAGTGACTCACGACGACCGAAGCGTCCACCTGCGACGTGCCTTGATAGTGATAGCCGCCCCAGACCGCCAGATTCACAACCTCGGTCGAGAGAAACTGCCACTTCAGGAAACCCCCGAAATACGGAGAAAGCGAGCCTCCTCCGAAGCGGGCCTCGAGGTCGAGGTTGTTTCCGAGGCCGACCTTGGCTTGCGCAAACCCCATGAAATCGGCCGAGGGCGCGAATACGAAGCTCCCATAAGCTCCGAGCGAGAAACTTTTCGCCGAGAGCACCTGGGCACTTTGCCAGAGCTGGGCGTGGGCGCGCCTCGGTGCCGAAACGGAAAGAAGGGCGAGGGATGCCGCGAGGAATAAGAACCGCGTGGAGAGGTGCATACCGAAAAGGTAGCACGAGTCAGCGCGAGCTACTGGAGCTTATGCACCACTCGGCGGGCCTGCGTCGTGCATTCCGGACAGCGCGCGGTTTCTTGGGTCATATTTCTGGCGAAGTCGGTGATGTAAGTGAAGTGAAGGTTTGCACCGCAAAGGACGCAGTGCGTATACTTCGCCACCACGTCCTTTGCAGTGCCAAAGAATGGGCTGAGAGTTTCGTTAGAAAGTTCCTGTAGGTCGCTCGTCTCATCCATACTCTTTGCTCTCCTTCATCTTCGCGGGCCGTGTGGTTGTGGCAGCCTGCTTACAGAGAACGTTTCGGTTGGAATTCGCGGCGCTAAACGGGAAAAGATTTCCATTTTCGGATATGCCCCTCTCATGGCGAAACCATTCAGTATTCCGGCGCGGGCGATCTTTTTTGCCCAGCTCCTGGCGCTCAATCTGACCTCTTGCACCTTCTGGAGAACCCCGCTCACGATCCAGGGCGAGCTCCCCCCCCTCGCGTTGCAGGAGCTCAAGCCGCTGCTCCTACGGGAGTTCCCTCGTGTGGATTTTCTCTGGGCCGAGACGCCGTCCCTGACGGATGATCTTTTCGTCGAGACGGATCGTGCTCGCCTGGATGCGCTGAAAGCGGAGGGGCGCCTGCTGTGCGCCTTACCTGGGGAAGCGCCACTTCCCATGGAGGCCGCTTGGGGCGATCCCGATGGCTGCTACGCGGCGGTCTCGGTCGCCGCGATCGTGATGGGTTATGTGGTGGGGGCCCGCGCAGTGCGCGACCTCCCGCAGCGGTGGACGGAATGGGGCCGACCCGTGCCCACGAGGCCTGAGGGCCTTCCCACTTCGGAGCGACCCCTGACCGCCGTTTTTCTGCATGACCTGCTGCTCGCCCGCGCGACTCATCCGGAGCTCGGCGTCCTTTATCCGCTCGAAGGAGGCATTCCCGCTCCGACTTATCTGGCGATCTCGGCGGGGACGCGGCACCCCGAGCTGGCCCGGCGCGTGTTTCGCTGGCTCTTCACGCCCGTCGCGCAGAACGCGATCGTGCACGCGGGCCGGTATTCCGCCGTGCGCGGCATGGCCTACCCGGAGGACGCGCGCCCGCTGCGGGAGGTACTTGGCAACCCCCCGAGCACCGAAAGGAGATGAAACATCAACTTCCGCTCCGAGTTCAGCCACTCCGGGCGCGGGAAGTTGATGTTTCATCTCCTTTCGGTGGGGCGCCTCCTGGAACGCGCTCCTGCGGAGCCATGCAGCCAGCTGTTTGACGCGAAAGATTCCGCGCGCGAATGCCGATCACTCTGAATGATCTTCCTCGCGCTCTTCGTCAGCATCGCTCAGGCTTTGGCACAAACCGGATTCACCGATCCGACACTGTCCCTCAACTGCGTGCTCGACCTACCGAGAGAAGGCGGCGGATCCCTCGATCTGAGCGGCTTCATCCTCCCCCTTCCGCTCAGGCTGACCCACAAGACGGCCGAGCAGATCCGCACCCAACGCAATCGCGCCAGCCCACCCGCGGACCACATCGAGTACCGAAATAATCTGGCCCTTCAACCGGGCCGCAGCGCCGACGCGAGCCTCAACCTCGGGACGAGCACGATCTGGGAAGAATCCCGCTCAGGGCAACCCGAGCGGTTCCGCGTGCGATTCGAGATCGACACGGGCGCGACCCAGATTCCGAGTCTCGAACTCACGGGCAACTCGGAAGTCGAGACGCCGATCAGCCTGAGCATACCGGGGCGCGAGCCGATCCGGCTCGCGATCCGCTGCACTTCGACTCAGAGCGCCCCACCGCCCGCAGACGATCCCATCCGTGCGAGCGGGCAAGCCGCCGATCTCACACAGGAGATCGACCGCTGGGTGTCGCCCTCGTCACGCGGCTGCTCGCCCGAAGAAGGAAACGGCCCCTGGCTCACCTCACCGTGAGGCCTTGAGTTTGAACACCTCGACCGCGTTGTCGTGAAAGACCGCGCGCCAGTGTTCTTTCGGAATCGCGCGCTTGAAGGCCTCGATATACGGCCCTACTCTCGCCAGCGGCCAGTCCGTCCCGAACAGCAGCTTCTTCGGGTTCTCCAAATATCCGAAAGCCCACCTCAGCGGCTTGACGACATACTCGTCGACCTTGGCTTTCGGCTCTTTCGAGAGGTCGCCGATCAGCAGCGCCGAACCATCGAGCCACACATTGGGGTTCTTGTACGCGACCTCCGCCGCCGACTGAATCCAAGGGTTCCCCAGATGCGCGATCACGAAACGGACCTTGCGAAACTCCACCGCGACCTCGTCGATCGTCAGCGGGTCGGCATACTTGAGGTGTCCGTCAATGTCATAGGTATCACCGGTATGAAAGACGACGGCCACATCATATTTCTCCGCCAGCCGGTAAAGCGGCCGGTACTCCTCCGCCGCCGCCCAGCGCTTCACGTAGCCGAGATAAATCTTAATGCAGCCGTATTTCCCACTCTTCAGGCCCTCCTCCACGCGCGCCGCATCGCCCGGGGCGCCGCTCACTCCCGCGCAATGAATGACTCCTTCCTTCTTCAAGTCGACATACCCCTCACCGTTCTGGCCGGTGTGCGAGATCATTCCCACGACGCCGTTCTTCTTCATCTCCGAAAGGTAGCTCTCGAGGGTACAGGGAATCCCGCTCGTGCGCTCTTTCGACGCTGAAAATTTTGTATGCGTGTGCGCATCGATAATCGGAAAATCATTCGCCGCCCAGGTCGAAAGAACGAAAAAGAGAGCGATCAGCATGGCTCCATTCTACGCTTTGAGGGGTCAGGCTCCAAATCTTAAGAGAGTTAACAATTAGATTGGCTATGCCAATCTAATTGTTAACTCTCTTAAGATTTGGAGCCTGACCCCTCAAAGCGGCAGCCGTAAAGTCGTGTTCAGCATCCAGCGACGCTCGGGATCCTGAAAGGCGATGCTGCCGTTTTCCGTCGCGTAGGTCGAGAGCGTCGTCTTCAAGAGCCAGAAATTCAAGCCAACGCCCGCACAGGGGAACACCTGATAGAACCCCGCATAGAACGAGAACATCGAGACCCCGACCTCGATGCCGAGATGACTGAGCTTTCGCCAGTCCGTAATGTCCGTGAGGTGCTTGACGTCCCAGGCCAGAAGCATGGAGAGCCCCTTCTTCTCGTAGCGTGCGGCGATACCCGCGCCGAGATCCCCATAAAGTGGCATCGCGCCACCAGGGATGGCGATGTCTCCGAAATTCGTGAAGGCAGTGCCCGCCATGAGCGTCCACTCTTTTCCGGCGCGATAAACAAACTGCAACCCCAAATCGAAGCCGAAGCCAATACCAGCCGGTCCCGTGATCGTATCCAGATAAGCCAGGCTCAGACTAGGAAGATCAGCGAACGGGACGGCGCGATACCCGCCCTTTCGAATGACCATCTTCCCGCCGAGCCCCACTCGCAATTCCGCCTTCCCTCGGCGCTTTCTCCCGATACCAAAGGCCGCGCCCCCCTGAATCACGTGAGTCTCCACGTTGATGACCGTGAAAGAAGGCAACGACTGATTCTGCGCCTCGATTCCCAATTCACGATTGTAAAGATAACCGAAGCCGACATTCGGCATCACGATGGAGGCGCTGCCCTGAGCCTGCAGGAAATGATTTTGCCCCATCAACGCGTTGATCGTGTCGACGCCAAATGAGCCAAAGCCTCCGAGAGCGTTCCTTGCGTAAATCAGGCTGTCGCTCGAGACCGTCGCGTCGATGGATGCCAGATTGAATTCGGCGTTCTTCACACCCGCCAGGCCTGCCGGATTGAGAAAAAGCGAATGGTAATCATCAGCAACACCGATGTATGCGCCGCCCATGCCCATCGTACGAGCAGAGCGATAATACTCCGGCAGAGGCTCAGCTCGAACAGCCGGAGCCACGCTCAACAGCGCTAAAACCACGAAAAAAAATTTCAAGGTGGCCCGCCTGGGGGAAAAAACAGAGCGGAAAAGACTTCCTTCGCCAGGACGGTCCCCGAGTTCGAAGGAAGGCCAGGATGGCCATGTCTTTTCCGCTCTGTTTTTTCCCCCAGGCGGGCCACCTTGAAAGCGCTTCTTCATGGCCCCTGCCACCCCAAAATCGGATGCTCGTTGATGACCTGAATCAGCCCGGCAGCGGCACATGAATTTTTATCGGTGATCAAACCCAGGCAACTCCTTCGGTCTCGCAACTTGCGTGGACAGGGGCGACCGTTCTGAGTCTGGCATTCTCCGGCGGCTATGGCGCAACCGCTGTTTGGAGTCATCGCATAGCCAGACACGGTGACCGGGCCACCGCCCGAGCCGATACATCCGGCTTCGCATGCCTCCCCGATCGCGGTCGAAAAAGTCGTTTCAATCTGAGAAAGCGTGGACGCCACGGCCGTAGGCATCGTGGACGATGCGGCATGAATCGCATCGAGCATGTTCAATACGCCCGCGGCATAGGCGCACGCTGCCTCGTCCGAACTCGAGTTCACCGCCGTCGCCACCGACCAGCCCTGCGGATTCGCCGCCGTCGCCCCGAGCGCCTGACCTTGCCGAAAGGTCGTCGGATCCGGATCCCCATAGTGGGTCTCCATATTTCCGATGCTCGCCATCGTAATGAACATCAGATAGCTATTCGAATCGCTCGTTCGATCGGAAGCCACGAGCGAGGCGAGATTCCAGTCATCCACCGACACACGATCAATCGGCAGAATAACGGTCCCTTCACGGATACTCGCTTGCAACGAATCGATGGCGAACCAGCTCGACGCAATTCGCCGCCCGGTCTGGTCCGCATCGTCGTAATGAAAAAGCTCGCACAAGCTGGCCCACAGCGCCCCCCCGACGAGATCCTTGGTGATCAGGTCGGCCAAGAACTGGAGAAAGTTCTCAAGGCCCGCGTTGCATCCATGTGCCGACGCGCGCAGCAATCGGACCTCGTTATTCGTGCTCTCACTATTGTATAACCCCTCGATGCTCGAGATGGCAGCGGTACAGTCGCGGTTATCCAGATAACCGCGAGTGCGAGCGAGAATAGCCGCACGGCCCTCGAGCGAGGAGAGATCGTAACTAGGGGGCGCGCAAGCCGCGCAGGACAAAAGAAGAGCGAGAACGAAGAGAGTCCTCATCCCCTTCAGTCTGAGACATCAGGCGACTGCGCGCACTCGGCAATTTCTGCGGGGTCAGGCTCCAAAAAAAAAAAAACGCTTAAAAAACACGCGGGGGGCGCGATGGAGGGGATTGTTCT
>CAYIHX010000008.1:0-7431 GCA_964363305.1 uncultured Bacteriovoracaceae bacterium | reverse complement strand
GGCCCCATTGCCGGATTGTTAACCGTCTTAAGATTTGGAGCCTGACCCCAGGCGCTGCGCGGCGCGCTCCAGGGTCGCTTCGTCGGTCGCGAAACTCAGCCGAATAAAGTTCGGCGCGCCGAAGGGAGTGCCAGGTACCGCAGCCACACGCGCCGTCTCGAGAAGCCGCTCGCAAAAACCCATCGAATCTTCGCCGGATTTCAGAAGCTTACCCACTCCGACCCAGAGGTAGAAAGCCCCCTGAGGCTTGAAAACCTCGTAGGCCGGGTTCTTGGCCAAAAGAGAAATCAGCAGATCCCGTCGACGCCGGTAAGCTGACACCTGCTCGGCGAACTGGGCCTCCGGCAAGGCCAACGAACTCACCGACGCCGCCTGCGCCAATGCATTGATGCCCGAGGTGCTCTGACCCTGCAGCGTGATCAGCGCCTGAGTGATCCAAGGCGCGGCGACCGACCAGCCCACTCGCCAGCCAGTCATGGCATGACTCTTCGACATCCCGTTCACGGTGATCACGCGATCGCGAAGCTCAGGGCAGGCATCGAGAAACGACGTAAAGGGAACCTCGCCAAAACAGATGCGATCGTAGATCTCATCGCTGATCACGACGAGCCGCTCCGCACCGGGCGCCCGAGCGATCACCTCGCCGATCGCGGCCAGCTGTTCTCGACGATACATCGCGCCGGTGGGATTCGAAGGGGAATTCAAGATCAAGACCCGTGCGCCTCCGGCTGCGAGCTCCTTGCGTAAAAGCTCCGGGCTCAGCACGTAACCGTTTTCGATTTTCGTCGGAAGCACCACCGGGGTCCCGCCGGCGAGCTTCGTCATCTCGGGGTAGCTCAGCCAGTAGGGAGACGGAATGAGAACCCGGTCGCCCGGGTTTACGAGCGCCTGAAGCGCATTGAAGATCACTTGCTTCCCGCCGTTCGACACGACGACATCCGCTGGCTTCCAGGGCTCCTTCGCCGCGAGGGCAGGCTGCTGACGATTCGTCTTCTCCGCCACGGCCGCACGCAACTCCGGAATACCCGCCACAGGCGTATACTTCGATTTTTTTTGAAGAAGCGCCGTCCGGACCGCCTCGTTCGCCGCCTCTTGGACGCCGAAATCAGGCTCGCCCGCCGTAAGATTGATGACGTCCTCACCCCGCGCCTTGAGTTGCTGAACGAGCGCGTTCAGCTTCAAAGTTGCGCTCTCGGAAACACCATCCAGCCGTTGGGCGAGCTTCTTCAACTCAGGGGGCATTTCGCTGTCTCCTTGGAATTTTCTCTTTCAGCCCCGCCATCACAGCCTTCGGAACATAGGCGGACATGTCGCCGCCGTAGTGAAAAAGCTCCTTGATCATCGATGAGCTGACAAAGAAAAGATGTTGGGCCGTCATCATGAAAAGAGTTTCCACCCTCGGGTTGATCTCTTTATTCATGCTCGCCATCATGAATTCATACTCGAAGTCGCTGGCGGCGCGGAGTCCGCGAATCACGGCCGAGATGTCATGCTTTTCCGCGTATTCCATGATCAAGCCCGACCAGCGCTCCACTCGCACATTCGGCCGATCTTTCACCACTTCGCGGATGAGTTCGATTCGCTCATCCGGCGTGAAAAGCGGCTCCTTCTTCCCCGTACCGGCCACTACGATCACCACTTCGGAGAAAAGCTCCAGTGAGCGGTCCAAAATATCCAGATGCCCGTTGGTGATCGGGTCGAAAGAACCAGGGTAGATCGCCCGCAAACCTTTTGCTTTCATCGTGAGAATCTCATTTTTTTCGGTAGGTCGTGAGTCCACTGTCACCATAGAGTTTCTCGCGGATTTTGACAAGAAACGGGGTTTCTTCCGGGAGCGACTCGAATTTCGACTTCACCACGCCCCACTCGAGCACGAAAAGGCCCTCCGGCCCGAGCAGCTCAGCCCAAGGAGCTTCTTCCAACAACCGAAGCTCCCAACCGTCGGCATAGGGCGGGTCAGCCAGGACCAGATCGTAAGGACCTGTACGAAGAATCTCCGACCAGGCGCGATCCACGGAAAGAGGCAAAATCGTGAGGTCGGTACCCACGCCGAGGGCCTTCACATTATCCTGGATCACCTGGATCGAAACGCGATGGTTCTCAACCGCCGTGACGGCGGAGGCTCCGCGAGACAGGGCCTCCAAGCCCAGGCTTCCCGAGCCTGCAAACAGGTCGAGCACGCGAGCGTCCGGCACCGACATTTGGATCGAATTAAACAGGGCCTGCCTCAGCATGGCTTTCGAGGGGCGTACCTCGTTCTTCCCACGGGAAGGAGGAACTCGAAGAAGGCGACCGCGGAATTTTCCTCCCGACAGTCGCAACATGGGGATACATCCTTAGGATTTCGAACGCCCGCCGTGCTTGAGCGGGATCTTCATCTCCGTACCATCGGTCAAAGAGACGATCAACGAGTTGTCCGAGAAACGAACCGTCACTTCATTTCCACCGAAGGCATACTTCAACTTCAGCGACATTTTTCCGCTGAGCACCATGGAAAGGCTGCCGTCCTCGGCAGCCTCCTCCGAAAAGTCCCCGACCGCGGCAGCAAGCTCTTCCTCCTCAGAGGTGAGACTCATGGTATCAGCGTTGACCCCCTCAGTCGGATCATCGTCCAAAAGAGTCCTCACTTCCGGATCCGCCTTCATCGTCGCCATGGTCTCTTCGAGACTAGGCTCGTCTGACCCCGAAACCGCGGGCACGACCTTTAAGGAGGGAGCCGCCGGCTCCCGTGCCTGGACATCAGAGATGCTCTCCTGCAGGTTTTTGATTTCCCGCATGATTTCATCGATCTCGTCTTGTTCCTGCGTCACAGCTTTCGCTTCAAGAGCCGGTACCATAGTTATTCCCTCTGGGTCGGATGCGCCCTGCACCTGTCTGATCGGCGACTTTGCGTCGAAGTTAAGCTCTGTCTCAAAAAAACCATCTAACACGACGCATTCACCCCAGGCGTCATGCGTTTTCCTCTCGCCAGATACAAAAGAGTGCGGTTACCTTCTTCTTCTTTTCCAGGGGGGTACTTCAGTGACAGCGAAACGGTTCTCAAGAACGAGAACCTCGGAGAGATTTTGACGCTCGATCGTCGCTCTCTCTCCTCATTTTTGTCCAAGAACGAGTTGGCGCGGCCGATCCAACATTCCCGCGCCCTCGAACCGCCTCAGCCGACTTCCAACGGTCTGCCTCGCGCTCCCACGACAAGCTTCCTGGATCATCACTTTCTGGGTCACGCCTCACGACGCTTTGCACCGGTCAGTGCCGATCATCGAATGACCTCTTGGATCGCCCTCGAAGCAGCCGCTCCTGCGGCCTTTCGTTTCCCGCCCCCTCCGTCGGCGCCGCCCGTGGGGCAAGTCCTCAAAACTGGAACGGGCGAAACGGCTTGGATTCCCTCCGTGCTCACACGCTCGGCCGAGGCGACCGTGACTGAACCTCTTCCTGCTCCTCCACCGGAAGAAGCGCCTCGTCCCACGCCTCTCCAATCGAATCTACCCTCCTGTTTCGCGACTTTGGCCAGTCTGGCCCGATTGATCCGGTCTGATCTCGAGAGCAACCTGACCAAGCTGACTGCCCTCAATCGCAGTCGGCGCGAATCCGTCCTTCGGTACCTCGAGCTGCTCGCGAGCGTGCCCTCTTCTACGACGGATGGATCTCCGCTCAACGATGATCGCTCCATCCTTCAGGCCTGGATCGATCGCCCCGCTTCACCCGCCCGAGCTCGTGCGCTTCGATCCTATGTCGAAGAAGTCTCGCTCATCGCTTTAGCTCAGGTCCTCATCCTCAAGGTCTGGTCAGACCGAGGTCTTCGTCCGATGAAGGCCAAAGACCTCACCGAAATGAACTGGGTTCTCAGTGATACCCTTCGAAAGTTCGCGCCCCTGGATCGCGAGGGCTGGCAGCTCACGCGGCAAAACATCTACGCCTGGTACTGCCCTCCTTCCGCAGTTTGTGCGCAGATCTGGAAGGCCCTTGAATCCCTCTCCTTAGCATCTGAGGGACCAGAACTCCTGGCAACGCTCTTCGGGCATCTGCGCGAGGCGGCGCCAGAATGGCCAGAGCTGCGAGGCTACGATCCGCGCTTCTTCAGTGAGCTATGGAAAGGCGCCGCTCGGATCGGCTTTGAGCCGCGAGCGGACCAGGGAATTGTAAAACGCGCAAAAACCGTCTTCTGTCCCACGCTCCGCGATGGACGAGTCGCTCGCCACGCCCCGGCAGGACTGCAATGGGCCGCGCTCGAGAACCATCCCTTTCAACTTCTTTCGGCTGAGCTTGCCGAGCTTTGGTCTGGCCCGGCCGCACCGGCACTCTGGACGCAAGGAACCGGCCTCGAGGTGCACCCACGAGACCAGCTCAGTCTTTCTCTGAGTTCAGTGAAGCCCTCGGCGCTCTCTCGAGTCGGCGAGATGGATGCGTGCGATCTGGCCATTATCTTCGAAGAGCGCTCCTTGCGCATGAATGGCCGCTCGGCCGAGAGCCAGAGACTGAGGGCTCAGGTAGATGGCATCGCCTACCTGAAAAAACTTCGAGAGCCGGGTGCCACGCTCGGAAACCTCCAGGCTGCCGTCGCGATTGCGAAGCTCAGGCCCGGCGCATCCCTTCTCTGGTTCCGCGAGGAAGCGCTCGGCGCTCACGACGGCACGGAAGTGCTGCGATGGATGCTCGATCGCGCCCGCCTGATCGCGGAATGCGATCTTTCTCAGGTCAAATCCCGGATCACGACTCCCATCCCTCTGTTCCCGAAGTTCTGTTACGTCTTCAAGCGTGATATCGACCATCAAGCCCGCCCGCTTCACACTCCCCATCGAGTGATCGTACACGGCCAGATCACCAGCCATGTTGAAGTCGAGCAACTTCTCGGTGACGTCTTCACGGCCGTATCCGGACTCGAGAACAAGACTCGAGGTCACTGGCGCGTCGTCGTGCAAGCGGGCGCGAGTCCGCAGAAAGATTGGGCCGACCACTGGCCCACCCAGACGGATCACGACGCGATTGCAGAGATTGAACGCATGCGCGCATCCGGCACTTCTCTTGCGACGCTTTGCACGGTTCGCCCCGCAAGCGGCACGCTGCTTCCAAAAGGGGCCCGTTCTCGCGGCGCCATCTGGTTGCGGGCCGGTAAAGACTCGCAGAACCACCGCACTTTGCACGTCGAGGTGCTCGGCAATGGCGAAAACGCCCCGGATGTTCCGCCCAGCTCCGGCGGTCTCGTAGTCGTCGGCCCGACGGACGATTGGACGGCCCCGCTCGCGGAATACCTGCGGTCCACGCCGGTCAGAAAATGGATTGACCACCACGCCGAGCGTCGCGGAGACAAGTGGAACCTCAGCGAACAGGTCGTCAAGTTCATACCGGTTCCGAAGTCCCTGGTGGCCGCCATCCAAAACCCGGGAACTTGGTCGAATGAACGGCTTCCCCTCGAATGGCGCTCGGCCATTGAACGCCTCGACTTCGCGCCTCGTGATCTGGCCGCCCTCGTGCCCCGACTTGAGCAATCGTCGGCCCCCGCAGCTGCGGCTGAACTGCGGACGACCGCTTTCGTCCTCTCGGCGCAGGCACGAGCCCGTCTTTCGGCGGCACGCGGCCGCATGCGGCACCTCGTGAATGACTCCGGCGATATCAAATGGCGTGAGCTCCTCTGCGTGCTTCCCGCGCAAGAACTCGTCTCGGCAACCACCCATCCGCAAGTCGAGGTCATGGGAAATATGCCAGTGCACCTGCCCATCACCCGAATCACGCGCTTGAAGTCGGTCGCGGCGAAGGGACTGCTTTTCGTGAGTGAATCGGGGTTCCAAAGTCAGCTCATGAGCGAAAACCCGCGCGTCCTCGACATCCTCGAGGCACAGACGTCATTGCTCGAACACCCGACGTGGACTGAGATCGTGCACTTCCTCAAACTTCCCCGCCGGATCGAGCTGGCTGAAACTGCCGCACACGAGATCCTGCTTTCGCACGCGGAACATTCCGGCCGAATTGCGATTCTCGATCAGATTCTCGAACGAACCCGTCCCTGAGTCCGAGAAATATTTCCGGCGGCGTCTTCGAGTTCGATCGTGAAGGCCCCGTGCGCACCTGGAGGCGTCTTAAGGCGAATCACCGACTGCCCGGTGCCGTATCCGCCATCGGTGGTGTAGGTGCGACCGCTCGGCGCACGAATACTGGAGGCAAAAACCTCGGTCAGGGGAGGAAAAGATCCATCCTCCCGCGTCAGGCTCTGTCGAAAATCCCACTGCGCTTGAGCGCCGTTCTCAAACCGAATGCTCGCCCGGCTCGGCGGGTGCTGATACGGACTGGACTCGCGGGTATCAAACGTGACGACGACAAACTCCGCCGGTAGCTCCGAAAGCTCCGCGGTCAATGGGCGCGTGCTGCCATCGCGCGCGACGGCCATGCTCTCAACCACGGTGGGCAGTTGATGATCCGGAATCGGTTTCGAGGCGAACTCGGGGTTGACGACCGTACCGTCGGCAAACCGAATGTTGTAATGAATGTGATCGTAATTCTGCCCGAATTCGACCGGATGGCCGAGCAGCTCGCCGATGACGACGCGTGAATTCCCTCGATCCAGCTTGGCAATGATTGCCTGCGGAAGGCGCTCACGATCCACATGATGATACTCAAACCGCACACCATCGTCGTTGATCACGGCCAGCTCGAAATACGTGGGGTTCCCATCCTGAGGCCAGGGCCGCCAATGCTTGAGCAGACTTCCGTCCGGCTGATTGGAGTAGCCGTAGTGACCGGCCTCGAGCCGCCCTTCGACGGTGGCATGAAGCTCGCGGGCGGGACTCGTGACCACGTCGATCCCCCCATGAAAATACGGGGGATAGCCGAAGGGCTGAAACTGCGCCATCACGTTCCCGAGCGCACGGAACGCGATCGGCCACTCCAACTTGTGAGGAGCGTAACGCCAGGATCGGTCGGCGACGGAAAGAGGGGCGACCTCGACCGGAAGATACCCTTCGCGGAGCAACTCGGCGGCGGGCCGGACATTCTCGTCGGCCCTCGAGAGGTGGGGCGCCGTGATCGCTAAAAGCATTCCTAGAATCAGCATCGTATCTCCTCGTCCTTGAGGGGTTGAAAATTCGTCACATGCAGCGGGGACCTGTTCACGGTAAACCGAAAAACAAGAGTCCGCCAGTGCCCCAGGATATCGCCATTTTCACGGACCCCTTGTTTCGCCCTTGAGTTATTTCTCGGGTCTCGCAGCCAACGTCGCAGAGGGAACAACCAGGCCCGTCGGCCTGGGAGGGGTGAGCGGGTCGTGATTTGCGTGCGGCGAAACTCACCGAACGCGGCGGCGAAGAACTCAGCGCGGGCCGCAGTGCGCCACGCGGCGGCGCGGGTGACGGCGCGGGTGACGGCGCGGGTGACGGCGCGGGCGCGGCGTGCATCGCCGTGGCGCGGAGGTCAAGTTGGTCGGAAATTTTTCTTATGCAG
>CAYIHX010000007.1:46438-108982 GCA_964363305.1 uncultured Bacteriovoracaceae bacterium | reverse complement strand
AGCGGCGGGTTGGCCGAGACGTCGTTCGCGGCCGCGTCTTGAATTCCCATGATCGTGCCAAACGCCGAGTAGGCGTAGTGCAAGACGTGCAGGCCCGCCGAGCTGACGACGTCGGTCACGCTACCGAGGTGATCTTTCAGGTAGAAGTAGCTGCCAGGCGATTGAGCCATACCGGCCGTCACTCCGGCTGAGGTGACGTGCGTGGCGAGCACGTCATCCGTTCGGAGTGAGCTATGCGTGTGGCGCGCGAGGAGGGCGTTCTCGCCGTTGGTTTCGGCGAAGATCTCCTGCGAGTCGTACAGGTAGCGGCGGGTGAAGGTCTTCACCGCATCCGAGGGAGCCGCACGGTCGATGACTCGTTTCTCCATCCGCCTACCCATCGGGTCGTAGAGAAACGACACCTCATGCACCGGGGTCGGGTTGCCCGGCTCCAGGCGCTTCACGCTCAAGAGCTGGTTCTCCGAGCTGTACTGATATTGGGTGGTAACTGAGTTGGGGAAGCCCGCCTTCTCCACTTTCTGGGTCAGGTTGCCGTTGCCATCGAAGGTGTAAAAGTATTTCCAGTCTTCTTGGAGAACCAACTTTTTCGGATCGTAGGTCGAGGCTCCGTTGGCATCGGCGATTCGGTTGTAGAGCGAGTCGTAGCTGAAGGTCTCGGTTGGGAGTTCTCCCGGCAAGGTGCTGGTGACGCCGGTGAGCTGTGACTCGTCGTCGTAGACGAATCCACGATTGCCCGAGAGCGCACCCCCGCCCGCCACCGATCTCGAGATCGCGCTGACGTTCCCGATCCCGTCGTGGGACATGGAAACAGAAACCAAAGTGCCCGCGCCACCCACCGCGTGGGTGATCGAGGAGAGGAGGGCGGTGGTCGAACTATACCCGAACTGGGAATCCAGCAGTACCGGAGAACTCGATCCGAGCGCCGCCGTCTGCCGTTTGAGCCGTCCGGCGCCGTCGCGTTCGAAGCTAAAGAGCTGGCCCTGCTCGTTGATCTGGGCGACGAGATTGTTTCGCGCATCGAACTGATACTCGACCTGGCCGCCTGGCCGCCAAATCCAGTCGGTTCGAAAAGAAGCAGTACGTGAAATTCGATTACTATCCTCGTCATACGCATTCGTCAGCGAGTAGCCATATCCGTCGAGACCACTCACGCCCACGACATGAATAGCGGTCATCCGATCCTGGGAATCATAGCCTAGCGTGACCGCCGCCTGTGCGTGAGAAACAGAAGCGAGCTTTCCGCGTGCGTTGTAGGAGAACGCAAACGTCTGCTCAGGTAATATTTTTCGTTCGAGCTGATTGAGCGTGTTGTAGACCCAAGTTTTCACGTTTCCACTCGGGTCGGTTTCCTCCACGAGGTTGCCGCTGATATCGTATTTGAACGACGCGACTCGGCCGAGCGGATCGATCTTGGTCTTCACTTGCCCCAGGGCTGTGTAGGTGAAAACGGTTTCATTTGAATTCGGGTCGATAATTTGGGTCAATTCACCGGTGTCGCTATACCGGTACTGAGTCAACTTGTCTGTGCGCGTCCCGCAGTCGGCGAGCGTGGATACTCCCGGCACCACCGAGGTGATGCGGTTGAACGAATCGTAGGTCAGGCAGCGGAGCTTGTTCTGCGGGTTGAGCACCTGAACCGGAAAACCAGCCTCGTTCAAGGTGAGAGAGGTTGTGCGTCCTCCCGCATCGGTCGACGCGATCAGGTTACCGTACGGACCGTAGGTCGATCGCGAGGTCAACGCAGGCCCGCCTCCGACTGCGACCGTTTGGGTTTCCACCAGGCCCCAGAGTGAATGATAGGTATAGTCGACCGTATTTCCCAAGGGGTCGGTTTGAGTGAGCAGCACGCCAGACGTCAGGCTGTAGTCCCACGTCGTTTGGAAAGTCTGCCCGCCCGGCCGCCTGGCCAGGGTCTCGGATTTCTTGTTCCCAAAGGAATCGTAACTGAAGGATCGGCTCCCTCCAGTGACCGAGTCGCTTTCCGTCAGGAGATCGCCGGTGACGGGATCAAACCCGAAAGTGAAATCCGAGAGAACGGCGCCCGCCGCGTCTAAGCGTTTGACTCCGGTCGTCCGTCCGAGGGCATCGCGGGTTAGCTGCACCTTTTTATTTTCCGAGTCGGTGATGGTGGAGATGTAGCCGTTGATGTCTTTTGAGAATTTGGTTTCGATTCCCTTGGGGTCGACGATGTTGTCAAAGCCGACGTTGGCTAGATTTTCGACCTGTCCGCTCACGCCCCCCGTGTAGTTATTCACGACGGTCTTGGTGCCGAGGTCGTTCACGGCGATCGTGCTCGCCTCGGGGGTGCCTGCGGCGCGAGTCACTGACGCCAACCTGCTCCACTGATTGTACTGGTAGCGTGTTTCTACATTCTGCTCGTTGAACTCGGAGGTCATCAACCCATCCGCATAGTCGAACCGGCGGATGCCGCCACCGGGGAGGCGCACGGAGGCGAGATTTCCGGCGCCATCGTGAATAAATTCCGTACGACGAAGGGCCGGGTCGGTGATCGAAAGCAGGTGGCTGCCGCTGTAGTCAAACGAAGTCGTTCTTCCGCCGAGATCGGTGATCGATACGATGCGGTTCTGCGCGTCGTACCCGACAAAGGTTTTTCGCTCTAAGCGATCGGCGGTCTCCGTCTGATAGCCTAATTTATTAAAGGATACACGAACGCCATTTCGGTAGGTGCGGGTGAATGTTCCGTCAACAGACCGCTCGAGGCGAGAGAGATCCTGCGCGTTGGGGGCGTAAACGAGGGCGCCGCCCGCGGAAGATTGAAAGAGTACGCGCCGGACCTTGTTGTTGCCGGTATCCGCGATGAGCAGGTTTCCGTCGGGATCCAGCCCGATATACACCGGGTTGGCGAGCGCGGTGGCGAGAGCCGGCCTTCCACTCTCTCCATTTCCGCGCAGATGTTCGATTCCGGCGACAGTGGTGACCCTTCGGGTCGTCATATCGATTCGCCTCACCACATGGGCGCTGGAGTCGGCCACATAGAGGTATCCAAGTGCATTGTCGAAGGCGAGTCCATAGGGACTGCTGAGCCTGAAATCCTCCGCGAGCACGCCGTCGCCTAAGATCCCCTCCGAGGGGTTTCCCGCAAAGGTCGTGATGTAGCCGTTCAGATCGACTTTTCGAATATAGCCACGCTCGCTCGAGATATAGAGATTTCCGTCCGAATCATAAACCACGCCGCGAGGGTGGTAGATCCCCGCCTGCGTTGCGGGGATATTCGAGCCCGTGTCGAAAGTCGTTCCATTTCCGGCAACGAGTTGGACGGCTCCGGTGTTGAGATTCATCAAGCGAACCGCATTATTCCCCGTGTCGGAGTAGACGATGGTCCCGGCGGTGGGGCCCGGGGCAATTCCCCAGGGAGCGTTCGTGGTGGCACCCGCTTGCGGAAAGGTGGGTGAGCTGGCCACGGTACCGCCACACTGGCCAAATCCGTGCACGTTAAAGGTAGAATACGACGCGCCACCGCATTGAATACCGGCCGTGTTGCCACAGAGAGAGCCGATACTGTTTTCGACCGGAGCCGTGCTGTAGCTGAAATTAACTGCCGGGTGTCCGTAAACCTCGCCGTAATATTGACCACCATGATGGGGATCGCGGCAGTCTGATCTTCTAAATCCTACGCGACAGTACGAATAGTTTCCGCCGCTTCCGTACGTCGGTGCGGCGCTCCCCAGGTTCCCCTGGATCGGTCGTGAAGAGGCGCCCTCGGTGACGAAAAGCACATGCCGATTGAGATCAGTTCCGACGACGCGGCCGTCGGGCAGACCGAGAAGACTCGCAGTTTGAGACTTCACGCTGAAGGGCATCGTCTCCTTAAAACAGAATGAGGCTCTGGTGTCGCAACCAACGCAGTCCCCATCGTGATTAATGAAGACGTTTCCAGCAATAGTCCCGCCCAGACCATACATCGGTGCCACCCGCGAGAGCGTTGCTTGAGCCGGATCGAACGAAAAGTCAGCTCGATTCACAGAGGCATCAGTGCCGGTATAGAAGAGATAGGGCCATGACTGGAGGCCGATGCCTGAAGAGAGCGAAATCCCCATCGACGCGCCGTCTAGGATCGTCGTCGCCGTGTCGTCCCTACTGTAGGTGCTCACCGAGCCATCCGCTTCCTCAATCAGGGGAATAGCGGCGTCGGGACTGAGAATCTTCTGGACTCCATCGATCCGCCAGCCTCGACCGACGGGCGATTGAACGTGATTCTGTATCGGAATATTGCCACCTAAATCCTGGGGGTAGATTTCAGTGGCCCGCTGTTCAGCATAGGAATTCGTTTGAATATCGATGATAGGTTCGGCTTGTATGCTGGTCCAGGTCGTTGTGGTCGTCGTCGTCTGGGTGCCCCAACGGAGCGTCTCCAGTTCCATCTCGAAATGTGCATGGAAGGGATGGGCGCCCGATGTAAAATATTCTCCGGTGGTCGGGTCTTTCAACTCTAGATCGTAGGAGAGGGCGGTGCGATGCTCGTTCGGGATCACCGTGAATTCAGGAGTTTTTAGATACCCCACGGTGACTGACGAGGTGATTTTTTTTGGATTGTAATGGAAGGTGACCTCGCTATCGACGGTGTATCGATTGTCCGTGGTGGCCAGCTGGTCGATCCAGCGACAGCGGGTTTTGATTCCATTTACGAGAAAGTCATCGCAAATGTATTTGCTGTAGGCGTTGCGTACCATCGTATATTCCCCGCTGGATTGGGGGACGGTCACAATTTGTGATTCCGGGATGTCAAACAGCGCCGTAATCATGACCGACGGCTTGGCCCAATTGCTTCGGTAGGTCAGTCCCGGCGTGTGATCGCTATTCATGGATTGGTAGCTGGGCATCTTGATTTGAGTGGTCAGGGCTCCGTTGAAGGTGTCCGCCCCGGGCCGGTCGGCCGACCCGATTTGACGAATCACCGGAGGAGGGGGCGCGACGTAAACTGCAGAAAAGTGACTCAAGCCTTCGGTCGGCTTGCTGATGATTTGTGAGCCACTGGGATCAACCACGGCGGAGCCGTCCAAGCCCCAAGAGCCGAGGCGGCTGTTCTCCGAAAGAATGAAGAGTTCAGTACCGGGCTTGAAACCATCCAAATTGGGCAGCGTCAAGGTGACCGGCTCGTTGAAAAGCATCCCGGATGGCTCCAGCACGAGCACGTGCGTGGGCGAGATGAATTTCGGAGGGGGAATCGTCGAATACTCCGCAATCACCTTTCGGATGGAGATTCTTCCGCTCGTGGCCCCTCCGGGGAAGATAGCGGCGTTCGGTGGGATCGTGATCGAGATATCCGGGTCGTTGGCGGCGGTGAACGTGCCGCCCACTGTGCTATCGACGAGGGGGTCGGTATCCGAGGTGTATCCGATGCGAATGGGCCGCTGGAGGGCGTTGGTCTGACTCAAGCCGATCGAGATCGGGACGCTTCTCTTCGAAAATTTTCTCTGAGGCGCCGGGGGCGGCGGAGAAACGTAGCTATCGCCGCTGATGATGAGTACCTGATCGCCAGTCGGAGGGGTGTGAATGACAAAAGCACCACTGCCATCCGTGAGCGTGCTCGCTTGTGTGCCTAGAATGGAAACGGTGATGCCAGGAACCGGCTGATCATCGATATCACGAATGACGCCCGACAGAAGCGTTTTCCCGGCCTGGCCGAACGTGACTTCCGCGCTCTCGCTGCGACCCGAGATGGGATCGTATCCTGTAACAAGCGCCCGCTGGAATACGCGCAGCACCGCGCTGAAACTCCCGTTTTGTCCGCCCACCGTTCTTACCGTGTTGAAAAAACCCGCGTCGATCGTGACGTTGGCTCCGCGCCGGGTCGCGCCCGCGGCCCCGATCACGCGCAAGTGAAGTCCGTCGGCTTCCGGCACGACGCTCACCAAATCACCGTTGAGCACTCTCAGGACGATTTCGACGCTCCGGGTGATTTGCTTCGTATTGAGCACCAGGTCAGAGAACTCGAAATTCAGCGGAGTGGTCCCTTCCATTTCAGCGACAAAGGCTCCACTAAACGAACGACCGTCCGCGGAGAGCGTCAGCGGCCGACCATTCACGCGTGCCCCACTGAGCGGCTCGTTGACCGTGCCACTGATCGGAATCGAGAGATCGTTGATCATGTCGCCATCATGCGGATTGAGGGTCAGCACTTCGGGCGGAATGGTGTCAGCCGTAACGGCAATGGTGACCGGCACACCGCTATTCGCGGCCGCGTCGACTGATTCCACGCGGATGAGGTTCAGACCTTCCCTGAGCTGAAGCGTGGAAGTATAGGCCACTTCCTCTCGGAGGTCGGCGAGCTCGTCGTTCACATAGATGCGCGTGGTGGTCGGAGAGAGGTCATTGACGTTGACCGGAAGCAGCAGGGTGCGGCTCGGGGTAAGAAGACCGTCGGTCACGCCCAGGGTGACGACGGGAACCGTCCGATCGACCTCGAAGGTGATCGAGAGAGGGTTGGGGAGCGCGAAATTGAGCGCGAGGTCTTGCCCCGTCGCGGTAACGGTATACCGACCTTCCGCGAGTGGGTTGAGATTTCCTTGGAGGCGAATCGTCCGGTCGCCATCGCTGCTCGAGAGCGTCAGGCGGTTGAGCACGGACGCCGTACTCGGCGAAGTACCCCAGGGCTGGGATGAAAGTGTCACGACGAAGCGAGTTCGATCCACCCGCCCGAAGGTATCCTGGGCGCTGAGGTCGACGGGCTCCGCGTTTTGAACGTAGGGATGCGCGGGGTTGGGCGTGTATCCGGCTAACCAGGTGGGCTTCACGATGTCATCGGCGACCGGCATTGCCAGCGCAAGCTCCCCGAACTCTCGGGTCTGATTGCGCTCCACACGGTGAAGCTCGATTCGATACTCATTATCATCCTGAGGCCTCGGGGCTGCGAAACGATCTTCGAAAGTCACCTCATCAGTCGAGGCGAGCCGTACCGGCCCTACGGTGCGGTGCAGTCGATCGTTCCAATAGATTTTCACCAGCCATCTGTCCTCGTCTCGGCACGGGTACTCCCAGAGCAAATCACCGAGGCGAGCGCGAAGGTTCTGAATCCGGCCTTTGAAAACGGCCTCCTGGCCCTCGACGAGGGAGCCTGGCGCTCCGCCCACCAGATCAAAACGAAAGCCCGCGATGACGGCTGAATTTTCCGAGTCTGCGACGTCGTTATTGGCCACGAGCAGGGGGACCCGGCGAAGCGCGATCACGGAGCCTTCTTTGGCGACGATGCCCGCGATCTTGGTGGCGATCAGCGCGAGGCGATCCCGTTTCGCTTTCAGGGCGGCGATGAATTCAGCGGAAACTCTTTTCTGTCGCTCGAGTTGGAGAATCCGGCGATCTAAATGGAGCACCAGATGCTCGATCTTCGATTGAAGCTGGAGCAGCTTTTTGACCTGCGAAGGGGTGCCCTCTTTTTCCGCGATCAGCGTGAAGACATTCGCGTCTTCGGCTTTGAGATCAGAAATGATGGCCTGGAAATTTCCATTGTTCGGATTCAGGGTCACGGCAATCGGGTGAAGAAGGTCGGGCGCGTACCCCTGGAGCTTGTACTGGTCCCAGAACTGGCGCGGAAGGCTCGACCGGTTCTTGGCGTGGCCGTATTGCCAAATCACGCGTCCGGTGACCGTGGCGGAGCTTCCTGGAAGATAGGCGGCTCGGTCGGCTTTTGCCTCCAGCTCGAGGCCGTGATTCGGGCTGTTCGAGTACCAGTGCCCGCCCCAGCCGCCTTCGGCGGAAACTTCGAGTAGGCCGGTGACTAATGCAAAAGCGATGATCTTCTTTTGAACCCTTTTGTGAATCATACGTACCTCGGTGGGCTATTGGGTGTTGGGTTATTGCAGCGACTGAATGGCGGTCAGCTCTTCGGCGGAGAGATCTTCCTGCCCCGCGAGCGCCGCGAGGTCGGATGAATCGATTTGATAAGCGGGATCGGATGAAACCGCCTCGGAGACGGCTTGGCGAAGCTCCTGTTCCGCGAATTGGGTGGGTGAGACCTGTTCCCTGATCGCTGGCGTCAGCTCATTGCCAGGGGGAATAAGACTCCCAGTGAGCCCAGGTGGGGAGACCCCGTTCGAGCACCCAGCCCAAGCCAGGGTGAAGGGGAGGAGGGAGGCCAATCTCAGTTTCGGTTGTGGATACTTCATGATGTCAATCTCCTGCAAGGTTCCATGAACAAAATGACTCTATGTGTAAACTTTAACGCGTAATGTTAAATTTTCAATCAAAATCCCGCATTTTTAGGGCCGGTATAGAGACACAGGGTCTCGGATGACCCAGTCTGGGGTGGAAATGATCGGGTTTCTGATAAAAACCCCCGATAAGGAAAATTTTCCGCGTTCCATGGGAAATACGACTCAACATGGGGCACGATTCGCGGTAGCGGAGGAGTCATCTTGGACGCACAGATTCGGATTCTGACGGATGATTTGGATTTAGGAGCCGTACTGCGGGAGAGCGCTCGCGGTCTCGGGTATGATTGCGTCTTCGTTGAAACGATCTCGAAGTTTCGGAGCGTGGTATTCCCAGCCGGAAGGTATTTTCTCGTCTCGGATTATCTGTTGGGTGTGGAGGGGGTTTGTTCCGACTTTCTTCTGAGTCTGCTGAAGGAGGGCCCATCGCCTTCCGGAGTCCTCGTGATGTCGGGTTTTTACGGATTCGAAAGACAGCTCGCTGCGGCTGGCGTCCATGAGCGGTACAGGGAGAGGAGAATTCGCGTGCTCACGGTCGAAAAGCCTTTCGACCAAGCGAGGTTTGGCGAGCTCTTGCTTCTGCTGACGAGCGAAGGGACTCCACAGCCTGTGTTGAGCCGAAGGAGTCGACCTTTGTCGCTGGTCGAGATTTTCGGATCGGGTGACGTGCTGCGCTTGGCCCGTGAAAACTTGGGGCTGAGCCGTGGTGAGGTGGCCCAAATCGGATCTGAGCGAGGACTTTCGCTCGACGAGGCTCGACTGGATGAGATCGAAGCGGATCAAAGAGGTGTGGCGCTTCAGTCGCACGAATGGTTCATCCTGGCGGGTGCTCTCTACGAGTCGGGAGACGTCTGTCAGCTGGGCTTCGATCGCTGGGCGCACCTTCGGAGGGTAAGGGACGCGCTCAAGGCCGGAGCCTATCCTTATCCCAAGAATTTGATTCTGAAGGAACACCTGCTCGAGCTGGCGGCGCACGAAAAGCTGGGCCATGCCTTGCGCGTTCGTTCGGGGCAGACCTGATTTTCTAGGCAGGCATATTTCATCGGTATATTGATTTTTAGCGGTAGTGTATTAATTCGCTCAAGTTCCGCGTGGTTTTTGACGATGTTCCATGGGGGAACTATGAGCAACGTGATTTCCATCGCGGGTTCGGCCGAACCCGAACTGCAGATTGTCGTCATTGATAATTTTTATGATGCGGTCCGGCAAGACGAAGCGATGGCCTGGTTGGGAAAACTTTTCCGTTTCAAGGTGGAATCTTATCGGGCCCATTATCCTTACGGAATCTTGCCATTTTCAAATTGTGATTTCTTCGCCACCCACTGGATTATCTGCGAAAAAAATCAAGGGATACTCAAGCCACTGATGGCCTTTAAATCCACGGATAGCGCTCGAGTGGAGGCTTTCCGATTGGAATTTCCCGCCTTGGGGTTGCTGCAGGGGAGCGAGACGGAAGCTCATCGAGCGGCTATTCAGCGCGAGTTGAAAAAGGCGAAGGAGGGCGGATACCCCGTCGGTTATCTCGGTTCCTGGGGCTCAGATAGCTCCATCCGAAAAAATCGCCGATTAGCGTTGGCATGCCGCAAGATATCAACGGCCATGTTTTCGAATTGGATCTATTCCTATGATGTAAAGGTAGCTTTTACCTTCGCGAGCCTTCGCCAGAACGTGGATAAAGTGCATAGCCATCTTGGAATCCGGAGGCTTCAAGGAGCGGACGAACAGCCATTGGCAGAATTCAAGTCGAACCTCTTTTTTGACGAGCCTTCTTGCGTTTCTGTCTTTTTCCGTGAAAATCACAGCCAGGCGGCTCAGCAAGCCGCGCGTGAATGCGCGGCGCTTTGGGAGAAGCGATTGATCATCGCCACGGCTTCTTCTCCACTGTCTAATATTTATCCCGGCAAGCGGGCGGCCTAAATTCTAGTTGAGCAAGCACATCGCTTTTTTTCGATTCGCAGCAAGAACGGTGGATGAGTCGAGCTCCATCTCACAGAAGTTCGAATGGGAGTCAAAGGGTCTCGAGATTCGCACCGGTGCTTGAGGAAGTCCGAGAAGCTGAGGCATGTGAGCAAACAAGCTTTGCCTGACTGAGAATCCCGGTTTTGAACGAATGTGGCGAAAGCTGATCTGTTCGCGGACCTCATCGCTCACCATTCCTCGAACGACGATTTTTTCCCCAGGGATGATTCGGTGGATCTTCCATAGGAAATTTTTTTCGACGTTCTGATAGAGTGTTCCCGTCTCGGAGCAGGCGACTTCAAAGAGTTCGTAAAATGAGCGGCTTTTTTTGAGGTCACGAGTCCAATACTCGTTCAAAGGGCTGAGCAGCATGTCCTTGCCCAGACGAGTTAATGTGTCGCCGCCCCCGGCCTGATCATAGAGCCATTCGACGGCCTCGATGGTGCATCTGAGATTGATCACGCTGTTTGGGTCTTCAAGCGCGGCCTCGTTGATCTGAAGAAAACGCATGAGACCCAGCCTGCGACGCCAATCAGTCGTGGATTCAGCGAAATCCAGCAGTGTGGTCAGAATTCGGCGTTTCCCTTTTCCATGCTCCGTGTACTTTTCCGGAATGGCGGAGGTGTCGCCGCTGAAATGGCGGGCCAGGGTTCGATAACAGAACTGGTCCATCATCAGGGCGTCGAATGAGAGATTGAGCTCGCGGGCGAGCAGCATCAGGGACCGAGCAGGGAGAGTTTCCCCTTCTTGAAGGGCTTTCGAATACTGCCGGGGGACGATATCCAGAAGCATGGCCATTTGATCGGAATCCAAGCCGAGGGTCTGTTGGATTCGGTTGAGGGTGGCGCCAATGGGTTTTAAATCGTCAGCCTGAAAATGCATTCGGTTTTCCTCTTGGTCGAACTGGGTATGATTTTCACCTGAATGGGTTGGCTGTCACCTAAATATTGAGAAAATCCTTCGATGAATGAGCTTCGATAGAGATTGACGATATTTGGAAGCTCCTCCTCCCGGTACGAAAAATAACGCATGAAATCGGCCGGCTTGGACTCAATATCCAAGGTATTTTCAGAGCGGTGGATGATCGAATACTGAAAGTTGCTTTCATAGGCCGCCATATTTTCTATCAACGTCTCGATCAAAGTGACTCGGTCTTGCGCCTGACGATAGACGCTTGCCAGGCGCCCGTGGGTCTGGGGATTTCGCAACATGTGCGCAACGTCCCCTAATGTGTGCATGTTTAAGTGCCCAGAGCGGACCAGCTCCGCGGCCACATCAAGGGTGAATCGGAGCGATACTCGGAGGCTGTAAATACGGCAGATGTCAGGATCGACCTTGAGCCGCTCCTTTAAAAAGGCGTTCAACGCAGCTTCTCCACGCCGTTCTATAAATAGCTGAAAAAAAGGCTGAGTTCCTCTCAGCGTTGAAACCGCGTTCATCAGATAGCGTTTCGGGATCTTAAACCCGGTGTCCTCCGCGTCGCTCATGTCATCCAGGTTGTCGATGATGCCCTCTTCAAAAGAGTGTTGAGGGGGGATGCGGAGGACCCGCGCCAACTGAAACCAGTGACTGGCCGAGATCGCGAGGCGCCCCTGCTCAATGCCGCTGAAAGTGGCCTGGGCGATCTGAAGATCCCTACTGAGGGACGCCTGCGACAATCCCCGCAGCTTTCGAGCGGATCGAATCACTCCGCCAATACGTCTGGCATCGCCTTGTTCGATGATGTTCATGGGGCCTGCGATTACAGGTTGTGAGGAGCGTTTTCAAGTCTACTGCTTGGTATACGAGACGGAGTCGAGCGCCGTGTGACGTCCTGCTTCGGTCGTCCCGTCGTCTGGACCAAGGCCGGTTGTAGTACCCAGGGTTAGGCTCGAACCCTCCAGCTTGTAGAGAGTGTACGTGACGGCTCCCTTCGCGAAGTAAGTAACTCCCCCAGAGCATACTTTCCCTGTGACGTCGGTAGCGGTGTCTTTGGCCCAGTTAGTGACGCTGCAGTAGCTGCCGGTGTTCAACGTTGTGACCATTGCATCAGTCTTCGGGGTAATGGTGATCGAAACCAAGGTCGAATCCATCTTCTTGGCGCCTGCAGGCGAATCCACGGCCGCTCCCAGCGTAAAGGTTGAGGTGACGGTGGTCGTAGCAGCAAGAGTCGTACATGCGGCATCCGAGAAGGACTCGCCAGCCAACACGCCGGTGTCCCCGGTATTTGTGAGTGTCGTCTTCGTGCTGGTGCCTGAGCTTGCGACACAGGCTTTGAGCCAAGTCCCTTCGATCTCAGTGGGGGCTGCGCCGCAGCCAGCTAGGTACAAAGGCAGTACTAGAAAAAGGGGAGCGATTCGACTCAAGCGTTGGTTCATGAAGGTTTTCCTTTCGTTGTGTAGTTTGACAAGTTTGTATGAATTTTTAGAAATTTCAAAAGCCATTTATTTGACGAAGACCGAAACGCCCCTGCGCGTCCCGCTCAATCCGAAAAGCGGGTTGAACGCCATCCGTGCAGCGCTCTTCCGCGCGCGCGCTACCCGAGTAGCAAACCGGCCCACGATGTCGGAGGAGAAAGCCGACCGGTGTAAAGACCGGATCGGCGACGATTTCGACCATACCCGGGCCGGGGTCGAGTACCTGGCCGATCTTCGCCAAGGCGATCACGTCCGCGCGTTGAAGAAAAAAACGCCGACTCACCCGCTCCGCGCTGACCACGAAGCCGAGGGCCGCGCACACCCCGAGCGCTACCGCGACGCTCTTTCTGAGGCGGAGGCCCTCGAGCCCGAGAACGGCTGCGGGAAGAAGCAGCCAGAGCGTTCCATAGAGAAAGCGTGCCTCTTTGTGCGCGATCAGCATATGCACGACGAAGGGCAGCCAGGCTAAAAGCGAAAGCTGGCGAGCGGGTTTCGTGCGAAGCGACAGTCCCACGATCGGCAGCCAGAGAACGAGTCCGTAGTATTTCGCGGCGTCGGTGAGGTAGCGATGCCAGGGGTCGCTTCCGTAGACGCGCGCGGCCCCGCCTTGGCTCCAGTTGAAGTGCAGGTAGTTGCGGAAAAACACCAGAAACGGAGCGCCGCCTAGGGCTTTCTCCAGAAGCCCTAGTGCCCCGACCGATAGGGCATAGCCCGTTACCAGCATTCCGACGGATCGCAACCTCGCCCGAAGGCCGAGCGGCTGGGTGAGCAGCACCAGCGCCAGGGCGATGAGGCTCAATCCCGATTGGGGCCGGATGAAGAAACTGGCGCCAAGAAAAGCGCCGGCCCAGGGCAGAAACCGTGCGCGAGTTGCCGCGAGCAGCGCCAAGGAGAGGAGGATCGCCTCGAGCGAATAATCCATGAGCCGGGTCGAGTGATAGAGCGACTCCGGCCAGAGCGCCACACTGAGGGCGGCAAGAATCGCCCAGCCCCGAGTGGCGCCGAGATGGCTCGAAAAAAAGAAGACGGCAATCCAGGTGAAGATCGACGCGAGCGCAAAAACGACGTGGAGAAACGTGAGCTGAGCCAGGGCGGAGGATAGCCCGAACAGCGAAACAAAATGAAGAACCTCGCGGTGAGCCCGGACTGAAAGAGTGGAGAGGAGGCCGTCGCGCCATTCCCACGGAAGAGAAGCGGAAAATCCGTCCAGGTGGGCGATCGGCTCGAGCAAGCGGTAAGGCTCGTTCGGGTGATCGAACCCCAGGGACCAGAAACCCCAGGCGATCCGGAGCAGAATGCAGAAGAGGAAAATTTTTTTCACGCTCTCAGTCGGATATCACAGGTTGTGCCCCGTGGGCGGGTGTGGTTCCTAGTAACAAATGAACAGGGCCTGGTGGGGAAAGACTGACTGTTACTACGTATGGGTCGTTTTGGCGGCAGCGGCATTTCATTTCCCCCTCCTTTGGGTGGGCCATGCACTCTCGAATTCTGATTATGCTTTCATGATTCAAGAGTCTGCCTCCTTTTTGCGCAAGGGTTGGACTCCCTTTTTCGTGGGCCAAAATTATGGGGGCACGCTTCTTTCCCTGTTTCGACCCCTCTTCCCCGGAGGGCCCCATTTTTTCAGCTACATAGTCTGTCCGGCATTGATCTCCGTAGCGGGTTATTTTTTTCTCAAATCGTTTCTGTCGCTTCGAGCGGCTCGATGGACTGCACTTTTCTTATCAATGGGCACTGGGTTTCTCACTCATCAATACGGAAACGATTTCTATATCGCGTACATGATTCTTGGTTTGATTCTTTTGGGCCTGAGGTTGAGATGGGGTGACCCCTGGGAAATGACTTCCCCATTGAGATTATTCGGATTGAGCGTCCTCAGTGGCCTCGTTCTGTATGTATTTCGTGGTTCGTTGATTTTTGTCGTCGCAGCATGGCTGCCATCGGCTCAAACCTTAAGAGCCATGCCGCAGGTACTGCGAGGGGCGAAAGGGGGCGAGAAGGGATTGGTCGTCCTTGCCGGGGCTTTGAGTGTTTTTTTTGGCTATCTCTGGTTTTTTGGCGAGACTTTAGGCGACTGGGGAGGACGACCGGTAAAGCTCTCAGCCGAACCCAATTTGAAGTTCGCGGGCATGATCCTGGTTCTTTTGTTCATTCGACATCATTGGCGAGAGGGAACAGGCAAAGGCTTCAAAGCTTGGGGAAGGCGGTTCTGCTGGATCGGCCTAGGGCTCTTGGTTGGGTTTTCGCCTGAATTCATTTCCTGCCTTGCGCGTGAGGGGTGGATTCCGGGCGGTGGGAGTGGTGGGCTTGCCTCATTTTCCCACGCGGCCAGGAGTTTCGGAAAGCTCCCGGGTGTTATGGCGGAACTGGTCGATACCGACACTTCTCTTGATCGGATTTTCCCTCGTGTCGCCCTGGGGGTCTCTTTTTATCTTCTGTTGGTTGAGAGTGTTTACCGGCCAAATCTCCGGGTACTCGTATCGGTATTTGCCCTGTCGATCTGCGCTTATTGTGGCATCGCCGTGTACGATGACGCGCCGGCACGGTATCTTTTTCCAATCTTTCCCGCTCTCCTCGCCGGGTACGGAGTCGCGATTTCGCGGGGATTGCGTTCGCGGGGATGGGCTGTGGCCATTTCTATTGTGATGCTCGGAGCCGCGTTCCACACCCTTCGAGGGCGTATGGCACAGGTCTATTCGAGTGCGCTCAACCAGCGGCAAGCCGAGATTGAGTGGGTCGCCGCACGAGTAAAAAATGCAGAGGTAGATCTGGTGCTGACCAACGATTACTGGGAAACCCACCAATACGCCTTACCTGACCTGGACCGATTGCATTTCTACATTTCGGGCGGCTTGAACCCGAGAGCAACTCTCGATTTGGTGCATGAGGTGAGGCGCTCTATTCGCTTGGCGGCCCTGTGGGATCTAGATCAATCCGGTCAGCAGGAGAAAGTGTTCACGTTCAACCAGAGAGACGTCAGAATGAAGAAAGTCGGCAGTACCTCTCACAGAACGCTTTGGGTTGCGGAAGAGCCGTTTCTCTCGGAGCCTCAGGCGAGCGAAAGAAAGTAATCCGCCGCGGCCGAAAGATCGTCGACCACGACGTCACACTCCCCCGTCTTGAGGGAGGCCTCGGTTTTTTTTCCGTCTCCGGTGCGTACGAGAATAACGGTTCCGCAGCCGGAGGCTCGACCCGCGAGGAGGTCGGTCTCTCGGTCTCCGATGAAGACCGAGCGTGCCAGATCGAGATGGAGGTCGCGCGCGACCTCTTCGATCAGTTTTGTCCCCGGCTTGCGGCAGGCGCACCCCTCGTCCGGGTTATGGAAACAGAGCTGAAAACGGAGGATCTGAGCTCCGAACGGCGCCAGGAGTGTATTGACACGCTGGTTGATCAACGGAATGGCCTCGGCCGGAATGAGACCGCGGCCTACGCCCGATTGGTTCGAGATGATGACGAGGGGGAATCCGGCGGCCGAGAGTTTTCCGAGAGCCGCCCCAGCGCCTGGGAGAAGGTGGAGATCTTCGGCGTTCTTGATGTATCCCGGGTCCACGTTGAGGGTTCCGTCCCGATCGAGCAGCACCGCAGGTCGGGGGAGGGCCCGCTTTTGCTCCCAAGCCCAGGCGCTCTCGACGATCGAATCGAGCCTGTGGAGGGGCTTGAAACCCAGCTCCGTTCGCGCCCGAGTCGAGTCGCCGACCAGGCGTGGCGCATCGCCGGCGCGTCGAGGGTGTTCCTCGAGGACGACTTCCCGGCCGAGGTCGCGCCGGAGTACTTTCTGGCACTCGGCAATCACCTCGCGGACGCTGTACCCGGCCTCGCTTCCGAGATTAAAGGGCCGGAAGAACCCCTCGCCCACCGGGAGCGCGAGGAGCTTGTTCAGTGCGCTTTCGTGGGCCAACGCCAGATCTGAAACGTGGATGTAGTCGCGGATGCACGTGCCGTCGGGCGTGGGGTAGTCCGTGCCAAATACAGACACCGGTTGATGGGCGCGGGCGGCTTTGAAAATATTAGGGATCAGGTGGGTCTCGGGCTCGTGCCATTCGCCGACGCGGAGCTTGGATTCGGCCCCTGCCGCGTTAAAGTACCGAAGCGGGATGGCTTGCAAGCCCCAGGTGCGGGCGCTGCTTTCGAGGAGTTCCTCCACTTTTTGTTTGGAGGTGCCATAGGGACTGAGGGGAGCGCGCGGCAGTTCTTCGGTGATGCGGGTGGCGCCGACGTCCCCGAAAATTGCGCAGGTGGAGGAAAAGACGAAACGGCCCGTGCCTGCTTCTCGGAGGTAAGCGATCAGACGGCGAGTTTCTTCAACGTTGTTTTCGAGATACCGCTCGGGGAACTTCACGCTCTCGCTGACCAGGGTCCAGGCGGCGAAATGAAGGACCGCCTCGAACCGCTCCCGGAGCAGGAGGTCGCGGCATTCGGGCGAGCCGACACGAGCGAGAAGGAGCTTTCTTCCGGGGGCGACAAACGACCGGTGCCCGGTCGACAAGTCGTCGAGAACGGTGACGTCGTGTCCCCGATCATTCAGCCAATGGGCGACCGTGGCGCCGACATATCCGGCTCCCCCCGTGACTAGAACCTTTGCCATGAGCTGATCCGTATCATAAGATTCAGTGCGTTCATGCGTTCTTTGCGAAGGCTCCTCCCCTATCTGAAGCCCTATTCATGGCACATCGTCGGCAGCGCGCTTTTGGCCATTCCCCTTGCGGCGCTCCGGATGAGTCCGGCACCTTTGGCGAAGCGCCTGATCGACGATCTCCTGGTGTCGAAAGATGCGCGGCGGCTTTATCTTTTTCCTCTCCTCTTTATCGGTTTGTATTTTTTGAACTTCGTTGTGCGGTTCTTTCATTACTATCTGCTGCGCATAGTAGTGGCGCGCGTGAACCAGAAACTGAAAAACGATCTTTTCGATCATGTGATGAGCCTCTCCGCTGACTATTTCACGGAGCAGAGTACCGGCAGCTTGATGTCCCGCGTAAGCGCCGACCCCCAGCATATCGATGGGGGGATCGCGAACATCAATACGATCATCCGCGAGCCGATCACGTTTTTTCTCCTGTTTGGATATTCGCTTCACCTCAACTGGAAGCTGACCCTGATTACGTTTTTGATTTTTCCGCCGCTGGCGTGGGTATTTTCGGCCTCGGGAAAACACCTCAAGCGTTATATTCAGAGGCTCAATCAGGAGAATGCCCATCTCTTTTCGGCCCTCCAGGAGAGCTTCACGGGGATCAGGGTAGTGAAGACGTTCGGTCTCGAGCGGTACGTCCAGAAAAAATTCCGGGATCGATCGGAGAATTATGCGCATTTTCTTTTGAAAACATCGGTAGTCGAAGAGGCCTCTCACCCGCTGGTGGAGCTCCTGACGGCATTCGTGATCGCAGCGGTGATCTATTACGGCGGAAATCAGGTCCTGACGGGGCAGATGACGGCGGGCGATTTGATCGCTTTTTTTACGTCCTTCGCGCTGATGCTTCAGCCCTTGCGTCTGATGAACGACGTGAGCATCAAGCTGAATGTAGCGTCGGCGGCCGCGCAGCGGGTTTTCGAGTTGCTCGATTGGCAGCCCCGGCTGACGGAAGCGGTTGCCCCGAAGACGTTCAAAACCCTCGAACGACTGATTGAGGTGGATCAGGTTCGGTTTGCTTATCCTGACGCGCCGGAGCGCCCTATCCTGAAAGGGATCTCGTTTGAAGCGCGCAAGGGGCAGGCGATTGCGCTGGTCGGGTCGAGTGGCGCGGGAAAAAGTTCGCTGGTGAACCTGCTGCCTCGTTTGTTCGATGTGACCGGTGGCGCGATCCGGATCGACGGCGTCGACATACGCGAGCTGAGCGTCGAGTCTCTGCGCAACGGGATCGCGGTCGTCAGCCAGGATGTATTTCTCTTCAACGACACGGTCGAAGAGAATATCCGCTGCGGCCGGCTTTCAGCCACGAAGGCGGAAATTCGGGAGGCGGCGCGCCGGGCTCATGCGACGGCTTTTATCGAGAGCCTGCCGGAAGGTTTTGACTCCCGGATCGGGGATCGCGGAATGAAGCTCTCTGGAGGGGAGCGTCAGAGGATTTCGATCGCCCGCGCCTTTTTGAGGGGCGCGCCGATTCTGATTCTGGATGAGGCGACTTCGAGCTTGGATAACACGTCGGAACGGGCCGTGCAGGCGGCGCTCGATGAGTTGATGAAGGATCGGACCACGATCGTCATCGCCCATCGACTCTCGACCGTCAGAGGCGTGGATCAAATTCACGTGATCCGGCAAGGCGAGATCGTCGAGTCGGGTCGTCATGATGAGCTGGTGCTGAAAAATGGGGAGTACGCGCAGTTCTATCGGCTGTCTCAGAGCGCGGAGGCGAAATGAGTCCTTTCACGGCGCTTTTCGAAGGATTGCACTCGGCATGGATCGACGAGCTGATTGAGCGCTTTCCAGACCCCAAGCCTGAGTTGGGGATGCCCGTTCGTTACTCTGGATTGACCCCTCCCTTGGAGCCATCTGCCTTGAGTTGCGTTCTTCGTGCGGACGTCGAGCTCAGCGAGCGGGTGGGAGCCGTTTTTCTGGCCCTGACTGCCGAAGCCGAGAAGAAGCTCGGGGTCGGTGCTGACGCCCTTTGGACTGCGATGTTGACGCGGGCGGAGAGCGAGTTCGCCCGTCGATCGATTCAGCCGAAATTCCTCGCGACGGAGTCTCACTTCGTGAACTCCTGGCAAAAGAAAGCCGTCAAAAACATGTCGCGTCTGGTTTGGGTTCCCGTTTCGTTGAATGGAGCCCTCTGTTTTTTGGGTCTCGCGGCCTAGATCAGATCTCCAGTCTCTGCTATCTCTAGGGCATGTCCGTAACCGGTCTGAAGGATTTTAGCGAGCTGGTGTCCCTCTGTAAGCGCCGGGGCTTTGTTTTTCCGTCGAGCGAAGTCTACGGCGGAATCAACGCGTGCTGGGATTACGGTCCGCTGGGCATCGAGCTGAAGCGAAATGTGAAAGAGGCGTGGTGGCGCTCAATGACCGATCGGGAGGACATCGAGGGGCTCGACGCCGCGATTCTGATGCATCCCAAGGTTTGGGAGGCCTCCGGGCATGTGGCCGGTTTTTCTGATCCGATGGTCGATTGCAAGAAATGCAAAGGCCGCTTTCGAGCGGACAAGCTCGATATGGCCCAATGTGGGATCAAGCCTTCGAAGCAACCCGGGCAGCATTCGGAATGCGAGCTGACCGAGCCGCGCAATTTCAATCTGATGTTCAAGACGTTCATGGGGCCGCTCGAGGAGTCTGCCTCGGTCGTCTATCTTCGTCCGGAGACGGCTCAGGGAATTTATGTGAATTTCCTGAATGTTCAGCAGTCCTCCCGGCAGAAGGTGCCTTTTGGGATTTGCCAAATCGGCAAGGCTTTTCGAAATGAGATTACCCCCGGGAACTTCATTTTCCGGACGCGCGAATTCGAACAGATGGAGATGCAGTTTTTCGTCAAGCCGGGGACGGACGAGGAGTGGTTCGAGAAATGGAAGCAGAGCCGCATCCAGTGGCACCTCGATCTCGGGATCCGGAGCGAGAAACTTCGCTTTCATGCCCACGGGCCGGGGGAGTTGGCGCATTACGCGAAGGCCGCGTTTGACATCGAATACGAATTTCCGTTCGGCTGGCAGGAGCTCGAGGGCATCCACAATCGTTCTGATTTTGATCTGGGTCGCCATCAGCAGTTCAGCGGCAAATCCCTCCAGTATTTCGATGAACAAGCCAGGGAGAAGTACACGCCTTTCATTGTGGAAACATCGGTCGGATGCGATCGTTTCTTGCTCGTTTCCCTGGTCGACGCGTATCGTACGGATGGGGAGCGGGTGTGGCTGGAGTTTCACCCTCGATTGGCGCCTTACAAGGTCGCCATTTACCCGCTGATGAAGAAGCCTGACTTGATGGAGTATTCTGACCGAATATTTAAGGATGTGAGGAAAAAATTTCGCGCGACGACCGACGACGCGGGATCAATCGGCAAGCGGTATCGCCGTCAGGATGAAATCGGTACACCTTTTGGAGTTACGGTAGATTATGACACTCTCACCCACCACACCGTTACGATCCGGCACCGAGACTGCATGGCCCAAGAAAGGGTCGCCGTTGAAAAGCTCATCCCGTACATCGAAGAGAAGTTCGAAAATTGGGGCAAATAGCTCGTACGTGACCTTCGGCAAGACGGGCACCGGAAAGTACGTCTACTTTTTTGGCGCGGGCAAGGCTGAGGGAAACGAACATAAGAAAGACCTTCTGGGCGGCAAGGGCGCTAATCTGCACGGCATGACCCGCTTGGGCCTCCCGGTTCCGTCGGGTTTTACGATCACGACGGATGTTTGCAGCTATTTCTATGCAAACCGGAAAAATTATCCCAAAGCGCTGGAGCGGCAGGTTGTGCTGTCGATGGCTCGGCTCGAGAAACAGATGAAGCGGGAGTTTGGCTCACGCAAGAATCCGCTTTTGGTTTCGGTTCGTTCGGGCGCCCGCGCTTCGATGCCGGGCATGATGGATACGATCCTCAATCTTGGTCTCAATGATGAAACCGTGCAGGGCGTGATCGACCAGTCGAAAGATCCGCGTTTCGCCTATGATTCGTATCGCCGTTTCATCACGATGTACTCGAATGTCGTCCTCGACATCCACTCGAACCAGTTCGAGTCGGCTCTTGAGGATCTCAAGCATCGGCGGGGCGTTGAGCTCGACACCCAGCTCACCGCGGATGACCTGCGCGGGCTGGTGGCTGATTTCAAAAAAATTGTTCGCATGAGCGGGAAGGTTTTCCCGGAGGATCCCTGGGAACAGCTTTGGGGGGCGGTAGGCGCGGTTTTCGGTTCTTGGATGAATCCACGGGCGATTACTTATCGTCGGTTGAATGACATCCCCGAGGCCTGGGGTACGGCAGTCAACGTGCAGTCGATGGTTTTTGGCAACATGGGTGATGATTGCGCGACTGGGGTCGCCTTTACGCGAGATCCTTCGACCGGGGCCCGGAAATTTTTCGGGGAATTCTTGGTCAACGCGCAGGGTGAAGACGTGGTGGCGGGGATTCGAACCCCGCAACCGATCAACGCTTCGTCCAGGCAGGCCAATGGCGAGACTCTGCCCACGCTCGAGGACGTGATGCCGAAAGCGTATCGAGAGCTGGTGAAGGTCTATCAGCGTCTCGAAAAGCACTATCGAGACATGCAGGATATCGAATTCACGATCGAGCGTGGCAAACTCTACATGTTGCAAACGCGGGGCGGGAAACGCACCGCTGCGGCCGCGCTGAAAATTGCCGTCGATATGGTGCGCGAAAAACTCATTACTCGCGAGGAAGCGATTCAACGGGTCAAGCCGGAGCAGTTGGATCAGCTCCTGCATCCGATGCTGGATCCGAAAGCGAGGAAAGAGGTTCTCGCGAAGGGCTTGCCCGCATCGCCCGGGGCGGCGACGGGTCAGGTGGTTTTCGACTCAGAGAAGGCGGAATCTTGGGCAAAAGACGGTAAGAAAGTCATTTTGGTCAGGGTCGAGACTTCGCCCGAAGACATCGGAGGCATGTCGGTTGCGCAGGGGATTTTGACGGCGCGAGGCGGGATGACTTCGCACGCGGCTGTCGTGGCGCGCGGCATGGGCAAGTGCTGTGTCTCCGGCTGTAGCGCGATCAAGGTTTCTTACGAGCGGAAGGAGTTTTCGATCGGGAGCCAGGTGTTCAAGGAAGGCGAGTATATCACCCTCGACGGCAGCACGGGCGAAGTGATCAAGGGGCGGGTTCCGACGATCGAGCCGGAGTTGAACAAGGATTTTCAGGAGCTGATGGTTTGGGTGAATGCCGTTCGCCAGATCGGAGTTCGCACGAACGCCGATACGCCGAATGACGCGAAAGTCGCACGGTCTTTCGGGGCGGAGGGGATTGGGCTTTGCCGGACCGAGCACATGTTCTTCGATTCCGAGCGAATTGACGCCGTACGCGAGATGATTCTGGCCGAGGCGAAGGAGGGCCGTGAGCGTGCCCTTGCGAAGATTCTTCCCATGCAGCGGAGCGATTTTCGGGGGATTTTCAAGGAGATGAAGGGCCTGCCGGTGACCATTCGGTTGCTCGATCCCCCTTTGCACGAATTTATCCCGCAGCAGGACGAAGAGCTCCGGGCGTTGGCGAAGAAAATCGACGTGAGTTACGAACGGCTCAAGCGAAAGGCGGAGAGTCTTCACGAATTCAATCCGATGCTGGGGCATCGTGGCTGCCGCTTGGGAATCAGCTTTCCTGAGATCTACCGGACCCAGGTTCGCGCGATTTTCGAGGCGGCCTGCGAGCTCGTGCGGGACGAAGGATTTTCCATCGTGCCGGAGGTGATGATTCCTCTCGTAGGCGACTGGCGGGAGCTCAAGTTTGTACGTGAATATTGTGTCGATGAGGCGGAGAAGGTCATCGAGCGGTTCAATCACGGCTCGAAGGGCAAAAAGATCAAGATTCAGTATTTGATCGGAACGATGATCGAACTTCCGCGTGCCGCATTGACGGCGGGTGAGATCGCGAAATACGGGGAGTTTTTCTCCTTCGGCACCAATGATCTCACACAGACCACCTACGGGCTGTCTCGCGACGATTCCGGAATGTTCCTGAAGGATTATCTGGATGCGAAAATCTACGAGCGTGATCCGTTCGCGTCGTTGGATCAGGTCGGTGTGGGTCGCCTGATGGAGATTGCGATCACCGAAGGGAAGAAGACCCGTCCGGGTCTGAAGGTGGGAATTTGTGGCGAGCATGGCGGCGACCCCTCCTCGGTGGAGTTCTGCCACCGAATCGGGTTGGACTATGTCAGTTGCTCTCCTTATCGGGTGCCGATCGCATTACTGGCCGGGGCACAGGCCGCACTAGCCAATCCTCGAAGAAAAAAGACCGTTGGTCGGAGAAAAAAATGATTTCTGCATTCAGGATGTCTGTTGTTTTGGGCGTTTCGTTTTTGATGGCTTCGTCAGCCATGGCGGTGGATGTACCTGCGAAACCGGCGGTTGCACCGAAAGCAGCTGCTGCCCAGGCGAAGAAGGCGGCCGCCGCGGCGGTGACTCCCGCGGTTGAAAGTCCCGCGCCTCAAGTGGAAGGCGAGGCGGTCGTTCCGCAGGACGTGAAAAAAGCGGTGGATCAAGGAAAAGAGGTTCCTGGGGTTGTTGTGGCCCCCGAGAAAGAGGTGCCTCCGCTGCCGTATGGCAAGACGCACCCTCTTTTGGGGCCTGTGCAGTTTGGGCCGAAATTGAACCTGGTTGTGCTTCCCGCCTTGGGTCTGGAGGCTCGGGCGTTCAACTATGTGAGCGCCAGTTTCGATTATCTTCTGATTCCCTCCATCACGGTGAGCGGGATTTCCGCGGGCTCCAATATGTGGTGGCTCGGTTTGCGCGGACATCCGTTCAGGGGTTCTTTTTTTCTCGGAGCAGATCTCTATAACATCCGGGTTACGGGCTCGAAGGATGTCACCTTCAATCTCGTCGGTGGGCTGAGTGAAACCCGTAACATCGCGATGACGGCAAGTGTGATGGGCGTCGCTCCCATGCTCGGGTGGCGCTGGGTGACTCATTCGGGCTTTTTCGCGGGGCTTGAACTGGGGGCGTTGGTGACTTTTGCGAGTGGGCTTGACCCGACGGTGGAGCGAAAGGCGACGGACTCATCCCTGCAGGTTGCAGGTGAGACGTTCGATCTTTCCCAGGCTATCACCACCCAGGAGGATGAACTCAGGACGGCGCTCACCCCTTTTGCGGATCTCGCAAAGCAGTATATCGTGCCTCATTTTCGGTTTTCGATCGGCTTTCTCTTTTAACTGGCTGAAATTAAAGAGCTAATTTACAATACTGAATCGGTCAAATATTTTGTTGATCAAAATACTCAGGTTTGATACAAGAGCACCACTCGAGCGGTGTTTCGAGCGTATTGAACCGGAGGATTTGACCGATGTTGACTCAGTTTCTAAAACAAAAGGGGAACGCGGCGGGGGCAGCCCTGCTCGCGATGCTTGCCGGTAGTCTTGCCGGTTGCAGTGCGAACCCACATACCATTGATCCCCATCAACCCGTAGTGAGTACTCCGCCGAGTGGAGAGGGCTCGCAGAAGCGCCAGAGTGAGACCCGTGTCGAGCCGCCCGCTCCTGTCTTAAATGAAGCGCCTGTGGTTGCAGTGCCCGCCGGCCCAGAGGGCATTGCCGGGCCGTCCAGTGCCGACGGTTTGACCAGCGGGGTGGGCGCCCCCGCGATCGAGACCAGTACACTCGCATTGCCCTTCCCTCCTTCCCCCGTTGCTGTGGATGGAGTGACCGGTGCCACCGGTATCGCCGGGGAATCCGCCTGTGGAATCGTTTCTTTTAATCATGATTTTCACGCGCAACGGCTCACCCGAGCCGAAATCAGCGCGGTGACGCCAGACCTTCCCTATGTTTCGACCGGACCGGTACGCCAGGGGCGTCGCATCGTCCAACGCGGGCACCAGATCGCCATCCGGCAAATTGGCCAGTCCCGGGATACAGTTTGCGGAGAGCGGTACGTGACGAACGGTCAGGTGCTCTTCAAGGTTGATCTGAACTTGCCGAATTTCGCGGCGTTCCGGTCGTTGACGGAGGCGGATCTGATGGTCTCCGTCTCGAAAATGGTTCGAGGTCGTGGCGAAGCCAATTTCATGGAAACGGAGATGCTCTGTCTGCTCGGCGACGTGAAGAAGTGCAGTGGGCATGCGATGAGCGCAATCAATTGGCTCGCGAATCGAAGTGCGACCTTTTTCGGTGGCGAAGATCCGGTCGTTTCTGATTTTTTCTCTCGAGCGTTGATTCAGGACGAGACCCGCACCCGGGTGGCGACCTGCCGTCGGGCACAGGTGTTTTCAGTCGACAATGCCAACATCGATCTCCAGGAGGCACTACCGGGCGTGGATATCGCTCAGGCGCTCTATAGCGGAACGACGGAGTCCCAAGAACCGTATGTCAGCAAGACGCTCTACTTTGTGGTGGCGGATGACACTTATGTCCGCGAGGCGACATTGAACGTTCAGCTTCAGTATGACAACTGCCGGGTGAATGAGTTGCAGCGCGCGGTAGCGAGGTAATCGATATGAAAAATTTCAATGGTTCAAAATTAGCGAAAGCAGCGTTGGTCACCGCGATGAGCGGCCTGACCCTTACGCAGGCCCAGGCTTCGGTGAACGTTCAGCTCTTCACGCCTTCTTCCGGAAATCGCTATAGCTACACGGAAAACGCCGCCCCGGACCGACCGGACGGCGAGGTCGTCGGAGCGTACCGGCGGTATATGCTGGGCGTGAATTACAGTTTTTTGCACGACCCGCTTGTGGCTTTGAACGAAGCGAGGACGCAACGGGTGGCCACGCTGATCAGCGGCATCCAGACGATGGATGTGATGGGTGGATTGGATCTGAGTGGAAAGGGTTCCATAAATTTCGGATTACCGCTGCATGTTGTTTCGCGGCCGGGCCAGGCGGCGGCGTTTACCTTGGGCGATATGCGGCTCTTCTCGAAAATCTACATGTGGCATGGCCAGTTGCCATTTGACCTCGTCCTGATCCCCGAGCTGAAGCTTCCGACAGGCAGCCAGGATCTTTTCGTGTCGGACGGCGCGGTGAGCGCGGGACTGAGTCTGGGTGCGGAGTATGATTTTGGCGTGGTCAGTGCCGCGACCAATATCGGATATCGCCGATCCTTCGGTGGCGCCCAATATCAGGCGATGAATTATCAAAATCAGATCCCCATGAAATTGGGCGTCTCGATCCCCGTCGGCCCTCGGTGGGCGATCAACGGTGAGGCTCAAGGTATCCTGATGGTCCCGTGGGATCGTTACCAGTTGCCGAGTGAGTTCTATGTGGGCGGCCGCTATCGGGTGACCGGTGACATGGTGGCTTCGCTGGGCGCGAGCGTGGGCTCGGTCAATGCGATCTCCAGTTCTGATTTTCGAATCTTGGCTGGTTTGAAATTCTCACCGACCTCTAAAGATCTGCCGGTCCGCGTGGTCCAGGCGCAGAAGCCTTTGCCGCGAGTCGAGTTTACGACAAAGGCCGTCGTGATTCGTGAAGAGGTCCGTTTTGAACATAATAGCGATGTGCTGACTTCGTCGGGCAAAAACCTCCTCGACGAGGTGGCGAAGGTCCTCAAGGCCAATCAGGGTGCCTACCGGCAGATCGTCATTGAGGGGCATACCAATGAGATGGGTTCCCAGCAGTACAACCTGATTTTGTCTCGCAAGCGGGCGAATAGCGTGAAGGTCTATCTGGCGAGTCGTGGCATCGAGCAGCGTGTCTTGGTGCCGATCGGTTATGGAAAGGTCCGTCCGAAATCTCTCGGTATGGAACTCTCTCATGCGGCCCGCCTGGAGGTCGATCGTCGAGTCGAGTTTCGAGTGATTGCGCCGACGAGTCAGTCTCAGACTCAGAATGTCAGGCGGCTTAAAAGTGGCGAGGCTCGGCGCATTTAGTTTGACCGGAGTAACTCCTCGAAAACAAAGGCCATTAAACACTATTAAGATAGATCAATTTTTATGTTGCACAGCGTCACACTCCTCAGCTAACCTCTTTCTATCGGAGGACATACGATGCAAAGCGAACCAGCATGGCTGACCCTACCCGGGACGGCCCCGTACTGGGCTCGAGCAGTTCTGGAGTGGCATGAGACAGGCCCTCCACGCACGAAATAGCGTGAGCGAAACCGCGCTGAGGTAACTTAGAATTCCGCGGTGCTTACGGACTGACGACTCTTCTGCTGATCACAGGGTCTGCGTCAGCGAAATATTTTAAAAATTAAATAGAACGCCCGGGAAGGATTTCGGGCTTACTTTCACCAGAGGCGGGTGCTCGGCGCGATGCCGATCCCGTGTGGAACCATCCCGAGGTGGGGGACATCAATCGACGCAAGTCGATATCAAATCACAAGAATGAGGGCCCGCTCGAACCCACAAGGTTTAAGCGGGCCCTCCTCATTTTTGGTGCCTGAAGAGGCCCGCCTGTCTTGCCTTTTGGGACTCTGTTGCTAGAGTGCCTGGGTCAGGGAAGGTGCCATGAAGGTAAAACGTCTCGAGATTCAGGGATTCAAGTCATTCAAAGACAAGACTGTTATTCATTTCGATCACTCAATCACCGGGATTGTGGGCCCGAACGGTTGCGGAAAGTCTAATATTGTCGATGCGTTCTTCTGGGTGATGGGTGAGCAATCCTACAAGCACATGCGCGGCGCCGGTAGCTCTGACCTGATTTTCAATGGGTCGACGAAGTACCAACCTCTGGGTCTCGCGGAAGCGACCCTCGTTCTTGAAACGGATGTAGTTGATACCGAAAACGCCCCGGCGGGTGCCTCTGTCAGAAACCTTCCTCCCCATCTGCGCGCGAAGGAAGTAGCGGTTACTCGTCGCGTCTATCGTTCTGGCGAGGGAGAATACTTCATTAATGGTCAGCCCGCTCGACTGAAGGATATTCAAGAGCTGTTCATGGATACCGGGATTGGCGCCAAGGGCTATTCCGTGATCGAGCAGGGCCAGATCGGCAAGATCGTCAATTCAAAGCCCGAAGAACGCCGTCTCCTGATCGAGGAGGCTGCCGGTATCGCAAAGTACAAGGCTCGCAAAAAGGAATCGCTTCGAAAGCTCGAGTCCGCCCAGGCGAATCTAGCGCGGTTGACCGACATCATTCAGGTGATGGAGAAAGGTCTTTCTTCTCTTGAGCGCCAGGCGCAAAAGGCCCGGCAGTATAAGAAGTACAAGGAAGAGCTGCTCGCAAAGGAAATGACCTGGGGCCGCCGCAAGCGCATGCTTTTGCAGGCCCGGCTGGAGACGGTGAAATCGGATCGAGCGAGACTTGAGCAAGAAGTCGTCGGCCTTCGGGCGGAAATCTCTTCGGCTGAGGCCACTGCTGAAACCGGCAGGATTACCGAGCAAACGGACGCCAAGCAGGCGGAAGAGCTCACCGCCGTCATCAATCACCTGAGCCAGGAGCTGACGCGCCAACAGAGTCAACTCGAGCTATCGCGTTCCCGACAAGAGGATCTTTCGCGTCAGGAAACTCAGCTCACGACCGAAAAAGAAGATCTCGCGCCTCAAATTCAAGCTGAGGAAGAGCGAGTCGTTGGCCAGGAGATGGAAGCGACGGCAGCGAAGGTGGCCTTTGATGCGGCGGCGGCGTCCGCTCATGAGGCATCAAGCCGGGCTTCCGAGGCACGTGGCCACATGCAGGCGCTTCGCCAGCAGCATCATGCGACGAATCAGAAGCTGCTCGCCGGTTTTCAGGAGGCGAGCCAGATCACCGCGAAAGATGCGTCCTTGGATGGGCGAATCGAAAGCGCTCTCACTCAGGAGGCGCGGATTCGTTCTGAAATGGCTGAGATCGAACACCTGGTTTCGGAGGCGCGCGCTTTATTTGAGCAGCATAGCGAGGAGCATTCCGTGGTGTCGACCCAGCGCGCGGCCCTAGCTGAGGATCGCCGCACGCAGGCCGATGCATGTCAGACCGAAGAGCGAATGCTGAAGGAGCGAGAGCGCGCTCGCGACGAGCAGATGCGTAAGCTCGCCAAGGATCGTTCACGCCTTCAGAGTTTGGAAGAGCTGGAGGCTGCATACGAAGGTTATGCAGGGGGTCCGAAGGCCGCGCTCGATTGGGCGAGGTCAAGTGGACAGGGAGAGTTGCGGGCCGTGGCGTCGCTTCTCGATGTGCAGCCTGGCTTCGAAGGGACCTTAGAGCTTTGGTTGGAGAGTCATCTCCAGGATTTGGTCGCCTCTGAGGAGGGCGTCGCAGTCGAGGCGTTGGCGCATCTTCGAGCGACGAAAAAGGGCCGGGCCACTCTCCGGGTGGCAGGAGCGCCCGTTGCGGCAGTGGCGTCTTTCGAGGAAGTAAAAGCTGTTCTGGAAGCGCAGGGTTTGCGGGTTCTTAGCGACTTGCAATCGATGGTTCGGCCGTCAGCGCAAGCGACGGGACGCACCCGCGAGATGCTGGATTCGCTTTTGGCGAACACCTGTGTGGTCGAGGAGTTCGGCGGCGCCGTTCCTCGCTTGCCCTTGGGTTGGTCCCTGATTTCACGGGATGGGTTTGCGCTTCGGGGTGATGGCGAGCTTCGCGGAGGGACGGTTACCGAGGGAGCTAATGCTGCGTCCCTCTTAGGACGTAAGCGCCTCATCGAAGACCTGCAGATCCAAGTCGCGAATGGAGAGACGGAGCTGACGGATCTCGAAGAGGTCATCGCGGCTAACCGGGCGACTCTTGAAGTCAAGCGCGCGGGACTTTCGCTCTTGCAGACCCAATTGCAGGAGCTTGAGGTGAAGTGGGCTTCTTTGGAGCGTGATTTGCGGTCGGCGGAGCGGAGCTGCTCTGATCTCGAACGTCGCGCCGGTCGTTTTCAGGAGGATCTCGCGCAGAACGAAAATGCAGTTCGGATCGCGCGCGAGGAGAAAGACCGCTTAGCGGATCGGCTCCAGTGGATTCTTTCGGAGCGCGATACCTTTGAACGCGAAGTGAAAAGCTGCGAAGAGAAGATTCATCATGATGAGGCGACTCTTGCGGGAATTGAGCAGGAGCTGCAGACGGTTCGTGTTCAAGAGGCGTCGGCGCGGGAGCGCTCGAACTCGATTTCTCGGGAATTCGATGCTGTTCGTCGTTTGCTCGACAGTCGTAAACGGCGGTTGGCGGAACTTGAAACGCGCCTCATTCAGATCACTGAAGAGCGAGCATTGCGCTCGGGCGGCGAGCCCGAGATCGAGGAGCGGATCGGCGATCTTCACCGGGAGACAGCAGAACGCCGGGAGGCGCTCTCGCAAGTGCGCGATCGTTTGCAGGAGACGGCGAATCTAGTGAGTGACTTTGGAAGTCGCTTGAAGGAGTTGCGCCATCGCGCGGATGGCACGGCGACGCAATCCAATCGTGCCGTGATCGAGGTGGAGAAGCTTTCGAGTGAACTGGGCTTCTTGATTCAAAACCTGGAAGAGAAGTACGGGGTAGGTTGCCTGGACGCCACTGATGTGGTGCCCGAACAGGGCGAGATGGATGCCCCGGTTGTTTCGCAGGAGATGACCGCGGACGAAGAGCTGCTGCTGAATGAAGAAGTGGAGCGCCTTCGCGAGCGAATTCGTCGTTTGGGCGAGATCAACGTGAACGCGATCGAGGAATTTGAGACTGAATCCAAGGGTTATGAAAATCTTGTTTCGCAGAAGCGCGATTTGGATCATTCGATTCAGAATTTGCAGGACGCAATCACCCACATCAACAAAACCTCCGAGGAGCGGTTCAAACGGGCATTTGATGCCATCGCGGAACGTTTTGAACGTCTCTTCCCGATCATTTTCGGTGGCGGACAGGCAAAATTGTCGTTGGTCTATCCCGAGGGGTCGAGCGATATCCTCGAAGCGGGAGTGGATATTCTCGCGCAGCCTCCGGGTAAGAAAATTGTGAATATCGGTGTTCTCTCGGGCGGAGAGAAGGCGCTGACCGCGGTATCCTTGATTTTCGCGATTTTCATGGTCAAGCCATCGCCGTTTTGCGTTCTCGACGAGGTTGATGCTCCGCTGGATGACGCCAATATCGGGAAATTCAACGCTCTCTTGCGTGAGATGTCGTCGAAGTCCCAGTTCATCATCATCACCCATAATAAGAAGACGATGGAATTGAACGACACGTTATACGGCGTGACGATGGAGGAGCCTGGGGTCTCGAAGATGGTGTCGATCGAGCTTCAGTGATTCTAAAAGGAAGCCGCGACTCCGCCAATGAGGGAAATCCAGCTCTCGCGGCGAAGGTCGCCGCCTTCCATCGCGCGTAGCACGCTGACGTTTGCGCCGAGGCGCGCGCTCCAGGTGCCCGTCTTCATTTGGGACGAAAGCCTCTGGCTCAAGAACGCCCCTACGTCGAAAAGTCCCGCCTGGGCCGCGACGTAAGAACCGCTCAGGCCGAAGGCGAAGACCTGATCAACAATGGCGGAGAGCTCGGCCGAGACTTTTGCCCCGCTGACGCCGGGAAGAAACCCCATAGGCGTTTCGCTGGCACGCCAGTTTCCGTAGTAGCCGGAGGAAAGCCGAAACATCGGGACGCCAAATTTCAAGGTATTGGCCTTAAAAAGGGCATAGCCGCCGACGTTCAGGTCGGTCACGCTTGAGCTCCCTGCGCCATTCACGAAGCCGGTCATCGTACGGTAGGCGGAGAGATCGGTTCCGAGCTCGAGGATGGGGAACCGAACGAACGCCGTATCGAGCTCACTTTTGACGCCGACCCAGTTTGCGCTGATGAGCGAGTTGTCGGGCCGGTTGCCCTGAATGCTGAACCATTGGATCGCGACCGAGGGTCTCAGCTCGATTCCGCGATTGGATGAAAACACCCCGTTCTCCATCGCGGCCGCATCGGCCGTACTGTTTTGCGCCGCGGAGAAAGGAACCGCCGCGGCCTGACTCGAATGGATTTCCTCTATCGTCTCCACAGGCGCAGGAGCCATTTTTGCGATTCTTTTCGCGCTTCGTTGACAATGCGATTTTTTTGACTTGGCTCGGACCGGCGTCGCGGCATTTGCGCCGACGGCGAGTGGGACCAGGAACCAGAGAGTGACGCAGGTCAGTGTTTGCATAGTCCTTCAAGTTTAGCAGACACCTGGCATTCTCCAGTGATATTGATTTGACATGGTGTCAATGTTTCGGCGGATGTTCCCTTTGTGCATGGCTGGCGTGTTGATTTCGGGAGTGCTCCAGGCCGCGCCAGTCAGGAAAAAGGTAGCGCCACCGCGGCTCCCTGAAATCCTCGAGGAGGTGGAGGCGAAATACGCCGCGGCAAAAACGTTGAAGGCCGACTTCTCCCAAAAAAACGAATCAGCGGCGCTCCAGCAGACGAAGATGAGTAGTGGAAAGTTGATCGTCAAGCGGCCCAACAGGGTTCGATGGGAAACCACCGAGCCAGACAAGAACCTGCTCGTTTCGGATGGGAGCACTTATTGGTACTATACGCCTCCTTACTTCGAGGACGAGCGTGGTCAGGTCATCGTCAGTAAAAGCTCGAAGATGCAAGCACCCTTGGCGAATGCCCTGCTTTCGGGTTCATTTTCCATGGCTCGAGACATGAAAATTGAACGGATCACCCCATTTTCCTTTTCACTCGTTCCGAAAAAGGGCTCCGCCGGAACCATCAAGAGAGCGCAGATTCATATTCGGCCGACCGAAAAGGTGATTGAGAAGGTGGTTCTGGAGCATATTGGCGGCAATCGCTCTGAGGTGACCCTGTCATCGATTCAGCTCGGCGAGTCGATCGAGGATTCCGATTTTGTATTCAAGGTGCCGCCGAATACTGATCGAACCGAGCCGGACGAGGAAGAGGCTAGTCCTCGAACCCCGCCGAAGAAGCCCGCGCGAGATCCGCGACATCCTGCGGGGCGGACGCCCTGAGCTGATTCAAGCGGTCTGAAAATTGAGGGAACATCGCGGCCAGGTCTTCGGCGTTAGTGAGACAGAGGGCTCGGGCCGACAGCATTCGGTTTCCGGAATCACGGACACATTCCTCGAGCTCATTCATGAAATGGTCCGCCTGATCCGGATACTTTTCGACCTCATCAAAGCGGTCGGCGATCTGGTTGGCAAAGTTCAGGAGAGATTTCGGAGCCGCGTGCGGGTTTTCAGCAACTTCCTTGCGGGCGTGGTCGCGCATAGGAGGGGTGATTGGAGTCCGCTCGGGGGCGGCATAGTCGCTCTGCACGGAATCCATCGGTTCTTGCGAGCTCAGCGCAGGCGGCGCTTCCGGTATTGCCTCCGGTCCGGCCTGGGTCTCCGGAGAGAGGGCTATCGGCGCATTGGTTTCGGCGACCCGATCGCTTTCCTTGAAGAAGAGCGCGGCTGCCAAGCCGATCGCCATGAGAAGAATCAGAATCGTGCGAAGCCGATGTGTGTAACTCATGGGGCAAGCTCCTGACTCCGCCGACCCCGGAGATCAAGTAGGGAAGTTCGGATGCGGCTCAGTGGGGTCCCGGCGCTGGACATGTCCGGGGGTCCCAAGGAACCGCGAAACATTTCTCGATAGTTCGTTACTCGCGAGATTGCATCGAGGAGGAGGACTCGGGCGGCTCGTTGGTCCTCCTTTCGGCAGTTCTGACAATGGTTCGCTACTGCATCAAGCCAGACGGCCTGAACGGAGTAAGCGCCCCAGGGGGAATCGTCGCATGCCGGAAGCCCTCTGTAGTCCCCGCTCTTGCAGATCGAGTGCCCGTGCCCGCAGGTCGTAGATTTCGAAATGTCTCCTTCGCGTAGCGACTCGATCATTTCTGGCGTGAGGCCGCCGGTACAGTCCGAATGTCGAGCTTCGTGAATGAGGATCGCGATATTCTCGATAAAGAAATCTTTCAGGTACTCGGGATAGATTCGAAATAAACCGATTCGAGGCGAGCTAATCGGAATCAAGGTGTGGTCGAGTCGGAATCGAAGTTGCGTCGGTCTTGCCGCTTCCTGCATCAGCCAAAGGTTCAGCCCGATGTTCTCCGCCTTCACGGTGGGTCGGCCGTACAGGTCGTCGTTCACGTGGGCCGGGAAAGAGGAGAGCTGAATCGGCAGGCCTGCTACGTTGAACGTGGAAGACTCATTAGCCTCGATGAGTTGGCTGATCGAGGTTTCTGGTCCAATCACGTAATTGACCCGTTCGTCTAGGTAACGCACGACCGACTTCGACCCGTCGGTCCCGAAGACGAGTTGAAATGGATTTGACGCGGTAATATCAAAACGGAAGTTCGACATGCTGAGGATGTCGCGTTTGATCGTGTTTCGTAATGCCGGTGAAACTTCGGGGTCAAACTTCAACGAAACCATCTCATCGACATTGTTTTCGTCGCATGCAGAGAGGGCGAAGGCGAGTAAGAGTATTGAAAGTGAAGTTGTTTTCATGGGTTACCGACACTGCGCGTTATATCAAAATTCAATGATTCTACAATGTTCATTTAACGCTTGTTCAAAATTGACTGTTTCGCTATAGAATCCAGCGAATTCAGGGTCTTAGCTTCTGTGACGCGAGGTGGAGAAAATTATGCCGTCTTTTGATGTTTCTTCAGATGTAGATTGGCAGGAAGTCGACAACGCCGTGAACCAGGCGGTCAAGGAGCTTGCCTCGCGTTATGACTTCAAGGCTGTAAAAACGGAAGTGACCCTCGATAAGAAGGCAAAGACGATCACCTATCTTTGTGGTGAAGAGGGGAAGCTCGAGGCGATGAATGACATCGTGCAAACCAAGCTGATTAAGCGTGGGGTGTCGCTTCTCTCTTTGGAGTACAAGGACCCGGAGTCGGCCTTTGGCGGGAGCGTTCGACAGACCGTAGTGGTGCAAGCGGGAATTTCCAAAGAGAAGGCCAAGGAAGTCATCGCTGCGCTCAAGGAAAGTAAGCTGAAGGTCCAGTCGCAGATCCAAGATGAGCAAGTTCGGGTTTCCGGAAAAAATCGCGATGATCTTCAGGCCGCCATTTCGTATCTGCGCGGAAAACAGGATGAGCTCAAGCTGCCGATGCAGTTCGAAAATTTTAGGGATTGATGATTATGTCGCAAGAAAAGGCTTCTGTATATTTTGTGTCGTTGGGCTGCCCAAAAAATTTGGTCGACTCGCAAGTGATGTTGGGACTTCTGCAAAAGGATAAATACACGGTGGCGCCCGATCCCGAAGGCGCGGACGTGATCATCGTGAATACCTGTTCGTTTATCGAAGCATCGAAGGAGGAATCGATCGATACGATTCTCGACATGGCCCAGATGAAGGATAGCGGACGTTGTAAGGTTCTGGTCGCTTCAGGGTGTTTGCCTCAGCGGTACTCAAAGCAGCTTGAGCAAGAGATGCCAGAGGTTGATTTGTTCATCGGCACTGGCCAGTATCACCGAATCACGGAGCTTTTAGAGGCGCACGGAAAAGCCCAGGAGCTGGGGGCGCCATTGCCTAAGCGGAGCTATATTGATCAGCCCGCCTTCATTCATTCCGAGACAGATCCCAGAGTTCACACCGGCCCCACCTACACCGCATATTTAAAACTGTCAGAGGGGTGCAATCGCCGGTGTGCCTTCTGCATTATTCCGAAGCTTCGGGGAAATGTGCGTTCCCGCACGGTCGAATCCCTAGTGATCGAGGCGAAGCGGCTCGCTGGGGCGGGCGTGCGTGAGCTCAACCTGGTTGCCCAAGATCTCACAGAGTATGGAATGGAGTGGAAGTACAAGGAACGGCTTGAAACTCTGCTGCCGGAGCTATGTAAAATTGATGGCATCGATTGGATTCGCTTGCATTACGTCTATCCCGATCAGTTTTCAGACGAGTTGATTGACCTCATCGCGCGAGAGCCGAAGATCGTAAAATATCTCGATATGCCCATTCAGCACACCGATGACCGCGTACTGGCGTCGATGAATCGTAGGCTGACCAAAGAAAAGCTCTTCAGCGTGATTTCTCGACTTCGAGAGCGAATTCCAGGAATCGTGTTTCGCACTTCGATCATCGTAGGATTTCCGGGCGAGACTGAGGCGGAATTTCTCGCGCTATCCGCCGATCTCGAGATGCTCGGTTTGGATCACGTCGGAGTCTTCAGGTACTCGAAGGAAGAGGGCACGAAGGCTGCGGAGATGGATGGCCAGATTCATCCCGGTACGAAGCGCCGTCGAGCGAAGTCTCTGACTTCGATGCTGCAAAGGCAGTCTGCGCGGAATAATGAGAAGTATGTCGGAAAAACGGTCACGGTCTTGGTTGAAGGACCGAGCGAGGAGACCGAACTTCTCGTTCAAGGTCGCATGGCGACCCAGGCGCAAGAGATCGATGGCCACGTTTTGGTGAACGACCTGGGAGAGCGCGCGGTGGAACTCACCGCGGGTGATCTCATTGAAGTGGAGATCACCGAGGCGATGCCGCACGACCTGGTGGGTAGAATGACCCGAGTTCTGTCCCGTGCGCGATCTCCTTTGGCGCAGGCAGAGATGGGGTTGCGAGTCGCGCTTCCGGTCGAACGCCCCCTGCAGGCGGGGGCGGGTCAGATCGGGTGAGTTTCGGTCTCTACGAGGAAATCGCGAACCGCTCGCCGGAACTGGGTTTTCCGGTGTGTGGCGCCGTGGATCTCGAGGTTTCCGCCGATGTATACGCGGAACATTTTCTGCGATTTGAAAGATGGTTGGCGGCGGGTCGGCACGGCGAGATGGGCTATTTGGATCGAGGGAAGGACCGTCGGAAAGATCCACGTATCGTGTACCCGGAGGTAAAATCGATCGTTTGTGTGTTGAGGCCATATTGCCGTCAACCCGTCGGCGAGCTGGATCGGGATGTCGGAGTTCGTTACGCTCGTTATCTCAAGGGTGGAGACTATCATTCATCGATGACGTCTGACTTAAACAAGCTCCTCCAGGATGTTCGGGCGATTCCTGGCAACGAGGGCCTCAAGTGGAAAGTCTGCGTCGATACGAGCGCCGTGTTGGAGCGGTCGTGGGCGGCTCTCTGTGGCTTAGGTTGGATTGGCAAGAACACATTGTTGATTCATCCAAAATTGGGGAGCTATACGTTTATCGGAGTGGCCTTTCTCAATCAGGTCGTGGGGCGTGCTCCCCGTTTTCAGCCCAACTTATGCGGCCACTGCACGAAGTGCGTAACGAGTTGCCCAACCGGCGCGTTTTCAGAGCCTGGGGAGCTGGATGCGCGGCGGTGCATTAGCTATCTCACGCTCGAAAAAAAAAATGACTTCACGGCCGAGGAATCGCAGAGGGTGTCATCATCAAGCTTTGTTGCCGGTTGTGATATTTGCCAAGAGGTTTGTCCATTTAATCTCAAACCGTCTCGAGAAGAGGAGGTGGCAGACAGCTCGCTTGTGGGAGCAACCGATGTCGCCGACTGGACCAGGTTATTGGATGAGGTGCCGGACAGCTATCGCCTCAGGGTGAAAGAGTCTTCATTGGGCCGAGTCAAGGCGCCACAGTTTCGTAGGAACCTCGAAGTACTTCATTCCGCGAAGCGTAAGCCGTAGAGGCCGACGCCGGTTTGCTGCGCCTGCGGAAATTTGAAACGAATTTTTCGTTCTTTATTGGGCAGTTTTGTGAGGACCTTGTAGAATCCGGGGCGAGAAATTCGAAGAATCGATCGGCCCTCGTCGTTGTAGATGAGGTGGGGGCCGGCAAACACGTCCGGTACGGGTTGGTCTCCCATTTCAACCTCAATCACGCCATACATTTGATCTTTTCCTTGGTGATGAGCAAAAAGTCCAAGGGTGGCGGAGGGAACGTCGAGTGAAATCAGGGATTCAGGGTCGGTCGTCGAGATCCGATCCTCGTCCTGAAGCCAGCGGCCCCGAATTTTGAATTCACCATAGGGAGTTCGCCCGGGAAGATCAGTCGGAAGAAACTCAACGGAAAGGATACCCTTTTCGTTCGGCTTAAACCCAGGCCTTGGGTATTGGAACCCGCCTCGTGTGCCGAATTCAATTTTTCCCATGCTCTGGGTTGGCAATAGCTCCCTTCCGAAGGGCAACCAGAGAGGCAGGCCAGGATCGGTCTCTCTCAGTAGGTTTTGTAGTTCAATCTCAAGCCCATCAAACCATTGAGGGCCGGATTTTTGTAAACGAAGGATATTTTGCTTCCATACAATGACGCCTGGGGACCGGTCCATTTGGAACCCGGAAGCCAGGAGGTTGTCCCGATCAACGACGTAGATCTGGGTGATTCCTGCGGGATCGACCAATTTGGTGGCCATCTTTACGTCGCTGAACATGCGATAGGCTTCGCGGATCACGATGAGCGGGGTCAGGTTAAAGACTTGGTAGCGCTTAATGAGTTCTTTGAACAACCAGAGCGAGGCTTCTCCAGAGAAATCGGTAATGTCGCAGAAAAGGATGACCCAATCATTTTTCGAGAAGGTCTCATCGAGAGGGACTACATTGACGCGATCCCCGTTTTTCACGCCAGCGATGAGTGGCTTGGAGAGGTGCCATTGCGGGGCGAGCTCTCTACGGGCGAGATCGAGGGCCTCCGGGAGGGTGAGCTCTTTCTCTTTTGATTTCTTGGGGCTCATCTTTGTCGGCCCCTTGTCTTGCGTCCTCTTCCGAGCGAGATGACCATCGAAGCCAACGATACCGCACCGGCGACGAGGAAGGCTAGGTGAATGGACGATGTATAGTCGCCGGTCTGCTCGAAACGCCACGCAAAGAGGCTCGCTGACAAGCCGGTTCCGGTCACCAGGCCAAGATTGCGAAAGGTAGCGAGGAGGGCGGAAGCAACGCTGAGTTTAGCAAAAGGGACATCTTCCATGATGGCGCTATTGTTTGGAGACTGAAAAAGTCCAGAGGAGAGCCCGATCAGAGAGAGTGACGTGGTCATGGCCACGAGGCTGATGTTGGGCTCGTAACCGAACCCAGTTGCGCCAGCCATCCAGAACAACGTGAGTGCTGCGATCAGTGCGCCAAAAGAACAAAGGCCACTGGTTCCTAGACGATCTGACAATCGGCCACTGACGGGGGCGACGACGAGAATGGTCAAGGGTACGGCTGTCATCAATAGCCCCGCCCTGTCGGGAGTGAATCGGAGAACCTCTTCCATAAAGAAAGGGGTCAATACGAATACTGCCGAAAATGATACAAAGGTGAAAAAGGCTCCGAGGTTTGCCATCCAGAAGCTGCGAATTCGGAAGAGCGAAAAATCAACGAGTGGAGATTTCGCCTGCTGCTCAAAACGATAAAAGAGATATCCAAACAGCAAGCACACGGTCGCGAGCAGCCAACGAGAGAGCGGGAGGGGGTCGCTTCCTGCGATTGAGATTGCGGGGGGCTCCATGATCACCGTGAAAGTGAGGATGAACAAGAGCTGTAAGACCGCGCCCGTCCAGTCGAAGGTAGCCCTGGACTTCGGTGCCGGGTCTTTGCCGAGGTATTTTTTGGCGAGGAACACCCCAAGCATCCCAATGGGAATATTGATGAAGAAGATGGCCCGCCAGTCGAAGGAGGAGATCAGGGCGCCCCCAACGCTTGGGCCGGAGATCAGACCCGAGCTGACCACCATGGCGAGGATGCCGAGGGCTTTTCCTCTTTCTCCGGTAGGAAAGGTAGCGGTGATGATCGCTGGCCCATTCGCCATGAGCATGGCCGCTCCGATCCCCTGTAGCAACCGGGCCATTACGAGTGAGACGAGGGTCGGCGCCCCCCCGCAAAGAATGGAGCTGATGATAAAGACCAGAAACCCAGACAGCATGACTCGTTTGCGGCCGTAGATGTCCGAGAGGCGGCCAAACGGAAGTAGAACGCATGTAATAGCGAGGAGATAGACGATGACCACCCATTTGACTTGGTACAAGTCGGCATGGAGTTCTTTGGTCAGCGTCGGAAGGGCAATATTCACGATGCTGGAATCGAGGGTGGCCATGAAGGTCCCACAGGCTACGGCCGCGAGGATCCACCACTTTTGGGACATTCACTGAGTCTAGCAAGAATGGGTATGACGTCAATTGACTCAAATGTTAGAACTCGATTCGACTCAAACAATGGTGGATGGAGAGGATAGGGAGGGCTGCATGGCGTCAGACCAAAGGGAACTTCAAGAGCTCGCGAACGAATTTCGAATCGACATTGTTGAGATGCTCGAAGAGGCCAAGTCCGGCCATCCGGGCGGAAGTCTTTCGGCGATCGACCTTCTGACGGTGCTTTGGTTTAAAGAGATGAGAGGCGTCGAATCGGCCGGATCGCTTCAAGCGGATCGCGACCGGTTCATCCTGTCGAAAGGGCATGGGGTTCCGGCTCTTTATGCCATCTTGGCAAAAAAAGGGTTCATCGAGCACTCCGAGCTTCAGACCTTGCGGAAGACGGGGAGTCGCTTACAGGGTCATCCCGATCGCGTGAGATTGCCGATCGTCGAGGCCTCCACCGGATCCTTGGGGCAAGGCCTGTCGGTGGCGCAGGGACTTGCGATGGGTTTGCGAATGTCGGGTCAGAAATCGAGGGTCTATTGCCTTCTGGGTGATGGCGAAATTCAGGAGGGCCAGGTTTGGGAAGCTGCGCTCTCTGCGGCGAAATTCAAGCTCAGTAATCTATGCGCCATTCTCGATGCCAACAACGGACAGATCGATGGGCCGGTCAGCGATGTGATGCCGCTCGAGCCCTTGGTCGATAAATGGAAGAGTTTTGGTTGGAACGTGGTGGAGATCAATGGCCACGATACTGCCGAGATTTCCAAGTGTTTGAACGCGTTGCGGGTTGCGGCTGAAGCGGGCGATCCGCGGCCAGGCTTCGTGGTGGCGCGCACGGTGAAGGGGAAGGGCGTTTCGTTCATGGAGAATCAGATTGGCTGGCATGGCGTGGCTCCGAAGAAGGAAGAAGCGGAGCGGGCGGTGCAGGAACTCCGCAAGAATGGAAAGGGAGCTTAGGTCATGGCAAAAGCTACACGTCAGGCATTTGGTGAGGCGCTCGCGCAGTTGGGAGCAAAGCATCCCCACATCGTCGTCCTTGATGCGGACTTGGCGAAGTCGACGAAATCGGAGCTTTTTGCGAAGAAATTTCCAGATCGTTTTTTCGAGATGGGGATCTCCGAGGCAAACATGATCGGCGCGGCCGCCGGTTTGGCCTTTTCGGGAAAGCTGCCGTTTCTCTGCAGTTTTGGCTGCTTTCTGACCGGTCGTTACGACACGATACGCTTGAGCGTGGCATACTCCCAGGCCAACGTCCGCTTGATAGGAACTCACGCGGGAGTCGGGATTGGTGATGACGGACATAGCCAGATGGGTTTGGAGGATATTTCCCTCATGCGGGCCTTGCCGACGATGGGGGTTTTTCAGCCGGCTGATGCGCTCGAGACGGAGCGTCTCATGGAGTATCTGGTTACCGAGTGGAAGGGGCCGGCCTATGTTCGGTTGACTCGTCAGAGTCTTCCAGATGTTTCGGATCCCAGTCTGCCTTTTCAGCCATTGAAGTTGGCGTGTGTGAAACAGGTTTCTAACGCGGAGGTCGTCGCGATCGGGAGCGGAGCGGGCGTCGCCGAAGCGTTGAAGGCCGCCGAGATTTTGGCCGCCGCCGGGGTGAAGATGGCGGTTTGGAATGCTCACAGCTTGAAGCCGTTTGATGAAGCGAGGACCCGGGAAATTTCTCAGGGTAAGAAACTGGTTGTGACGGTCGAGGATCATTCCGTGATCGGCGGGTTGGGCAGTTGCGTTGCGGAGGTACTAGCGACTGAGCAGCAGCACGGCCCGCTGATCAAGTTTGGGGTCCAGGATGTTTTCGGCGAAAGCGGGGAAGCTGACGAGCTCTACGAAAAGCACGGAATTTCAGGCAATCGTGTGGCTGCGAGCATTTTGCGGAAATTAGGCCGAGCTTAAGAATGACACAAGGCAACGGATGTTTGTCCTCGGGCATATAGGCATCGGCCGAAAGTTAGCTGCGCCCTGGGCGCGGGGACTTCCTGCTCTGCCCCTGGTCCTGGGCACTTTGCTGCCCGATCTGCTCGATAAGTCGCTCTACTATGGACTCTCTTGGGCTCGAGGTCTGGTGGCAGACGAGCTGGGTCTGATCAGCGGGACCCGGACCATCGGTCATACGGGCTTTTTTCTGTTGGGGCTTTCTACCTTTGCGCTGTTGCGGCGATCTCGAGGGGGGGCCGCGCTGGCGCTTGGAGTGGCCACTCATTTATTTCTCGATAACCTCCTGGATCTGATGGGAGGCGGAAACGTGTTCCAAAATGGTGCAGCCGTCGCGTTGTTTTTTCCGGTGCTGGGGTTTCGGTTTCCGGTGACTCCTCACGGTGGGCTAGGTGAGCACGGGCGGAGTCTGGTACGACCCGAGATCATTTTTTCGGAAATCCTGGGCTTGATTTTGCTGAGTGGGGACCTCTGGAAAGCGATCCGCCTCAGCGGCCGTAGCGCACGAGCTTTACGAAGAGCCAAAGCGGGCCGATCAATAGGTGAGTGATATTTTTGTAGAAGGCGGGGGATTTTTTTTCGTATTTGTAATGGCCAATGAACTGCAGAATCCAGCCGAGCGTCCATAGTCCGAGGTTCCAACCCAGGGGAAGGGCTCTTCCCATCATGTAAAAACCGAGGGCGCAGATCGAAAAGGGCAGCGCGATCTTCCAATCGAGATAGAGGTAGGCTAGCGAGCCAAGAAGCCAGAGGGCGACGCCGAGGTCTATTCTGAGAATTTCGATCGAACTGAAGAGACCGAGCGTCGTAATCACAATCATGGGGAGTCCGATGGCATGCATCAGCTGGTTGCCTGGAGTGCGATGATATCCAGCATAGTCGTTTAAGTAGGGGAATAGGCGTGGACCTACATTCTCGAATGTCATCGCATTGTCGCTCATGGCTTGAGCTTGAGGAAGTCCGAGCAAAACGGCAATATAGAAATCATGACTGCAACGCTGAAACAGTATCGTTTAGGTGAAACTCTTTTTAAGGAGGGTGAGAGCTCTCGCTCCATGTTTTTGATCAAGAAAGGGTCCGTCTCAGTTCGGAAAATGAAAGGATCTGCCTTTGTCGAGATTGCCCGGATCTACAGCAATGAAGTCATTGGTGAGCTTTCCTTCTTTGATCGACAGCCACGAAGCGCGACTGCGGTCGCAACGACGGAAGTTGAAGCCATGGAGATCGACTTCGCCTCGCTCGATTCGGTATACGCCAAGGTGCCAGATTACATCCAGTCGATCATGAACTGCGTGGCGGACCGTTTACGAAAGGCCAACGAGACTATTCGCCGCCTTCAAAAAAATTTGGTGACGGCCGAAGACATCCAGGCGGAGGCGACTGACGCGGAGGCAGACGCCGCGGCTGTTCTTGCCGCAACGCAAGATATTGACGTGCCGATTTATACGAAGAAAAAACCCGAGGGTGGTTCGCCAATCAGTTGATACCGGTGCAATCCCCGGCTAGCTAAGGGTATGCCTATCCTTTCTAGCCTGGCTCTTTTTTTGGTCCTTTCTGTGCCGAGGTCAGCTTTCGCCGAAACCGCGCCTCGGTTTCCGGCGGGTTTCAAGTGGTGCACGGCCACTTCCGCCCACCAAATCGAAGGCATGAATCAACACAGTGATTGGTGGCAGTGGGAACAGGGTGTGGGGCGAGTGCGGCATGGGGAGCGTTCAGGGCGGGCGGCGGATCATTGGAACCGCTGGATCGACGACGTGGGTTTGATGCGCGAGCTGGGTGTGAACACCTACCGAATGTCGGTCGAGTGGGCGCGGCTGGAGCCGCGTCGCGGTGAGATTGATTGGGCCGTCGTCAGTCGGTATCGCGCGGAGATCGATCTCCTGCGGGCCAGCGGAATTGAGCCGATCATCACGCTTCATCACTTTACCTTTCCTCAGTGGATTCGGGATCTCGGAGGATGGGAGTGGGAGGGGATCTTCGAGGCATTTTCGGAGTTCGGGGTTCTCGTGTATTCGGCAATCGCCCCTGATGTTCGAGATTGGATCACGATCAATGAGCCCATGGTGCATTTGGTGGCGGGCTATCTGGTGGGCATGAGCCCGCCCGGTCTTTCGGATATCGGTGCGACTCGGGCGCCTTTGGTCGGAATGCTCAAGGCGCATGCAAGGGTTTACCATGCATTGCATGCTTCGGCCGCGCGCGCGTCAAAGCCGCTGCGGGTGGGCCTTGCTCATCATCTTCGGGTCATGGACCCCTATCGGCGCCTCAATCCCTTGGACGCGGCGGCAGCGGCGGTAGCGGACCAAGTATTTAATTGGGCTTTTCCAGTGGCGGTTGAGACGGGCGTCCTCGAGGTGAGGATTCCTTTTGGTCCCTCTTTTAGCGAATTCATCCCGACGCTGGCAGGGACGCAGGATTTTATCGGTGTGAACTACTATTCGAGAGATCTCATTGTTTTCAGTGCCCGAGGTTTTACGAGGGGCTCCTTCAAGGTGAAGGCTGGAGCGCCGGTGTCCGACATGAACTGGGAGATCTACCCACGGGGGCTGTATCGGGTTCTGGTCGAGCTTGCGAAGAGGATTCCGGGAAAGCCTGTTGTCATCACCGAGAATGGCCTTGCGGATGCGGCGGATACGAGGCGACGCGCTTTTATTCGGGATCATTTGTTCTATCTGGGACGGGCCATGGCGGCGGGGGTGAATGTCGAAGGCTACTGCCACTGGTCGCTTCTCGACAACTTCGAATGGAGCGACGGGTTTGAGCCGAGGTTCGGCCTTTATGAGGTCGATTACGACAATGGCTTCAAACGGACCCTGAGAGCATCGGGCCAATATTATTCAGAAAGGGTACGGGCCTCGACCGCGCGCGCTAGGGCCCGAGCTGGCGAATGACTTCGTAGGCGGCCAGGGTCACCACGTTTGACAGATTGAGGGAACGCACCCTGGCGTCGTACATGGGGACGCGGACGCAGTCGGCGGTATACTGGTTGGTCAACCAGTCGGGCAGGCCACTCGTTTCCCGGCCAAAGATGAGATAGGTTCCTGGCTCGAATTTCCGTTCAAAAAGGGTGTTGCCGGCCTTCTTCGTGAAGAGCGTTTTCGGCGCATCGGCGGGAATGGATTCCAAAAACGCTTCGAGGCTTTTGTGCCGTTGGACCCGGAGATGTTCCCAATAGTCCAGGCCGGCACGCTTGAGGCGCGAGGCGGTGATTTCGAAACCCAGTGGCTCGATCAGATGGAGCGTGGCCCCGATGGCGAGGCAGGTTCGGCCGATCGAGCCCGTGTTTTGCGGAATCTCCGGTTCAACGAGGACGATATGAAGGTCATGCGGCAAGACGGGGCCTCTTCTTCATCAGGGTCTCAGGGTGTTCATCATGCGCGGAAAGGGAATCGTTTCCCGCACGTGCTCGACGCCGGTCAGCCAGGCGACGGTTCGCTCGACACCTAAACCGAAGCCTGAATGGGGGACGCTCCCGTACCTCCGGAGGTCGAGATACCAAGAGTAGTCCTCCTCGGAGAGGCCTTCCTCTTGGATGCGTTTTTGGAGCCATTCGGCATTTTCCTCTCGCTGGCCGCCGCCAATAATCTCGCCATAGCCGAAGGGAGCGATCAGATCGCAACCCAGCGCGTATTTTCCGTGTGGCACACCCGGGCCGCCGACTGAATCCGACTGCTTGAAATAGAATGCCTTGATCTGGGCAGGCATGTGATGAACAAAGACAGGTTTTCCAAATTCTTTCCCGAGCGCTGTTTCGTGAGGGGCGCCGAAATCATCACCCCAGACGAGCGGAGTACCGTGTTTCTCAAGTACCTTCAGGGCTTCATCATAGCTGATGCGCGGGAAGGGCCCCTTGATCCGTTCAAGCTCAGAAAGATCGCGTTCGAGAATTTTCAGCTCAGGGACCCTGCTTTTCAGCACGCTCTGGACGATGTGCTCGATGAAAGATTCGGCCAAATCCATGTTTCCTTCGAGCTCGAGGAAGGCCACTTCTGGCTCAACCATCCAAAATTCAGTGAGGTGCTTTCGAGTGGCCGATTTCTCCGCCCGAAAGGTGGGGCCGAATACGTAGATCTTTCCGAAGGCCATCGCGCCGACCTCTCCGTAAAGCTGTCCCGACTGGGTGAGGTAGGCCTTCTCCTCGAAATAGGGGGTCTGAAATAGAGTGGAGGTTCCTTCGCAGGCGCTTGGCGTGAGAATCGGAGAATCGAAACGCACGAAGCCTCTCTGCTCGTAGAATTCGTGAATGGCGCGCATGATTTCTGATCGCACGCGGAGGGCGGCCCATTGCTTCTGGCTCCGCACCCAGAGGTGCCGATGTTTCATCAGGAACTCGACCCCGTGCTCCTTCGGAGAAATCGGATAGGGCTGAGCGATTGAAACAATTTTCAGCTCGCGGATGCCGAGCTCGTAGCCACCGGGTGAGCGTGGCTCTTTGCGGATCACCCCGGTGACCTCGACGGCGCTCTCCTGCGTGAGCTTTTCGAATTCTTCGAAGGCGGGTTCGCTGCACTCGCCTTTGAAGAGGATGCCTTGCATGAGGCCGGTACCATCACGCAGGAGCAGGAATTTAATCTTTCCCGAGCTGCGCTTGTTGTAGACCCAGCCTTTGACGGTCACGGTCTGTCCGTCGAACTGCGAAGCGTTTTCGATATAGAAGCGGTTCTTCCATGGGTCCATTTGTTAGACTCTCCGGTGGTTCAGTAGCTTTTTAAAAAATGGCCGAGCAGCCGCACCATGGCGCCTGTGGCTCCGCGGCGCGGATGGTAGGCAACGTGGCTGACGTTGTAGGCGACGTTGGCAATGTCCAGGTGGGCCCAGCTGGTTCCCTTCTTGATGAACTGCTTGAGAAAGATGGCGCCGCGGATCGTTCCGCCGTTTGAATCATTCACGGAATTTTTCATGTCTGCGACTTCCGAGCGCATGTCTTCGAAATACTCGTCATAGAGCGGAAGCTGCCACAGGCGTTCGCCCGTGCGGTCTCCGATTTTTTTGAGGGTTTCCACGAGGCCGTCATCATTACCGAGAATGCCGCAGCAGATTTTGCCCAGAGCCACCGATACGGCGCCGGTGAGCGTGGCGAGATCCAGTATGACGTCGGGTTTATAGTCTTGCGCCAGATCGAGCGCATCGGCGAGAACGAGGCGTCCCTCCGCATCCGTGTTGACGATCTCGACCGTTTTACCCGCTCGGGTATTGATCACGTTGCCGGGCTGTATGGCTTCGCCATCCGGCATGTTTTCGGTGAATGCCATCACCCCAACGACGTGGTGGGGGATCTTCAGTTTAGCCGCGAGGACCATCGCGCCCATGACCGTGGCCGCCCCGGTCATATCGTGCTTCATCTCCTCCATTCTCATCGAGGGCTTGATCGAAATTCCGCCGCTGTCAAAGGTGACTCCTTTTCCGACGAGGGCGATAGTTTTCGGGCGGTCTTTCGTTCGGCCTTTCGGCGTGTGTTCGAGGATCACGACTCGACTCTCGCGCGCAGAGCCCTGGCCCACAGCGAGGAAGAGGTCCATCCTCTCCCTTTGGCAGTCGCGTTCGGTAAGGACCCTCGCCTTGAGGCCAAATTGCTTGGCGAGACGACTCGCTTCGAGCGCGTAAAATTCTGGCGTTCCGATATTCGAGGGTTCGTTGGACCAGTGCCGCGTGACATTGGTGGCGAAGACGGCCCATCGGACTTCGTCGAGTTCCTTCTCCAGCTTGAGATGAAGGCTTTTGTCTGAGGTGATGATTCTGAGGGTCTCGAGCGAACTGGTCTTCTTGCTCGACTGAGCGGTCGCTCCCTTTCGATGTTCAAATTGATAGTGACTGAGGAGCAGGCCCTCAACGAAGGCGCGCGTGAGGTCGAATTTCTGTCCGGTGAGGCCTGATTTGCCTTCGTCGAGGCTATCGATCCAGAAGGCAGCGTTTTTGACCTGCGCATTCTTGAGTCGGTTGTAGGTCGCCGCACCCGCAACCCGGGCCTTCTCTTCTGTTTGGTCTTTCGCGAGGCCCATTCCGATCAGGAGAACGCTCTGGGCCCCGTTTTTGCCGCCGAAGCGGACGAACTCAGTGGTCGACGCCTTCGAGAAAAAGGCTTCAGATTTTTTCAGCCGTGCAAGGATTTCTCGGTAGGGGCCCTTTGAGGTCTGGGATTTCCCATTCGGATCTTGAAAGCAGGACCAGATATCCGTATCCACGGAGTCTGATTTTCCTGAAACTAGAATTTCTGGGAGTATGGGATAGGGAAGAGTCTGAGCCATGCTGTCCTCGCTTTGAAAAAGCCTTTGAGCATGCGGGATTAACACAAGGAAATGTCATGTTGAAGCGGTATCACCACTGGGTTGGAACAGCTTTCCGGTTCGTCGATGCATTCATGATCGGAGCGGCGTGGCTTGCCTCATATTGGGCGCGCTTTAATCTGCCCTTGATTGAAGTGACCAAGGGTTTTCCAAAGTTTGAAACATACTCCGCACTGACACCGCTGGTGGTGATTTTGTGGGTGACGATTTTGTCCTCTTCGCAGGCCTATCGCGGCCGTCGGATTTTAAGGCGAACCCACGAAGTTCACCTTCTATTGAAGGCGCATGGGGTGGCACTTTTGGTGTTCGTGGCGCTGACCTATCTTTTTAGTGAGTATCGGTATTCACGGGGCGTCATGGTTTATTTCGGAGTACTGGGCGCGCTCTTTCTCGTGGGGACGCGGCTATTGCTCAGAAATCTTCTTCGCGCGGTGCGTAGTCGGGGCTTCAACCTGCGGCATATTTTGATCGTCGGAGAGGGCGGGGTCGTAGAGACGCTGGTTCAGCGGATTGAAAAATTTCCTGAACTTGGATTTCGAGTCCTCGGCGCGGTGATTCATGAGGATTCTCAGGCTCAGAGTGTGGCGGGGAAGCCCGTGCTCGGGCGGTTCGGGCAGATCGCGGCACTGCTGCGGAGCACGCGTGCGGATCAGCTTCTGATTGCGCTTCCGCGTCCGCAGTATGGGGATCTCGATCGCGTGCTGGGCGCAATTCGGGACGAGACCGTCGAAATTCAGCTGGTGCCTGATATCCATGAATACGTGACCCTCGGCTGTGAGGTCGAAGATTTTGAAGGTCTTCCCATCGTGAATATCAACGATTCACCCCTGCGCGGTTGGGGTGCGATCGCGAAGCGAGTCACTGATTTTATTTTTTCTGGATTCGCTTTGCTTGTCCTTTCGCCGTTGCTTCTTTGCATTGCCGTACTGATCAAGCTCACCTCGCGGGGGCCTCTCCTGTATCGCCAAGAGCGGATGGGACTGGATGGCCGGACTTTTGAGATGCTGAAATTTCGGTCGATGCAGGCGGATGCGGAGGCGAAGACCGGAGCAGTATGGACTGTTCCTTCGGATAGCCGACGGACTGGGCTCGGAGCCTTTCTTCGTGCGACGAGTATCGATGAGCTTCCCCAGCTGTGGAATATCCTTCGTGGAGACATGGCGCTGGTCGGGCCTCGGCCCGAGCGGCCAGTTTTCGTGCAGAAATTTCGAACTGAAATCCCTCATTATATGCTTCGGCACAAAGTAAAAGCGGGCCTTACTGGCTGGGCGCAGGTCAACGGCTGGCGGGGGAATACCTCGCTTGAGCGTAGAATCGAGTGCGATCTCTATTACATCCGCAATTGGTCCTATTTGCTCGACTGGAAGATCATCTGGCTGACGATTTGGAGAGGGTTTATCCACAAAAATGCCTACTAATTTGGCGGGTCACAAAGTCAGTTATTTGTGAACGGTTAGATTTGCCTGCGAATTCTGACATTATATTGACAATTGGCGCCTCGGATTTACGAAATAGGGCTCCTGGTGCGGCTTGGGGGATAACTTTACGTTTTGGTCCTCAAAAAGCATGATCTAAGCCAAAATATTTAATTAAATCAAAAACTTACCGTTGGTGGATAAGTTATGGTTTTGTGGTGGATAGAAAAAATGTCAGAATAACCCTTTTATTACAAGGTGTTAGGGCGATGGGCTTGACCCGGAAGTAGGAAGTTCCGAGCGGTTGATTGGGCTGGGGGTTTGAGGGAGGGCGTTTTGATTGGGAAACGGATCCCCTACTTCAGCCGCGAGGGCTGGGGGGTAGATCAGCGTGGGAGTCTGTCGATTCAACACGAGTTGGGGATCCTTCTCTGGTGTCCGATAGCCACGGGAGTTGTAGTTGATTGAGATCGCGGACGGGTTGGAAAACTGAAATTTAACCCATTTTTCTCCGCGAAGAACCAAAATCCGATCTTTTAAAAGCATGAAGACCATCGGCTTTCGATCGTCACATTGGTAGCGAACCCACACATCGGTCAACGCTTTGATGATGATCTTGTGTTTGATCTGCGTGTTTTTCAAAGTTGTCCCGGACTGGAGCTTGTCCTGCTCTTCCTCTGTCGGAGAAGGACGCGGGGAAGGCGATGGGCGCGGCAAGGGGCGGGGGGAAGGCGATGGCGACGCTAAAATGGAGGGAGAAGGGGAGGCCTCCGGTAGAGTCGAGGGGATGGGACTGGCCACGGCAGCAGCCTTCAGTTGCTCCATGTGTGTATTTTTTTTGTGACGGAGAGGCCTCAGGGCGAATCCGACTCCCGCGATAACGATGAAAATTGCCATGACTCCCCAAAGGAGCGTGCGGCTCTGTTCGATATCCTTTCGTTCAAAGGCGTAGCCGCTGTGACCGCCGTCTCGGTTGGGTCGATCTTCAGCCTTGGCGGCGAGGAAATCCCCGTAATCAGTGAGGATTTGTCGCGAATCGAGACCGACGAAACGTGCATAAGAGGCAACGAAACCTCGGATAAAGGGTTTTGCCGGAAGCTCGCTATATTGGTTGGCCTCGAGCGCATGGAGCATCCGGATGCTGATCTTGGTCGCCGAGGCGACCTGCTCAATCGTTATGCCCTTCTTTTCTCTTTCTTGCCGAAGGTAATCGCCAAGGCTGCTGGGTGGGGATGATTGGCTCATGGTCGTTTCGTTTACGGGAGTTGCTTCAGCTGCTCCATAGCTTGCCTGGCGATTTGAGACTCTGGAAATATTTTATAGACGTCGAGCAGTTTCTTTCGCGCGCGCGCATACTGATGGTCTTTTGCGAGGGCCATCCCGAGCGCGAGGTGTGCATCGGCGAATCGTGCGCAGAACCGATGCGTGGCCTTCTCATATTGCTCAACCGCATCGCGAGGTTTTTCGGCCCGCAGGTCGAGGTGACCTCGATAGTAGTAGGCAATGCAAGCAAGGTTCGGCACGAGAAGGATGGCGTGGTCGAAATACTTCTTCGCAAGTGCGTCTTGACCCGTTCGGTAGTAGAGAATTCCGAGGTTGATGTCGGCCTTGTAGCTTTCCCGGTAAATCAGATTGGAGGCTGCACTCTGGAGGTAGGGGATTGCTTCACGGTAGCGACCGGCTTCCAGGTAGAGTCGTCCGAGAGTATTGTTGGCCTCGGCATAGTCAGACTTGAGCACCAAGGCTTTTTTTACGGCTTCAATGGCGGCCGTATTCTCATGCTTCAGGACAAGCGCGAGCGCTTTTGCGTGATGAAGCTCGGGCAGCTTGGCGTCGAGGGTCTCGGCCTGCTGCACATATTGAAGGGCGGCGGTCGGATCGTTTTCCGCAATAGCGCCGTTTGCCACCGCGACAAGGCGTTGGGCACGCTCCGTCTTCGTAAACTCATGGGGTGACGTTGATGTTGAAGCGCATCCTGACATGCCCAAAACGAATCCGGTCATGCTCAGAAATGCGAGGAAGCGCTTCCTTGCGTAAATCCTCATTCTTCAAGGGTAAAAGTCTGGAATGGGCGTGTCAAACAAAGAGGTGCGCAACGGACTCGAAATGGGGCGTTTGGGGAAAAAAATCAAAAAGCGCAATATGCTCGAGGCGCCAGCCTTTTTGAAGAAACCAGCTGATATCACGTGCCCATGCCTCAACATCGCATCCGACGGCGATGATTTCAGTCACATTGCAGCGTCGGAGCTCTCGTTCGATGACACCGAAAGAGGCGCCCAGGCCGGCCCGAGGAGGGTCAATAAACGCGACGCGTTGTTTATCGGGGGCGAGGCGAGCGTGTTTGAGCCAGGGGAGCGTCTCAGATCGATGAAAATGAAAGTGCTCCGGAAGGGGCTGTTCCGGAGTCTCTGGGACTCCGACGTCGACACAGTCGATGCGAGAAAACTTTCCGGTGAGATCACGACTCAGATTGCCGTCGCCGCCGTACAGATCGAGCAGCTCGTCCTGCCCCTGAACGTGTTCTTGGATCCATTGCCGGAGGCGGAGATTTTGGGCGGTATTGATTTGGCGAAAACCAGACGCGGCATGACGAGAGTCCCAGGTCTTTCGAATGGTGCCATCATCGAGGACCTCGACTTCGACCTTGTGGCGGCCGAGGGATTCCTCGGTCGTTTGTTGAAGGACCTGATTAATGGCCTCATCCGCAATAGGACACCGGTGGATCGGGACAAAATCATGGCTCTTTCGCGCAGTGTAGCCGAGCTGGGAGTTCATGACGCGAAGTTGAATTCGATTTCTATAGTGGAAGGGCTCTGAGGCGGGAAAGAGATCGCAGGGAACACTCGTCGTCTTCACACCGCGTTTTTCGAGCGAGTGCTGTGCGCCACGGTGTTTGGCCGTCCATTGCATCTCATAGGGCACGTGCTGCCAGGTGCAGCCCCCGCAGCGTCCAAAAACATCGCATTTTGGTTTAACGCGCAGCACCGAGGGCGAGATGATGGATTCGATTTGGCATTCCGCATATCGTTTTTCTTCATGAATCACCGAGACTTCGAGTTCATCTCCGGGCATCGAGTAGGGGACAAAAAGCGTCCTGCCAGTGTTTTCTCTCGCCACGCCGGCGCCACTGCGCGCTAGATCAATAATTTTAACCCTCAGTGTTTTTGCCGGACCATCCGATGGGTTCTTAGGGAGTGCTGAAGTCTTCACTACAGCTCTCTTAGATCAAGGCACTCAAGAGATGAATTCAGAAAAGGCACAAAACACAGAAGTAGAGATTTCTCGACCCGAGGTGCTCACCGTTCGTATGGTTATTTCGGGAGAGGGGATGCTTCCCCTGGTCTTCATCCTTCCAGCCGTCATTGCATTTTTCTTCCTTCTCGCCGTCCCTTCAATTTGATGTTAGACCGTTCAGGCGCCTCAAAAGCCTGAAAAATGTCTAAGAACATCCGCAACTTTTGCATTATTGCTCATATTGACCACGGCAAGTCGACCCTTGCCGATCGCATTCTGGAACGCACTGGGACGGTGACGGCGCGAGAGATGGAAGCCCAGTATCTCGACAGCATGGATATCGAGCGAGAGCGTGGGATCACCATTAAGGCCCAGAGTGTCCGCCTGAAGTACAAGGCGAAGGACGGTCAAGATTATATTTTTAATCTGATCGATACGCCCGGCCATGTCGACTTCACCTACGAGGTTTCCCGGTCGCTCGCGGCTTGCGAGGGCGCCATCCTGGTTGTCGACGCCTCGCAAGGGGTTGAGGCGCAGACGCTTGCGAACGTTTTCATGGCCCTCGATATTAATCTCGAGGTTTTTCCCGCCGTGAACAAGATCGACCTTCCGTCGGCAGATCCGGAAAAGGTTCTGAAAGAGATCGATGAAATGATCGGTCTTGTCGACATCACGCGTGCAGTGATGTGCAGCGCAAAGACTGGTCTGGGCGTGGATGAGATTCTTGAAGCGGTCGTGAAATATTTCCCTCCTCCTGAAGATGCGGGGGATCGGCCGCTGCGGGCGATGATCTACGACAGTTGGTACGACCCGTACCAGGGAGTGGTTGCGCTTTGCCGAGTGAAGGAAGGGCGAATCAAAAAGGGCATGAAGATCCGTCTTTTTCATGTCGACAAAGAATATGAAGTGGTGCGGGCGGGGGTGTTTTCTCCAAAATTCACTGACGTGGACGAAATCGGCTGCGGTGAAGTCGGAGCGATCGTAACGGGGATCAAGGACGTTCGCGATATGCGCGTCGGAGACACGGTGATGGACGCCACGAATCTGGCGAAAGCGCCGCTCGGGGGCTTCAAAGAAGTGAAGCCGATGGTTTTTTGCGGCGTCTATCCGATCGACTCGGACGAGTACAATGATCTCAAGGAAGCACTTGAGAAGCTGCGTTTGAACGACGCGGCGATCACGTTCGAACCCGAGACCTCGACTGCATTGGGTTTTGGTTTTCGTTGTGGGTTTTTGGGCCTTTTGCACATGGATGTCGTACAGGAGCGGTTGGAGCGGGAATATAATCTCAATCTGATCACCACGGCTCCATCGGTGGTTTATCGCGTGACGCAGACGAATGGCGAATCGTCGATGATCGATAATCCGGCGAAGCTTCCTGATTTGACAAAAATTCTGAAGATTGAAGAGCCGTTCATTAAGCTCGTCATTCACATGCCGGCCGAGTACGTAGGGGCGGTCATGTCTCTTTTGAATGATCGGCGCGGCAGTCAGATCAAAATGGATTACCTGAACAGCGAGCGGGTGATGCTGGTTTACTATCTGCCGTTGAATGAGATGGTTTTCGATTTTTTTGATCGTTTGAAGAGCATTACCAAGGGTTATGCCTCGATGGATTACGAACTTTCCGATTATCGGGAGTCTGATCTGGTGAAACTTGATATTATGGTGAATGGCGAGCCGGTGGATGCGCTGTCGCTGATTATTCATCGGGCCAAGTCGCAGTATCGCGGTCGTGAACTCGTGAAGAGGATGAAAGAGCTCATTGAAAGGCAGATGTTCGAGATCGCCATTCAGGCCGCAATCGGCTCAAAGATCGTGGCACGGGAGACGATTTCCGCTCTTCGGAAGAACGTGACCGCAAAGTGTTATGGCGGGGATATTTCGCGCAAACGCAAACTGCTGGAGAAGCAGAAGGAGGGGAAGAAGCGCATGAAACAGATCGGCAATGTTGAGATTCCCCAGGAAGCGTTCTTAGCGGTTCTCAAGGTCGACTGACGTGGGATGGCTTGGAGGCTTTCAGAAAATGTGCCGCGACTATGGGTTAGCCATTTCGGTTGCCGTGGTCGTTGCGTTCCTGATTCGGTTTTTTTTGCTTGAGGCCTACCGAGTTCCCAGTACCGTAATGAGCCCGGCCTTGATGCCCGGGGATACGATCTTCGTATTTAAAAGTGCCTATTGGCTGCGGCTGCCGGGAGCGGAGGCTCCGGTCATGTCGCTCGGTGAGGCGAAGCGTGGCGATGTGGTGATTTATACCCATCCTCTCGAGGGGGGGGCGGATTTTGTTCGTCGAGTGGTGGGACTCCCCGGGGACCGGGTCGAGGTTCGCAATGGGACGCTCTATTTGAATGAACGCACGGTTCGATTGGTGGGCGCTCAGGACCCCGACGCCCAGTGCGATGCCGAGGGGTTTTCTGGGGGCCTCACCTACCGCGTATGCTCCACGGGCGAGCCAGGACTTTCGATTCCGCCCACGCTCGTCCCCGAAGGGCAAATATTTGTCCTAGGAGACGACCGGTCGATCGTGTTGAACGAGCCACGACGCGTCATCAGCTCCCTGGTCTCGATCAAGTATCTGCGAGGCAAGGTTCTTTGGATTTGGCTCAGTGTCGAACCGGGAAAACATGCGGATCGGAGCTGGTTCTCTCGGATTCGCTTTGATCGAATGTTTAGAAGAGTGTAGCGTCGATGAGCGAGAATGCGCCCGTCCCATCTACTCTCTGCAAAAGATCTCGACCGCGGTGAAATAAGACGCCTGCTCTTGGCAGCGCGGGCGTTCCGCCCTGCTATGGAGCGAGGGGAAACGATACCGCTTCTGGCCCAGCAGACCATCGTGAATTTGTTTTTCGAGAATTCCACTCGAACCCGGCTTTCCTTTGAGTTGGCGACGCGGCGTTTGGGTGGGGCCACGTTAAATTTTGCAGCCTCAGGGTCGAGCGTTCAGAAGGGTGAAACATTGATCGACACCGCCCATAATATTCAGGCGATGCGCGCACACTGCCTCGTGTTGAGGCATTCCTGCGCAGGGAGCCCGCATTTTTTGGCTCAGAACGTCAACGTGCCGGTCATCAATGCCGGAGATGGATTTCATGAGCATCCTACGCAGGCGCTTCTCGACGCGTTCACGATTGAGGAGAAGCTAGGCGATTTGAAGGGCAGGAAAGTGGTGATCATCGGCGACATCGCTCACAGTCGAGTAGCGCGTTCCAATATCACCCTATTGTCGACTCTCGGTGCGCAGGTGGCGGTTTGTGCGCCGCCGACGCTTCTTCCCCCACAGGTGGAAAAACTGGGGGTGGAATATTCCTATCGGCCGGAGCCCCTTTTGAGGGATGCGGACGTGGTGATGTGTCTTCGTATTCAGTTTGAGCGCCAAAACCGAATGCAGGTCCCCTCGGTGTCGGAGTATGCGAAGTTTTGGGGCATGAACCGTGAGCGGGCGCAGATGATGAAGCCGGGCGCCATTATTTTACACCCGGGGCCGGTCAACCGTGGAGTTGAGCTCGATGCTGAGGTGGCGGACGGGCCGAGATCGGTGATCCTGGATCAGGTTTCGAATGGTGTGTTGGTGCGCATGGCGGTGCTGGCTTCTCTTTGTAATCGAGTGGGCTTGGATCAATGGTTGAAGGGGAACAAGAGTGGGTGACTCGATCTTAATCAAGGGGGGGCGAGTGATCGATCCCTCGTCGAATCGGGATGGCCTTTTCGATCTATTGGTCGAGGATGGAAAGATCGCTGCGATTGAGGCACCCGGCCAGATTCCGGAGAATCGCGCCAGTCGCGTCTATGATGCAAAAAATCAGTGGGTATTACCGGGCTTGATCGATATTCATGTTCATTTGAGGGAGCCGGGCCTCGAGCACAAGGAAACCATCGCGACGGGGACGCGGGCGGCTTTGGCCGGCGGTTTTACCTCCGTGGCTTGTATGGCGAACACCCAGCCCGTGAACGATTCGCCCTATGTGACTGCCTACATTCGGGAAAAGGCACGCGCCTCGGCGGCGTGTCGTGTTTTTCCGATCGGCGCGGTGACGAAGGGCCTCAGGGGTGAGGAGCTCGCGGAAATTGGTGGAATGGTGAGCGAAGGAGTCTTCGCTTTGAGCGACGATGGTATGCCCGTGATGAACTCCTACCTCATGCGCAAGGCCATGGATTACGCGAAGGCTTTTGGCGTGCCCATCATCAGCCACGCTGAAGATGTAAACCTCGTTGGGCAAGGGATGATGAACGAGGGAGCTCTCTCGAGCGAGCTCGGACTACGTGGAAATCCGGCTGCGGCGGAAGAGATCATGGTGGCGCGGGAGATTGCCCTCGCGCGTTTGACGAGATGTCCGGTTCATATCGCGCATATTTCAACGGAGGTAGCGCTCGAGCACGTGAGGCGTGCCAAGGATGCCGGTTTGCCGGTGACCGCGGAGGCCTCCCCTCATCATCTTGTTCTGACTGAAGAGGCGGTGCGTGGCTACGACACTCGCTATAAAATGGCGCCGCCCTTGCGTACGGAGCGGGATGTCGAGGCTCTCCAGAAGGCCGTTGCAGAGGGTTTGGTCGACGTGATTGCAACAGATCATGCACCGCATGCTTTGATGGATAAGGCTGTGGAGTTTGATCAAGCCGCGAACGGGATTATTGGTCTACAGACGGCATTGCCGCTGACGTTGAAGCTAGTCCACGATGGCGTGGTGTCGCTGAAGAGATGGGTGGAAGCTTTGACCGTTGCGCCGGCGCGTCTTCTCAATATTCCATTTGGAACTCTAAGGGTCGGGGCAGTGGCAGACGTGACCGTGCTTGGACCGAGGGAGAAATGGACGCTTACGGAGGGCATGATCTTGTCGAAGAGCGTCAATTCGCCATTCCTGGGGTGGGAGTTTGAAGGACGAGTTCGAGCGACGCTGCTCGGAGGAGAATTGGTTGAGCACCATGAGTCTTGAGGACGGCGTCCTTGTTTTAGAAGGCGGTACGGGAACTCCCACTTTTCGCGGCAAACTGTTCGGCGCGCCCCTGGGCGAGTACCGTGCCGACCGGGGCTACGGTGAGCTCGTTTTCAATACCTCGATGACGGGGTACCAGGAAATCCTGACCGACCCCTCTTACTTCGGTGAGATTGTGTGCATGACGACGGCACACCTGGGGAACACGGGTGTGAATCAGGACGACCCGGAGAGCGCGAAGGTCTGGTGCGCGGGTTTTGTGGTCAATGATTTGACGGACTCGCCGTCGAGCTGGAGATCGAGCGGAACTCTCGATTCCTACCTGAAAGAAGCGGGTGTTCCTGGTTTGACCGGAGTCGATACTCGAGCGCTTACTCAGTGCCTTCGAAGCCAAGGAGTGAAGCGAGCGTTGATTTTGAAGGCATCCGAGTTGAGTCGTGCAACGGAACTTTTTTCTACGCTTCCGCAGTTTGAGGGCCGGGACCTCATTCGAGAGGTGACGACCCGAGAGGCCTATACATGGCCGACGTCATCCGTGGGTCAGTTTCGAGTTTCTGTTCTGGATTTTGGCCTGAAGTGGAACCTGCTTCGTTCCTTGGAGCGAAGAGGCTGCGAAGTTCGGGTATTCCCGGCCACTGCTTCGGCGGAGGAGCTATTGGCTTCGGGGCCGCAGGGAATTTTTCTGTCGAATGGCCCGGGCGATCCTGCTGCGGCGGGCTATGCGGTAGATACCGTACGCGCCTTGGTGGGGAAGCTTCCGATTTTTGGCGTGTGCATGGGTCACCAGATTCTTGGTTTGGCGATGGGAGCAAAGACCTACAAGCTGAAATTTGGGCATCGAGGGGGCAATCAACCCGTGTTGAATGCGGCTACTCAGAGAGTAGAAATAAGCTCACACAATCATGGTTACGCGGTCGATGAGAAGACCTTGCCGCGGGGAGTAAGGTCGACCCATCAGAATCTGAATGATCACACTTGTGAGGGGCTGGAGGTCGAGGGAAAGTCGGCCTTCTCCGTGCAATACCATCCCGAGGCCTGCCCGGGACCTCATGATTCCGAGGCCCTGTTTGATCACTTTGTTGGGCTGATGGCCGCATTTCAAGGGGAGCAGGTTGTATGTACCAAAAGTACCTAGAGCCCGTGATCGATGAGTTTACCTCGGGTGATTATTACCGAGAAGTTTACAATGCGAAGCTGGAGTACTTTGAAAAAGCGGGGATTGTCTATGAAGACGACCCGGAATTTGAGCAGCGCATGTGTCTGTTTATGGATTGGTATCTGTTCGATAGGGACCTTCCCGGTGTCGATCTCTCGCCTATAAAGTATTATTTCCGAAAAAACAGAGACCGATTTTCTAATGAAGAACTCAATATTTACAAAGACTTCGGTTCGACTATTCACTCGATATTCAGACTAAAACGGTTTACCTGGTTTCATCATCATCTGGTTGTGGAAGACCTATTTTCAAACAAGGTTTACCTGGTTTCTGATGTCGATCTCAATCGGGGCTTCGCCCGGGGAGATCTCTTTGAAGCGAGAATTATTCCCTTTAAGGGAGGGCTCGAGTTTTCGAAGGGGTTCTGTTTTCATCCGACAGATATGCAGGCCTTCATTTTAGGAGAGATCAAGAAGGTCCGTTTTCAGGAAAAGGTGCGTCATACAAAGCTCATTCTCCAGCTTTCCGCGATGAAGCTGAAGCACCTTCGGTTTAACCATATCGACATTCGGCACATCTACACTTTCGCATCTAAATTTTGATTTGCGGGCGGAATAGCACTCGCATACGCTTTGGAACGCAGTACCGTTTTTTGTCATTAACCATCACTTGATCAAGGAGATCTGAAATGAAGAAGTTCCTCATTATTGCTTTGTCCTCTCTCGCCCTCTCTGCAGTCGCTTTCGCGGAAGATGCTACGACCACCGCTGCCGACCATCACGATGAAGCCGCCACCGCGGAACACCATGACGAAGCTGCTGCGACCGACCATAACGCCAAGAAGCCTGTCGCTCACAAGGCAAAGACCGCGAAGAAGCCTACAGAAAAAGCTGCTCACTAAATTTGAGCTGAATTTTTCTGAGACCCCGGGTGCGTTCTTCGCATCCGGGGTTTTCTCTTTTGGGTAGAATCGGTTAGAAGTGTCTCTAGTGCTTTCCCCAAGAAAAATACTAGCGATCAAAATACGCGCGTTGGGCGATACGGTTTTAATGACAGCGCCCTTGAACGAGCTGCGCAGGGCGTTTCCTTCGGCGGAGATTCAGGTGTTGGTTTCACAGACCTGCGCTCCCGTGTTTGTGGGTCACCCATTTATTTCGAAGGTGTGGACGTTTGAGCGGCATCGAGACGCCGCATCCCGCGCGCGGTCTCTTGCGGGCTTGGCAATCCGACTCCGCCGGGAACGTTTTGATACAGTTGTGAATTTTCACGCCAGCCCATCCAGCGCGACCCTCGCTTTTGCGACCGGCGCTCCAACCAGGGCGATTCATTTTCATGGGCATAAGGACCGGAATCGTTACTCAACCGTAGATGTGCCCGGGAAGGGCATCCTCAAGCCTATTATTGAAAGAGACATGGATTCTGTGAGGGCGCTGGGCGCCCATGTTTCTCCGGGTCGCTTGCCTGAGATCAAAGTCCTTCCTGGTGAAAAAGAGGAAGCTCAAAAGCGATTGGCCCAAATGGGTCTACCGACTCCTGTACTGGCGATCGGACTCGGGGCTTCTCGTTCGACCAAATTCTGGCCCTTCGAGCGATACGCACTTCTGGCCGAGAAATGGTGCGCACAGACCGGCGGATCTGTGATCGCCCTGATGAGCGCAGACGAAGACCAACAGGGGCGCGAATTTCTGCGATGCGTGGAGGCGCAAGTTGCCCAGGCGGAGGTGAGACGGAAGATCACGATCGAGTCTGGGCTCGATTTGAGAAGTTTATTTGCCCTGGTGGGGGAAACGGCAGTGCTGGTTGGAAATGACTCCGGTCCTCGCCATATTGCCGTGGCCGTGGGGACTCCTACGGTGACTATTTTTGGCCCCGAAGATCCGTTCGAGTGGCATCCCTATCCGTCCGAACGGCATCCCTATTTTTTTGCCGAAGGCCTTCCTTGCAGGAAAGACGCGTTACCGGGCTATCCCGCCTGGTGCGGCCTTGATACCTGCGTGGTCGAGCAGCATCGTTGTATGCGCGAGATCGGGGTAGATGCGGTTTTCGGCGCGGCTGAGAGGATTTCGCGATGAATAGCGAAGAGAAGCCCCAAAAGGTGTCCATTCTCGTTTTGACACGAAATGAGGAAGCACAGATTGAGCGATGTCTTTCGTCGGCGGCATGGGCGGATGAGATACTGGTGGTGGATGCCATGAGCTCTGATCATACACGCGAGATCGCGGAGGCTCCGGGCCGGGCCTACAGTGGGAAGGTACGGTTCGTGAGTCGTCTCTGGTCGGGCTTTCGCGATCAGCGAAATTTCGCGTTAGAGCAAGCGAGTAACGATTGGGTTTTTTTCCTTGATGCGGATGAGGCGGTCAGTCCGGAGCTTCGAGAGCGGCTGACTTCGTTGATGAAAATGCCAGGCGGTCCACCTTATCGGTACTATAAGGTCCGCCGAAAAGAATATTTCTTGGGGAAGCCGATTGAGTATGGCATCTGGAACCCTTCGTATCAGGATCGTTTTTTTCACCGCAGCGGAGTTCGTTACGTGAACGAGGTGCATGAATACCCCGTTTTTCCTCAGCCACCTCAGTCGCTTCACGAGCCGATCTTGCATTCACCCGAGTTTTCCATCGAAAAATTTCTCGACAAGATGAATCGGTACACTTCTATTGAAGCAAGTGACCGTTTTCGCCAGGGGCAACGCACTTCAGCTTTTAAGCTGGTCTTTGCGTTCCCGGCGATGCTCTATAAAAATTATTTCTACTACCAAGCCTATCGCGACGGTTACCATGGATTTGTGATTTCGCTGCTCGAGGGAGTTTCGCGGGTGGTTCGTCATATGAAGATGTGGCAACTGGAACAGCGTGAGAACAGAAAAAAATGATCTCAGGTTTCACGCTCGTCCGTCATGGCGTTCAGTTTGACTATCCCTTTCGGGAGTCAATCCTGTCTCTCCTCCCGTTGGTCGACGAGCTGGTGGTCAATGTCGGGGCGGGCATGGACGAAACCCGGATCGAGGTGGCGAAGCTTGCCGCCTCTGAGGTGGCCAAGGGTAAGATTCGTATCATTGATTCAGTGTGGCCTCTGGATGACCCTGAGAAAAAAAAGCGTGGCCTGATCCTTTCGGAGCAGACGAATATCGCGCTCGATGCCTGTCGTGGGGATTGGTGCGTCTATTTGCAGGCGGACGAAGTTTTTCACGAGCGGGATTATCCGCTTGTGAAAAGGGCCTTGCAGTTGGCCCAGGAAAGACCGGATATCCAGGGCTTGCTGTTCAGGTATGTCCATTTTTACGGCTCCTATGATGTCATTCAGGAGTCCCGTTCCGCATACCGCAGGGAAGTGCGGGCAGTTCGGAAGTCGGCTGGCGCGCGAAGCGTGGGCGACGCCCAGAGCTTCCGTCTTTCGAATGGGGAAAAGCCGAGAGTGTTGGATTCGGGCGCGAGAGTTTTTCACTATGGATGGGTGCGGACCCCGGAAGCCATGCGGGAAAAAACCTATTTCATGGATCAACTCTACCACGGAACCCCGACCGAACAGAACGCGAGAACCCGCACGCCCCATACGGGTGAGAACTATCGATACAAGAGAATTTGGGGTTTGCGGGAATTTCGGGAGCAGCATCCTGCCGTTATGCTGGAACGGATTCAGACAAAGAACTGGAAATGGGATCTGCGGGCGAGCCCTTTGGTTTGGGTCTGGCAGGATGCAAAAAAAATCGTTCTCGAT
>CAYIHX010000007.1:0-46428 GCA_964363305.1 uncultured Bacteriovoracaceae bacterium | reverse complement strand
TCGATCTGTTCGAGCGTCTGACCGGGGTCAGGCTTTTTGAATATCGGAGCTATCGACTGCGCCGCTTTTGACCTGAAGGCCGATTTTGCAAAACTGGTAGTGCGGATCCGCGAGCCGGTTTCTGTAGCCCACCTCGGCATCTGGTTTTGGCTTTCGCAGCGGGTGCCAGAGATGGAGCTGCACGGCAAACATCTTCCGACCGTAGATCTCCGCTCCGACGTGACTGACCCGTGCGTAGAGATCGCCATCCTCGCCCCAGTAGTGTTCATTCGACTCGTCGAAACCATTGACGCGGAAGAGGAGGTCGCGGGCGATTGAAAAATTCGAGCCGAGAAGGTCAGGCACGCGGAAGGCGCCGAGAGCTCGGGCGAGCGGCGTCCAGGCGATGCGAAGGGTTCGGTTAGCGCCACGAACGGAGAGGATGCGAAGATAAAACCCTGGCTTAAAGAGTCGTACGGGGTTCTTTCGAATCCAGTCCGAAACTGGCTGCGTGAGGTCGACTCGTCGGCCCATAAAGAGGCGATTTGTTCCTCGTTGGGATACGTGGTCGGCGACGAATTGGGGGTGGACCAGATGATCCGAGTCAGTGAACACAAGCCATTGGCCGGAGGACTGTCGAACGGCCTCGTTGACGATTTTCGCTTTTCGGTAGCCCTGATCTTCGTGCCAGACGTGTTTCAGCCTGGGACCAGCCCACTCCCGCTGGTGGTGGGCGATCACTCTCCGGGTTTCCTCGCCACTTCCGTCGTCGGCGATCACGATCTCAAACGCGGCGTAGGTCTGCTGCTTCAGAGACCGAAGATAGAGGTCGAGATCGGCAGGTTGATTGTAGGTCGTCGCAATTAAAGAGACGCTCTCGTAGGGTTCCACGCGCCTATACCGTCGGTCGTCCCATCGAGTAATAGGTGAAACCGTTTCGTCTCATCGCGACCGGTTCAAAGAGGTTGCGGCCATCGAAAATGACGGGACTTTTGAGCTGGGCCTGCACCTTCTTGAAATCGGGATTTCGAAACTCATTCCACTCCGTCGCGATGAGCAGCGCATCAGACCCGGTGAGCGTATCGTAGGCGTTTTGGCAGTACGCAATCTGCTCACCGAGGATCTTTCTTGTATTTTCCATCGCCACCGGATCAAAAGCGCGGACCTTGGCGCCCGCCTCCAGCAATCCCTCGATCATGGTGAGGGCCGGGGCCTCGCGCATGTCGTCCGTGTTGGGTTTGAACGCGAGGCCCCAAAGCGCGAAAGTTTTACCTTGCAGGTTGCCCTTGAAGTGGGCTTTGACCTTCGTCACTAAATGAGCCTTTTGTCGAGCATTGGCCTCCTCCGCTGCGCTGACGATGCCAAGCGGTATATCGTTCTTTCTCGCTGTCGAGACGAGAGCCTGGACGTCTTTCGGGAAGCACGAACCTCCATAGCCGGCCCCGGCGTAGAGAAAATGTTTCCCGATGCGCACGTCGGTCGCCATGCCTTTGCGGATCATCTCGACGTCCCCACCCACTACCTCACAGAGGCGAGACAGCTCGTTCATGAAGCTGATGCGGGTTGCGAGAAAAGCGTTGCAGGCGTATTTGGTGATTTCGGCCGAGACGGGATCCATCCAAATGACGGGGTTTCCCTGTCGAACAAAGGGTGCGTAGAGGTCCGCCATTTTTTGAAAAACTTCTGGTTTCTTCGTTCCGATCACCACTCGATCGGGCTTGAGAAAATCGTCGATCGCGGACCCTTCTTTTAAAAATTCAGGATTCGACACGACGTCGAAATCGCACGAAGTATGGGGCTTCATCCACTCTGCAACCTGAAGGTGGGTACCGATCGGCACAGTCGATTTGTTCACGATGATCGCATACCCTTTCAAGGCTCGAGCCACTTGCTCGGAGGCGGCTTTTAGGTAGCTGAGATCAGGGTCCCCGCTCGGTAGAGGGGGGGTACCTACGGCGAGAAAGACGATTTCGGCGCCAGCCATCGCCTCGGCGGTGGAGGTCGTGAATTTGAGGCGTCCGTCGGTGGTGTTTCTCTTTACGAGAGTGTCGAGGCCAGGCTCGTAAATGGGGATTTCACCACGTTTGAGTGCTTCGGTCTTCTTTGCGTCGATATCAACGCAGGTCACTTCATTTCCGGCGTCAGAAAAACAGGCACCTGCCACCAAGCCTACATACCCCGTACCGATAACAACAACTCGCATCGTCAAAAGTCTCCCCGAGTCTTCTTAAACTCGTTTTTGGCCGAGAAATCCACAGCTTTTAGAGCTATGAAGGAGACAGATGCCAAGGCCGCCTCTCAGTGTCACCATTATCGCGAAGAATGAGGAAGGGCAGATCGCTCAAGCGATTCGCTCAGTCGCATGGGCGGAGGAGGTTCTTGTGGTCGACTCGGGGAGCCAAGACCGTACGCGCGAGATCGCGGAAGCGGAGGGCGCTCGGGTGATTCATCATGATTGGCAGGGTTATGGGCAGCAGAAAAATTTTGCCCAAGAGCAGGCGCGTCATGACTGGGTGCTGAGCCTGGATGCGGATGAACGGGTTTCCCCCGAGTTGGCGGCCGAGATTCGGACTGAACTGGGCAGGGTGGATGGCTCCGCCAACCCCTGGGCTGCATTTTCGATGGCGAGGCGGACATTTTATTTAGGGCGGTGGATTCGGTACGGAGGATGGTACCCGAACGTTCTGATTCGGCTGTCGAACCGGAGGCTGTCCCGGTGGACTGAGCCGAACGTTCACGAGCAGCTGCTCGTGCGGGGGAAGGTGCTCCGTTTGAAGCATGATCTCGAGCATGACTCGTTCGGGAGTGTGCACGATCAGGTGCTGACGAACGTGAGATTTTCTCAGCTCGGCACAAGCGATTTGCGAAGCAAGGGAAAGACGGGCAGCGTGGTTTTGCTTCTTTTCAAACCGATCGGGAAATTCATCGAGACCTATCTGCTCAAGCGGGGTTTTCTGGATGGCTTGGCGGGCTTGATTATCTCGGTAAACGCCGCGCACTCGATGTTTATGAAATATGCCGCTCTGCTGGAGAGCCGATTACGGCGGGATGCCCAGCGATGAAGATTCTCATTGTCGACAACAACATGATGCGCGACAGCTGGGGAGCGTCGGAGCTGGTGGGGCACGCCCGTCAGCTTACTGGGGCAACGGTTTGGGTGAGACGCGGGCCTCATTCTGATTTGCCTTCTTCTCCGGAAGGATTTGATCGAGTGATTCTTTCCGGCTCTTTGACGCGAGCGATGGATTTGGCCCCTTGGGTAATCGAACTGGACCGATTTGTTCGTCGGGCGGTAGATCTTTCCATTCCCCTTCTTGGAGTTTGTTACGGCCATCAGACCCTTCACAGAGCATTGGGTGGGCTAGAGACCGTTCGACAAAGCCAGGTGCCCGAGTATGGGTGGACCCAAATTCGGAAAACCGGCCCGAGCCGCCTTTTGCTGGGACTCTCTCCACTCTTTTATTCTTATTCCTCGCACCAGGACGAGGTCGCGTCTCCGTTAAAGGAGCTCGAAGTCACGGCTTGTTCGGATGATTGCGCGATTCAGGCGGTCGAAATGAAGTCGAAACCCGTCTTTGGGATTCAGTTTCACCCAGAAAAGGTTTTCAAAACCGCGGAACTCTATGATGAGACGGTCGGTCAGGCGATCTTCTCAAACTTTTTAAGGGAGACGAGCCGATGACCTTTCGGACGGCGAAGACGATCATTAAGATTCTGCTGGTATCAGCGCTTTTGTATTTCTTGGGACGAAAGGGCTTTCTTTCGCTCGAAGCGACCGGTCGCGCGTTCGCACGCATCGATCTGATGGTTCCCGCCTTGGTGTTGATGTCGGTTTCTACTGCGCTGGGCATTTTGCGGTGGCGCTGGCTTTTGCTGGCGCAAGGGATTCATCTTCCCTTTTTACGAATCGCCGAGCTTGGACTGGTGGGCAACTTCTTCAACATCGCTTTGCCCGGAGCGGTCAGCGGAGACCTTGTCAAAGCGGTTTACGTTGCCCGCGAGGTGGAAGGGGTTCGCGCGAGGGGTTTCGGAAGTATTCTGTTCGACCGAGTGGCCGGGGTATCCGCACTAGTCTTGGTTTCGGCGACGGCTCTTCTGATCGAATTTAGGAAGTTCGAGGGGACGCCTTTGTTGACGGGTATTCAGGTGTTTGTTGCGCTGGCAGCGGCTGGAGTGATCGGGTTTTATATCTACTTGTTCTCGCTCCATGATGCGCGGGATCCGGTCATGAAGGCGCTCGAATGGCTTTCGAAGAGAGTGAATGCCGCAGGCTCGGTGTTGCGCATTTATCAGGGCATTAAGGTCTATCGAAAATACCCTCGAACGGTATTTTTAGCCCTGCTCAGTTCGGTCGCCATCCATCTGATTGTTTGCATCAGTTGCTTACTCTATCTTCAGGCGCTTGGCGTTGAAGGCATCTCGGCCGCCGCTGTTTTCGTGGTGGTTCCCCTCGGGCTTCTCGTGACGGCGGTGCCGGTTCTGCCGGCCGGCGTGGGGACGGGGCACGCCGCCTTTCTTTGGCTGTTTCATTTCTTAGGAACCGAGCGCGGGGCGGATGTTTTCAGTCTCGTCGCGTTTTTTAACATTCTTTTCGGAATGCTCGGGGGCTTGGTTTATCTTCGGTTCCGGTCTCGGGAACCTACTCTCGTCCTCCGCTCGGACTGAGAGGTCCAGTTCTTGCGAAGGGAACGCTTCACCATGAAGCTCTATCCCTTTCAAGAAGAAGCAGTGATTTCCCTTCTCGGCTTATCGACGCATCTCATTCAGGTCGCGCCGACAGGATCGGGTAAAAGCCTCATTTATGAGGAGTTTATGCGGAGGGCGCCGAGCTCTCGAGTGCTTCTCTTGACTCCGTTGGTGGCCCTGAAGCGTCAGCAGGTGGCGCGCCTCGAGGGAATGGGCGTTCGAGCCTGGGTGTTGAATCCGGAATCCCTCCTCATGGGTCGAAATCAGGATAGAATTTTGGAATGGCGTCCCGACCTTCTCGTCGTCGATGAGGCGCACTGCCTTTGGGAATGGGGGAGTCAGTTTCGGCCCGCCTTTTTGGAAATTCCTAAACTTCTCGAGGTGGGTGGGATGAGTCGTTCTCTTTGGTTATCGGCGACCCTGCCTTGGGAGGCGCGCGCCGACCTTTTTCAGCGACTTCCGGAGGTGAACTTCTTGCAGCGAGGGCGCTTCGGTTTCAGCGAAAATCTGGAAATCGAGATTCTACGCGAGGAGCTGCCGGGGCGTCATCAGGCTCTTGCCCGAGAGTTGAAGAGTTTGGTGGGATCGGGGCTCGTCTTTGTGGTCACGCGATCCAGCGCGGAAAGACTCACTCGTTGGATTCGATCGCTCGGTCGCGAGGCTTATGCTTATCACGCGGGTCTGTCACGGGAGGAACGAGCGGCGATTGAAGAGCGTCTTCGTCAAGGTACGGAGGTCGTCGTCATCTCGACCTCGGCATTTGGTCTGGGGATGGATTTTAGGGGGTTGGACTGGGTCGTGCTGTGGCAGGTGCCACCGACCTTGCTTGCGTTTGCTCAGATGGTGGGCCGAGTGGGAAGAGCGCAACGGCAGGGAAAAGCGATCTTGTTCTGGTCGGAGGATGATTTTTCCCTTCTTGAATGGATGGGAAAACCGAACTCCGTTCAGCGGAGGCAACTGGCTCAGGTACACGAGTTTTTAGCGGGACCCATTTGTCGTTGCGCGTATCTCGCGGGCTATTTTGACCGGCTGGATTCGTTAGACCGGTGTGCCTTTAAAAAAGATAGGCCACACGGGCGCGAAGCAAATCATTGCCCCGAAATTTGCCGATAGCCCCTTTACCCGTTTCAGAGGCAAAGAAATCCGCACCGACTCCCACGAGCCAGGGGCCCATGCTAGCGACCGTTCGTTTTCCGAGCCGCACAGCGATGTCGAGGGAGAAAAGCTGGCTCCCTTTGTCCGTGTCGAACAGCAATCCGGTTCCGTACGTCATCCGGGATTCACCTTGGTACTGGGCATTGAGGCGGAACAACGATGAGTAGGCGTAGCGTCCGCCCATATCAAAGGTCATCTCCCCCTTGGCCGCCTTGGGTTGAACCTCCCAGGTCTTCGCGTATCCGGATTGAAATCGGATCCCGTTTTTCAACCGGAGCTCGCCGCCGACGCCGACGATCGTTCCGGTTCCGACCGCGCTGACAATGTATCCGGCCGGAGTGGTGGGCATGAACACCGGCCGCACATGGTTCGCAGAGGCCCAGGTCGAAAAGTAGCCCCCTTCATATCCGGCCTCAAAAGAGACCCGTTCGTCGTGCAGGCCGCGCGCCAGAATGCTAGCCTCGATGATGTCCTTATTGGGGTCGAGCTTCGCTAGCACGCCGACATTCACAGTATTAGACCCCATGATGCCGTAGTTGCCGCGAATCCAGGGCCCCTCTTCTTCCCCGTATCGAAGGGAGAGCGCGGCGCCGGGCCGGAAGATGATTTGGCCATAGGGAATGTTCGACAGATCATATCGAAGCGGCACTTCTCTGCCGAGGGCGTTGACGGAGGTGGGATTTGGGTCTGCCCAGGGGCTTCCTCCTGGGGCGGGGCGCTCGGGAATAGCCATGGGAGTAGCGAGGGCGGTCAGACGAAAGTTGTTGCGTTGGTAAGTGTAGAAGAGCCCGGTATGTCCGACCTGATTCTGTTGGAAGGGGTTCCAGGCGAATCGAGGGGACCAGCTCGAAATTAGAAAATTCATCCCGCTTTCGAGAGAGGTCCATTCCATCTTTCGGCGCCCAAAGGTGAACTGGTGTTCCTCACCCAAGAGCCCTCTTCGCGTCGAGACGTAGGCCTCGGGCGATTCTGGTGAGAAGGTGGCCACATTGTTCACGAAAACGTAGGAGAGCATTTCGATTCGAGCTTCGACGAGGCGATTCTCAAAATCACCTGACGGAGCGAGGCCGATCGTCGCTAGAAACTCGGGTCTTTCGACTGCTCTTTTCATGAAACCGGTGGATTCTACCGAGACGTTCCCGCTCACGCCTGCAAGTGCGGGAAGCGAAACGAAAAACAAGAGTAAGGCAGTGAATTGAGTCATGATCGTCCCCATGGCCATAAGGTTCCCTTCAGTTTAACCGGGTCGGGGAGATCTGGCAGCGATGTTTCTTTGACGGTTAAGGGGTGGGAAGGAGGGGCAGCGCCATGACCGTCTCAATCATTCCGCGCAGACTGATTTGGCCGGTGTAGTTTCCGAAGAGGAGTAGCCCGGGCGCATTTTTAAGTTCGCTTGAAAGAGCCGACCAGGTGGAAGCAAGACGATTTGAATACAGAGGGAGAGCGCGAGGCCAACGCGTGATTTTCGCGGAAAGTCGTCGAACGCCCGACCCCAAAACGACCCGGAGATCGTGATCGACGCGAACGAGGAGTTCCGTGTCGGTCTCCGCCATGACCTCAGGCTGAGCGCTTCCCCCGAGGAGGACCGTGTAGGCGGCCGCTGAAGTCTCATCTCGAACGCGATTTTCGAATGCGCTCGAATTAAAGAGGATGCCTAGGGTCCTGGAATTTTCGGCCTCCGGAAAAAGCGCGCCGATCCCAACCCCTCGCGAAGGAGCGATCGACGCTGCTTCTACAAATACAGTGATGGTGACGAGAGGCACGTACCGGATTGAGGCGAGCAGTTCAGAGATCTGTGGGTGGGACGTTTTCAGAATATCAGCGGCGGCGTAGGCTGGGGCCGTCATGATGACATTTGCATCAGAAGGGAGCGTTTCGATCTGGGTGCTTAGGCGGAGTGCTGCATTTTTTGTTTCCTGGATTCGTTCGACCAGAGTCCGGATCAGGCTCTCGGAGCCCAGGCGGCCGGCGATCATTCGTCGAGGGCCGATGAGCTTTTTATTCTTTTTGGGCTTCCGCAGGAGGTCTGGAAAGCACGCCTGGACCCCGAGCTCTTCCGGGCGTGCCGCGTAAATCCCGCGCAGGAAGGGATTCAGGAGATAGGCCGTGCCGGCCGCGCCAAGTCGGCCGTCGCCCCATTCTTTCAACGTCATTTCATCGGCTGGAGTGTGCGGGAACGAAGTAAATACGTAACGGGTGGCGAGCAGGAGCAGTTCGTGAGGGCGAAGCGGAAGCCGCCTGGGTTGACCAGCACGTACGATGAAGCGCGCCCGGCTATTCTTCCGTACCTCGACACGGTCAAAGCGAAGCTCTTCGAGAAACTGATGGACGAGCGGTGACTCGAGGAACGAGTGCAGGGCCGTTTCAGCAATTCCATGTTCCAGCTGATGGGTCTGAATGAGTCCGCCCCAGCGGGCTTGGGCTTCGACGACGGTCGTCGGGTACCCCGCGCGCGCGAACCTCCAGGCGCAGAGAAGTCCGGAGATGCCCCCTCCGACAATGAACATTTTGCGTTTCGATGGATCCAGGTCGCCAAGCATCAGACCGTCTTGCTGAAGAGCTGGGTGGTGGGCGCCTGTCTGACCAACCGGGCGTCAAACGCCATGCAGATGTTTCGCAGAAACGGCCGTCCCTTCTCCTCAATCACGCACGTGTTTTTGTCGACTCGGACCAAGCCATCGCGTGTAAGTTCACTTAAGCGCCCGGCGATCTCCGTTAGAAAGGGCAGGCGCAGGGAAGGGTCCTGCCAGCTCGTCTGCAGGCGGCACATGAGATTCAGAATGTGTCGTCGGAGGATCCGATCCTCGTCGTTCAGGACGTGGCCCCTGAGAATGGGAAGCTCTCCCTGATGAACGCGCTGGTGATAGGTCTCGAGCAATTTTTCATTCTGCGCGAAAGCAGCCCAGGAGTCTCCGATGGCGGAAACTCCGAGTCCGAGGAGGGGCGCTACCTGCCGCGCGGTATACCCCATGAAGTTACGATGAAGCGCGCTGCTTCGGCTGGCCTGCCAGAGGGAGTCGGTTTCGAGCGCGAAATGATCCATGCCGATTTCTCGGTATCCTACCTCCTCCAGCATCTCACGTCCCAGCTCGTAGAGGGCGCGTTTCTCGTCCCCGGCGGGAAGATCGGCCTCAGTGAAGCGGCGCTGGCTGGGCTTGATCCACGGAACATGAGCATAGGCATAGAAGGCGATTCGATCTGGGAGAAGCCTGCGAACGGCGTCGATCGTGTTCCGGATGCTCTCGAGCGACTGGAACGGGAGACCATAGATGAGATCGTAATTCACGCTCGTGAAACCGAGCGAGCGGGCGCACTCCGTGACTTCCCGAACCTGGGCTTCGGACTGAACTCGGTGAACAGTCTCCTGAACCTTCGGGTCAAAATCCTGAATACCCAGACTGAGGCGTTTGAAACCGAGCTTCGAGAGTGTTTCCAGGTGGGCTCGACCCGTGACGCGTGGATCTGCCTCGACTGAAAACTCCGCTTCCACGTCGACGGTGCAAAATTCGAGGATGCCGGACACGAGTCGAGTGAGCTCCTCGGGCGAAAGGAAGGTCGGTGTTCCCCCTCCCAGGTGGATTTCTGAGATCGGAATTTTTTTGTTCCAGCCCAGTCGAGCGAGACCGTCACGGTAGAGAGTCCATTCTCGGAGGACGGTATCGACGTAAGGGGTCCCGACCGAACGGTTACGAGTGATTCGAGTATTGCAGCCACAATAGGTGCACAGGCTTTCGCAGAAAGGAATATGTAGATAAAGCGCTGTTCCAATACCTTGGGCCGCGCTCGTTTCCAGCGCGCTATGGATGCTTTCTAGCCACTCCTGGGGCGAAGGATTCGTGTCCCAGTAGGGCACCGTTGGATAGCTTGTATATCTCGGGCCCGGTACATTGTATTTTTTGAGCAGCTCGTGGTCGGTCATGAACTCATTCCCCCAAATATCTCTCGCTCCATCCGGAGAAAGAGCCGCACGTTCGACTCAGGTGTTTTCGGAAGCACCCCATGTCCCAGGCCGCAGATCCACCCCCGTCGGAGTTTCGCGGGGAGCTCGCGCACGGATTCAAATACTTTGAAAAGCCGGGCTTCGAGCTCTTCAGCAGGGAGAAAGAGCCATTCAGGATCGACGTTCCCTTGAATGGCGAAGCGATCGCTCCAGTTCTTCAACACTTCGGGCAAGGAGTGATTCCAGTCGATTCCTAGAACGCTGATCGGCAACTCAACGAGGCTTTTCCAGTATTCAGAATCGGTTTTTTTTGAATAGTAGGTGATGGGAAAATCAGGGCAGCGGCGGTGGAAGAGCTCGATCACTCGTTTGAGTTGAGGAACGATCAGGGTCTTGAATTGCATGGGGTCGACCTCGCCGCCGCAGGTATCGAGTATGGCGATCGTGTCGGCTCCGTTGCGTGCCTGAATGGCCATGTTCTCAGCTAACAGCTCACACAGGAGATCGCAGAATCCTTCGAATCGACCATCTGATAATCCGGCGCGGGCATCGGCGAGATCGCCCTTGTGGCTACCTTCGACGGCGTAAAAAAAGAGGGTGAGTGGGCCCCCGACGAAACCGAGCAGACCTTTGTCTTTCGGCAGGGCGGCTCGGATCAGTTTCATCGCGTCGCCCTGAAAATTCATGTGCTGCGCAAGCTCGACGCCCCCTCGGAGCTGAGCCAACTGAGCATTGGTTTTCAGATGCCACGAGAGAGCCGGACCCTCGTTGTAGGAGAGCCCCATGCCCATGGCCTCGAGTGGAAAGAGGAGATCTGAAAATAGAATTCCTGCGTCAAACCCGAAATCTTCAACCGGGCCCAGGGTCGCCTCGCAGGCCACTTGGGGAGTCTTGCAGAGTTCGACGAAGGAGTGCTCCTTGCGAAGGGCCTGGTAATGGGAGTGATAGCGGCCGGCTTGGCGCATGAACCAAACAGGGGGACGCTGGGTATCGTTCATTCTTCTCATCGCGGCTTGAAATAGATTCATGGTTCCTCTGCCAATTGGTATCCCACGCCGCGGATACTTCGGATCATGAAGTTATCCTCGGGGTTTGGTTCTACGAGTTTTCTTAAACGGAGAATAAAATTATCGACGGTGCGAGTCGTCGGAAATTCGTCTTCGGACCAAATTTTGTTGAGAATTTCGTCCCGGCTGACGACTTGCCCACGGCGCTCGTGCAAGAGCCGAAGGAGGGCGCACTCTTTGTGACTCAAAGGTGTTTTTACGTTGTCGATGACCAGCTCGAATTTTAGGAAGAAGACCCGGGCTCGACCGATCTGAACGCCGCCATCGCTGTCGGTGCCGTGCAGGAGCGCGGAAGAGGCGAAGCGCGCACGCTTCAATCCATTTTTAAGACGAAGTAGGAGTTCGCGGAAGTGGTAGGGCTTGACAACGTAGTCCTCTGCGCCAAGTTCGAGGCCGCGGATTCGATCTTCGGGATTCCCGTAGGCTGTGAGGAAAACAATCGAGGTTTTCGGATCCTGTTTTCGCAGCAGCTCGGCGACCTCGAATCCATTTCCGTCAGGGAGACCGATGTCCATCAGCGCCAGGTCAAAACGACTGCTCAGGATCGCGTTTCGAGCCTCGCCGGCCGTTTTTGACCAAACGACTTCATAGCCCTCCTGAGTCAGGCGTTCGACGAGCGTGGAACCGAGGTTGGCCTCGTCTTCGACGAGCAGGATCTGATCGGCCCGCGTATTACCCATCGATAGGGGCCTCCTGAAATTCGAGTTCAACCAAGAAGCCATTCGCGGCCTCAAAATAAGCGGCGCCCCCCATCGCATGCATCAGCGATCGAATGAGGTAGAGTCCAACGCCTGCGCCGGTGGAGTTGGGGCCCTTGGCGAAAAGGTTTCCGAGGGACGGGCTGGGCGTGGCGGTCGTGCCGTCATCCTGAACACGCAAAATAACCTGGCCTCCGACATTCTCCGAAGTGATGCTGACCTGGGGAGTAGCGGACCCGGAATGCCGCGCGGAGTTCTCCAGGACGTTGCGAATGATGAGCTGCACTGCTGACGGATCGGCAAGCACTGTTTCCTCGCCAATCCGGAGCGTCGGATGCAGGGGGCTCTCCTGCACAAACTTCTCGATCATCGGTCGCAGACCAACAGGTTTGAGAGAAAGGCGCCCCCCCCCCTCTACCCGAGCAAGCTCGAGTGCGCGGCTGACCTGGTCTTCGAGCCTGAGCGTGTCTTCGAGGAGGCGATGAACGAGCGCTTTCGAGTCGCTCGTCCGGTTTTCAAGGCGGTCCGCGATCGACTCTGCCTGCAGGCGAATACTCGCCAACGGCGTCCTGATTTCGTGGGTGAAGGAAGCGAAAAAGTTCTGAATCGCGCGGACGCGCTGACTATCTCGCCAGTAGAGCCAGATGAGGAACAGGGTTCCGATCAGAAGTAGCGCGAGCAACGAGGACGACTCCCAGAACAGCATCCGCTGGGTTTTGAGCCACTGAGCTTGAACGATCTCCGCGGCGGTGCCCATTTTGTTTTCGAGTTCCGCGATCTTCTCTCCCTGTTTGAACAGGAGGCTGCCCCACCACCCCGCGAGGAGGAAAACCGTCGCGAGCCACCCGATGTGGACGACCAGAATCACTTGGAATCTGCGGCGCTCAGCCCGCGAGGCGGTGCGATCGAGTTTGCGAGGAGTCATGTGTCCCGAATCTTCCGGAATGCGGAATGAAACGCCTCGACGACCCGATCCAGGTGAGCTGGGGTATGCGCCGTCGACAGGAATGAAACCTCAAAACCACTGGGCGCGAGATAGACGCCCTCGGCTAGGAGCGCATGAAAGAGGCGCGCGTAGGTCGCTTTGTGCCCCCCTGGAATTTGTTCAATGGTGCGGACAACGCCATCTTTCGTCTGGATGGGGCCGAGAATTCCCCAAAAAACGGAGGCCATTTGCTGGCTATGGAAGGGCAGCGTGAAGCCGGCGTCACGGGCGGCGGTCGCAATGCGAGAGGTGAGCGCCACGACGTTCTTCTCAAGCGTCGGATAAGGGTTCTCGCGCTTCAGCTTCCGAAGCATGGCCAGGCCCGCGGTCATCGCTACCGGGTTGGCGCTTAAGGTGCCCGCCTGATAGACCGGACCGCTGGGCGCGATCTGATCCATGAGATCGCTCCGCCCTCCGTAAGCGCCCACGGGAAATCCCCCGCCGATCACTTTGCCATAGCAGACCAAGTCGGGTTTCACGCCCGAGCGCTCGACCATTCCGCCGAAGGCCATGCGAAAGCCCGTGATCACCTCGTCAAAGACCAGAAGCGCGCCGCACTTCTTCGCGACTCGCGATAGCTCCGCGAGAAACTCCTCACGCGGGAGGAGCAAGCCATTATTCGCCGGAATCGGCTCGATCAAGATGGCGGCCAGATCCGCTCCGTGCCTTGCGATGATTTTTTCAAGGGCGGGAATATCATCCAGTGGCGCCACGAGGGTTTCACTGGAGGTTGCCTGGGAGACGCCGGCGCTGTCCGGGGCGGCCAGATCGACGAGGCCAGATCCCGCCCGAACCAGCATCGAATCGACGTGTCCATGGTAGCAGCCATCGAACTTGAGAACTTTTGTTCGTCCGGTCGCCGCGCGGGCCAGGCGAATCGTCGCCATGACCGCTTCCGTTCCCGAGTTGACGAAGCGAATTTTTTCGACCCAGGGAAGGGAGGAGGTAATCAGCTCTGCGAGATCAAGCGAGTAGGGCTCCGCCGTGCCATACGACCAACCGCGAGAGAGCGCTTCGCGAACGGCTTCGGCCACTTCGGGATCTTGGTGGCCGAAGATGAGGGGCCCCCATGACATGCAGAAATCGATGTATGGGTTGCCGTCTACGTCAGTCAGCATGCACCCATCGGCTTTTTGGATAAAACGGGGGGTGCCACCTACGCCCTTGAAGGCGCGAACAGGGGAATGTACGCCTCCGGGGGACACGCGTTTGGCTCGTTCGAAAAGCTGTTCGGATTTCTGAATAGTGCTCATGACTGCCCCCTTTGGTTGATCCATTTTCGCCATTCTTCGATCGAAGGAAATACCTTTGGCCGAAGACCCAGCTGGAGCAAGCCCTTGGCCGTGCGGCCGGGACCGCAGCTGAGTCTTGCGCCGGCGGGAATTTCTCGTTTTAGTCGGGTGTATTGCGAAAAAGAACTGAGATAGATTTCTTTGGCTTGGCGCAACTGACTTTTGGATTCTGGCGGTTCCGCATCGATGTGCAGGTGGTACGTGGCGTGAATATTTTCGTGGGGAATGATTTCAGCCCATTCCGCGGACGCCCCCGCATGAGTCAAGACATGCCAGCTCTCCGGGGGACCCAATTGGAGACATGGCTTCTGTAAGGTGTTGAGCGCGAAATCGAAACCGAGCCCCTCTGCACAGCCTTCAACCCATAGACCCGTAGCCGCGAGCCGAAACCAGCTTGTCGTTCCTGAGGTCCAAACTTTTGCCTGATCCCAGGTATGGGCGCCGTCGATCGGGAGCGCGCGCCAGTGCGCCACGAAAACCATTTTTCCAGAAAAATCTGGAAGCGCAGGGTGGAGAAGTTCCTCAGTACCCGCAGCACGCCAGTATTGTCCGTCCCAAGAATCAGACGAAAGAGGGGCGGCAGGAGGAGTCCATCGGAGTTCGTCGACCTGCTCGTCGTTCGGACGTTTGCCGCGAATAAAGAACAACTCGCCGAGTTGCGGATGTTGAACCGCGGTGGCGCCGAATCTTTGATGGCATCCTCCGCCCCACTCCCCGAGGAGCGCACGCTCTCGAGCCACTAAGCTTTCTGTTTTGGGGTCGTGAAGTTTTCGAAGACATCCGAGAGTTCTCTGGTCGTCCGCGCGGCATTCGATGGCGAGTGCTCCCTGCGCGGCGGCGGTAGGGTTCTCCCGAAGCGGCAAGACCATGAAGCGAATGCCTTGAAAGAGTTTCCCAAGTTCCGCTCTTCCCTCCTGATCGGCCCAGAGACGAGCGATTCCAGCGAGGGCGAGGACCACACCGTCCAAATGGCGTTCGTGAGATTCGGCCAGGTGAATCCGCCCGAGGCGGGTATTGACGTTGCCGCGAATTTCCGCGAACTGGAGTTTCGGCTCCGTGCTGCTTTCGAATCGCGGGAGTGCACGCCTCAGAAAGCCGGGAATGTTTTCCAGGCGACGCGGGGAGGAGGTGCCGACTCGGATCGTCGCTTTGGCCCTGAGTTTTTTCTCGATCCCCGGAGAGAAGAAAACAATATCGCGGGGATCTTCCCTTGCCGGGATCGCGGCAAGGGTGAAACCCGCAGGTCGGTCGAGGCTCAAGTCCTTCATCGAGTGAACGGAGAAATCGACCCGTCTCGATTTCAGAGCGTCATCTAGCTCGGCGACAAAAAATTCCTTACCCTCAACCTGACTGAGAGGGACGTCGAGGACGCGGTCTCCACGCGTCTCAATACCCACCAGCTCAACGGTGAGGCCGGGGTTGAGCGATTCGATTTCGTGGGCGACCCAGGAACTCTGAGCCCACGCGAGCAGGGATTTCCGGGTGCCTAAGCGCAAGAGATTCGATTTCATGGCAGCTGATCTTGGCTTACCTGATTCCGGCGAAGACGGCGAGATCTTCCCACCCGTGTGGGACACTCAGGGACCCGCCGACAGGGCTGGAGAGGAGGCGATGTCTCGCTTTTTCCCAGCAGGCAAGTTCCGCCTGCGAGAAAACGTCCCCTCGGTGGACCTCTTGGCGCTTCTGAAGTTCGAAAAGTTCCGAGAGGGGGATCACTCCCGGCAGCGTTTCCCAGGCGGTGTCCCGCACCTCAATTCCGCCGAGATGCATAATGAGTCCATGCCGTGGGCGCGTCCGGAGCAAGGCCACCCGCACTTGATCCTCTTCTTCCTGCATGGGGATGCAGAGAATCACGTGTGCGGCATGCCGATAGGCAAAACGGATTTCGTCCTCCGTTGTAAAAACCTTGAATCGTTTACATGACCGCCTTGCAAGCTCAGTCGTTAAAGCCTCGAGGCCGGCAAGGCTTCGATTGACCAGCCAAAGCTCATGATCGTCGATCCACGGAAGAATGGCTTGTGCGAGCTGTCCGGCTCCCACGAGGAGAATCGGCTCATCCGGGTGGCTTTCCGTCTGTTTCAAAATCATTCGCACAAGGCTTCCGTAGGAGGCGCCGCCGACCTTCTGAAGGTAGAGACTGCGGATTTCCTTCGTGTCTTCGAACCAGCGCTGGATCCAGGGGCGAAGCATTTGCAGGGTCAGGGCATCCGCGTTCGGAGATGCGTCGAACTGAGCCCAGGCGGCTTTGATTTGGCCAAAGATGTCCGTCTCTCCCCGGATCTGGCTCTCTAAACCGGTCGAAACCTGAAGCAGAAAACGGTACGCATCCGAACCCGAGAGCAGCTCGAAGTTCGCGAGGTCGATGCCAGTGGTACGAGCGGAGTCGACAGGAAAGATCCAAAGTCGGCGCTGGCAGGTATCGATTTGGAGCAACGTAGAGGGATCTAGGAGGGGCGTGAAAGCCCCGTCGTGCACCGTTCGTTTGTGTTGATGCAGAACCCGCAGGTCGCTGAGAAGCATGTTTCTAAAAATACCGGCGAATGAGGGCTTGATTGTCACGCCTCTGTCATGGCCATAAAAAGGTTGGATACGGTGGTGGATTGGAGGCGAGGTTGTCGAAATTTCCTGAGCAATTTAATGGATCTACGTTGATATTTGGAGATGGGGCCTCATCGGGAAATCCCGGCCCCGGCGGATGGGGCACTATTGTGGCTTTTTCGGATGGTCAGGTTCGAGAACTCGCGGGCAGCGAGCCGGCGACCACGAATAATCGAATGGAAATGCGGGCGATCTTGGAGGGGTTGAAGATTGCAGCCGGTCGGGGTGAGGATATCGAGATTTTCACAGATTCGTCCTATTTGATCTTAGGGATCACGGCCTGGATTTTCGGGTGGAGGCGCAATGGCTGGAAGACGAGCGACGGCAAAGACGTCACAAATCGCGATCTTTGGGAGGCCTTACTCGCTTCTTCTGCGGCCACGAACGGGAAGGTCCGCTGGAAGTACGTGCCGGGCCACCAGGGCTTTGCCGGGAACGAAAGATGTGATGAGCTCGCCGTAAAATGCAGCAAGCGGGTAAAACCAACGTTATTTCAGGGGCTTATTCATGACTATTCAGTCGAGTTGGGGCACCTTCCCGCAAGCTTTGAGGTTCCCCGGTCCAATGGCAATGGAAAGGCAAAGCCTAAAATGGCCGTTTTTTACCTGAGTTACCTCAGTGGAAAACTCGAGCGGCACTCGACTTGGGCGGAGTGCGAGGCGCGGGTGAAGGGTCAGGCGGGGGCTCGATTTAAGAAGGTTGAGAATGAGACTCAAGCCCGTGAGGTATTGAAGGGCTGGGGTATTCGCTCTACGGAATGAGTGGCTGCCTTTTTTTTGGCTTTTTCTGTCCTCAAAAGGCCATTAGAATGGTCGATGGGCTCGGTAAAATGCTTGGCCCGCCGTCCCGTCCTTGATACGGGGCAGGCGTAAAGTTCGTCGAGGCAGAAGGTTCTCAGCTTTTGGTTACTGTGATTCCTCGCTCGGCTCAACCAGTCCCTGGAGGAATTCATGGGTCGTAAATTGTATGTTGGTAATCTCCCTTTCACTCTCACCGATCAAGAACTCGGTGACATCTTCGCTCAGGTCGGTACCGTTGCTTCGGCACGGGTCATTATGGATCGGATGAGCGGCCGTTCGAAGGGTTTTGGTTTCGTTGAAATGAATACGGATGCGGAGGCGGCGAACGCTATTTCGCAATTTAATGGGGCGGAGCTTCAAGGTCGTCCCCTTACCGTGAACGAAGCGAAGCCGATGGAGCCGCGTTCTGATTTCGGTGGCGGCGGTGGACGTGGTGCTCCACGGGGTGATCGCGGTGGCGATCGCGGCGGACGTCGCTAAGGCGATCGACGATTATTTCAGAATGGAGAAGGGCCCCTTCCGTGTCGGAGGGGGCCTTTTTTAGTTCGGTCATTGACCTCGCCTTTTACTGGAACCCCCCAAAAGTAGGGTTCCCACTCAAATAGTACTCTCCACTTTCCTCGGAACCCTACTTTTGGAGGGTTCTCCGAGAAGTGGAGCGACTCTTTCCAAGTTCGTCTACCGGCAGAGACCACGGACTTTATTTTCGCAAGCTCGGACAATACCCCGGCCGTGGCCCGATCTTCGGGAATTTCCGGCAGACCTCGGGGCGCTTTTCGTAGACGGTACAGAGGCGAGTTTGGGGATGGAGGTAGATGCAGTCGCGGCCTTGTCTCTGTTCGAGGGTGAAGATCTGCGTCTTGGAGCTGAAGTCCCGGATCACGCCTTCGCTTTGAAGTCTTTTCCCGACCTTTTTGAGCGATGCCGCGGCTTCGTATTCGTCCGTGAGGCCGAGGCGAATCAAGTCAAATGCGCTGACCTCGACCGGCAGCGTGCAGCACCCCGACCAACATCCGTCACAGAGGCCCGAGCGGTACTTCATCCAGGTGGAGGGGCGGTCCAGATGGATCGCACCGAATGCGCCGGGTTGGGCTTTCGCGGGGTCCGCGGCGGCACGGCTTTTATATATTTTTGTCATATAATTATTCGTCCTTTAACCCCTTGACTCGGGCTCAGGCAAGGGTAGAACTTCGCCCCATGCTTGAGAATTTTGACCCTAATGCGGCCTCCCGCGACGATTCTGGCGTCTTCGGTCTTCCGTTCACTGAAGGGGAATCGAAGATGGTGTATCTCCCCGTTCCTTGGGAGGTGACCACGTCCTACGGTGGCGGCACGTCCCGGGGGCCCGAGGCGATTCTCGAAGCGAGCCGCCAGGTGGATCTCTATGATCTCGAGGTCGATCGCCCGTACCGGGTTGGCCTGTTTATGAAGAGCGAGTCGGAGGACGTCGTTTCCTGGAATCGGGAAGGGAAGTTGCTCGCGAGCGAGATCATCGAAAAAGGTGGCCAGATCCAGGGAAATGCGCGCCTGCTCAACGTGCTCGAGCGGGTGAACGAGCTGGGTGGGAAGATGAACAGCTACGTCTATTCTGAAGTGAAACAGCTTCTCGCCGAGGGGAAGGTGCCCGGCATCATCGGCGGAGATCATTCCGTGCCGTTGGGAGCCTTCCGGGCGATGGGTGAAGCGGTCGGTGATTTCGGCATCCTGCATTTTGATGCGCATTCGGATACTCGAAATGCCTTTGAGGGGTTTCAGCACTCTCATGCTTCGATTATGCACAACGCGCTTGAGTCCGTGCCGCAGCTGACTCGGTTGGTGCAGGTCGGGATCAGGGATTTCTGCGAGGAAGAGATCACTTACTGCGTGAAGCAGGGGCAGCGAGTGAAGATCTTTTTCGATTCCCGCATTCAGCAACGAAAGTACCAAGGGGAGGCCTGGGGAGCGATCGCCGAGTCGATCGCGAAGGAGTTGCCTGACCGGGTTTGGATCTCATTTGACATTGACGGCTTAGACCCTCGCTTCTGCCCCAACACCGGTACGCCCGTTCCGGGCGGTCTGGACTTCAGTGAAGCGGTTCATCTGATTTCGGTGGTTGCCCGTTCCGGGCGGAAGATCGTGGGCTTTGACCTGAACGAAGTCTCGCCAGGCGACGAGGGCGCTGAGTGGGATGGCAACGTAGGCGCTCGCCTTCTCTATAAGCTCTCGGCCTGGACTCTCTTCAGTCAGAAGCTCGTCGAACTGACGGGAGTATGATCCAAGATTTCAAAAAATTGATGGCCGCCCGTTTTTTCTTCACCCTGGCGGTGCAGATGCAGGCTGTTGTGGTGGGCTGGCGCATGTACGAATTGACGCATGATCCGCTCTATCTCGGCTTGATCGGGTTGGCCGAGGCGATTCCTGCGATCGGCTTCGCTCTCCATGCAGGGTATATCGTCGATCGAAGTCGGCCGCTGCTCGTTTATCGGCGGGTGATCCTTGGAAGTCTCGTGTCGGCTCTCGTGCTTCTATCCTCACAGCTCCCGCAGCTTGCCCTGGGTGCGCAGTTCCAAATCGTGGCGCTTTTCCTTGCGTCGCTTCTGACCGGGCTTGCTTGTTCGTTTTCGCAGCCCGCAGTCTACGCGGCGGTCCCACGGATCGTACCCCGTCATCAGCTCGGTCAAGCCTCTGCCTGGACTTCGACGGCAATGCAGGTCGCACGGATTGCCGGACCCGCTCTAGGCGGTTTAGTATTTGGTTTTTTTGGAACGCTGATCGCCGCTAGTTTCGTATGTGTCTCGTTGTTGGTCTCCACTCTCGGGATGGTTCTCATTCGCGCGGAAATTCAGGCGCCCAAGAGGGCCACTTCAACAGGCTCCCAGAGGGATGAGCTGCTCTCCGGGCTTTCCTATGTGTTCAAGCATCCGATTCTTCTTCCTGCGCTTTCGCTGGATATGATTTCCGTGCTCTTTGGGGGTGTCACGGCACTTCTCCCCATCTACGCCGCGGATATTCTTCTGACTGGGCCCAAGGGCTTAGGCATGCTGAGAGCTGCGCCTGCCATCGGTGCGGCGATGATGAGCCTTTGGCTGACTCGGAGGGAGATTAGAAGAAACGCTGGCGCCTGGCTTTTCTCCTCTGTGGCGGGCTTTGGGGCCTGTATCTTGGTGTTTGGCTTCAGCAGAGACTTCGGATTTTCTCTCCTGCTGCTGGGCCTCAGTGGGGCTTTCGACAGCGTGAGCATGGTGATTCGAGGAACTGCCGTTCAGCTCTCCTCACCTGATTCCATGCGGGGAAGAATTTCCGCGGTGAATTCCATCTTCATTGGCTCATCCAACGAGATCGGGGCGTTCGAGTCGGGCATGGCCGCACGTCTCCTGGGCACCGTGCCCTCCGTGGTTTTCGGCGGAGCGATGTGCCTGGTTACCGTCGCAGTGACCGCAATAGCCGCGCCAAAACTGAGGAAGCTGCATCTCGGTCAGGTCGAGATTTTGGAGTAGGCAGCTGGTTCGAATTGACCGGCGTCTAGCGGCGCTACTCCATCAAAAACGGATACCGATAATCGTGCGGAGGTACCAGCGTCTCCTTGATTGATCGGGGAGACAGCCACCGGAAGAGATTGAGCACACTGCCCGCCTTGTCGTTGGTCCCCGAAGATCGCGCGCCGCCAAAGGGCTGTTGTCCAACGACGGCACCGGTAGGTTTGTCGTTGATATAGAAATTACCCGCTGCGTGACGGAGGCGGGTGGACATATGATTCAAGATTTCACGATCCTGAGAAAAAATAGCCCCGGTGAGTGCGTAGGGCGAGGTCTCGTCACAGAGCCGAAGCGTTTCTTCGAAGGCGGAGTCTTCATAGGGGTGAACCGTCAAGACCGGGCCGAAAATTTCTTCTTCCATCGTTTTGAAGCGGGGATTCCCAGTGACGATGACCGTCGGGTCGATGAAGTAGCCTTTTTCGCGCGAAGCCTTTCCACCTATGAGAATGCTCGCGTCCTTGGAATTTTTCGCGAAATCCAGATAACTGGTAATCTTCGTATACGCGCGTTCGTCGATCACGGCGTTCACGAAATTCTTGAAATCGCGGACGTCGCCGACGCGTAGCTCTGCGATTTGTTCCTTCAGCTGTTTTTGCACCTGCGGCCAGAGGCTCTGCGGAATGTAGGCACGAGATGCCGCTGAGCACTTCTGCCCCTGGTATTCGAACGCACCCCGGAGCAGTGCGGTGGCGAGGGCGCGCCCATCGGCACTGGCATGGGCGAAAACAAAGTCTTTGCCGCCTGACTCGCCGACCAGGCGGGGGTAGGAGCGATAATTTCCGAGGTTTTCCGCAACGCCTCGATTCAGCGCATTGAACGTCGCCGTGGAGCCAGTGAAGTGAATGCCAGCGAGATCGGGCTGCGCCAAATAAAAGCGCCCTGCGGCCGGCCCGTCGGACGGGACGAAGTTGATGACCCCGGAAGGAAGCCCCGCTGCCTCGAAGAGCTTCATCGTATAGTATGCCGAAAGCATCTGGGTATCAGACGGCTTCCATACGACCGTGTTGCCGAGCATCGCCGGCGCGGCTGGAAGATTTCCCGCGATCGCTGTAAAATTGAAGGGCGTGATGGCGAGCACGAAGCCCTCGAGGGGCCGCCAGTCCGTGCGGTTCCAGATGCCCGGGCTGGAGATCGGCTGCATCCCCAGGATCTGCTCGTAGAAGTGAGCGTTGAAGCGGAGAAAGTCGATCAATTCACAGGCCGCGTCGATCTCCGCCTGATATGCGTTTTTCGACTGACCCAGCATGGTCGCGGCATTCAAGGTATCACGCCAAGGCCCGGCAAGAAGGTCAGCCGCCTTGAGAAAAATGGCAGCGCGGTCCTGCCAGGCCATCGCCTCCCAGGTTGCCTTCGCTTGACGCGCGGCTTCGACCGCGAGTTTCATCTCGGGCTCTCCGGCGTAGTGAAACTCCGCAAGGACTTCCCGGTGGGAATGGGGCATGGTGACCGAGCGCTTCTTCCCTGTTCGGATTTCTTTTCCGCCGATGATCAGCGGAATTTCGATTGGAGTTCGCGCCAGCTCGTCGAGCTTGGCCTGAAGAGACGCGCGGTGCGCATCGCCGGGCGCGTATACCCGAATCGGCTCATTCACCGGGGTGGGGATTTTGAAGATGCCTTGGGCGGTCGATAGCGAAGTCTGCATGACAGGGACTTAGCTCAGGTGGCAGCTCATGCCAACCCTGAGACTTTGCCCACCTGAGTGAGGGCTTGAATGACTCGCTGGTGCGGGTGTTGGGTGGGGTAGGCCAGATAAAGTTTCGTGGTCGCGTCGGGGCCGAGGGGTTCAAAGACCAAGCGCTTTCGCTGGGTCAGCCAACCGACGGCATGCCAGGGCAGAACAGAGGCCGCACCCGGCGTCTCTGCCACCCAAATCGCGAGAGCTGTAAGATCCTGCCAGTAGACCCGGTATACAGGAGGTGACATTTTCTGGCGTTTGACCAACCAGGCGTCGACCGGATTATTGCGCATCGAGTTGGTGCCCCAGATGTAGCGCGAGAAGTCGGAGTGTTTGATTTTTGGGTGTCGAACAATTCCCCATCGTTCCGTGAAGATGGGGCGGCAGATAAAGTCCGCGAGCTCTTCTTTGTGCTCGAGGATGCCCGCATCCGCGCCTGTCTGGATCGTTTCGAGCGACACTCGCTCGAGGGCGGAGACCTGAACCTCCAGGGTTAAATCGGGAAAAGCATGGGCAGTCTTTTGCCACCAGGGCAGAATGACCTCGCGCAGAAAAAGTTGAGGCCCGACTAAAACGAAGTGTTCAGGCTCGTCAGCCTTCTTCTGGAGGCGCCTCAAGCCGTTGTCCCATGCGCCATTTACCTTTTGCGATAAGGCTGCGAGTTCAAAGGCTTGGGGGAGGGGACGAAGGCCGCGGGGGCCGCGACGCTCGAAGAGGGGGACTCCGATTTCCTCCTCGAGAGCCTGCACGCGCTTTGAAAGTGCGGATTGTGTGACGTGTAAACGCTCAGCGGTACGAGAGAGGTTTGGGTCGACGACCAGCGCTTGAATGATTTTGAGATGGTTTAAGTCCATATTGGAATAATATTATTCGAAATTATAATTTTTTGAAATAGTACAATTCTGCCATAAGCCACTCATGAAGTTCACAATGATGATGGTAGCAGCACTGATGGTGGCACCGAATGCGGGAGCAATGAGCGTGGATCAAGACATGATGACGTTTCTCGCGCGCCTGAAGTCGGAAGTTCCTTCCGCTCAATTGAAGGATTTCAAGGGCGCAGAGACGTTTTGGCGCGATGTGAGCGATCTGATGGTTCGCTGCATGGTTCAGAGCCTTCCGGGCGGTAGCCTGAGGAGCGTATGCAGCGACGTGGAGAGCTTTGGCGGCGCCGCGCGCTTTATGCTGAACGGCGCGAAGTATTACGCTGTTTTGAGTGAGTCCACTTATTCTGATGGAGGAGATCTGGACGATGTTCGTGTTTTTTTAGCGGACGGAACAGAAGTAGCGCAGAGAAGAGCGGTACCGAGCTACGGAGATGTGTTTCTTGCCCTGGCCGGCGGCCAGGATGGCTTTCGCCAGGAACGTTAACTAAGGTTCCTTCGGACAACTGCAGGGCGCGGCGGCCTCCGTGGCGGGTGCGCGGCGCTGGGGTCGGCTGAAAAAGATCGGGACTGAAATGACCGCGGCGATCGTTTCCTGGCCCGGGTTGGTTTTTCCGAGCTGAGAGTTCGACATGTGCACGAGGTTGACCCCGACCCTGACCTCATTTTGAAAATGCCAGCCGATTTCTATGCCTTCGCGAAACTCAAGTGGATAACCGAGATCGACTCCGCGGGTGTGTTTGAAATATCCGAGCGCGAACGACGGAAAAAGATAGAGCCCCGGGGTGAAATAAAAGTCGATACCTATGCCGACAAAGCCGAAAAAATCGGCTGTCGTTGTATAGGACATTCCCAAAAACGGCTGGATCATCCACAGCTTTTTCTTGAAGAAGTATTCCAGCCGGACCTCGCCCGCGGGGTTGTTGCCTCTGGAGAAATTGTAGTAGCCAAAGCTCGGCCTGAGCCAGCCAGCCATGAGTGGCTCGCGTTCTGTGAAGAGACGCGGGTCGCTCTCCTCGACGACGACTGCTCCGGCCTGGGTGGTGACGAGCATGAAGATGAGAAGAAGGGCTACTTTGAGGGACCTCAGACAACCTCCCGTTTGAATGCCTATTGTCGCTCAGATAGGCGAGGCAAAAAATGGGAGATAAATGCCTACTGCGCGAGCGAGGCAATTCTTGCATGATGGAGGGCGTGAAGGCGCAAACCCAGTGAAACGTTATACGAGCTCGGTCCTTAAGTCGGTCGCGTTTGCCTACTGCGCGTTTCCGGCCGTCCTTTTTCCCGTGTTCGTGGTCGTTTTTGATATCGCGTGGGTGCAGGTTTTTCGCCTATTGATCTCCCCGCTGTTTTATTTTGTAACCGGATGGATGGTTCTGGCGGGGTACGGTTTATGGGAGATGCGGCGCTGGAGCTGGTACGTGTTTCTCACCGCGAATACCCTGCTTTTATACTGGTGTGCGCTGGTCCTTACCGAGTTTGGGCAAACACAACACAAGGGAATGTCGTTCTCGCTCGTTTTCTCGGTCGTTGTAGTCTTGTTGATTCGCGTAGGTCGCGAGGTTCGCGTGCCGTATTTTCATCCCCGCATTCGATGGTGGGAAACGAATCCGAGGTATCGGCTCAGTGTTCAGGTCCAAGTGGAGCGTCAGGCTGGGGTCAGCGAGTCAGGCGAGATTCTCGATATTTCACGAGGCGGTTGCTTCGTCAAATTTCGAGAGACCATCCAAGATCATGAGAGGGTTTTGCTGAGATTTACAATTTTTCAGATCCCGATGTGTTGCGAGGGGGTCGTTGTGTGGCGATCTCGCAGTACCGTGACTCATCCCAAGGGGTGCGGCGTAAAATTCGTCGGAATGACGAAGGTCCAACGGAAGTCCTTTCGTTTTATTGAGTCCCGTCTCCGCCGGATTTCTTCCCTCTACCGGTCTTCACGGTTTTTGATGGACCCGCAGGAGTTTTCGAAACGGATGGATGAGCTTCAGCGGGAGCCTTTGAGGGCGGCCGAGAAGGATCGAAAGTAAAGTCGTCCAACTCTTTTACGCATTTTTGGGTGGCGGTGCAGATAGTGAGGACCGCGTTCACTCGGAGGCTGGATGGGATTTTTCCTTGAGACGCCTGATAACTCACGACGACGGCTTGCCGGGCGGCGAGCCATTCCTTGCGAAAGACCGTATCGGGAGAAACGGACGCGCCGGTGTTGGGTTCAAACCCGATCAACAGGCTCTTTGTGGCATCGAGGCGAAGGGACCGGTCTTGCGGCGAAAAGCGCACGATCCATTGCAAGGGATGGGCTCCAGGCGTGGCTTCCAGGTACTTGCCGCGTGTGCGGTTGGCGAGCGTGGGCGGTTCGAGCACCAGCGCCGGCCCTTTTTTCACTATTTTTGGGCGGGGGGTGTACTTCGCCTTCGGTGGTGCCGCGTGAACAGTGACGCTCGACGCGAAGAGGGCTACTATGAGAGGGAACGCTCGAATCTGCATATGGATGATTTAACTCGACCTGCGATCACACCGTCAATGGAGGAAGCTCTCGCCTTAGCAAGGCAGGCCTCCCTTTGCGGTGAGGTGCCGGTGGGCGCGGTAGTGCTCTTGAACGGCCGGATCATTGGGAGGGGCTTCAACCTGCGGGAAACGGATCAGAGGCCAACTGCTCACGCGGAGCTGCTCGCCATCGAGGATGCGGCTCGAACCCTGGGGAGCTGGCGACTCATTGGCTGTAGCCTGGTCGTTACGCTCGAGCCTTGCCCCATGTGCCTGGCGGCCGCCCAGCAGGCGCGCCTATCTGAAATCTATTTCGGAGCCGTCGATCCGAAGGGTGGAGCGTTGAGTTTGGGCTACAAGCTCCATGAAGATCCCCGGACGAATCATCGTTTTAAGGTGATTCACGTGCCAGATGAGCGTTGCGGTCAGATTTTGAAAGATTTTTTTCAAGCCCGTAGAAAGGCAGGCCCTTAGTTGACGGGTTGAGGCGCATTGATCCTTTTCTTTGACGGCTGCTTGCGGTTCAATAGTGAAGCTATGGCACTTCACCTTCAATTCGCGAGTCTTTCCTTGAGTGCGTCCGTGGATCAGCAGACAGGAAATTTATCCGTTTTTGAGATCGTTGAAGAGATTAGGGCGCCCCAGGTGCCATTTCAGATTCAGACCCTCGTGATTGCTCTTTCGCTTTACAGGTCGGACCCGCACCAGAATGGCGGGATGCTGTCGATCGATCTTACATCTCCTGACGAGGTGGTGACTCGAGTGGGGCACGGTGAGCTGGGTATTCCAGACCAGCAGCGCAGGATGAAGGCCGTGTTCCGGTTCGCGAATTTCCCGATCCGGCAGTTTGGCGTCTATACGTTCGTACTTTCTTGGACAGGGCCTACCGGTGAGAAGGAAGGGGAGGCGAGCCTGGATTTTGAGGTCATGCAAGCGGAGTCGAAGACGCCGCCGATTCCGCCGATGGCGCACTAGGCGGGATCGGTGAGTCGCTTCAAACTCAATTTTTTGAATGGGCTTCGGTGGGTGAGAGAGAACATCTGGGTCTGGGGGCTGTTGGCTCTCATTTACTCGCTGACACTCGCCCATATTTTAGAGGCGGTGCTCGAGCTCAGTCTGAAGAAGGAATACAGCTGGAAGATTCTCTGGCCCATGACTTGGTTGGCGATGCTGTTCCCGTGGTTTCTGCATCGTTTTTCGTTACCGGGTGTTCGGTTCTCGATTCCTACCCTACCGGGGGCGCCGTTGGTCGGATTGTTTCTTCGTCATGAGCTACGACGAGGGCAGAATTATTTTTCCGTGATCCTCGCGGTCGTTCTGCTCAGCGTTTTGCCGGTCGAGTGGGCGCCCCTCGTCTTGCTCATCGGCCAGATTCCGGTTCAGCAAGGTCTGTACTCGATACAGGGTTGGAGAGTGCTCGCGCTTTCCGCCAGTCCCCAAGAGGGGGCCCGTCAGCTCGTTCTGTCGTTTGTGTTGCTTCAGCTCATCCTGGGGTTCTTGATGTTGAGCGGTTGGGTGATCGTGGTTGGTCTCGGGCGACGCGACCTCCTTTTCACGATTCCGCGGTGGATCGCCCCCTTGACGGGCGCCTGGATTGCTTCGAGCTGCGCGGCGCTCGAAGGGGACGCGGGACGCGGTTGGCTGGTTAATTTTATCGGCCTGGCGGCGGGTCTATTGGGTGGGTTCATCGCGGCCCTGCATCCCCTGCTCGTGATCTTTGTGGCTTATGGCGGCTTGCAGATGGTGAACTCAGTGAAAGAAAGACTACGGAGCATTGAATTTCTTGATGAAGACACTCTCATTCCGTGACGTTCAGATTGGTCGGGTGCGTGATCGGGCCCTGCTCTCGGTGGATACCCGGAGTGGAGACCCAGCACTGGGGCCGGGCCTGCATCTCGTTGTGGCCCCCAACGGCAAAGGCAAGACTACGCTTTTGCAAAGTATCGGAGGCGTGCTTCCGCGCCTTCGGGGCGATTTCTGGTGGGGTGACATGACCCTCAGTCCACAGAAGGACGTCATCTACGTTTCGGAGTATCTGGCCTTTCCGAAGTTTATCTATCCCTCCGAGTGGATCGAGTTCGTCTCAGGCAAAAAATTCTCGAGGCATCTCGAAGGCGAGCTCTCGCCGTGGGTGAGGGGACTTTCTCTCGAGGGGAAGTTAGATAGTTATCTCGGCAGAATGAGCCAGGGGGAGCGTCGCAAGGTGACTTGGCTGGCCGTACAGGCAAGCGAGAAGGGGCTCGTGCTCTTGGATGAGCCTCTCGATGGTCTTGATCTGCTTGCAATTCGCGCCGCCCGAGACCTCATTCGGGACTGGAAGAAAAGAGGACGGGTGGTAATCGTGGTTGCCCATCAAGTGGGAGAAATGCTCGATCTCGCCGACAGTGTTCTGCTGATTCGCGATCAGAAACTTCTGGATTGGCGAAAGGTGGGCAAAGGCGAACCGTCCCAGATGGATCCTCACCGATTTCGGGCTGAAGTCCTTGCATTCTATCAGCCGGCAACTGAGACATCAGAGAGCAGCGCGTAGGCCGGTCCCTGGTAGCCTTGCCCGCCGGCGTCATCACGTTCAGAATCGAAATGGACGTGGCGGGTGCGTTCTTTTGAGAGGCGGAGCCCCTTGAAATTTTGCCGAATCGAGCCCGATAACGAGCCCCCCTTGATATAGGTGATCGCACCCGTCTTCCGATCATGAAGGCGGGCGAGTCGGATCTCACTCGAAAAAGTACCTCGATTGGAATCGGGAAAAAGACTCGAGAACTGGAGGATCTCGAGCACCTGGTCGTAGGAGCCAAGGAGTTCTTGGAGCGAGCTCGTCCCGGATTCGACGACCAGGTCTCCACGGGTGGGCGTGACGGGCAGATCTTCGTACTGAGCGAACTGGGGATTCGCGATACTGGCGACGATCTTGTTTTTCTCGATCAGTCGAATCGGGTGCTGGGCCACTCCGAGGTCCGAAAACTGGCCCGCATCGGCGCCGTAGCGAAGGCCAGGATCCAAGGTTACGGTGAGGGCATCGCCGGTTAAGTCTGGAATCAGCTCAGAACCCGTCTCAAGAAACGGGAGGTGATTATATCGGTTCACGGCGGTCAGTTGTTTGATCTGCCCGTGCAAGAGCATGGCAAGCACGGAAGCATCAACGACGACGTGAAAGCGGCCGGGGGTCGGCTTTCTGACCGCCAGTGAATGACGGGCTGCTTGAGCAGATTCATGAAAGAGCTTTTCGACCTGGAGGCTGTCGCTGTCAACGGCCCAAGCTGTAGTCAGAAATTCGTCTGACTGGGTTTCGCCTTGCTCATTTTTCTCCGCATACGAGAAGGCCGCTTCTAAATAGATGCGGCTTTGTGCATAGCGATGTGAAAAGCCATTGCTCGATTGCACTTCAAAGTCGTGGTTAGAAACGAAAAGCTCGGCGGAATTGAAGAGTGACTCGGACGTCATGGCGATTGCCGTATGGATCCGAGCGGTAATACGATCGGCTGCTCGGTCGAGATCTTCCGAAATTTCTGGATCCGCCGTTTGAGGCATCTCGATCGAGGAGGGCTGTTTCTCCGGATAGTCCCACGACTCATGATCTGTTTGCAGTGCGGCTGAAATGGCTTCATCGAGTTGTTTTTCGAGTGGGAGGTCGTGAAATAGTTTTTGATGAATTTCGCCCTGCCGATCAGCGTCGTGCTTTCTGACCGCGATTCGAATGTGGGTCGTATAGGCCTCGGTCGTTCGGTCCTGGTCGAGCAAGGGTTTTTTTTCCTCGGCCATGAAGTAGCGCTCGCGGCGTTTCAGGGCCTCAGTGGTGATTGTCCACGCCTTGAGTTCGGTGCGGCAGCTGAGGGCGGCCTTCAAATCGGAAAGAGTCCATCGTTTCATAGCGGTTTATCCAAGGAGTACGCTGTCGACCAGCAGGTAGGTTCCGCCACAGCCGGCGTAGACGAATTCCTTGTGGTACTTGCCACAGCCGCCGACGTCATTGAGCGGGTGCTTCGCGACGTCGGGGCCGTCATGCTCCTCCTCGATCTTGCTCTTGCCGAGGATCGATCGGAGGACGTCCGGTGTATAGCCAGTGAGCTGGATATCTCCCCCGGCGGGACCCTTGAGGGTCCGTCCGGTGAGTTTCCCGTCTTTGATTTCTTTCAAAAATTGAATCCCTACCTGAATTCCCATGCCCTTCGGATCCTCCATCCCTCCGGCCGGGTGGGTAGCGAGGAAACCATCCTTCACTTCGTTCATCAATTCCTGAAGGGTCGATTTTCCGGGAGAAAAGTAGGTATTTGTCTGGCGCGTATAGATCCCATGAGACCAGCTCTCTCGGCGTCCATTCGCGGTTCGAGGCACCCCGAGCCGGAGGGCCGACGTCAGGTTCGCCATCGGCGCCAGAAGGCGCCCTTCCTGCAGAATCACCTGCTTTTGCGCGAGCCAGCCCTCGTCGTCGAAGAAAAAACTCCCCCAGGCGCCGTAGGAGTGTCGGCCCACTTCGTAGATCGCGGGGTTGTTGAGAATAGTGGCGAGTGAGTTTCCGACCTTTTCATTGGAGTGATGGAGGTCCCAAGCCTTGCTTCTTCCGCGGGCGCAGGTGTCGCCCTCTTGGGCATGGCCGAAGGCCTCATGGGCGAGTACACCCGCGATCGTGGGGCTCATCAGTAAGCGGTAGCGGCCAGGCACGAGGGGCTCGGCTCTCAGAATTTCGGTCAAGGTTCGTAGAACGCCGAGGAGGGCGCCTTCCTCGAGAACGGCGGCTTCTAATCCGCCTAGGCCGCCTTCACGGAGGAACGCCCGCTCGCCCTTGGAAACCGTAACGAGCGTCAGAGATTGGCGATAGAGAGTTTGAGAAAGATCCACGTCTCGATCGATGAAGAGGCTCTCTTCGACGGAGATTTGGCGGCGGCAAATGATGTAGTTGAGTTCGCCCTGCGTGAGGCCCACTTGCGGAGCCAGGCTGACGCAGCGTTGGACGAGATCCTGCAGCTCTTTCAGGATAGCCTCGCCTGAAACGGAAAGGGGATCTCTCTCGAAACGAATCCCGAAATGCACGGGCACTTCAGCGGAGACGTTCGGCGGGATCTGACAGAGGATTTCCTCGTCGAGCGACGCCTTGAGGCGCTCCTCCCAGCTGGCGCCGCGATAGGGAATGCGGCGGGTGGGGGGCGTGGGAAGGCGGCTGATTCGGGAGGCGAAGGCCTGCGCCGTTGCCTCGAGGGTTTGGGTATCGAGCTGGTCAGTGGCTTGCTCGTGGAGCGTGAAACCGTCGTAGATACGCAGGATGACGCCTTGCTGCGGCGTCAGCTGAATCTGCGTTTGCTGGAGATTGGCTGAGTAGTTCCGCGACATCTTTTTTTCGAAGGCCACGGAAACATACCAATCGGGGCGGGCCTGAAGAATGGGGAGCAGGCTTTTCAGGATGGGGCGGAGTTCATGGCTTTCGGTACTGAGGGGTGCGCGTTGAGGGGTGGACATGCTGTGAGGTGTATCTCATCATTATTCGATGAAATCCATTTTACGCGCGCTGGCGAGCCGACGCATGGCGGTAATTTTGCTGCTCGGCTTTTCGTCCGGGCTGCCACTGGGCCTGACTGGAGGAAGTCTGCAGGCGTGGATGACCGATGAGAAGGTCGATCTCACCCTGATCGGGATCTTCTCGCTGACTGGCTTGCCCTATACGTTCAAATTTCTTTGGGCGCCCTTTGTGGATCTTTTCAGTGCTCCGGCCTTTTTTGGACGCTTGGGGCGTCGCCGCGGGTGGATGCTGTTTTTCCAGCTGCTTTTGATCATCATGATCGTGGGGATGGCGTTCACCCCGCCCGCGGCAATGCCTTGGATGATGGCCTTTTTCGCGGTCATGGTCGCATTTTCGAGCGCGAGTCAGGACATCGTCGTCGACGCTTTCCGCGCTGAATCCCTGCCGGCGAGCGAGCTGGGGGCCGGAACGGGAGTGGGCATTACCGGGTATCGCATTGCGATGATCGTTTCGGGCGCGTTGGCGCTGATTCTGGCCGATCAGCTTCCCTGGTCGACGGTCTATTTGATTATGGCGGCGTCTGTCGGTATCGGCGTGATCGGAACCTTTCTGGCACGTGAGCCCAGAGTGGAGGCAAACCTTCGATCCTCGGCACCTCCTCTTCAAAGAATTCAGGAGGGCGTGATCGGGCCTTTTCAGGATTATTTCACGAGGCCAGGCGCGTTCGAGATTCTTCTGTTCCTGGTGCTTTACAAGCTCGGAGACGTCGTCGCCGGATCGATGGTCACGCCTTTTCTTCTTCAGACCGGATTTACAAAGACGGATATCGGTGCCGTCTATAAGGTTTTCGGCATGTTGGCCACCGTGCTGGGGGGGCTGATCGGGGGGACGATCATGATGCGCCTGGGGATGCGTTTTTCCCTGTGGTTTTTCGGGATCCTTCAGGCGGTGACCAATGTTCTTTTTGCCCTGCTGGCGACGGCGGGCGCGAACTATTCCCTTTTGGTCTCTACCGTCATTCTTGAGAATCTCGCGGGAGGAATGGGGACGGCCGCCTATGCCGCCTTCATGATGACCCTGTGTCGCGCAAAATTCACGGCAAGCCAGTACGCCTTGCTCTCCAGCTTGATGGCCGTAGCGCGGGTGCTGGCATCGTCACCGACCGGTTTTATGGCCAAGACGCTGGGATGGCCAAGCTTCTTTGTCGTGTCGATTGCGTTGGCTGTTCCAGGCCTGCTGATGCTCTTGCGCTACCCGGTCTGGGAGCGGGGCCTTCCACGAAAGGGCTGATTAACCCGGAGGCCACGTCATTTGACGGCCGCCGAGAAGATGGAAATGGAGATGCGGCACCGATTGACCACCCCAGGCACCGACGTTGGTGACGACTCGGTAGCCCTCTTCAAGCCCTTGCTCCGTAGCGATCTCCTGGGCCTTGAAGAGAAGGTGGCCCACCAGTGTGGCGTCGTCCGCCCCAAGTGTCGCGATCGATCGAATCGGTTTTTTCGGAACGATGAGAATGTGAACAGGAGCCTGTGGGGCTACGTCAAAAAAAGCGAGGCAAAGATCATCTTCAAAGACGATCTTTGCCGGAATTTCTTTTCGGATAATTTTGCTGAAGATGGTTTCCATCTCGCAGCTCGCTCGGCCGAATTAAGCTTTTTTGGCAGCGCGGGCAACCTTGCGCTGCTTCTTCGCTTCAACGTACGCGGCAATCGTTTCAACGGTCACGCGGTGCGGGCGGGTCATCTCGCCTGTGAGCGGCGACGTGATCACCGTGACGGGATCGAGCTGATAGGCCGCCGAAAATCGGCGCATGTTACGACGGCTGCGGGTCACTTTTTTCTTGGGAACTGCCATGGATACCTCTGTCTAACTAAAATATTGCGAGGTCAGACCTATACCGAGGCCATTTTTCATTTGCAAACGTTTTGGCGGTTGAATTAGACAGTCTTACATATATGGCGTCAAAAGCTAAAGTGAACCACAATGAAAAGCGTAAAATGTTGATCGATCGTTACCGATCGGTCCGTATTGAGCTCCGGGCCAAGGCCAAGGATCTCAAAATCCCCGAAGATGAGAGGATGGAGGCACGCAAAAAACTCCATAAACTCCCTCGGAATTCAGCAGAAAACCGCTATCGGAATCGATGTGCGCTCACCGGTCGTCCACGCGGGAATTTGCGTAAATTCCAGCTTTGCCGCATCAAATTTCGTGAATTGGCGCTCGCTGGGTTGATTCCTGGCGTGACCAAGTCGAGCTGGTAAGAGTTTAGCAAAAGATCTCGGCGCCGTAATTTGGAGCCGAGGTTTTTTTATGGGCCCAATGTCAATTGATTTGGTTTATTTTTCTGGGCGCGATAATGGATCAGCAGTGGATCGCGCTGGGTTTGACTCACTGGGTAGCTGGGAAATTGGGTTTCCGTAGTGGCGCGGTGGAGGGTCAGGATCTCATGCCGCCTGAAGTACTCCAAAAAATTAAGGCAATCTTGAACCTGGCCCGGTCGGCTTCTGGCTTGGGGCTGATCCGCAAGGTCAAGAACCAGCTGAGTCAGCGCGTCTCGAGCTCCCCGAAGGAGGAAGCTTTCGAGGTGGCCGACCCAGGACGGGTGAATGCCCCGGAAGGCGATGAGTTTGTCGGGGCGGATGCGGCCTTGGCTGGAAAAAACACCATGTCCGGCGGGCTCTCTGCGGGGAACGCGTACGGCGACCCAGGCAAGGAGCGTCTCCAGGAGGTCGAGGGCTTTGAGCGTGAAACTTTGCGATCTGAAGCAACCGTAGATGCGCGCGTTCGGAAAAAAGTCCGGTCGGTGCGTCAGGAAGATCTGAAGTACGCCGCGCTCTTCTTGTATCCCAATGAAGGGATAGAGAAACGAAAAGGCCCCGGCAACATTGAATTTTGGCCGAAGTGTTTGAATCAGGTGGGTCTCTCTCAATAAGGCTTCCGTCTCAGAGGCGCAGACCTCCCACAGAATCTCGTGGGCTTCTTGAACGAGGGTTCGCATTTTTCTATGGGCCTTGCGTCGCTTGGCGTTTCGGTACTGAAGAAGCCTGCGACGTAGATTTTTTGCCTTGCCGACATAGATCACGGTGCCGGTCTCACCTAGGAGGCGGTAAACACCAGGGAGGTGGGGCAGGGAGAGGAAGAACTCTTCTCCGAATTTGACATCGAATCTTTTTTTCACTTCTTCGATAAAGCTAGCGCGGCGGGAGGGGGTGGGGGAACTCCCATTTTTCGTTCCTGCTGCTGAGCGCGGGGATCAGGGATCCAGTCGAGTGAGGCGGCCCCTGGCGGGGAGATTTTTCGCTCATTCGTGGCGAGTAGTCGCTCCTGCAGAGCCACGATCTCTTCCCGATATTTCTCCTCGATGCCGCCCAGCTCCTGCTTGAGATTCGAGGCCTCGGCCTCGAGGCTTTCCGCTTGGGGCAGACCGGTTCGAATTTCGCTCGCTTCGCGCCGAAGTTGATCCATTTTCTGGCTCAGTTCGTTGAAGCGTTGGGACGACTCCGAGACTTCTTTGTGCGTCAGTTGCAGCTGTTGGGAGAATTGATTCTTGGTCGCGCCGAGCTCCGCCTTCAGGCGCCCGATCTCCTGGAGCTGCTCTCGGCTCGCCTTCGCGGCCCGATCCCTCTCCAGGTTAAGCCTTCGTTCATAGTCGCCCATGACGGACTGGCGGATTTCCTCCCTCATCTGTTCGCGCTCGGTGTGGCTAGACTTCTCGAGCTCGGTTTTGAGTTTTTCCCGTTCCCGAATCAGTTCCCAGCGGTAGCGTTCGCGGATGGTCTCCTCGACCCGCTTGATCTCGCCGTCGATGTTTCTCTTGGCCTGATTGAGGGTTTGGAATTCCTTTGAAAGTTCAGTGAAGCGGGCCTCCGCGCTATGAAGCCGTACGAGCGTATTTTGAAGCTCCACTTGATAGTTTTTCGCATGCCGATCGCTCTGTTCCCTTTGTTTCCGCTCTTCGAGTAGTGCCTCGCCCGTTTCTTTGAGCTGGGCATCCAGTGCATTGAGTCGGGTGGCGCGATCTTGCGACTCCCGAATAATCATTTTAGCTTCTCGTTCTCTTTCGAGGACATTGACCCATGCCTGCTTGTATTTTTGCAGCTCCGTTTTTGCCGCGAGGAGTTCATTTTGCGCGATCTTGATTCGATCGGCTGTTTTCTGTTCGTTCTCCTGGTATGCCGTCAGCGCCTGTTTGAACTTTGTTTCGCGAGTCGCGCTTTCGTTGCCCCGCGCGCGTTCCTCGGCGAGCACCTGGTCGAAGCGAAGGTGCTGACTTTGCATTTCCCCGAGCAGTTTATGTTTAGCGGCTCGCTCTTCCCTGAGTGCGGTTTCGAGTCGCTTCGCCGTCGTGACAAGGTCTTCGAGCTGAGAGAGCATCCCTCCTTGGGATTCCTGCGATTGACCCGGACTTCCACGTTTCGCTGCTTCACCGACATATGCGCTCATGAGTGACTTCCTCCGTGATGCCAGACTCAATTTCTATTATCGCTCATCCTTTCATTTCTGAGAAAGCTTAAAGAGTGCGGCAGCTTTTGCCGATCCGCTCTCTAGGTTCATTCCTATGCATGAAGACATTGCTCAACGTGACAAACGACTCAATCAGGTCAGAAATCAGTTCCTGTTCTGGTCGATCGTCGTCGTTACCGCTCTCAACGGGGTGTTGTTGCTGGTCTTTCGCCCGACCTCGGGTGCGCCGACGGCGGAGCCATCCGTTGCTGTAAGCGACAACAGTTTGACGGGCGCGATGATTGGCTACATGCGGGCCCCCGAGCGGCAAAAGCCGGAATTTCTCGAGGCCCTCACCAGAAGCGCTTTAACCGCTCATGCGGTGGATGATCCCGCTCTGGTCGATGCCCTGCGTTTTTTGATCGAGACCTTTCGAAATGAACCGGCTCTTACGCCGGAGTGGCTGGCGAGTCTGGAGGGCGTTGTGGAGTTGGGGAATCACAGTCCGCGGCTCCAGACGGTGGCGGAACTCGAGCTGCTGAGGATCGCTCAAGACCCAAACCGGCGTTCACTTCAGATCGCCACGCTCCAGGCGCTTTATCGAATCGGTAGTGATGGAGGTGCCGCGGAATGTATTCTGTTGGTGGGACATCCACGAAGTGCCGCCCTCCGGCGGGAATCTTTGCTGCTCTTGAGCTCCTACGCCCGAGATTTCCGGGGAGTGCAATCCAAGCAGTCTCTCTACTCCAGAATCATTGCTACCATCGGCCGAGTGAGCGAGAAAGATCTCGTACTCAGACCTTTGGCTTCGCTTGCCCTGGCTCGCGTCGGCGAGAAGGTGTCTGCGGAGGTATTGGCCGGCTTGCTTCGTGAGGGGAGCTCGTGGGGAGATACTCGCGCGGGTGTGGAGATTTTTCGGCTCAGTAGGCGTTTTGATCAGGTCGGACTTTTGTCTGCGGCGCTCGCGCGGGAGGACCTGCCGGACGAGACTCACCGCCGCATTGAAAATGTGATCGCCGAGCTTTCGGCTCGTTCGGTTGCTGGGTTGGCCCCTCGTTCGAGGAAGAAGTGACTAAGGCGAAGGGATGAAGCGCGAAGAGGGTTCTGGTCGAAGAACCTGTCGGTGGTCTCCGATAGTCGATGAGCTGATATCGAGCCTGCGGATCGGCGCACTCGACGCGAGTAGCATCGAGGTAGAAGGTGAAGAAAAAAGGTCCCTTCCAGGGTTCTAGCGGGATGCAATCGGCGACCGCCATGCCCGATACCTGTAGGTGGGCTGGGTCGTGTGAGGCTTTCTCCATGAAGGTCTCGAAGGGACGCCCAAAGCTCAGTAAAATCCCCGGAAAACTGGCGGACAGGAAGAGCAGCGGGAGGCAGAGCGTGAGCACCGCAACCTTGAATCCGCGTTCGATGCGCTCTGCCGGTAAAACAAGCGAGAGCGTGCAGGCGACGAGCAGGCTCGCGCCTCCGTAGTAGATGCCGGTATACCAAGCGGCCTTGTGACTCATGAGCGTGAAGCCGAGCAACGTGCCCAAAAAGACCAGGCCACCGACGAGGGCGACCGGCCTCAGTGCCCGCTTTTTTGCGAAGGCAATGGGCGAGGCGAGCACGAAGGGAAGCCAGGGCCAGTAGCGAAAGAGGATGGCGAGGTAGTACGTCCAGTCGTTGGTCGCGTTTCCGCGGCTTTCGACGATGGTGAATCGGAGTTGACTGGCGAGGTAGGCGCCCCAAAAGGAGCGCTGCGCGACCGAGAAGTGCCAGAGGTCGAATGCTCCCAAAAGAATGAGGCAGAGCACGAGCGTTTTTCCGAGCCGAATGAGGGCGCCCCGGTCCTGTCGTTCGTAGATGATTGAGTAGACCGCCATGACCGCGGGAGCGAGGAGGGCGGGCGGACCTTTTGAAAGGACGGCCAGCGCAAGGCTGATTCCCGCGAGCAGGGCGTGTTTGCGAAGGTGCAAGAGGAGGGTGAGCATCAGAAAGAACATGAGCGCCGGCTCGAGCATGGGGTTGCGCCCATCTTTTACAAACTGAGGCGTCAGGGTGAGGGCCGCTCCGGCGAGTAGACCGAACGGAGGTCCACCCAGTACGCGCCCGATCCCGTAGGTCACGGCCACGGTGCCTAACGAAAGTGTTACCGGCACGAGGAGTGCGGCTAGCGTGCTGATGCCCAGAGCTTTGAAGCTGAGGGCGAGGAGCCAGGGCATGAGGGGAGGGTGCTCGTAGAAGGGCTGATGGTTCCAGGTCGGCACGGCCCACTCCAGAAGGGGACGAAGCGCGAGCTCCTTGCCGATTAATGCGTAGACGATTCCATCAACGGAGTAGATCACTTCGTTTTGGATCTGGCCGCAGAGAATCACCGCGGCGAGGAACAAGAGCGCAAAAAAATTCAGGGATTCCCTGGTTCCGAGCCGGGTGACTAAATTTTGCATTTTGCGGCAGGCTATTGCACCGTCGAGAACGGAGTCAAGGGTTGAAGATGGCGAACGTTTTGCAGGAACTCATTCAGCAGCTGTCGTTGGAGCGGATGGACGAAAACCAGTTCCGCGGGCAGAGCCAAGATTTGGGCTGGGGGCAGGTCTATGGCGGCCAAGTGCTGGGGCAGTCGCTCAGCGCGGCCTATCAGACGGTGCCGTCCGATCGACTGGCGCATTCGATGCATGCGTATTTTCTCAGGCTCGGGGACGTGTCGATGCCGGTGACGTACGAGGTCGATCGCATTCGGGACGGAAGGAGCTTCACCACGCGGCGAGTGGTGGCCATGCAGAAGGGGCGGCCGATCTTCAACATGTCGGCGTCCTTTCAGGTGCTCGAAGAGGGCTTCGAGCATCAAGATGTGATGCCGGTCGTGCCAGGGCCTGAGGGGCTCGCTCCCGAGATGCTCGCCCAGCCGCTCTCGGCCCGGCCCATCGAGCTTTATTCGATTGATCCCGTCGATTTATTTGCTCCTGAATCGAAGTTTCAAAGCCATGCCGTTTGGATGCGTGCCACCGATCGTTTGGATGACGCTCCTGGGTTGCATCATGCGCTTCTCGCCTATGCATCTGATTTTTCTTTTATGCCGACTGCGCTCAGACCTCATGGCGTCGGGCTGGCGAGTCGGAAGGTGAAGGTGGCGAGCATTGATCACGTGATGTGGTTTCATCGCCCGTTTCGGATGGATGAGTGGTTGCTTCACGTCATCCATAGTCCCTCGGCTTCGGGCGCCCGCGGGATGGTGAGGGGGAGCATCTTTACTCGTGATGGGCGTTTGATCGCGTCGACCGCGCAAGAGGGGCTGATGCGGAGGCGATCCCCCACGGTTTGATCGGTTGTAACATCGCACGGTCAGGAAATTGCAAAAATTGGCCCCGCGCAGCTTGTGAATACTTTGCCCGTGAATTGGGCTGACTTTAAGAAAAGGTTTCCCAGCGTAAAACCAAAAAAGAAGGGCACTGCAGCCGCCCAGCTTATTCGCAAAATCCGTGACGAGGAATAAAACCAGATCATGCTCTACTGGGATTCCTCGGCTGTCGTGGCGAGCATCTTGAATGAACAATCAGGAATCGAGGTTGATGAATTTGTTGAATCGGTTTCTGAAAGCAGGATCTACACAGCGATTATTGCACCTTTAGAAATTGAATTAGCCCTGCAAAGAAGATTCAGAGAGCAGTCCATCACAGCAAAAGAAGCGGATACGGGAAGAATAACCGCGATTGAGTTTCGCAAGACGTCGTTCCTGATAGTCGCAGATCATAATGTTTTAGATATGGCTCTTCATCTTCAAAAAATCTATGGCCTACGGCCTGCCGATGCCATCCAACTGGCCAGTGCTCGAAGCGGGGCCGACAATCCATCCAAAGTTCATTTTCTTTGCTTAGACGATCAACTCAACGAGGCTGCAAAGCGAGAGGGGTTCAATGTTCCTTTTTGATCCGACAAATCAAAGCGTGTCTTTAAGTTTGTTTTCATTCAATGGCCGAGCTCTTTGATTGAAGATATGGCGGTCAAGGGTCTGTCCTTGTCACAAAACGCGGATTGCTCGAATGCCGTAACCGTATTCGAGGACGCTTCCGCAAGCCGCAAGGATTTTGTCCAAAACTTGCCCCTCGGCGGCGGCGATGTACCGGACGGCGTGACGAACTGCGAACTCAGGCCATGTTAAACCAACGAAGGCCAAACCCGTGGGCGGTTTTTCCCGATCCGGCTGGCCAAATTTTTCGCTCTGAGGGTTTGGCCCCGTCCAATTACGCCGCCGCGCTGAACTGGAGTTCGTAGGGATGAGCGGGGAGCTTGACCAAGATGCGGTCGTAATTGAATACCAGCTTGGGCGTGAGCGTGCCGCGGCCCCCTCGCTCCCTCTCGAACTCGATGAATCCCGCCGCCTCCAACGACCGACAATCCTTCTGGACAGGAGCGATGGCGCGATCGAGCATCTTTGCCAATTCATAAATCGACTTCGGGCTGGCGTTGGCGATCAGAGTGAGGATTTCGAGTTTTTGGATCGTAAGAAAGTTCCGAAATGACCCCAAGGAGTCGAAGTAAACGACGGTCTTTGGCTGAATCTCCACGCGTTTCTTTTTTGGAAGCGAGAGCAGATCGCTTTCCACGTCTTTGAGGCTCTTGAACTCGACTGTCAGCGTTTTAGTCTTCATGGGAAACTACCTTTCTCACTTCGGTAAAAAAGACACGGATCGCTTCGTTGTAGTCGGCGATGTCGAGAGACACCCGGAAATCCGGGTCATCCGGCAGACGGGCGTGGAGATGAAAACCGAACGGCTCGTGGTTGTCGAGTAGTAGCCGAGGCTTGCCCTGCTCTACGTCGATCAGCACGCACTTAAGCTTGATCCCTTTCGGGAATCGGCGATCCACGGGCACTTCAAATGCCTTGATCTCCACGACGAATCGCCCCTGTTCGAGCACGATCCGCTGATTACGGAGGACTTTCGCCTTCTGTATCCAGAAATATACTATATATGATAGTATATTTAAAAGCGAGGTCAATTTTAAGCCAATCGACGCCTTTGCATTGGCGCTGGTAGGAGCACAAACGCCTAGAATCGTAGCTCCATGTGGAGGATTTCCAGGCAGACTACCGCTCCAAGCGGAAGGCGGGGCAAGAAGCTAAACCCGTGGCGATATATCATCGCCACGCGGTTCGCCGTTACTGACTCAGCCACCGCTCAGACAGAACTCAGGCAATGCGACTGACAGAGGCTGATCCCAAGTGACAGTACCCTTGGAGCGACGCCGATAAACCCTTAACGCCATTCGTTTTTGGTTTTCGGTTGTTACTGCGATTTACGAGAAAGCTTGAATTGGAAAATGGCGGAGAGGGCGAGATTCGAACTCGCGAGACGCTTTTGGCGTCTGCTCCCTTAGCAAGGGAGTGCCTTCGGCCACTCGGCCACCTCTCCGCGAAGAAAAAGGACAGCAGAATTCATTGACCGATGAATCGGGTATAGCATGCGAAATGAGGTCTAGAAACCTTTTGTCACATTTCGTAGGCTCGCCTTCATGAATGGGCCGAACGAGATCCTCTACTGGAACCGCCAAACGAGGCGGGTGGAGGCAGAACAGGTTTATGGAGAGCGGTGGCTTCGGTTGGGTTACACTCATCCGGTGGGCGTTTGGTTGACCGATACGCTCCTGACTTCGAAACCCATCAGCCGGGCCTATGGCCGCTACCAGGACCTTCCCGCTAGTCGCGGCAAGATTGCCCCCTTTATTCGCAAGTTTCAAATCGACATGGGCGAATTCGAAGAGAAGACGTTTGCCTCCTTCAATGATTTTTTTATTCGACGCTTCAAGCCGGGTAAACGGCCCTTCGTGGTTGATCCGGGGCGCTTGGCTGCGCCCGCAGAGGCGCGCTATTTGGGGTGGGACAGAATTCGCGAGGATCAGACGTTTCCGGTGAAGGGAAAGTACCTGTCGGCAGAGGGGATTATGGGGAGCGCAGAAGAGGCTCAGCCGTTTCGAGGGGGGCCCCTTCTCATTGCTCGCTTGTGTCCGGTCGATTATCATCGATTTCATTTTCCAGACGACGGGGTGGTCACCCATCATTGCGCGATATCTGGCCCCCTGCATTCTGTGAATCCCATCGCATTGCAGAAAAAGCCCGAGATCTTTGTCCAAAACGAGCGACAGGTCACGGTTCTCGATACCGCGCATTTCGGTCGGCTCGCGCTGGTCGACGTAGGTGCCTTGTGCGTGGGCAAGATCGTCCAGACCCATGATTTCAAAAAGCCGTTTCAGCGGGGCGATGAGAAGGGCTATTTTCTTTTTGGCGGTTCGACGGTCATCGTGCTCGGCGAGCCCGGTCGGTGGCGCCCTTCGGTCGATATTCTTGAACAGACCCAGGTGGATCGGGAGACCTTGATCCGGTTGGGCGACGAGGTAGGAGTCGCGAAATGAACTTGTTCCCGCGCGAAAAAGCGGCCGAAGTGAAGCTCGATGTTTTGAAGGAACGCCGAAAGCGCCTGCTGGCCCGGATGAAGGGTCGGCCATTTCTCCTTCCGGCCGGAGAGGCGCGTTCACGCAATTACGCTGCGAATGCTTACCCGGCACGAGTGGGAAGTCATTTTCTTTGGGTGGTCGGATGGCAGCTTCCCCGCGCTTTCGTTGGCAGCGATGGCCGTCATCTTATGCTCTTCATGGAAGAGCAGACCTCCGCGGATATCATTTGGCATGGCTTAGTTCCGAGTTTGCAGGATCACGCTCAGTTTTTGGGCGTCGAAGTTCGACCGATTTCGGGCCTGAAGGACTGGGTGGCTTCGGTCGGGCAGGAACGCCTGCAGGTTCTCCCGGTATCGGAGCACCGCAGTTGTCAAAAGCTGAGTTCGCTCATCGGCCGTAAAGTGAGCCCTGATTTCGAAGGCCCATTGGATGAAAGGGACATTCCCCTTGCACGGGCGCTGATTGAACTTCGTCTGACTCATGATGAGATGTCGCTTTCGTCGATGCGACGAGCCTGCGAGGCGACCCAGCGGGCGCACGTTGCGGGCATGAGGGCGTCGCATTCCGGCGTTCCTGAGCGGGAGATCTACGGCGCGATGCTGGGTGAGATCGCGTGTGCGGGAATGCAGCCCGCCTATTTACCGATCGTCAGCGTGCATGGAGAGGTGCTTCACTGCGAAAGCTATGATGGCTTGGCTCAGGACGGAGATCTTCTGCTGGCGGATGTGGGCGCGGAGTCACTCGGCGGAGTGGCCAGTGATGTGACGCGCACTTGGCCGGTCAGTGGGAAGTTTTCTTCCACGCAGAAGGCGCTGTACGAGGTGGTGCTGCGGTCTCAGCAGCGAGCGATCGAAGCCGTGAAGCACGGGCAGCGGTACCGAGAAGTTCATCTCGTGGCCTGTCGCTCGATTCTGTCTGATCTGGTTGAGCTCGGAATTTTGAAGGGCGACCCGGCCGAGCTGTTGGCCGACGGTGTGCAGGCTTTGTTTTTTCCGCACGGCATTGGGCACCTGCTCGGTCTCGACGTGCACGATATGGAAGACCTCGGTGATCTGGCTGGCTATGAGGATGGGCGTTTTCGTTCGCAGCAGTTCGGGCTGAATTATTTGCGGTTGGATCGGGATCTGCGTGCGGGAATGGTGGTCACCATCGAGCCAGGATTCTATCAGATTCCTGCGCTGCTCGGTTCGTCCTCGCCTCTGCTTTCTAAGGTGAGCGACCGTCTCAATCGTGGGGAGCTTGCGAAGTTCGCCGACGTTCGCGGCATTCGGATCGAGGATGACGTGCTCGTCACGGAGTCAGGCTGCGAAGTTCTGACCCGGGGAATCCCCAAGTCGGTCGACCAGGTTGAAGATGTGTTGAGGGCGTGAGGGGTGGCGGTGAGGGTGCCCAGGGAGGGCACTGGCTTAAAATATCAATTGTTTCAATTGATAAAACAGATTGTTTTAGAGTGCTTTGACACTATGCGATAAAGCGATTAGTGCACCGTTCATGAAGCCGAACGAACTCACGGATTATCGAATTCTCCTGAAGGAAGCCTGGGAGGGAAAACGCCGAAAAAACCCGGCCTACTCTCTTCGGGCCTTCGCAAGAGACATCGGACTTGCTCCTTCGAAGCTCAGCCTGGTTCTGCGAGGTGAAGCTCGATTAGGCATCGACCATGCCTATCGAGTCGCATCCAAGATCGGGCTGAGCGCTCAGGATGAAGAAGCGTTTCGTTTGTCGGCCGTCATCGAGGTGACCAGCAATCCGGAGTTGCAGTCCGACTATGTTCAGCGTCTTCAACAGGTCTTGGGTCAGAACGAGAGCGCGCAGCTTTCTCTCGACGTCTTTCGCGCCATCTCGGATTGGTATCATATTCCGCTTCTCGTTCTGATCGATCAACCGAGCGAGGACCTGGGCACTCCGGCTCTTGCCCGCAGATTGGGAATCAGTACGACTGAAGTCGATTGCGCGCTCGATCGTTTGAATCGGCTGCAGCTGATCGAACGGGATGTGGAGTCGAATCGATGGAAGCGTGTGGATGGATTCAACCAGATCGTCTGCATGCGCCGGGACGAAGCGATGAGGAAGTTCCATCGCCAGATGTACCAAAAAGGGATGCAGACCATCGACGCGCACCAGGCGGACGAGCGCGTGATCGGAACCGAGACCTTCGCGCTTTCGCCCTCGAGACTCAAAGAGCTTGAGAGGAAAGTCGTCGAGTTTAAGCAAGAAGTTTCAAATTGGGTCGATGCCGGCCCAATCGAGAAAAACGACAGCGTGACTACGGAGGTCTACCACCTCCAGGTTCACTGTTTTCGAATCACAAACCCAACCCACCCAAAGGAGAAAGTATGAAGAAGCAATTTTTGAGAGCAACGATCATTCAGGGGGTCGTACTGGCCCTAGCGGCGCTGGCCAAGGCCCAAACGCCGGACGGCGGTGAGATGAATGTCGACCATCCCATCTTGAGACGCATCCAGCCGGCTCCCGTGCCGGCGGAAACCGGCCGAAGATCATTTACTCGAAATCCGATGTTCACGGTGACGGGTGGAGCCGGAGCGGTGAGCAGCAATGTGCAGCCGTCGTCGGAGCTTCGTGCGCTCGTTGAAGTAGAATTTCCCGGCTGGACATCGAACAATGGTTACGGTGTAGAGACCCGAATTTTGGAAGTTCGCGTGAGCGCGGGGCTGGCGACTTCCGGAGAGCAATCGGGTTCTCTGTCTCAGCTTCGAGTGACGATCAATCCATTTACCTTTGGAAACACAGCATTTGGAACGCAGCGTTTTTCCAGCGAGAGGATCGACATTAGGTTTGGCGGAACCGAATATCGAAGAGATTTGACGCTCGGGTTAAATCACCGGGTCAGAGTCTCCTTGGGAGGCGTGAAATTTGGATCGGTCGGGGACGGTCGAAATGGTGATTCGCTCATTCGGTCGTCGGATGTTCAATTCTACTGGGGAGTCATTGCCAACGCCATGGGAGTGGCGCTTCGATCGATTGAAAATTTCCCAACCGAAGGCGGCTCTGACGTCGCTGGTGGCGTGAGCGTCTTTCAGGCGACCGGTACCTTGGGCATTGTGAAGGCTTTGAATCGTGAATGGAGTTTCGACTGGAATATCGTGTCCGGTTCCGCGGACGTATCATTCATTATGAATGGCTATGGGACTGGCGAGACGCTCCTCGATGTATCCTCGGAGGCGAGAGTGCACTATCAAGCTCACCCCGGTGCGGTGAGAGTAACGGGGTTTATTCGTGCAAGTGCAAGTCAGCTTGCGTCGAGGGATGTCTCCGTGGCGCACCAAGATTTCACCTTCAACCGAGCACTCGCGGTGTTCGGTGGCCTTGAACTCGGAATTTTTTGAAAGGAATATGTCATGTTTAAATTAAATAGTATTTTGAAGATCCTCCCACTCTGTTCGATGGCGATATTATCAGCTCAAAGTGGAGTTGCTGGAATCGGAACCATTGGAGGAGGAAATGTCCCAGATTTGCTCTCCGCGCTTCCTCCCGAGCTCGAGATCTCCGTCGTAGCGTCAACGGAGTCGTACTTGCCGGATGGGAGTGAAGTGCCGGATGTCGAAGTGGAGACTGGTCACTTCGGTGAATATCGTCGAATGGCGTTTCGTGCCAGGGTGAGGAATGGCAACGGTACGATGGAGTCCGCCTTGCGCATGTTTCGGTCGGGCTCCCCAGTTTCGTATGAGACCGCCTCTTCTTGTCGAGAGGATGTGATTAAAGGTGACCAAGTTATCGACATCCGGATCTGGGCTCGGGGGCGTTTCATCTCGCCCGCGGAACTCGTGCAGGATCTCCGCCGATTCCTTGACCTCCTTCAAGAGCGAATTCCCGCCGAACCAGGCGCACACCCAGAATTGCGGCACGCCTACCATGAGATCAGTCGGCAGTTTGTTCAGCCCCTGAGGAGCTTTCTGACCTGTGCCGCTCCGGCGGGCTATCTTCGGACGAGTGGTTTGAGCGGTATTTTTTCCGCTGATCCCGCGCTGCTTTGGGCTCGGGCCGCTGGACGTAGAATTCAAGAGGTCAAGCCGGAGCTTCGGAATGAGATGGGCCGAGTGATCGACGCCAATTCTCAGTGTTCTCGCTCAGCATACCTGGCAATTAAAACGAAGCTAGAACGGATGGATAGACTTTATCCGGATAGCTTCGAGGATGAGCTGCGGTTTGTTCGAACAACGCTCGATCCCATCTGTGGAGGCGACCTAACTGCGGAAGAGGGCCTCGGTCTTCCCTCTGGGATTGAGCTGGAATGAAGCTCAGTCTCCGCATTGCCCTCATCGCCTTGCTCGGTCTCTCTCCCTGGAACCCTCTCTTGCCTCCTTGTGTGGCGGGAGAGGGTT
>CAYIHX010000006.1:0-112402 GCA_964363305.1 uncultured Bacteriovoracaceae bacterium | reverse complement strand
TGTCTAAAATGCCCGCTTTCTCTTCCAATCAATTCATCTCAATTTTCAAAGATCGGCCGACACGAAATAAACCGTACCCCCGACTGTTTTCACAGTCAGACTGCATCTCACATTACGGTGAATGGCAGCGGCGAGGAACGTAAGTAGCCGAGGAGGATTTCTGCTGCAAGAACTTTTTAAAAAATTCCTAAGCCTTATCGAGCACTCGATTTTTAGAATTAGGAAATAGAAGCAAAAACCATTGAAAACAAATAGTTACGAACAAACGCATTGTCGTGTGGAAATTGAGGAGGTTTTAGCCAGCAGCCACAAAGGAAGCTCACTCTCCCTCAGAATCTCACCGTCCCCATTCGCCACAGCCTCAAAGACTGCGCCTCTCAACTGATTCAAACTCCCCGGCCAGTCATATAACTCTAGCCTCAAAGCACAGCGCTCTTCGATCCTCAAAATTTTCCGCGCCTTTCGTCTAGAAGCCAGATCAACAAGATGGTGCACCCATTCCGAAAAAACCTCAGAGTCAAGAAATCCCTGCGACGGTATAGCCTCCACACACTCCATCAATCTCCGCACGCGCAAGTCAGATTGAGCAGTCCTCCATACTTGGCGAAGCATTGCCGAAGTAAGCACAAAAATCCGAAATCTATCGCAGCCCGTTTCATCAGAGGCCCACGCGACAAGATCTAATACTTTATCATCAATTTTACCGGACAATTCGACAACTTCAACAATCCCTAAAGAACTATCTTGACCCACCAAATACCGCAAAACCGCCACCGCGTCACGGCCCGCCGGATCTTGCTCCACCACAATCAGGGCCAGGCGATGAGACCGACGCCTCAACCCGACCAGCCATATCTGCATGTCAGCAATAAAACCCACATGGACCCCCTTTGTTTAACTCAAAAGGCCAACTGCAAATCTCGGTCCATCTAAATCTGCCGACTAAACATAAGGGACATAAAAAGCGCATTGATCACAACCAACGCCTTGTTGGCCTGACCCAACAAGGTACATAATCAAAGTGATGAAAAAGCCTCCCCTCGTACTGATTTGCGATGACGATGAAACCTTTCATCTCGCTGTTAAATATAGCCTAAAGGGAAAATACGAATGCCGATCAGCCAAAAACGGCGACGAAGCCCTACTGCTTCTAAAAAAAGAGAAGTATCAGTTCGTATTGCTGGACATCCAGATGCGCACCCCCACAGAAGGGCTAGAGGTACTTCCAAAAATAAAAAACATGCAGGACGATGCTGACATCATTATGACGAGCGGTCTGTCAGATTTTTCTACAGTTCGGGAGGCCATGCGACTTGGCGCAACTGACTACGTCCCAAAAGACTTTGATCCCACGGAACTCGCGATCACGATGGAGAGAGTAACTGAACGGCGACGACTGCTAAAGACAAAGGAACATACCAAGAATGAAATTGTCCGCGATCAGGTAACCCATCATTCGATGATCGGAGAAAGCAAACAGCTAGAAGCGCTCAGAGTGATGATTTCTCGCGCTAGAAATAGCGACGCAAATATCCTCATCACGGGAGAAACGGGCAGCGGCAAGGAAGTGATCGCCCGCCAGCTTCGAGGAAACAATGAGGACGGCGACCTCATCCCATTTATCGCGGTAGATTCTTCAACGATTCAAAGTTCCACTGCTGAAAGTCGCCTATTCGGCCATGAAAAAGGCGCGTTCACCGGCGCGGATCAAAGTACAAAAGGCTTCTTTGAAGAAGCAAATGGCGGAATCATCTACTTCGATGAAATAGCGAACATGCCGTTGGATATCCAATCCAAGCTGCTTCGAGCGATTCAGGAACAGGAAATCACTCGGCTAGGGTCTACCCGCGTCATCCAGCTGCAGTTTCGCGTCGTTGCCGCCACAAACAGAGATCTCGAAGAAATGTCGAAAAAAGGCGAATTCAAATACGACCTCTTTCAACGACTGAATGTCATCCCCATCTCCGTCCCTCCCCTGCGAGACAGAAAAGACGATATCAAAATCTTAGTTCATCACTTCATAGCAAAATCGAAGCGCCGCCAAAATTTAATTTTTTCGGATGATGCACTCGAGCTGCTTAAACAATACGATTGGCCGGGAAACATACGAGAACTGGGCAATGTTGTTTCTTATGTGTCGACGATGGCCCCTCAGGACCACATCGAGATCGCCGACCTACCGCCATGGCTCCGCGACAAGGCCACACAAAATCTGCTACGACCCACTACACAGTCAGATCCGGGCCCCGTCGGAATGGGGTACTATGCCCAGGTCCAAGCTTTCGAACGCCGCCTCCTCTCCGAACGTTTCAAAGAACAATCGGGTAATATATCAAAACTGGCGCTCGACCTCGGAATGGATCGTTCTCACCTCTACTCAAAGCTGAAAGAATTCGGAATCTATCAACCTAACATCTTGAAAAAATAGACACTCCCTCCATACCCGTCAGAAGAAGTCAGAATTGACGTCGCCCCACTACTTCGATAGGGACAGGACCCCTGGAGTCCCTATGTCGCAAATGCCCGCCGTCACAAATGAGAGCGTCTACCGAGAGGCATGCCGCAGATTTCTTCCCATCACCCGCGAGGAAATGAACTGGAGGGGATGGCTGGAACTCGACGTTCTGCTGATCTCGGGCGACGCATATGTCGACCATCCGACCTTCGGCGTTGCCTGCCTAGGCCGGTGGCTTGAAAAGCTCGGCCTCAAAGTTGGAATTGTCGCGCAACCACGCTGGGACCAGCTCAGTGATTTTTTGCGCCTGGGACGCCCTCGCCTATTCGTCGGAATTTCATCAGGTACTGTCGACAGTATGATTAATAATTACACTGCAAACAAAAAAGTACGCAGTGACGACATGTATTCTGAGGGCGGCATCGGGGGGAAGCGACCCGATTATGCCAGTATTGTTTACAGCAAGCTGGCGAGACAGGCCTTTCCAGATGTCCCGATCATTGTGGGGGGAGTCGAGGCGAGCCTGCGAAGACTGGCTCATTATGATTTCTGGCAAAACCGGATTCGCCCGTCCATCTTAGCAGAACTTTCGGCAGAACTCCTGATCTTCGGCATGGGCGAACGCACTACCAAGACACTCGTCGACGAGTTACTTGCCGCGTCCTCCAAAGTAAAGGGCCCCACCAGCCTGACTCAGCCAGAGACCCAAGCCGCGCTCGAAAATATGAAGCGCCAACGAGGAGTTGCCTACATCGCAACCAAAGACGCCGCCCGCGAGCTTGAGGGCCGTCTCACTCTCCCCTCTTTCGAGGAGGTTCGGGACGACAAGCGAAAATTCGCGAAAGCAGCCTATTTCATCGAGTATGAGGCCAGTCCCTATAACGGAAAAACCCTTGTTCAATATCACGGAAAGACAGCAATCGTTATCAATCCGCCTGCACTTCCTCTGTCTACCCCAGAACTCGACTCCGTCTACGAGCTCCCGTTCAGCAAAGAACAGCACCCCTCCTACAAAAAACGAATCCCTGCTGCTGACATGATTCGGTTTTCAGTGAACTCGACCAGGGGATGCTTTGGAGGATGCTCTTTTTGCGCGATCACCCTACATCAGGGACGCATTGTGCAGTCACGCTCTGAACCAAGCGTCCTTAAAGAAGTCGAGGATCTTGTAAACGTTCCGGGCTTCAAAGGAATCGTCAGTGATATCGGGGGCCCCACAGCAAACATGTACAAACTTCGTTGCAAAAGCACGGAGATCCAAAGCAAGTGCAGAAAACTCTCCTGCGTTCACCCAAAAGTTTGTCCGCACCTACATACTGATCATACGCCACAAGTTGAATTGCTCGCAAAAGCGAGAAAACTGCCGGGAATTCGTAAAATCCACATCGCCTCAGGCCTCAGGTACGATCTCGCGATCGCTGATCAGAAATCTGGTCATAAATATATGAAGGACCTTATTTCTCACCACGTGGGCGGACATCTTAAGGTCGCTCCGGAACATCTCGACCCGGATGTTTTACACCTCATGAAAAAACCTGGACTTAAAAACTTTGACGAATTCGTCAGCTACTTTGAAAAAGTTTCTGCCGAGGTGGGCAAAGAACAATACGTCGTACCCTATTTTATCAGCGGTTTTCCGGGGACCTCCCATGAAAAAATGGAAAAAGTGTACGACTATCTGAAAATGAAGGGCTGGAACCTTCAACAGGTTCAAGCCTTCATTCCTACCCCGATGACCCTCGCTACGGCGATGTACTGGAGCGGGATCGATCCCATGTCTAAAAAGGAACTCTTTGTCGCCAAAGATTGGAAAGATCGAAAAATCCAACAGGCCCTGCTTCAACCTCACAAGCCCGAGCACCGCGAAATCATTCTTGACTATCAGAGAAGCAAGCGGCGAAAAGCCGTCGAAGGCGGTGTAAAGACGGATTTCGGGACCTGTGACTCCAGACCGCCATCTGCCCTGCGAAACAAAAACCGTCACCGGAGCGTCGTTGAACCACCCAAAAACCAACTAGGGCACCAGCTTCTATTGGATGAGCGCTAGAAAGCAGACCGATATAGCCTCTTCCAAATATTTGATTGGAAGTCCAACGCCATGCGCAGTACACTTTTTTCAAACACCATTTCTATGGAAAGGAAATTGAGATGAAAAACGTAAAGATCATTTTGACTCTTGGCATCTTGGCTGCACTCTCGGGCTGCGCTTATGGCGGCGTTGGCGTTTCAGGCGACAAAGCCGTTGTCCTTCGCAACGATCACTTCTTGTTCGGTCTCCTTCGTCAGACTTTTGTCTGCAAAGTTGACAGCAGTGGCCTCAGCAACTGCAACAGCAACGTCAGCCCCTAATCCCGTTCGTTTTCAGTCCTTCGAAGGCCAACGAAATTTCTTTCGTTGGCCTTTTTGTTTGTGATCTCATCGGACTTACTGTGATCCTGCTTTTACTCACTACTCTGTCCTTTTCCTTCGCTCACTCTCCTACTGGAGAATTGACGGAGGTTCGTCTCGAAGGGAAAGGACTTCGGGAACCGGTACGCCTCGAAATTGCCACGCCTGGCACTGGTTTGGGCTCAAAAATAATCGCGCCACTGTCGCAGGCAGTCGCAAACGCCCTTCGCGACTGCAACCGATTTTCGGACCTCATCGCCGCTGATCACGACGGAATTGAATTTGGATTTTTCATCGAACCGGGACGCCTCGAGGGCGTAACCGCCACCCAAGAGGACCGAGCTGGCAGCATTCGCTGCGCCGCCGACAAAATTCAGGATGCAAAAATCAGCGTCATTCCTTTTCTGGCCTCGAATCTGAAAGGCGTCTTGCGAGTTCGCGCGTCCGAGAGATAGCCTGTGCAACATGAAAGCTACGCTGTGGATCTTCTCCCTATTCTTGGCCTCCCTCTCCTCTCATTCGGTCATCGCGACGACGGAGGCTTCATCAGGATCGCAAGGAACCCTTGAATTAGATCAGATCGCCAGACGAACCGGCGAAGGGCTTGATCTCAATGTCGACCTCGGTGCGATTCCCAATGCCTCGGCTGTCTTGGGAGGCTCAGAATTCTCCAGACGCCTCTCCGTTCGGGCAGAGATCGGCTACCTCTTTGTCGAAGAACCTCGCTATTGGAGCCTCGGTGGCACGGTCGGACTTGGACCTCGCCATACTCTCCAGTTAGGGCCCTATATTAATTTGGTCCACCTTTGGACGGGACTCTGGGGTGGGGGCGCACTTCTGATCGACACTTCTGCGTCGCCCATTGCGTCCGTTTCCGCCGGATGGAGTATTGTCGGAGTCGAGTTTCAGGCCTCGGATCTCGAGCCCCTCTTTTTTATTAAACTCAGAATTCCGATTGGTATTCCGCTCTTTGCGAGCCAACGCTGAAGAGCCAACGCCTCTCTTCCGCATCGAAAATGGTGGACCCGTTCGGCCCTGGTGCAAATAACGTCCTCCACCCAAAAACCACTCTGATTTCAGAGATAAAGACGCGTCCCGACCATTTAAACAAGCGCGTCCTCCACGAGAAATGCGTCGTCGAAGGCCTCTCTTTGAACCAGCTTGCACACCTGTTCGAAGTGTCGCGGTCCGCGGTGCAAGAAGGACTGCGCCGATCGGGAATTCCATGTCGGGCTCGCCATCTGCCTCATGGGCGCCCCTCCAGTACCCCTTTATGGATTTCGACTGGTCGGTGGCCGGTATTGACCCAAAGGCACGGCTCCCCCAGGCTGGAGGTTACGGAAACCGGGACTGGCAGTATATTTTTACGGTATGAGGCGGGCATTCAATTTCAGAGAACCGAAGCACACCTTCTACCTGATCGCTAGTTCCTGCTCGAATGGCTTCAAGACCGGAAAGAGGCAACGAAATCTCATAGAGATTGTCGGACTGATTGGAAAAATTGATTGCCAGAGAGACGTCGTCATTTGATCGCGCCAGAAAATGCTGGTTAGGCAAGGAAGCCTGAGGTTCTTCAGAAGAGAGGCACGTCAGCCGAAAATGATCGAAGGCCCCGTCTGATCCAAAGGTTTCATTAGATCCACAAAAAATTGATCGCGGTATATTTTCTAATCCGGCAAGGACTGGTCCGCACCGGTCCGGTGCTGACTTACTAGTCGTATCGGCGAGTGCGTTCGTACCCGCTGCGCCGGTCACTGCCAGGAAAAAACATGCAAATATGCCCGTTATTTTTCTCATTTTTATTTACTCCCCAACCGCTGAGTAAAAAACCTGGGTTTCTGACTGCGATGCTTCTTCGACCACAACCCTGGCCGGAACGAGGTCGCGGCATTTTCGGCGCGAATGGTCCTGAATAGAGATCGTACCCAACGACCGGCGCTCATCGCGTACCCCTAAAAAAGTAGTGCTTCCACATTGGTTTGTTGTTTCCATCAAACTATAGACCCGGGTTTCGGGGCTGATCATGATGGGGCATGAGCCCGCGAGGTCGTTAGAAACCGTGATCGTGGATTGATTCAGATCGACGGAAACCCGAACAAATACGTCGCACCGAGGATTCACTCGGTGGCCTTGTTCTGAATAGACGCGATAGTTCAGAACGGGCTCGTTTGCCCCACTGGTGGTTGAAGAGGCCGAGACCGCTGTAATTATTAAATAGAAAAAATGTAAAATTTTCATAATGCCTCCCGAATTTTCGCCATTCCTAGCACCAAGCGTCATGCTTGGCTGCGTTTACGTCGACTTTCGCCCTAGAAAGAGGAAAGTAGGTTTTTCCGTGTTTCGTCGAGTTTAGCCGAAATGATTTCCAGCGAACTCACCACCTCCGCGATACCGGGCTTCTTACCGAGCAGCAGCTCCACGAGGCTGACCTCCAGCGCCACTGCAAGGCGTACAAAGCTTTCGGCACCTTGCACGTCTCTTCCGTATTCCCAGGCGCGGTAAGTACTCAGGGGCACCTTCGCTCGGTGGGCGGCCTCCCCAGAGGTAAGCCGCCTTTCCAGTCGAAGCCTTTTCAGGCGTTTTGAAAAATTTTCCATGACCGAACTCCGTGGGCCGCTTCTAGTGACCACCCATGTAGCAGCATGCGGGTTTTCCGTCTTTAGTGCAGGGGTAGCGGTTGCCAAGGCAGCGCAGAGTGGGGGGCGCGGGCTCTGAAATCGAATTCGCCGAACAGTTGAGAAAGATTCGTTCGAATCCGATCGTGATTTCTGAAAAATTTGCCCCCTCTCCGCCGTCGACGTCGAAAAACGCAGAAGTCACTTTCTGGCCGTCCTGGGTATCGCGTGCGCCGTATCTGAGTCCTCGTCCGTCATCGGCGCCCGTCCCTCGAACGGATGCGACCTGGTTGAACCCGTTGCTATAAACGATAAAATCGAGGGTGCCCGCACCGTGCTTGGTTTGTCCGTTGATTCGCCGTAAGACAAAGTTACCGACGACTGTGATTTCGCTCGAAGAGTCTTCCACCTGACAGGAAAACGATCCTTCGAAATAGGCGAGAGCCTCCGACGTTTGTCCAATTGCTGCGGCTAGCGTGAGTAAAGAAATGATTGTGTTCTTCATATAGGGGACCTTCCTTCGATGACAGACCTACGAAGAACTGATCTATTTGGATAATTCATAATTTTGATATATCCATGACTTATTATGAGTTTATTGGGTCCCCAACTCGAAGCCTTTCTGGCGATCATTCGCCATAAAACGGTGCAATCGGCGTCAAAGGATCTCGGAATCACTCAAACCGGAGTTACGCAAAGAATTCGGGCGCTTGAAGAACAGCTCGATTCGACGCTGTTCATTCGGTCGAGGCGAGGAATGGGGCTTACGGCAGAAGGGGAAGCCCTTCTGCGCTACTGCCAGTCTGCTCGCGACTTGGAAGGCGAGGCGATGGCTCGAATCCGGGGAGCGGGAACGGCCTTCGAGACCCGTGTGTTGATTCAGGGGCCCACCAGTGCCATGCGCGCACGGATCATCCCCCAGTGCCTCAGTGTTTTATTAAAGTATCCTGAACTCTCCGTGACCTTTCAGATAGCGGACCGTGAATCCGGGGCAGAGGCGTTACGAACGGGAAGCGCACAGTTTGCGATTCTCCCCCCGGAGGATGTAGCGCGTGAGATGGAAAGTAAGCTTCTGCGGCCCGAAAGTTACGTCCTTGTTGGGCCAGAAAAGTGGAAGAATCGCTCCATCAAGGAAATCATCCAGAGTGAACGCATCATTGATTTTGATTCGTCAGATCAGACCACGCACCTCTATCTCAAGAAATACAAACTCTTGAGCCTTGCAAAGTCCGAAAGGCATTTTGTGAACAACAATGAATCGTTGGTTGCGATGCTCCACTCTGAGCTGGGTTACGGGGTCCTCACCCGTGAGTTCGCGGCAGAGTATCTAAAAAAGGGGTTGGTTTCCTTGCTGCATCCCGAGGGCAGTCTCGAACGGCGGCTAGCATTGGCCTGGTACCCGAGGCCACGGGCTGCCGAATACTTCAAGGCTTTAGTGGATGCGATTCACTAGATGGTAGCCTGGGCCCAGCTCCATGAGAAAATTTTCTCTCTACTGAGTTGCGGACCTCCTATCGCCAGCTCTTCGAATTGATCGTGCTGAGGAATGAGCAGACTGATGGGAAACGGAAAATTGAATTTAATCTGCGAGAAAACGGTCCCATTGTGCAGCTGGCACCGAGTTGCACAGTAGAAGACGGAATTTGCACATGGGTAAAATGGTGGACCCGAACGGGTTCGAACCGATGACATCCAGCTTGCAAAGCTGGCGCTCTACCAACTGAGCTACGGGCCCACCTGACTTGACTAGCTCCGTATCCTTACGAGAATCATCTGACTTGCGCAACCCCGTCTCGCAAGGCAAAACCAAAATAAGTGGGCGAAAAATTGAACTCCGAGAACTTTAACTCTGGACTGCTCGTTGACGACGAACTGATCGGAGGCGTAACGCAGGATCCCAAAGATCCAGAAAAATATATCGCTTATGTTCTTCGGCACGTCACCGGAGAATATCTGGGTTACCAGGCGGGGCTTGACCGGGATGAAGCTCTGCACCTGCTCAATCAGGTCGAGCGCGCGTGGAAATTCGAAAGCACGTCCGCCTGCCAAGGGTGCGGAAAACAGGACGCCGGCACCTGCAACGGCCAGAAATGCGCGATTAAAAAATCACAGCGCCGACAAGATACGAAATCATCGGTCTGCTGCTGAAGAACCTTCGATACAGACCCAGTAGCGTTTCAATGCGTAATAAGTTTGGGATCCGGTCAGGTAGAGCAAAACAAGGAAGAGCCCCAAACCAATGAGCTGAATATAATCCTCACCCTTTCCAGCCAGCTCGACCCAGCCCAAGTGAGGATCCCGCACCCAAGAAACTGATTCCTGCGGAAGCTTTCCAATTGAATCAATGCCCTCGAGGACCAGATAGAGAATCGCTCCAGCCAAGATCGTAAGGTACCGAGTACGTTGCAGAAGACGATCTAGATCCGCCTGAAACTGGTCCTTTATCCATGCCCAATCTTCTGGAGTTGCCGAGACCGTAGCAAGCAAAGTCCCGCGCGTCCGACGACGCCATTCGCTCTCCTTCAAACAGGTGTCCAGCGCGGTACTGAGATTTCCCTTCAAAAATGCTCGCGGCAAATCTCTTAGAAACCCCGAACTCATGAAATAGAGTGAATAAATAACTGGAAAAAAAAGGATCACGGGCTCGACATATGCACGCCATCTCATTCCGATAACCCCGAGCCGGGATAGCAAAACAATGGCGCCCGCAACCAGTCCAGGGGCAACAAAACACCAAAGCAGAAGGGAAAACATTCGCCGATGATCTGCCGATCGTTCCTGCCGCGAGTCGGCCCGAACAAATTCAATAAAATCCTCGTAAAGTCGTGTTCGCTGCTCGCTCATGGCATTTAGATGTTACGGGATGAAGCCGGTCATAATCAACGGTCCGTCACGTTTACTTCACGCAACCGTACGATACCGGTAGCACGGCCCGAAACGGCATCGACGTCGATCACCACCGCGCTATACCCTCCCGGGCCTTCGGCCGGCTCATACTTAATGGGCCTTTTCGTCAGAAATTTTTGAATGGAAATCTCTTTTTTCACCCCAATGACTGAATCGAAACAGCCACACATGCCCACGTCTGTTATGGCGGCTGTGCCTCCTGGCAAAAGTCGCTCATCCGCAGTCTGAACATGAGAATGGCTGCCCACTACCGCGCTGACCCTCCCATCCAAAAAATGGGCAAAGGCTTGCTTCTCAGAAGTGGCCTCTCCATGAAAATCCACCAAAATGGCTTCAATACCCAGGTCATCCAATCTCTCCACTTCAAGTTCTGCAGCACGAAATGGGCAATCGAGAGAATCCATGAAAACACGGCCCATCACCTGAATAACACCGAGCCTCTTCCCCTTTTTCTCGACAACTGTAGAACCACGCCCTGGAACTTTGAATTGAGGATGCTCTGGGTAGTTTAAGGGACGAATCAGGCGCGTCGACGAATTCATGTAGGGAATGATCTGCTTTTGATCCCATGCGTGATTTCCCGTCGTAATCACATCTACCCCCAGATCGAAGAACTCTTGAGCCATGTCCGGAAGTATCCCGTTGCCGTGACAAAAGTTTTCCCCATTTACGATCACGAAATCGATTCCGTATTGAGGAACCAACCTGGCCATTGCGATTTTCACCGCATCCCGCCCTGGACGTGAAAACGTATCTCCGAAGTAAAGAATCTTCATCAAAAAGGCCTCCCAACCCGCCTGAAACCAGTCAAGACGCCGTCAAGCCTTTGATCCCAGGATCGCTGAGGGAGCGAATCAAGAAGCTGCCTATCGAAACCGATTCCCAGCCGAAAGCCAGGTTTCATGGAGAGATAGCGATCGTAATGGCCAGCCCCCCTCCCAATCCGTTCTCCCTGCAGACCAAAACCTAACCCCGGAACTAGAAAAAGATCGTGCGAACTCTGCGGAATCCACACGGGAAGCCCCGGAGCGGGTTGCCGCAATCCCATTGGACCCGTATCCCAATGCGATGAAAGAGATGGATCAGCTAAATGAAAAACCATCTCACTGGTTCGATCCTCGACTCGCGGAAACGCCAACTGAATCCCGCTCCCCATCAACCCATCAAGGGCCGGCAATATCTGCACCTCAAACGGAAGAGGATAAAAAGCAGCGATTACTGACGGGAGAGCCGCATCAATCTCGTTGCGCAATTTTCGGCATATATCGCCGCTCTCGCTGCTTCGATCGGATGGCATCATCTCCCCGAGCGCCCGCCTCAATTCCGCCCTAAGAGCGTTCACCCGATCCTCTCCTCAATCACCTTGAGCTTTTCCAAAGCTGACGCGCGAAAAGATTCAAAGTCCCTCTTGGCCAAAACATAGGCTTCGGCCAGGTCCAGCAAAGCAAGCAAGGCCACGTGATGAGGCGCACGATCCCCCGAGCGCCCGACAACTGCATCGATCCGCTGCTGTACCAAACTCACCACCTCTCCAGCGACCTGAGAATCCGAGCTAGAACGTACGGGAATCGATTCTCCCCGAAGGCAAATTTTATTTGATTGCGCCGTGATCTCCTTCATCGAATCATCCCCGTCAGGCTCGCAAGAATCACCTCATCGGGCGGCATGGCCGAATGTCCCGCCTTCAAGACGTCCTGCCACAGACCCATGAGTTTACGGCCTTCAGCAAGAAACCCGGAACGATCCAAGATTTGAGCAGTCAAAAGCACGGTCCCCGAAAGAGACACAGCCTGAGCTACGAATCTTCCAGAGTTTTGACTCATGGCGAGCCAACAATGAGAGCGCAGAATTCTCGCCATCGGCAAAGCAGTCCGGCCAATACCAAGCCAAATCTGGCGAGTTTGGCCAGTAGAAGTGCTCACTGCATTCTCGAAAGACTGCACCGCCAGTCGACCATCGGAACTGCCTTGCGCCGTGCTCAATGCGAAATCCTCGAGGTCTCCCCACCCCGAATGAACCCATACCGGTGCCGCTCCTGCGCTCTCTTGCGCTAACTGATGTGCGAGGTGCGTGGCTGCACGGACAGAATCGCCACTTAAAACAAAGGTCTCAATTCTGGACTCCGCTAGAGTCCGGGCTCCAACGGCGAATCGTGAAGTTTCCTCATGAGGCCATATCAACCATGAAAGGTGCTCGGGCGCACCGGGCGTCTGAAAAGGGACAAGGACTGAGACCGGCCCTTCAAGATGAGCAAGCCACGGCCCTACGACAGCACCGGGCGCAAGAATCACCCCCCGCCATCCCTCGCGTGGCGCCGTGGCCTCTTCTGGAAAAGGCAAAGCCTCAAGGGGCAAACCCCAAGATTGCACACATTGATCCAGCAATCGTAAACTCGCACCAAGGACTATCGCACCTTCTCCACTCCCCGGAACGACGCCCAAAATGACTCTGGTACTCATCTATGCAGCCCCCGTCAACACTCTGTCACAGTGTTTGCAAGGGGTCTAGGCAGGTTCTGCCCATTTTACATCGCGGTGAAAGGACCCATAATCGAAAAAGGTATGTCGAGTTCAATCCGCCCAAGTGCCGGACCTAGCCAAGCTGAAGAGATGCGACTACGTGCCTACCGGGTGCAGCTGCAGAACCGTCACGAGCAAGAGGTCAAGGAGATCGGCGAAAGAAACTCAGATGAAGTGCAACGAATCATGGGGAATCATCAACAACAAGCCGGAGCACTCCACCAGGCCTATGATCTTCAAATATCCGAGGAAGCCGAAAGGCTCGAGCAACAGCTACACACGATTCGATTAACAAACGAAGAACATATCCAACTAGAAAAAAACCAGGGCGAGAAGGAACTCGAAAAACAAAAAATTGCACAACAGCAACGAATTGATGTTTTTCGGAAAAACGGAGACGAACAACTGGCTAAACTGAGAAGTGAGCTCCAGGCCACAACCGATTCCCTCCGCCTGCAAGCGAGGAAATCAGCAAAAAGAGAGGGAGTAGGACTATGAATATTGACCCCGCAAAAGCGGATACCACGATGAAAAACCCGACCGACCGCGAACCCATCCGAGTCGATGGGTTCGCACAAATTGTCGCAATGCTTCAAGTAGCGGACGACGACTTCCGAGAATCTCTATTGAAGAGACTAGCCATTCGCGATCCGCTCCTCGTAGAAAATCTACGCCGAACCTTACGGGGAAATGCCTAACACGCCATATCGCAAGCCGCGTGTACTTACTTTCACGGAAGAAAAGCTGAGAAGCTCCATCGTCCGCCAGAGAATCATGCTCCCAGCAAGAAGAACGTCCGCTCGCTGCGCTTCGACTCCAGCAAGTTCTCTTCTTTCTGCGATAGTTCTCCATTTGAGTTCTTCAACAAATCTATGAATATCACCCCGGGTCAGTTCACACCCGTCGATCCGCGACGAATCAAATGCTTTCATTCCCAAGCTCCAAGCCGCGATGGATGTGACCGTTCCGGCCACTCCCACGAGTTCCGCGCCTTCCGGCAATGAGATCCGCCAAGAATTCATCCCTTCAAGGGCAAGATCGATCGCCTGCTGGCAGCGCCAAAACTCCTCATCAGAAACTGGATCATTTAAAAAAAACCGCTCTGTAAATCGTACAGAGCCGAGGTCGAGACTCTTTCCCCCGCGTGTAGACATCAGTTCAGTACTCCCGCCTCCAATATCAATCACGGCGCACATTTCGGCGTCCTGTCCCGGCAGCAGCCCACCAAGAAAGGTGTATTGAGCTTCATCATCACCGGACAATGTTCGAAACTGAAATCCCGTCTTCCTCTCAATCTGAAGAAAAAATTCCGCACCGTTTCGTGCATCCCGAGCCTGACTCGTCGCGACCGCAGTCACGCTTCGGGGGTCGATCCCTGCCGCCCTGACCTGGTCCGCATACTCAGACAGACACGAAAGAGTACGTTCCATCGCCTCGGGCTGAAGCTCATGCGTCTGATCAACCTTCTGCCCTAAACGCACATACGAGACCCGATCAACCATGACTCGCTGGGGCTGCCGAAGGAGAGGGTCCCACACTGCAATAAGAAGGAGACAGGTATTCGTTCCGAGATCAATCGACGCGCGAAGCAATGTCACTCCTTTGGATTGGACGACTCGTCAATTTTCACGCCAGATGACTTCATTTGAACCTTCAGCTTAAAAATCTCTTTATCGAGCTTTTCAGATTTCTCTTTCCAGTACTTCACTTCTTGCTCGAGCTCGGCGATCCGCTTACTGCGCTCATGAGCCAACGAATAGTAACCCTCTGAAAAGGTCTCAGTCTCCGGGTTGAACATCCCCACTCGAGTCTCCCCATCGATCATTCCCTTGACTCGGTACATTCCGTCGTCGGCTTTCTCCGCTTCAACCACCTGCACATCAAACGATTTCCCAGGATAAGCCTTGTCCTGCCAATACCGGGCAGCAGCCTCCTTCGCCCGATTCTTCGCCTTTTCAGTCGAACAGCCTCCCAGAGTCAGTGCTCCTGTAAGAAATATCCATCCGGCCCATTTGATCGACTTGTTCATTTTGTTCCTCTCTTAGGCGAAGCACGCATCGTACGGAGCGCATCACTTCCTCGATCCAGCGATGCCCATCGCCCGCTCTTCGGACTCTGCGTCTCCAACGAGGAAACCACGAATCCATGATCTTGCCAATGGAGCTGCCCTCGAACTTTCTCCAACCTCTCGGCGGTCTCCAATGGGTCAAAACCCCATTCGGCGGCAATCCAAGGCGAGGCCTCCCATTTCAAAGAAAGGCTATCCAAGGCGCCCTCTTCTTGCTCCATAAGAACCACACTGCTCGATCCGACATGCAGGTTTCCAACCCTTTCTTCCCACTGACCCGAATTCCATTTCCAGCTGAAATCTCCTGACACAGGCGGCAGTTGCCCATCTGCCCTGGCAAGGCTCATACCCGCTACGCTGCCCTCGCTTCGAACAGCGAGACGCGAACTATCGCCATCGATTTGCACCAGAAATGTCCCTGTTCCTTCCTGAAGAGACAGGCCTTTTTCCCTCAAAAATGGCAGGAAAGGCTCAAGTCCCTTCAAGGGAGCTTTCTCGCTCTCGAGGCGTACCTGAAGAACGACCTGCGAAAGGTCGGGCGTCAGCCCCACTCTCGCTTGACGGCGGGCCAAAGCATTTCCTCGCACAATAGACTCTCCCGCCTCCAACGTAACGTGATCAATCGCAAATTCGTGGTCGGACGCCCTTCCCTCTAAGGTAACACGAGAACTAGTGAGAGAAGGCTTTGTGAAAAACCCAGGAACATCCACCTGGACGCTCGTCAGATTACTCACCAGTTCAAATCCCCATTCTTCACCTTCAAGACGAACTTCGCCTTGCGCCGTCACGAATCCAGATGCTTGGATCCACTCGCCGACCCGCACCGACTCGCTCTGTCCGCGAATATTGAAGCGGAGTCCTCTGCGAGCGGCTGATCTTTCGAGACGAAACACCCATTCAGATTTTCGCAAACCGGGATTCGTCAGTCGAATCTCACCGTCGGGACCCAGTGGCCACCGACTCGCCATTCTTTGAAGAATCTCAAACGCACCAGAAGAAACCAACGGCTCCTGAATCTCGAGTTCCCAGGCAGGTCCGCCGGTTAGCCACTGAAGAGGGTTCAATCTCACTTCGGCACTGGTTATCGCGATCGCCGAGGCGCGATCCATCTCACTCCAGCTGAGAGACTTTGCCTGAATACGTGGCGAGGGGAAAAAGTGAACCTGTGTTTCTGCGATTCGCCAAAGTCCCGCGCCTGACCAGCGAGTAAGCCAATGGGCTACCTTGCCCGCCGCATGACTCTCTATTCTAGCCAACCCTCGATCACCCACCCAGAGGATGACCACAGCCACCAGCAATGTCAGTAGTCCCGTCACCCACCGAAGTTTCTTCATTTAACTCCCCTTTCAGAGATCCTTCTCCGAATTAGCGATTGAATCATTCCCGGATTCGCCTTGCCGCCCGAGGTCTTCATAACCTGACCGACCAGAAAGCCGAGGACCCTCTCTTTTCCTGAAATGAACTCAGTTACTTGAGCCTGATTCGCTTCAAGCATTTGGTCAACCATTCCGACGAGAGCCCCCTCATCGCTGATTTGTCCCAATCCGTACTTTCTTAAAAGCTCTTCCGGAGATCCCCCTTCGGTGGCAAGAAGTTGAACCAATCTTTTGGCATTGGTGGCGGAAATGAGACCGTTCTGCCAATATTCCGCAGCCGCAACCAAGTGTTGCGCGTCAAAGCGAACCTCCGGGTATCTGGTCACTACCTGCGCCGTCAGGACGGAGAGAGGCTGCGCTAAATTTTCGTGCCCCTGCAAAGTGGCGTCGAAAAGCCTCGATAGCCGCGGAGAGTCAACAATAACATCCGCCTCCGCCTCCGAGAGCGCTACTTTTAGATACCTCTGCTTCCGTTGAGCCGGCAATTCCGGCATTTCCCTCCGAACTCTTTCCAAAAGGAGCTGACTGACAATCACCGGCGAAAGATCTGGATCCGGAAAGTATCGGTAATCAGCGGCCTCCTCCTTAGAACGCATCGATTCGGTAACATCACGATCGGAATCGTACAGGCGAGTCTCCTGGACTACCTTCTGCCCCGAGCGAATCCATGTCGTCTGCCGATCAATCTCGTGCTGAATCGCTTTCTCTACAAAACGAAAGGAATTGATATTCTTAATCTCGACACGCGTACCGAACTTCGATGCCCCCCGCGGCATGATACTCACGTTGGCATCACAGCGAAAGTTTCCCTCCTGCATATTTCCGTCGGTGATGCCAATGGAAGTCAGCAGAGAATGCATCGCTCGCAGATAGCCACCGGCCTGCGCGGGGCTGGTCATCTCTGGCGCGCTCACGATCTCAACGAGCGGCACACCCGCCCGGTTCAAATTAATCAAGGTACCGGCCGAGGTATGTACGCTCTTCCCCGCATCTTCCTCGATATGAATTCGAACGATTGCGACGGCGAAATTTTCACCCTCGACTTGAAACGCCAGCTTACCGTGCTCGCAGATGGGCAAGCTGTACTGGGTGATCTGATACCCCTTCGGGAGATCAGGGTAGAAATAGTTTTTTCGCGCAAAAATGCTTCGCTCGCGAATTTGCGACCCGGTCGCGATCCCCGCGCGTACAGCCAATTCCACGACCGTCTCATTCAGCACAGGAAGGGTGCCAGGATGGCCGGCGCAAACAGGACAGGAATAGAGGTTCGGCGGAACCTCGGAAACACTCGAGTATCCCTCAGGTTGAGCCGGGCACCCGCAGAACAGTTTTGACTTCGTAGCCAGCTGACAATGTACCTCCAAACCGATGATCGTATCAAATTCAACGGCCATCGCGGCCCTCCCATGCCTGCCCAGCGGCGAGCACCGTTTCATCCCCCTGTATCCCTCCGATGATCTGCAACCCGATAGGAAGTCCCTCCCGATCCACTCCGCACGGCACGCTCAGCGCGGGAAGTCCTGCCAAATTCACGGGAATCGTCAGAATATCGTTCAGGTACATCGCAAGCGGATTCGATGACTTCTCGCCCATCCGATAGGCGGCAGTTGGAGCAACAGGTGCCATCATTAGGTCGACCTCACGGAAAGCTTGGGCGAAATCTTCATGAATTTTTCGGCGAACTCGGCAGGCCTTGTCGTAATACGCCTCATAGTAACCCGTAGAAAGCGCAAAGGTTCCCAGCAGGATTCGACGCTTAACCTCCGGACCAAACTGTGAGCGCACACGCGCATAGAATGCCTCCAAACCCATCTCAGATCCCACCCCCTGCGGGCGACTTCCGAAACGAACACCGTCAAATCGCGACAAATTGCTGGAGGCTTCGCAGACAGCAATAATATAGTATGCAGAAACCGCATAACAAGAGTGAGGAAGACTTACGGCAACACGAACGGCTCCGCGAGACTCGAACCACGAAACGGCGCTCTCAACATGTTCTCTCACTTCCGGATTGAGACCCGGCCCAAAGTATTCAGCAGGAACCCCAATGCGCAAGCCCTCCAGACTCATAGGACGACGGGGTTCATCCGTCCGCGTTGTCGAATCTCGTGGATCTGGCCCACACATGAGGCGCACCACCTCCGCCACGTCCGTCACCGAATGCGCCAATGGACCCGCTTGGTCCAAAGAGGAGGCAAAGGCAATCATGCCAAAACGGCTCGCACGCCCATAAGTCGGCTTGAAACCGGCAACACCACAGTAGCTGGCGGGTAAACGAATCGAGCCGCCCGTGTCGCTTCCTAACGCGAAACTGCAAAGACCCGCCTTCACTGCGACAGCAGAGCCTCCGCTGGAGCCCCCGGGTACCCGCCCGGGGTGCGTAGGATGCAGAACGGGCCCAAAAGCCGAATTCTCATTGGACCCACCCATGGCAAATTCGTCCATATTGAGCTTCCCGAGAAGAATGGCCCCTTTGTCCTCAAGTCTCTGAATCACCGTAGCCGTATAGGGCGGGATATAACCCTGGAGGATCTTTGATGCGGCTGTAGTCTCCACTCCCTGAGTCACAAAAAGATCTTTGGCAGCAAAAGGAATTCCCAAAAGCGGGCGTTTCAAAAATGCGTCCGGACCCTCCGTCTGAATCTGAATCCGGGCGCCCTCTGCCTTACGAAGCGCCCGATCAAAATCTGTCGCGAGCCAAGCATTCAGTGCATTTCCCTTCGAACGCTCCCGAATTTGCTCAATCGTTCCTACTGGAGAAGATCGCCCCGCGATAAAAGCATCCCGAAGAGCCTGAATACCCAGGAATTCAAATGAAGCGCTCATCACACCACCTTCGGGACAATAAACTGATGCTCCAACGACTCAGGGGCCGCCGCGATCGTAGCTGGAACATTCGAGTCAACCAGAGGCGACACAAACGACACATCGGCGCGAGCCGCCAACCCCTCGGTCCCGACATCAATCAGGGATGGATAGATCAATGGCTCAGTGCTCGAAGTGTCCAACATTGTCAGCGCCTCAAAATATTCAAGCACCCTCTCCAGCTGAATCGTAAATTCAACCCGCTCATTTGCGGTCAAACTGAGGCGAGAAAGTTGCGCCATTTTTTCCGTCATCGCTTCCGAAACTCTATTTTTGCTCATTGAAGAAACTCTTTCACGAATCGGAACAAAAATTTTCTACGGTCTCGACCATTAAAATCAATGGTCACTTTCGCATCTTCCCCACTCCCTTCGGCGTCGACGATCTTACCGTCTCCATAGGTAGGATGCTTCAACCGACGTCCCTTCAGGGAATCCTCGACCTGCGAATACTCCGCGCTTGAATCGTAATATCGTCCCCGCGAAGAGTTACCCTGAGACAGGTCCCTAAACTCGACAAGCTCAGCGGGGATCTCTTGAAAAAAGCGGGCCGGTTCCTGGTAATGGACCTGACCCCAGATCCGACGCACGAGAACATGAGTCATGTAGAGTTTCTCCCGCGCTCGAGTCATGCCCACGTAACAGAGACGACGCTCCTCCTCTACCTCCACGTCCGGGGACTCCTCCCAGGCTCGAATAGACGGAAAAAGACCTTCCTCAACTCCCGGCAGAAAAACCACGGGATACTCCAGCCCTTTCGAAGAATGCAGCGTCATCATCGATATGGCTTTCGGAGGCATTTCGCCACCCGCGCCCTCCACATCGCTCGCGAGCGTTGACTGCTCGAGAAAAAGCGGAAGCAGTTCGGGCCTCTTCGCCTTCTTTTCTTCCTCTGACGCCGAAGACGGAAGGGAAGCGAAAAAATCTTCCTCAAACTCAAGCAATAGAGTGTCCAGTTCCTCTAAATTTTCAATGCGAGCAAGCGACTCCTCGGTTCCCTCTTGGCGGAGACCAACCACGTATCCCGTAGCATCCAGAAGCAAGTGATAAAGTTCGCTCATCAGCAAAAGTGGCTGCTCCTGCATGACCCTTTCCATCAGCTCAACGAAGGCGCGAATCTTTTTTGCCGTGGCCCCAGAAAGAACCCCACCTTCCCCCGAAGTCTCCCGAAGAGCCTCAAAAAAAGTAAAGGAGGCCTGATTCCGCTGCTTCTCAATCCAATACGCCTCAATCTTATCAAGGGTCGTCTTTCCGATCCCGCGAGCAGGAACGTTCACGACTCGTTTCAGACTTACGGAGTCTGATGGGTTCATGATCACCTTCAGGTAGCTCAAGACATCCTTGATCTCCTTTCGATCATAAAAACGGAGACCACCCACGATCTGATAGGAAATATTCTCACGGCGCAGTACGTCCTCAAACTGACGGCTTTGAGCATGGGTACGGTAAAAAATCGCGAATTCGTCAAACGTCTTCGACTCGGCGGCGGCGATACGCTTGATCTCACTCACGACCATCTCGGCTTCCGCTCGCTCGTCCGGAAGCTGGATACGCTGCACGGCGCCCCCCCTCTCGTTCTCCGTCCAAAGAGTCTTATCTTTTCTCTGCGTGTTATTCCGAATCACTTGGCCAGCCGCGGTGATAATGGTCTGGGTCGAACGGTAGTTTTGCTCTAGCTTCACTACCTTCGATCCCGGATACTCCTTCTCAAACTCTAAAATATTCTTGATGTCCGCGCCGCGCCACTTATAAATTGACTGGTCCTCGTCCCCGACGACACAAATGTTCCCGTGCCCGCCGTGCTCCGGAGAACAAAGCATGGAAAGAAGAAGGTACTGGGCGCGGTTGGTGTCTTGATATTCATCGACATGCACGAACCGAAAACGTTTTTGGTACTTCTCCCGAACATCCAGATGATCGCGAAACAACCGGTATGTCATACAGATGATTTCACCGAAATCGAGAGCATTGCTTGCGAAAAGATCCGTCTGATACTGCTCGTAAACACGCCGCAGTTGACGCTCGTAAACATCATGAAGTTTTGGAACAAGCTCCTCCGGGGCAACCGCATCGCACTTCAGGCGATTAATTCTACCCTGGAATCCCTTCGGACTGAAAGACTTCTCATCAATTCCCAGCTTCTGAACCACCGACTTCAAAAGGCTGAGCTGGTCCGCATCATCGTAAATCACAAATGGCTTATTAAAAGGGGTTCTTGCTCCCTCCCGCCGGAGAATTCTCACGCAGATGGAATGAAAGGTACCGATCTCAGGCCGATTCCATTCCCCCAGGGGCTGCGCACTCCCATACTGCTGAAGCGTGCGCTCCACGCGTTCACGCATCTCCTTGGCCGCCTTGTTCGTGAAGGTTACCGCCAAAACTTGGTGGCCGGGAACCCCTTCTGACAGGATCAGGTGCGCCACTCGGGAAGTCAGCATCTTCGTCTTGCCTGAGCCAGCCCCCGCCAGCACGATCAACGGCCCGTGAACGTGGGTCGCCGCCTCTCGCTGCGGAGGGTTGAGAGACGTGATGAACGGCAATTCCCCGGTGCTATTCAACAGTGACGCTTTTCGCGAGATTTCTGGGCTTATCAACATCAGTGCCTTTCAATACTGCCAAATAATAGCTGAGGAGCTGGACGACCGGAGCCGTTAAAAACGGCGATAAGCCTTCATCGAGACCCGCAGTATTTACAGGAATCCAGAAATCACTCAATCGTTCCATCTGGGTGTCGCCCGCACTCCCCACGCCAATGATCCGAGCGCCACGAGCCCGAACCTCTTCAAGATTAGAGACTGACTTATCTCTCCAGGTATCCTTGGGCGCAATCACGACGACCGTCATCGACTCATCCAACATCGCTATTGGGCCATGTTTCAACTCACCAGCCGCATAACCTTCCGCATGGACGTAAGCAATTTCCTTCAATTTGAGCGCCCCTTCGAGCGCGATAGGGAAGGAATAGCCTCTCCCCATGAAAAAGAAGCCCTTCGAGTTACGAACCTTCTCGGCTATTTCCTTCGTCGCCCTCACCAACGCGCCATCCCGAGCGAGAAGATCGTTCAACAGAAGCGGAAGACGAATGACATCATCAAAAAGACGAACGGCCATCGTGGGAGGCAAGGTCTTCCTCTTGACGCCCAGATGCCCGGCCCACAACAACATGGAGAGCATTTGCGCCGTAAAAGTCTTCGTCGCGGCAACTCCAATCTCCGGGCCCGCAGAGGTGTGAAAACTGGCCTGGACCTCCCGCGCAATCGTGCTTCCGCGAACATTGGTCAGTCCAATGGTCCCGACCCCTCTCCTTTTCATATCTTTGATCACGGCGAGAGTATCCGCAGTTTCTCCAGACTGAGAGATCCCCACGACAACTGACCTGGGCTGAAGAACCGGCTCCCGATATCGATACTCGCTCGCGTAGTCCACGCTGACGGGCACGCGGGCAAACCGCTCTAGCCAATACTTACCCAGCAGGGCCGCATGCCAGGAGGTCCCGCATGCAACCAACGTCATATCAGATGCCGACGACAGCAGCTCTGCACCCGGGCGGGCCGCCAAGGGAAAAGGATCTGCCTTCGCCCGATCCAGCATCTCGTTCAAAGTATCCACAACCGTAACGGACTGCTCGTGGATTTCTTTGAGCATGTAGTGATCAAATCCCTGCTTGTCGAGCCTCTCGATTGACCAATCGACATGGATTGGAGTTCGTCGTACCGGTTGCCCTAGCCGGATCTCCGAAAAGGTAAGCCCCTTTTCAGTCGCGATGACCATGTCTCCATCTTCGAGAAAATAGACGTCCCGGCTATACTCGATGATTGGCTGAGCATCGCTTGCAATCACACCCCCGCCCTGTTCGTCGGCTGCCGCAACCAGGGGGGTTCCATTGCGAACGCCCACCACCATTCCCGGCTCTTTCTCTGACATCACGACGACACTACAGGAGCCGTGCAACCGCAGAAAACTCATTCGCACAGCCTCGACCAGCCCCAGACCGCCATCCATCGCATCTAGAACGAGAAATCCGAAAAGTTCACTGTCGGTCTCGGACGCGGGCCGGTGCCCTTTGGCGATCAACTCTTGTTTGATCTCCAGGTAATTTTCAATAATTCCGTTATGCACCAACACGACATGGCCCGTACGATGCGGGTGCGCGTTTTGGGTAGTTGGCTTACCATGAGTTGCCCACCGGGTATGACCGATACCCACGCGATATGCGTTCTTCCTCTCCGCAGGGAGCTGCTGCAGCAGTCTCTCGATGTTTTCCACCTTGCCCTGCGATTTTTGGATCTCAATTTTTCCTTCAAAAAAAAGTGCGACACCTGACGAGTCATAGCCGCGATACTCGAGGCGCTTAAGACCGTTGATGAGCACGTCTAGGGCCGGGCGAGTGCCCGCATAACCTACGATTCCACACATACCTTCACTCCTGCGTTTTTAACTTTTTTGCATATCCCAGTTTGGTCACCTGCCGAGAGCGGGCAATAGCCAGCGCCCCAGAAGGAACCTCTTCCGTGATGGTCGATCCGGAAGCCACGAAGGCCCCCCGTCCAATCCGCACCGGTGCGACGGCCTGGCAGTCGCTGCCCATGAACACATCATCTTCAATGACCGTCTTGTGTTTACGACTTCCGTCGATCTCCCGACCGTCGAAATTGCAGGTCACAAATCCGCATCCGATATTGACACGTGCACCCACGTTCGCGTCGCCCAAATAAGACAGGTGCGCGACGCTCGAACCCTCTCCGATGACTGTTTTTTTAAGCTCGACGAAATTTCCAATCTTCGCCCTCGGTCCTACGTCCGATTCCGGCCGAAGGTGCGCATAAGGTCCTGCTTTCGAACCCGTCCCCATTCGCGAACGCTCAATCACTGATCCATGCTTGATCTCTACGTCATCACCAATATTCGCGTCTGTCAGTACGACGTTCGCACCTAGATCGACGTTCTTACCCACTTGAGTGTCCCCACGAAGCCATACCCCAGGCCCGACACGGGTCCCCTCTCCAATGACTACCGTGACATCGATCCACGCAGCTCCTGTATCCCGAAAAAGGACTCCGTTCCGAGCATGCTTCTGCACAATTCTGCGGTTCAAGATCTGACCGGCGATTCCCAGCTCCCAGGGATCATTTACTCCACGAAGATCCTCGGCATCCTGCCATTTCAGTACTTCGATGGCCTTCTTGGCGCGAGAAGCCTGAGAAATAAGATCCGTAAGATAGTACTCCCCCTGAGCATTCTTATTGGAAAGACGCAACAATCCTGACCGAAGAAACTGGCCATGAAAGAAATAAATCGAAGTAGCGACCTCTCTGATCGCTCGCTCGCGAAGATTCGTATCTCGCTCTTCCACAATTCGAAGAACTGAACCGGATTTTCCTCTCCGAATCACGCGACCGTAACCCGTCGGGTCAGGCAGGTCGCAGGTCAGTAAACGAAGCGCCGCCTTTTTACTCATAGACTCGGCAACCTGCTTCAACAGCTCTCGGGTAATCAACGGAAGATCCCCGGGCAGAACCAGAAGATTCCGTTTCTCACGCAAAACCTTTTCGCCCCATTTGCTCTCCATGGCGCAGCGGGCCGCATGTCCCGTTCCGTTCTGCTCAGCCTGAAAAATAAAATCGATACTCAATCTGCGAAATCGCGGTTCCGCTCGTACCGCGGCCTCAACGAGGTCTCTACCGTGCCCCACTACGAGTCCAATCGGGGCATCTGGCATCGCCTCCAATATCCGATCAAAAATATGAAAAAGGAGCGGCTGACCGCCCGCGCTGTGTAAAACCTTAGGAAGCGTACTCTTCATTCGTTTTCCCTGTCCTGCGGCAAGGATCAGCACAGCGGAAGTCATATGAGTTAAAACCATCCTCCTGTTGGTATGGCGCGCCTCCCTCAAGGTCAAGAGAGTGAAAATTTGACTATTGATCCAGTTGACCTTACTTATAACTCCTTATAAGAAAAGAACTCCTTTCATGAATCGAAAGGCAGGGGGAAATAAATGTTGAACGTTGACGCAAGGATGAAGTCGAAGTTCCGTAAGTTACTGATCGAAGAGAAACAGCGGCTCTTGATCAATTCTCAAAATGCACTCCGCAACGAGCTAGCGCTTTCCCCGGACGATCTTCCGGATGAAACTGATCTCGCCGTGAGTGCTCTCCATCAGAGCCTCATCTTTAAGCTCCGCGGCCGGGAGCAACAGCTCTTGGTTAAGATCGGGGAAGCCCTTCAGCGACTCGATGCTGGGACTTTCGGAATCTGTACCGATTGCGAAGAAACCATCGAGGCACGCCGACTCGAAGCACGCCCGGTGACCACGCTTTGCCTATCGTGCAAGGAACGGCAGGAACACCGGGAAAAGGTCTACGCTTAAGACAGGCAAATCTCTCCAAAGACCCCGACCGGACGCTGCTCCGCTCGGGGTCTCTCCAAATCAATCGTCATGCCGCTGACACCTGGAGCAGTGACTCGCCAAGAGTCAATCGCTACCGCCAATCGTTTACCGCGCTTAATGTGTTGAAATTAAACGTAAATTCAGCCCAATTCTCAACGCAGTGAGTAGGTAATTTCTGCGCAGATTCTCCTCAAGCAGACCCGAAATTAGGCCGAACTCAATCACAAGAGTTTTGTTTTCCACGTTGGGGCGATCCGAAACAAACGTATAGGGAGCGTAGGAGAATGGTTACAAATTACGATGGCGAGCAGGTTGAAATTCCAGGAAGTCTGCCGCTGCTGCCGGTTCGAGATATTGTCGTTTTTCCATATATGATCATTCCGCTGTTCGTAGGCCGTGACTCATCGATCAAGAGTGTCGAAGAAGCACTGGCCCGTAGCGACAGGTTGATCCTCCTGGCCTCCCAAAAAGAGATCAGCGATGAACATCCGGCCCCCGAAGGTATCTACCGCACGGGAACAGTCTCGATGATCATGAGGATGAGGAAACTTCCGGACGGGAGAATTAAGATTCTCACCCAGGGACTCTGCAAGGCCAACATCACCGAGTTTTCCCAGACTCAACCTTACTTCGAGTGTAAGATCGAACGGGTTGTCGAGCCTCAACACCCGGAAAATCATCCCGAGATGACCGCTCTTATGCGATCGGTTAGGGAACAACTCGAAAGGGTTATTTCCCTAGGCAAGGTGCTGTCACCCGACATCCTCATGGTGCTCGACGACATTACCGAACCAGGACGCTTGGCCGACCTCGTAGCAAGCAACCTCGGACTCAAAGTTTCGGACGCACAGGCAATTCTCGAGACCCTCGACTCCCACGACCGGCTCCGTAGAATCCATGAAATCCTTGCGAAAGAGATCGAGGTTCTCACCATCCAGGCGAAAATCAGATCCCAAGCAAAGGACGAGATGACCAAATCACAGAAGGAGTACTTCCTTCGTGAACAGATTCGCGCAATCAAAAGCGAGCTAGGCGATACCGACCAAAAAGGCGAAGAGGCCAGCGAGCTGCGCGAGAAGATCATGAGCTGCAAGATGCCTTCCGAAGTCGAGACTGAGGCGCTTAAGCAACTCGGACGACTCGAACGCATGCATCCAGACGCATCGGAAGCTTCAATGCTCCGAACTTACATCGATTGGCTCATCGAAACGCCCTGGAGTAAAAGTACCCCAGACAACCTTGATCTTGCCCGTGCGAAAATGTTCCTCGACGAGGACCACTATAATCTCGGAAAGATCAAGGAACGCGTACTCGAATACCTCGCCGTAAGGAAGCTCAAGGAGAAGATGAAGGGCCCGATCCTTTGCTTCTCGGGCCCCCCAGGCGTCGGAAAGACCTCCCTGGGACGATCGATTGCTCGAGCCCTCGGACGAGAATTCGTACGAGTTTCTCTCGGCGGAGTAAAAGACGAGGCAGAAATACGTGGCCACCGCCGTACCTACGTCGGCGCGCTTCCTGGCCGAGTCGTTCAGGGACTTAAACAAGCGGGAACCAACAACCCAATCTTTGTTCTCGACGAAATTGATAAACTTGGAAGTGACTTCCGAGGCGATCCGTCGGCCGCTCTACTCGAAGTTTTGGATCCGGAACAAAATTCGACCTTCCGTGACCACTACCTCAACGTGCCGATTGATCTCTCGAACGTCATGTTCATCGCCACCTGCAACGTGCTTGAAACCATCCCTTCGGCACTACGAGATCGAATGGAAGTGATCCAACTCTCGGGCTATACAGAAGAGGAAAAATTCTTCATCGCAAAGAAGTATCTCCTTCCAAAGCAAATCAATGAAAACGGCCTCGGAGAGAAAGACCGAACACGCCTCATTGAATTCACAGACGAAGGCATTCGAGCGGTAATTTCTCAGTACACTCGAGAAGCCGGACTCCGAAATCTCGAACGCAGCATCGCTACGCTCTGCAGGAAGACCGCACGTCTGATCGCAGAGGGAAAAACCGAGAAGACCGTGATCGACACCGATCAGGTCCATAAGTTTCTCGGGCCCGCTCCGTATATCCGCGAGGAAGAGCAGGAGAAGGACGAGATCGGCATCGCGACCGGTCTAGCCTGGACTTCCGTCGGAGGAGAGATCCTCTACGTCGAAACCAATATGATGAAGGGAAAGGGCGGGATCATGCTCACCGGTCAACTCGGTGATGTGATGAAGGAATCAGGCCAAGCCGCTCTTGGTTTGATCCGGTCCCGCGCAAGCGATTTCGGAATCTCGGACGATCTCTTCGAAAAAACCGACATCCACGTGCATTTCCCCGCAGGAGCCATCCCAAAAGACGGCCCCTCGGCAGGCATCACGATGGCGACGGCGATCATTTCACGGCTCACGGGAATTCCGATCAGAAAGGACGTTGCGATGACCGGAGAAATCACTCTGACTGGCAAGGTTCTTCCGATCGGCGGCCTCAAGGAAAAGGCTCTGGCTGCCATGCGACATGGAATTAAGACGATCATTATTCCGTATAAGAACAAAAAGGACCTCGAGGACATCCCTGAGGAGTACCGCGAAACGCTGACCTTCATTACGGTCAAAACCATCGACGACGTACTTGCGGTAGCTCTGAGTCGAAAAATCACAAAAAAGAATCAGGGGCCTACCGAGATCACTCCACGAGAGGACTCCCCTCGGGGGAAAACTGGGGGACGCCGAAAGATCGCCGCCTCCAGCTATGATCAGGCAGCTTGACGCGATAGGGTTGATCGCCCATCCTGTGGAGCGTGAGACCCCTTGAACTCCTGCTATGCACCCTGCTCATTAGTGCCTCTGCTTTCTTGTCATCCTCTGAAGTCGCTCTATTCAGCCTCTCAAAATTTCAACTGCGGGCCCTGAAAGAGCGATTTTCTGCTGCCCATAAACGAATCAAAATCCTGATCGCCGACCCGAGCGGACTGCTCACGACCATTCTAGTCAGCAGTGAAATCATTAACATCGCGCTCTCGGCGATCATTGCCGGTGCGATCGCCCGTTCCTGGCCGCGGGAAGACCCCGCGGCAGGCGTCACGGGCGTCACCACGTTTTTTGCATGGCTCCATCGGAGCTACTTTTCCTCCATGCCCCTTTGGCTGGTTCAGACCCTTTGTGGCATCACCGTAACCACTCCCATCATCATCCTCTTCTGCGAGCTGACGCCCAAGGTGATCGGGGTGCGCGCGAATCAGTCGCTCGCACCTTTAGTGGCAGCGCCGATGACGGCGCTCTATATCCTTTGTTCCCCTCTTCGATGGATCCTCCGGATGGTCACTCACTTAGTAAACCGGTTCATCATAGGTAATCGGCCACCTTCGAACCATTTCGTGCCAGGCCCTCTGCTCAGAGAGGCGGAGTTTATGATCATGATGGAAGAGGGTCTAAAGGAAGGAGCAATCAATCAGAGCGAGCTCGAGTTGATTCGAAATGTTCTTGAACTCGATGATACCCGGGTCTCCGAAATCACCACCCCCCTAAGCCAAGTTCGAATGCTTTCGGAGAAAATGAAGATCTCCTCGGCGCTGAACGAACTGAAGCAGCTTGCATTCTCCAGAATTCCCGTCTTCGGAGCAGACCCAAATAACATCGTAGGCGTAATCTACGCCAAGGACATCCTCCTCACTCGCCTGCTTCGACTAGAAGAGGATAAGGGCCTGCTATCTCAGCCGATCTCGACCCTCATGAGAAAGCCGATGATCATCTCACAAGGAACCCCGCTCAATACCGTCTTTAGGAAAATGAAAAAAAACCAAATGCACCTCGCTGTGGTGACCAACGACAAAGAGCAAGCCTGTGGCATCGTCACCATGAACGATGTGCTGTCGGCACTCTTTGAGGATATCATCCCGGAGGCGTCAACATGATGGAGCCCTCAGCTCTTTCGTTAGGAACCCTCGCAGTACTCACTCCTTCGCTGCTTCTTGTCGAGGCGATTTTCTCCGGAAGCGAAATCGCCATCCTATCTGCCGACAAGCTACGACTCCGTTCGTCCGCGAAAGCCGGTTCACGGAAAGCCCGACACGTACTGGAGCTGGCCAACCATCCCGAACGTGTTTTCGCAACGACCCTCGTCATGACCGCCACCTGTGTGATTGCGCTATCGACGTTAATCGCAACCTACCTCAACTCTCGCTATGAAGAGAACGCGGAGCTCTTGGCCGTTCTCTTCACCAGTCCTCTCGTAGTGGTATTCGGAGAGCTTCTTCCCAAATCTGTTTTCCAACGAAAAGCCGATACTATCGCGCCCTGGCTCGGGTATCCGATTACCATCGCCTTTTGGATTTTTTTTCCAATCACTAAGCTGGTTTCACTATACACCGCGCGATTGTCTCGATTACTTGGACCAGTAAATGAATGGCTCGGAGGAAAACCTCGAAACCGCCGGGAAGAGTTGCGGTCGCTGCTATCTTACGGAAAAAAAGAAAGCGAAATCAAAGCCAGCGAAAAAAAAATGATCAAGCGCATCTTTGAGTTCAAGGATGCGGAAGCGAAGCATGCTCTGATCCCTCTAGTAAAAGTCGAGGCGATCGAAGATAGCGCCCGGGTCCTTGAGGCCCTGCAAAGATTTGAAAACCACAGACACTCCCGAATGCCTGTCTACGCAGGACGCATTGACAATATCGTTGGCATCCTTGAAGTAAGCGACCTTCTTGGAACGTCGGACCTCAATCGCCCCATCAAAGACCACCTCTCACCCGTACACTATGTTCCGGAAACCCAATCACTTGAAGATCTGCTTCAAGACATGCACCGAGAAAGCGCGGAGATGGTCGTAGTAGTGGACGAGTATGGCGGCGCCGTTGGAATTTTGACGTTCGAGGACATCGTTGAAGAGATCGTAGGCGAAATTCAAGACGAGTACGACGTCAATACGATCCCGTTTAAGGTCCTCTCCAACAGCTCTTGGCTCGTGCAGGCACGAACAGAGATCGGACTCATCAACGAACAGCTACACCTCAGCCTTCCAGAGGGCGACTACGAAACCCTGAGCGGGTTTCTTCTCCAGCAGTTCGGACGCATTCCACTCACCGGGGACGAACTCTACCTGGATACACAGGCCGGATCGTTGAAGTTTACGGTCAAACGGGCCACAGAAAGACGGATCGATTCAGTTTTAATCGAAAATTTGGAATAGAGGGGCTATTCTAGACCTCGTATGGCGAAAACCGTGCTCATTGCTGATGATGTTCCATTCGTAAGAAACACCCTCAAAGAAATCCTCACCGCAGCCCATTTCCAGATCATCGGCGAGGCTGGCACCGGCCAAGAGGCGGTTGACCTGTATCTGCGCCTCAAGCCCGACTACGTCACGATGGATGTGGTCATGCCCGAAATGAGCGGCATCGAGGCAACCCGTGCGATCATCAAGGCTGACAAGGGAGCACGAATATTTATCATCTCCGCGATGGGTCAAGAGAACCTAGTCATGGAGGCGATCAATTCCGGCGCCAAGGATTATATTTTAAAACCTTTTAGCGCATCCGAAGTTTTGAAAACCTTCGAACGAGCCAACGAAGAAGATGGCAGATCACGCGCTCGGCCGGCGGCTCCCCGGTGACACATTTAGACATCTTGCCTTCCTCTCTCCCCTTCTACTCGGAAAGCCGTCTCATCATTGAACCTCGCTCGGCGCAGCGAACTGACCTCGCGGAATACCTCCCGACTCTCGAGTCCCTCGTCCAAGTCAAAATCGAGGGAGACTGGGAGGGAACCGTCATTCTGGGTTCTTTCGTCGAAAATCTGGATACCGATCTTGAGGAAATGGCGAACCTCATTGCATGTCAATTTGCGGCGCTCAAATGCAGAGCGGCCCCCGAGACCTCGTGGGTCATTCCGACCCCGCCCATTCGATTAGAGCGCGGAAGAGCGAGGCTTCAGCAGATTTTTGAAGATTCTTCTCGGAATGCACTTTTTACGGTCTTCTATGAAACAAAAGGGGCGCGCACCCCGCTATTTTTAGGAATTGCGGAAACAAAGACCAAAGCCAGGGAGAACGCCGATGCTTAGATTCATGTGGGCGATTGCAAAACTTGCACTCTTCGCTTGTGTTGTAATTATTCTTGCCAACTCGATCGAATGGAATGGCCGCACCGTCTCCGATCAGGTGAAGGTTTCTGTAGCGCAGGCAAAGCGTTCCGGCTGGTACGGCGAAGCTACTTCATTCGCAACGCGTTTTATCGACGGACGCCCCTCGGAGAGGAACGAGACCAAACGATCACGCAATTCGAAAGATGGCGAATTTGCCCCGACCGAACGTGCCCGCCTCAAGGAGCTCCTCAAGGAACTCGACTGAGACCGCTGAATTACAATGCCTTGCCCGCACTTTTTTCAGCAAGAGTTCCATCCGACGCTACATTCAAGCCAGACTTCGCGCCCCGGCCTGCGAACTTACAAAGCGATGCCTGTGGAGGAAACTCCGAAGTTCGTTCAATTTCGCCAACCTTACTCTGCCGCGGTAACTCACTCTCCATGAGCTTCATGGACCGTGCCTCGTCTGCGGCAGCCGAACAAGCCAGGCTCATGCCAGTAATCAGGATCAGTATAGCTTTCTTCAACATATAAATTCCTCTCTCTGACAGAGTGAATTGCAACGTCAGTGCCAAAATGACACAGGTTTAGAATGGCATGGGTCATTGGAATCACAGTGTTATTTGGCTGCATCTTTGTCCTAAAAACCCAAGGCGATTCATGAAGATATCAGGCACTCGACGCATGTCTGAAACTTAGACAGCTGCCGCATAAACGAAAAACCCCGCTTGATCTCTCAAGCGGGGCCTCCTCAAAATCCAAAGGAATCAATCGAATCGACTACCTCGCTACGTCAGCGGCGCCATGTGACCCGGTGGCTGCCTCGGCACCACCTACCTCATGATCTCCACTGGAAACCGTTGTCGCGCCTCCTGGGCAATTCACGCTGGTCTCACCGGTCGCGCTAGGCTCGTCCGCATATACGCTCCACCCCGACACCGTAAGAAACACCACACCAATCATCAGAACCTTATAAATTTTCATATCTCTCTCCCTACTCTGCTCTCTTGCAACTCAAGGACCAGGCCCAACTCGCATACACCGAAAGGCAAACTCGATCACCTGTCCAACCTTTAAACACTAGAACGACAAACTAACGCCCGCGGGGCGAATAATATCCAATAGGTTTTGAAAAGCTGAAGTCACCTGGAGAGCGATCCGGCGTCCCGCGGAACTCTCCACCTTCTTGATCTCCCCGCTATTCGTGTAGCTCACAGTGATCGAACCTAGCTGCGGGTCAGTTATCCGGACCGGCTTGGCGTTTTCATTGTACTGAAATTGAATTTGCCGCTTCGCCTGATCGATCATCGTCTGAATTCGACCACTTCGATCGTAAACAAGCTTCACGCCCTTTCCAGCCGAATTCTTCGCAAAAACCAGATTACCCTTGTCGTCGTACTGAAACTGGGACCAATCCCGATCCGTCTTGTTAACCTTAGAAAAACGCTCAACCCGGGTGACCTTCCCGACTTTTGCATGATACTCGAGCTTCGTAATGTCCGTCGGTGTGATCTTTTTCGTGACTCGTCCCTTGGGATCATACTCAAACGCAGTTTCTTCACTTCCACGCTTAATCAGCAGGGGCAGTCCGCAACACTCGTTATAAACCGTCTCCGTGCGGTCCCCATCAAGATTAGAAACGAGCTTATAGGTCCACTCCTCACCGCTCGGCTTGTACTTGATGAAATATTCATATCCGCTGTTAGAAATCGGCTTCCCATCTTTTGTTTTCACGGCAACCTTGACCGTCGAATGACCGCGATCCTTCTTGTCGTAACTATAGAAGTACTCAGTCAGAGTGCCATCCCGATCCCGGCGGCTCTTGATGTTTTCGAACAGATCCCGCCCATAGTAAGTGAGTTCAAGCTTAGTCTTATCCTGATACCCGATCTCCACCATGTTATGGCGTTTGTCGTTGCTGTATTTATACCCAAATAGATGACCATCGACGTCCTTCGACTCAACCAACTCATCTAGCGCATTATACGAGTACGCAGCAACTTTACCGTTCTCGCCCTGGATCTTTTCAACCAGACCTCGTGAATTAAAAGTAAAAAACATTTTCCTATTAAAATTGTCCTGAATTCTTTGAATTCTTCCGTCACTACCGTAGGAAAAACTCAGAAAATTGCCATTCTGATCTTGAACGCGGGCAAGCTTGCCTCGCTCATCAAAATGCTCTACTTTTCCGCTGTCATAAGTCCTAATGTAGCCGTTCTTTCCGCGAGTAATATACTGGTAGTTAAATTGATTCGAAACAAGCTGAGTTCCTTCGGAAAGCTGCCGGGGCTTCACCTTGCCCTGACGTACGTACTTCTGCCATTCATCATTTCTAAACTGAGCATCCGAGCGGAGGCGCTTCCTATATTCTGCGACCTGCTGAGCGCTCCCAAGGGCGCCAACCCCCTGCGCCACGTTAGAAATGGTATCAACGGCCTTAACGAGTTCACTCTCCTTGAAGGCCGCAGGGCTGAAACGATTCTCTGCCCCTCCCCCGTATTCATGCACAACCACGCTTCCGTCGGCTGAAACACTCAGATAGACCTCGTACTCGTTTCCCCAGCCCCAACCAAACATCCCTTTAAAGGCGGTCTTCGCGTTATAGACACGCTCAATCTTCGTTTCAGCTCCCCCAGGGTAAACAATGTCAGTATAGCCAGCGAAAAAGTTTCCCGTCTTTAAGTTGACGTTTGAAAACGCCACCTGGGTAAAAAGCCCGGAGAACAAGAAAACCGAAGCTGAAAAAATGTTCTTCATAGAGATATTCCTCATAGTCTAACCTCTGATCGGATTTCCGAGCCTAAACTTCAATTTTTACGATTTTCATGATGATAAAAAATCCGACCAGCTCAAGCACAATAACCCCAAGCAAGACCAGCCAACCCAGTACCGTCGTAAATAGAGGCGCCATCATCTCGGGGTCGGACTGCTGAAGCATCACCAAAAGTCCCGGCGGAATCGCCATAATGATGACGCCCTGATAAAAACCTTGAGCGGTCATCGCCTGAATCTTCTTTTCGACCTTAATACGCTCCCTTAACGTGTTGGTAATCGTATCAAAGGTCTCGGCGAGATTGCCGCCAGTCTCCTTGAGGATGTTCACCGCAGTTACAAACATCTCAACATCGTCACTCCGAATCCTCTTCGCTAAGTTATTGAACGACTCCTCAATGGAAACTCCGAGCTTATTCTCGCTAAGTACAAGATTGAATTCCTGCTGAATCGGGTTTGGCATTTCCTGGGCTACCAAGCTCAAGGCCTGAACTACCGACAGCCCTGACTTTAGTCCGTTCGCCATCAGATTGAGAGCATCAATCATCTGGTATACGAATTTGTCGACGCGCCGCCGATATAGCCAATCAACGATTGGTTTCGGGGCCTTCCAACCCGCTGCCGTGACAATAAAGAAAAATAAAATCGCTGGAAACCACTGCGGGACCAGCAAAAAGAACACAAAAAATCCCAACCCAAAACTAAGACCCAACTGAGCGTAGAGCACCTTCTGCGGGTCAGCCTCGATGAACATCCCCTGCAATCGCTCAACAATGTAGTCCCGCGTCCCAATGGACTGAAATCGAAGCCACTCCAAAAAACGCTTACCCCAGACCAGGGAAGCCATGAATATCCCAACTGCAATTGACGCAAATCCGAGATACTTGAAAATCATTTCGCCGCAAAGAGGCCGCGAGATATCTTCATGCCCCGAGCCTCCATCTCCTCGACAAACTTCGGAATGAATCCCGTCGGAACAAATCGGCCCACGATCTTTCTTTTCTTATCAAGACCTTCCTGCTTGAAAATAAATATGTCCTGAAGACTGATGACCTCGCCCTGCATCCCTGTTACCTCGGAAATGTAAGTGACCTTTCTCGATCCGTCACTCATTCGGCTTTGCTGAATGATTAGATTTACCGCGGCGGCAATCGTCTCTTTTATGGCTTTCGCAGGAAGCCCCAGGCCCGCCATCATGACCAACGTTTCAAGCCGACCAAGACACTCTCGAGGGTTATTCGCATGCAACGTCGTGAGTGAGCCCGAGTGCCCGGTGTTCATCGCCTGCAACATGTCAAGAGCCTCTCCCCCTCGGCACTCCCCGACAACGATGCGATCCGGCCTCATTCTCAAACAGCATCGAATCAAATCCCGTATCGAAACCTCACCTTCACCCTCGATGTTTTTCGGTCGGGTCTCTAGCCGGACCACATGCTCCTGGCCCAACTGAAGCTCGGCTGAATCCTCTACCGTGATAATGCGTTCGCTTGCAGGAATAAAATTTGAGAGTACGTTTAGCAGCGTAGTCTTTCCTGATCCGGTGCCTCCAGAAACCACAATATTTAATTTCGCTTCGACGCATGCCCTCAGAAAGTCGGCGATTTCGTCGGTCATTGATCCGAACTGCACAAGATCGGCCACAACAATTCTTTTTTTAGGAAATTTTCGAATTGTTATCGTAGGCCCCCTCAGCGCGAGCGGTGGAATGATAATATGTACTCGACTTCCATCCTGCAATCTCGCGTCCACATATGGAACCTTCTCATCGATCCTGCGTCCCAACGGGGTAACAATCCGCTCGACGACATTCATCATTTGCTGCTCGCTAGAAAACGTAATTTTAGACATCGTAGGCTTTCCGCCTTTCTCAATGTAGATCTGATCGCGTGCGTTCACCATGATCTCAGTTACCGTGTCATCCGCGAGCAGATCTTCGAGCGGACCCAGCCCAAGTGCTTCATCCAACACCTCTTTCACGATCTGAGACTTCAGATCTCGCGTGGTCAGGAGTCCTCCGGTATCCTCGGTATTCAAGATTTCTAAAATTCCCTTCTGAGTCTTCTCGCGCAGCACCGCCCGCTGTCTGGCGTCGTTTGTATCCGTGTTCATTTTCTTCAGGTCCATCTGCTCGACAAGGGCTTTATGAATGCGCAGCTTCATCAAAGTCCAAGGGTCCAATGCCCCACTCAACGATCGTTCGCCAGGACCACCACCGGAGGAGCCTGAAACACCAGAGGTCGGCGCAACAACGGCTTGCGCCTGCATCTTTGCGGCGACACCAGTAGGTTTCTTTAGCTTGGCTAGATTTTCAAACAGATTGACCTGCTGAACTTTTCGTACGAGATCATGGTACGCCCGAGCTACCGGGGTATTCGGAACTGCTATTGTAATCGGCGTACTTTTTGCGAGTGCACTATCGGCACTCACGACATCATCGGGAATCGCCGCAAATATTTGTCTATTCAAGTTTTTCTGAATAATTTGTGGACTGATTATTTGATTTGCTGAGTACCGATTTACAATGATCTGCACCATCTCCGGAGGAAACAGAAGCTCCTGAATTTTCCCAAGCAATCGCTTCGTTTGATTCAGAACGATGACATCCGCCGTGGTAACAACGAAAATCGCGGTTGAATACTCCATGACCTTCATCGCGACAGCGTCCGATCCGCTCCCGCAGTCGACCACAACAAGGCTAAATACATTCGTAATTGCCTTCAGAAAACGCCCAAGGCCATCCAAATCTAATTCTCTCGCATGAATCGCTTCTCGTGGAGATCCGATGAAGCTATAGCCGGCTGGCGCATTTACCATGAATGGCGCAAGGGTCTTTGGGTCAATAGCTCCCGACTGCATCCGCGATAGATCAACGATGTTTTTCTGCGGATTCTGACCCAAAATAATATTTTGATCGCCCAAACTCGCTAGATCGAGATCCACGATCAGGGGTCGTTGCTTAAAGTCCTGAAGATACGCGATCGCGAAGTTCGCGGCAAAAACACTTTTTCCGACGCCGCCCTTGCCGCCGACTATCGCAATGATATGACCAGGCATGACACCCCTTTCAGGTGAGACTTCTACTTCACCTTTACTCGGAAGTTCTTCTTCAGATCTTCAGTACCTTCTGACGGACTGTCGAGAATTTGTGGCGTCACAAAAATGACAAATTGCGATTTCTTTTTCTCATACCTTTTTGACCGCAGGAGGGTGAATAAGGGTTCCGTGCCCTGTTGAAAACTCCCCTGCTTCGGATCGTCGCCATTGAAATCCGTCCGCACATCGCCCCCATTTACGCCAGCCACCGCGGCGCTCTCGCCATTTTTCACGTAAATGCTAGTCACAATTTTATGATTGGACGTGGCCGGCGCAGATCCTGGAGCTCGATCGGAAAGACTGATCTGATTCACGTCCATGGTCAGCTCAATATCGTCGCTCTGACCCAAAATCGACGGGGTCACGCTGATTGCGATTCCAACATTGGCCATCTGAGCTTGGGTCGTGCCAGTCTGTCCCGCCCCCATCGCATAGGGAATCTGAGTTTGGTCATTCAGCGTTGCAGGCTTTCCGCTGCGAGTGATAATGGTGCTGGTCTTTAGAACACGTGCATATCCGGCGGATTGTCCGCTTTGAATCCTAGGGAACAAACTAGACAAAGTGCCACTAAACGAGGGTCCCTGCGCTCCAACTCCGCCAGCGACCGGATCCTGTCCAATTGCGATCTGTGGGGACGCAGTAAAGCCGGGCTGCCATTTAAATCCGAAATTTTTTAAATAATTTTTAGAGAGCTCTACGAAATGGAACGTCACGCGCACTAATTTTTCCTGCTTTTTTGGTGGAGGCGCATTTACTACAATAAAATTGTAAAGAAGACGCCGTTCGGGATCGACCTGCGCCGACGGGTCCTTACTCACGACCAAGTCTGCGGGTTTTGCGGCAGGTAGGTAGACCCTTGCCACATCCACCACACGCTTTCCTTCGGCATCGTTATTCACTGTGCCCTCAAGAAAGATGGCTCCGTTTACCACCCGAGTCTTTACATTTGGAGCGAAGGTGTTCACGTCCTCCTGGATTTTTCGTGCGATAACCTGAAGTCCGAGCGGGGACAAAGTGACCAAATTAATAATCTGATCGGAATAAATCTTATCCTGAACGACCGATAGCAACCGACCCCAGTCGGCGGGCACCAGAAGTTCGCCATCAAAAACTATTTTTTGTCCAATGATGCGAATTTCAATCCCGTCAATATCCCTCAACATCTGCCGAAGCTCGTACGCACGTCTCTCTAGGTTGGACCCAGTGACGGTAACATCGAAGATCAGTCTGAGATTTCCCTCCGCATCTCTCAGGTACACAGTCGTTTCACCCACATCTTTGCCCTTAAAGACGACCTGGCGGTGATCTCCCAGGCGAACAATGTTAATGTCGATAAGATTTTTATTGCCGATTGAAAGGCCTTTTTCGCTCGCCTCCGGTTCAAATTCTAGGTCAACAGTGCGGTCCTCGCCCTTGGTCAATCGAACCTTCCGATGATCTGCAGTGATCTCTGATTCATCTCTCGTCAGCCTAGATCGGCGATAACGATCTGCCTTGACCCGAGGAGAGCCCGCGGCAGCCCCATCAGGAACAGGGGGAGCAGCCATGGATAGACCGACTGTCCAAACCATGATCAGCATTGTTATCGTCAAGAATCGTAGACTCATCTACCGCCTGCTACCTTTCGCTGAATACGACTCGCATCGACCCCGAGTACGTCCGCTAGATTACTAGCCGGGACCTGACTTCGATCCGTGTCATCATTATTTCTGAGAGAAATCACCAACACATGGTCCTGGGAAAGAATGGCGAGTTGCTGAGCCGTCGTAGGATCGACCTCTACAGTGAGAGAAGTATAGCTAGTGTCCTCCGTGAGAGACCGGATACGCTCCTTTCCGTTCGGGTCGCGCTCAACGAGCCGAGCCACGTTGCCTGAAACATTTCTGCCCGTAGCCAATACGAGAACATCCTGGGCAACGAGCTTCGCAATCTTGTTTTCTTTCCCCCCCCCGCTGTCAATCACAGCGATGAGGTCCACTCGATCGCCCGGCTTCAGGAGGCGAGAGACCGCGGTAAGGTCTCCGGCGGGGATAGAGATGGCGCGACGGCCCGGGGCGATTTGCGGTGAAAGACCGGTCCGGACGCTGGGCTCAGTGATTTTATTGTAGGTTATCTGTTCACCTTTTCGAATTGGAACGACCGCGATGGTTCCGATCAGCTGCTTAATTTTTTTCTGCTCCTCTTTTGGATCTGAATCCCCCTCAAAATAGATCGCAGCGGGCTCTACGAAGCGCTTAGGAACACTATCAAATGTGATCATTTTTTCGTTGATCGTGTCGGTCTCTTTGATGTCAACCTTCGCCTTAATTACCTGAATCTTTGAGCCATACTTTTTAGTCGCCTCGTCTTCAATCCTCTGGACGTAATTGCTGACCAGCAAGAGGCCAACAATAGTTATTAAGCCGGCAAGGCCCAAAGTGCGATTATTCATCGAGAGGACTCCTGCAAAGAGCGAAACTGGATCCTGAAAAATCAGGACCGAGCTGATCCTGATAATCAAAATATGAAACCCAACCACTATTTTTTTGGATCACCCAGGTATTTGAGCAAAGGCTAACCGTAGTGCGAACGCGTACCTCACTGCGACGATCCGGCTCCTCTTTGTCGGGACCGGCCCCTAGCGAGGTCGTTTGTGAACGAGCGACCATTTGGGTGACGGCCTTTGGACTGTACCGCCCCCCGTCATCCTCGCTCATGGCATTCTCGGAAACGCCAATGACCATTCGGTTATATCCCTTCTCGACCATCTGGCCCATCGCAAGACCCGGACTCCCGTCAGATCGCCTACGCGCGGGGTAAATTGGACTGTTGAACGCGAGTGCCAGCGTGTGGGACCTTGCGTATTTCTGGTTAACGATAGAAATTTGGACGGCTGTATTCACCCGAACGAGAATAATCACCATGGCGATCATCACGGGCAGCATGATCAAAAATTCGATCACGCTCTGACCGTTCTCGTCAGCAGCACCATTAGCAGCCGTTATCGTAAAAAGCTCCAGCCAAGGCACGCACACACTCCTCATAGGAGGGCTCTCTTCCTAACCATGCCTCCGAGGTCAACGTCACCCCGTTGACGCCGGTTCCCCCCAGAGGAAGCAAGAAAAGGCGGCTCCTGAAAGTGTATCGGACACCTTCCATCCAAGCATTACGTGGATTTCCGTCTTCATACTCACTGCCCGGGCCAATCAGCGCCCCGGTGAGAGCCCCTGTTCCCTCGCCGCGTGCAAAAGATGGAAATCGATCTTGGCTCGAGACATTCCCCTGCTTAACCATAGAACGAAGAACCTGAACCGCCCTCTCCCGCTGGTCATCAGTGCTACGACCTGCCGCCAGGTACGCTCTCGCCGACATAAACGTGGCATATTGCACGTAGCTGCTCCAAGCCATTGTGAAAGAGAGCTGAAGAAAGAAAAATACGAACCCCAGCGTCAAAGTCAACATCATCACAAACTCAAGAAGCGCCTGGCCACTCTCGGTATCGCGCCTAGTTCCCAGGATTGATGAAAAGCCTGAAATTATTTTCGCCGGCCTCATCTGAGCGTGGATGAAATTTGGGTCCACCATCGTCAAAGCCTTTCGCTTTAGGATGCCCGTAAGCATACGCGGACTTGTATGGGCCCGATATCCAATCTACTAGACGAGCTGAGAGCCCCATTCCACGGACCCCTCTCATCACCACCAGCATCAGCACCGCGAGGATCGAGAGAAGGAGTACGTACTCGAGCATGGCTTGCCCCTTCTCGTTGCCCTTCACCATAAAGACTTCCCATAGACTACCACAACCGCCGCAGCAATAAACGGCCCGAACGGCATCTTCTGAGTGACGTCAATTTCAAGACGCTGTCGCCCAAGAGGGTGAGCGGAAACAGAAGATAAAAATATTCTCAACCGCACCGCAAATCCAAATAACTTGCCACGCCAAAGAAGAGACAGTACGGCTCCGCATCCCCCCAGCAAAAGAGCAACAACGGCCACATCAAAAACAAAACTGGGTTGAGTCCACGCCCCAATCCCCATCAGCAGCTTTGCATCCCCCGCCCCAAGCGCACGAAGCAGAAACAGCCCCCCGGTCAGAAGCAGCGCCGTGCCTATCCCTGCCAAAGCGTTTTGTAGGCCCTGTCCCTGAGACACAAGCACTTGAAAAAAAACCCCTGACGCCATCATCGAAAACGTAAGCCAATTTGGAATTTTGCCAGCGCGCAGATCAGTGTACGACGCGACTAATGTGGCAAAAATGAGCACGATCGCCGAGAGATCAATTATCCCAGATGCTGACACCCACCCTCCCCGTCCTCAGGTCTTTTTCAAGTGTACCGTTGAAAACCTGAATCGAGGAGTCGAGCGCCGAAATGATTCTTTTGGAGAAAGCGGCCGACACGACGAATGCAATCGACAGCAAGAGAACATACTCGGTCAACGCCTGACCGTCCTCTTCTTCAAGAAAGCGATTCCAGATCAATCCCCCAACCCTAATCTTGAAACGCCTCATTGAGTTTGCCTTCAAGTTGACCCACCTGATTCGTCATGATGCCGCTAAAGCTGCTCTTGAAGCGCAATGCCACCATCACAACCACGACAAGAATCAAGATGTACTCGGTGGTCGACTGACCCGCCTCATCCACCCAAAACTCGCTTACCCCTTTTTTGACCTTCGCAAATAAAGTCCTCATACAACTTCTCCTCGGAAGAAAATCCTCTATCTCTTAGTTTTCATTAATGTATCAATATTGTCAAGTACTGGTGATTTTAATTTTTATAACAAAATCAGAGAGATAGAAGTATTTGACCGAAATTTTTCATACCGCTCCTGAGCAGCCCGTAGGCCGGATCCCAGCGCCTCTCGAAGGGGACGCTCCCCTGAGGAGCGCGCCATCCCCGCCACCGTCAAAATATCAGTCATTTCCCGTCCCGAGGTGCCCACTGCTAGAATATCCCCTGGCCGACCTTGAAACTCATAAATCTCCGGCTCGAGATCCTCCGTCATCCCGAGAGCGGATAACGGCACCCGCCAACGGGTCTCTGAAACCTCCACATGCTCTTCCACCGGGTCGACAAGCTGCCCATATGACCGAGGAGTGGTCAGCCTGGTCACCCGGCCAGCTCGCCATAGATAAGACACGCAACTTCCCACATTCGCCAGCGCGACATGATTTCCATCCAAAAATCCGGCGAGAAGGGATGCACCGCCACGCTCCTGAACATTCTTGGCCTGGTTGAGAACGAGAACCCTACGGTTGGCATGCAAGACTGCATTAAAGAGTACGTTGGCCGCGAGGGAGTAGTATTTTCTGATCACGAAAGGCAATGTTGCATCTTCATCACCGATCTCTTTCTCAAGAAACGCCCGAACCGATTCACAAGCCGTTCTGGACGCGTCCACACCTGCGGAAGAACCGCCGAAGCCGTCGGCAACCACAAAAATATTTCGCTCCGGACTCGATAAAACAAAATCTTCCTGTACGTCCCTGGTGCCTTGAACAGACAAACTCACCAAACCCCGGATCGCCTGCTTCCGCCCGACCGCATGTCTCACGGCGAGCCCTCCGCCGATCCCGCGTCGCCCGCACCACTCAAGCCAGCGGGGCCACGCATCCGGTCGTAGCTAGAGAGCTTCCGAAGAGCCCTCCCGTGATAGATGTCATCATGAGGGGCTATCTGCAGAACCTCTTGATATTTCTTCTCGGCGTTAAAAAAATCGCTATAACTTTCCGCCAAAACACCTTCGGCATAAACGAGACGAGCTCTCTCATGAAGGATGTCCCGAATGCGATCCATTCCCGCATAACCAGCCGGATGGGGCGGATCAATCTGGGTTGCCTTCTCATAGAGCTTGAAGGCTCGCGAAAACTCGCTCGAGGCCTCGAGACTCTTAGCCTCCTGAATCACGGGATCGCGACGACTCCTGATATAAGCGCGACAGGCGAAAACACCCCGAGCCGCGACCTTGCCAATACCAACGTCATTTGATCCGATGTCCGCAACTTTTTCGTATACCGAGATCGCATCGTGGCAACGCCCCTTCTTCCTCAGTCCATCTCCTTCAGAAAGTGCGTCTGCGGCCCGACGATTAATCTCCTCCTGTACTTGCCGCTCCTGCTCGGCCAACCGTTGCGCCTCCTCATACTCATCAATCTGTTTTTTCCACGCTGCGACCTGAGTATTCTCAGGATCAAGGGCAAGAATTTCTCCAAAAATGTCTTTTGCAGCTGAAAACTCTTTCTTTTCCATTTTTTCCCGCAGTTCGCGCACAAATTCGTCTACTTTCTCCCGAATCCTTCTTTCTTCTTCCTTCCGCTTCTGTTCTTCTTTCTGTGCCTCGAGGATCTTTTTGCCTTCTTTTGAAAGTCGAACAATTTCATCCGTGTCTTTATAACTCGGCGGAGGAAGTACGGAATAAATTCGAGTCGCCTCGTAGATGGCCCGGTCCCAGTCCATTTGACGGTAATATTCAAAAGCTAGACGATGCTGATTTTCTACGAATTTTTTATTATCTGGGCTTAGCTGATCAAATGTCTTTACAGAAGACGCCATGCCAGATGGCGCAACGACTGACTTCTTGGGCGACTCCGCAACCGGTGGGTTCATAAACTCGATAATGGTCGGTGGCAACTCCCAGGCCATAACCAAAATAAACGCGACAACGATAAGCTTCTGGCGTGGGTTCAGATTTTTGAAATTTCGAATGTATTTGTCATAGAGCGAAGGTTTTCTCTGCGTGGGCGAACCCAAGCCCGGAATCTGATTGAACTCAGGTGCCTTCGCTGACGAAAATAGATCGAGGACCTGCCCCTCGGGGGCTGCCTGCTGGGGAGGAGAGGAATCAAATACAATTCCACCCGCCTCCACAGGAAGATGAGGATCTACATCATCAGCGACCTGCAAAAAATCCTGCTGCCGAGCTGCGTACTCCGAACTCACCGCCCGAAAACGAAACTCCACATCTCCAATTCGGACACGATCGTCACCCGATAGCTCCGCCTCCTCGACTTTAATGTCGTTCAAAAAAACACCATTTGCGGAGTTCAGATCCTTAATAAAAAATCGTTGTCCATCCTTCCGAAGAACCGCATGTTTACGCGAGCTCCGTTTATCATTTAAAATAATGTCACAGGTCTTCCCTCTACCGATGGAGACCTCCCTCGCAGGAATGTCATAAGCCTCGACATTCGCGGAACCTGGCTCAAACAAAAGCTGGGCTTGTACCACGTTCGTCGAAACAATCCGAGTACGAGCGTCTTCGTCGGGCACCTCTGGGTCCTCGAATGTCGCCCCAGTGGCAACAAATGGTTGCGCTACCTCAACACCGGCCATTGCCTCCACCTGCGGAGACTGAAGCAGCCCCTCGTCCTCCGACGATGGCCCCTCCAGGGACAAATCATTCCGGTCGGACTCAAGAAAAGGCTCAGGAACAGCCGCGGAATCCTCAGCGGGCCGTTCGTCGCGCGCCGAGACGTCTACGGTCTCAACCACTGGAATCACCGCAGGAGGAGTCACTTGCTCCTGCCGAAGGCGCATAAGGTAGGGACCTATCGAAATAACATCCCCCTCCTTGACCAAAGCTTGAGTACATTCGACTCCATTTACGGAAAGCGGGGCAAACTCCGACCGTTTCTCGATATGAATCCCGTCCCCCGACGGCTTCAGCATCAGATGCTTTCGCGAAATCGCACGGTCATCCAATTGAATGACACAGTCGTCTCCACGGCCCAGCAACAAATCCTGTTTGATAACAGTTTCCGCAACAGAAGCGCCGTTCTTAAAAATGCAAAGGACCCGAGCAGCACCCATATCTAGCTAGATCCCCCCTTTTCTATTTTCTTTCGAAGTTCCTCAAGCTGGGCCTTCGCCGTTAGGTAGTGTTCGTTGGTCTGATTGGTATGATAAAGGCGCAGTACGGCCTCAAACTGATTTTCAGCCGCCTTCAGCTTCCCCCCCTCCATGGCATTCCGACCACGAACCAAATACTCTTTGGCTGTCCGCTCCATCTCAATCCGACAGTTCTCAACATACCGAATTGCCATGTCATGACTTGGATAAATCTGAAGAACTGTTTCAAACTGCTGTCGAGCCCTCAGGTAATTTCCTGCGAGATACTCTCGAAATCCGGCCTGAAAGAACTCATCCGCGCGTCGAGAAAGCTCGGTGTTGGGAGTCTGCGGAAGCATACTCGCTAGATCACGGGAGCGTGTCTCATCCACAGGCGTTTTTCCTTCCCGTCGATTCACCCGTGCCGCCTTCTCGTCGTTCATAAACAGCCAAACTCCAACACCTACTGCGATAATCGCGAGAATCCGAATTCGCTTCTGAGACCCATCTTCCTGGCCAGTCGAAGCAGCCACCGGAATATTTCCAGAAATCTGCTGCCGAACCCGTTTGGCCTGAAGCCCCTGACTTTCCTGGGCCCTGGCTAACTCCTCCTGACTTCGAACGGGAGCAATAAGTAACCTCGTCTCCTGTTCGGCGGTCTGAAATTCGAAGGTTGTCTCACCCAGCGACACAATGTCGCCAGCTCTTAACGAAGCATTCCGGGTTACCTTCGAGTTGACGAGAATTCCGTTGGAACTCCCAAGATCACGAATCGACCATCCATCGGGCCCGAGTGTGAGTTCCGCATGCAGCCGAGAGGATTTGAGATCTGTTAAAACAACGTCATTCTCCTCGCCTCGGCCCAAGGTCACCCTCGGGTTCAGTATCACAAAAGTCATGCCAATATCGGGCCCCTGCATCACCTTAAGGCGAGACCTTTCTCCCTTCTGGCGAGGGGCAATCGACTGTCGGACTTTTAGAGCGTTTCCCATTAATCCCTTCTCAGTCTGCTCTGCTTGCCACCATTAAAAACGACCTTGGCTTACTTCCCACCGAACCTACGGCTCCAACCCGAATTCTGTAAGTCACACCAGCGAACTCGAAGTCCTCAATCACGCCCTCCGAACCGGTCGCCGTCCGCTCTAACGCGTCAGTCACAAAAGAACCGAAAGCTTGATCGCGCGCGACAGATGCAAGTGCTTGCCCCGACACATTCTCAACTCGCAACCCGGTAATTTCCTCAAATACAGGATTCAGAAATTGAATGGCTCCCGAAGCATCCAAAAGAGCAACCGCGACACCAGGCAACCCCGCGATCGATTTCGCGACGCCCTGATAGTTCTCCGCACTCCCATCGTCTTCAGCCAAAACAGAGCCAGTAGAAGCCCCCTCTCCCTTGGACTTCGGGATCCGCTGCAAAGCAGAATTGATCACATCCCAGAGCTGATTTAACTCTGAAAATTTGAATTCGTGAGTTACCTGTTCCATCTCGCCCTTAAGAACCCGATCAATATCTTCGTTTAATATTTCAAATGGCTTCATAACCAGCCGATATAAAATTAAGAACAACAGGGCGCTCATGGCAGCCATCATGATCAGTGTTTCCGAATAGATCATGCCCACTTCGCTCATTTCTCCTGACGCATAGCGGGTGTCAATTGAGACCAAGCCCAAGGCAACGACTACATTTTTACCTAACTGCGGATTAAAAACCTCCAACGGCTCGACTGCGACCACAATCGGACCCACCGGCAAAGCTAGACCGGGGGCGGATCCCTGTCGATAGATCTGGCGGGCTCGCACGACAACCGATGCTTCGGCATCAGAGGTGAGCAACTGATTCATCTTTTCCGCCGGTGCAATAATTCGTCCGTCAAGGTCGATCAGATAGGCGATCCTAACCTCCGGTTCCTGCATAATTCTGCCAATATTTGTCCGGGTTTCGGCCTTCGCCGCGATTGCAGCCGAGTTCAGGTCCACGATCTGCCTCGCGATAAAACGCGCTCTTTTTGCCGATTCCCGAAGCAGAAGCTTCTCTTTTGACTGAAGCAGTGGATTTACGGAGACAACGAGATTCCAAAGAACAATCGAAACCGCGATCCCTATAGCGACAAATCGCCATTCGCTCTTGAACGTTAAGTTGTAAAAAATGGGCATGAAGCGATGCTCGAACGCCCAAAGCAGCCGTGACTTCAAATCCTTTGGAGCGGTGGTCTGCCTAGCGGACGGCGCATCCGACTGGATCCCGGTCCCGGGGAATTGAATAATATTATTGAGATGAGGCAAAGCATCTGTCCCGCCTGGCCCTCCCGCTGCCGGCAAAGCTACTGCCTGTTTCACTTCCAACACAAAGTCGCCCACGCTAATCTTGTCGCCACTCGACACGCGTCGCATCTTTATAAGAACGCCATTTACAAACGTCCCATTTGAACTACCCATATCGCGCAAGATTAGCTCGTTCCCCTGCGACACGAGCAAGCAGTGCCTCTTTGAAACCTTTGCGGACGGCAGAATAATGACATTTCCACTCTGTCGACCGATCGAGGTCTCCCCAGCCCCGATCGAAAAAACAGACCCACGATTTGGGCCAGATACGACTGCTAGACGATACATAATCGTGTGCCCTCCTGAAGTTCATGCTTCCGAATCTCGCCCTCGGCAAGTTCGATAACATGATGAGCCGAGAAATCACTGAGCGGTAAAACTCTCCACGGCCTTACTCCCGAGTAAAGCGAAGAAATCGTGTATTCAGACTGATCTATGCCACTCGTCGTCTCGCGAAGAAAGACGACATCGATCGGATAGGACATGAAATACATATGAATGCTATTGCAGGCGGGGATTACCAAGCCAGCCCCCGCGCGAAGTGCCGGAGTCCCGATCAATCCTTTCAACCTACTTAAAAATCGATTTGCAATAGCCGGCTCAGCGACAGCCGTAGGCTCACCAACGCGAAATACTTTCACCGAACTTTTTCGAATCCCACGCAGAGGAGATCGCATTATAGATCCCCTCCGCCGCCACCAATGAACGAAATAAATACGGGCCCAAAGATCATGAGCATGACCGCGGGAACGATGCAGAAGACCACTGGAAAAATGATCTTCTGCGATGCCGCAGCACCCGCTTTTTCGGCACGCAGCATTCGCTCGATTCGAATCTGTTCCGATTGTTGTCGTAGGATTTTTCCGATTGAGGCACCCATCTGATCCGCGGAAATCAAAATCGCCACAAACGAGTTGATCTGAGTCATACCAAGACGAAGGGCCATTTCACGCATCGCGTCCGCGCGCGATGATCCAACCTTGATTTCCTTCAATAGCTGGGACAATTCGTCGATCAGGGGACTTGGCCTCGCCTTTTCAACTACCTTCCCGATTGCACCAATGAAGTCGAGACCGGCCTCAGTCGATAGTGCTAGAAGATCAACCACGAAAGGCAATTGATTCAAGACCTGCTTTTGCCGTGCAGAAATACGAGAATTGACCCAGAGGTCCGGAAAGAAGAAACCCAAAGGAGCGGACACGTAAACGTAGACTTGACCTACTTCGAGATTTCCCAACGCATTTCCGAGCAAGATCAAGATGGGAAAAAAGACGATATTGAAGAACTTGAAGGAGATGAACTCGTCAGCAGTCAGTTCATCTTTGAGACCTGCGGTAATGAGTTTTCGCCGGTAAGTCTTTCGTTGATTGTCAAAAACCCTCCGACCTCGAACGAGCGGCATAACGTACTGCGTAAAGAACGGTCGTCCCATCTTCACCAAAATATTCGACGCCTTACGGTCCCTCAGCTCCGCCAGGTTCTCCTGGGCCGCCATAGCTTCCTTCTCCTTGTCCAAAATACGGCCCAACAGGTAGCCCCCCAGGGCAACCAGGCCGTATCCGACATAGAGAACCAACTGACCTTGCTCTATCGAGTCGAGCTTCATCACCGTCGTATCGGCCAAAAACAAGAGTGCCTTAAAGACAGAGAGCATTCTCATTGGGTCAAATCCATGTAACCCTGGGAGAAGCCATGGAGCCACTGAGCACATTAGCGGGGATATTTGCCATTTTTTTGACGGCCCAGAGCACCTGTGCGGCGCCGACATCCCCAAGAACAACTGCGAAAATCGTCAAAAAGATGCCACCCGAGGCCAGGCAGGCGTCCATCCTTTGGGACTACTGGTACACCGTACTTGTAAATAAGACGATCAGGTATTCCTATTATCATGAGAAAGTCCGCCGTACTGAAGGCAGAATTCATTACCAGTTCAACAGCTGGAAAGCCGAAGAAGGATTCCTCAATGAAGAAAGTCTCGGAGCGTTCGCGAAAGATACTCCTTTTCTCGAGCCCATTTTTTTCAATTTCAGGTCCGTCTACCGAGCAACCGAAACAACCATCGACGGAACTCTTCAGCCAGACAACACTCTTGCGATAAAAGTGAAAAGAAATTCTAGCGAGATGCCCGTCATGCGAAAACTATTTCCGCCAAAAACTCTTCTTGCGGGCTATTTTCCGGTCTGGTTTCGCCTGCGCCTGCCTCTCATGAAGGAGGGACAGTCCATTGGCTTTCGTGCGGTCGCCGAAGACAATGTCGACCTCGGCTTCAGTCCATTTGCCGGCCTTGTTCGACTCGAAAAGCCAGACTCTTTCTGCCTAAATAACAGAGCGAAACGCCTGACAGTAAACTACCGCGATATTCGAAGTACCTGGTATCTCGACGCAAATGGGGCGCCGATCAGAATTGAGATGCCGGGAATAAAGACAGTTGTCGAACGCACGTCAGAGCAACTCGCGAGAAAGTTTTTGGAGTGAGCATCCTTCGACGAATTTTTTCAATTATAGTGAGCCTACTGCTCATTGAAATCATCGCCGCTTCCGCCGTTCGACTCCTTCCGGGCGATCCGGTTGAAAATCTCCTCAATGAGTTCGGCAGCGACCTCTCTAGGGAAGTCCTAAGAAAGGATCTCCATCTAGATCAGCCATGGTACACGGCCTCCCTATCGGCCATTGGAAGGGTATTGAGCGGGAACTGGGAGCTCTCGCTCTACTCTCGGCAACCCGTCCAGGAAACAGTTCTCACAGCATGGAAAAGCACCTTCGAGCTTGCCCTACCCAGCGCGGCAATCGCCCTCGCCCTCGCGTTAAGCCTTGGAACGATCTCCGCTCTCAATTCGTCCAGCGCCACTTATAAATTCACTTCGCTCTATGGGGCAATCACCGCAGCGATCCCTTCACTCTGGGTCGCACCGATCTCCATTCTCGTCTTTGCCGTGTGGATTCCAATTTTCGAAGTCACAGGAAGCACCCTCCTGCCTGCGCTGGTTCTTGGCACCAGCTTCAGCGGAACCTGGGCCCGCCTCATCCGAGAACGGATTCGAGAAAGCTTGCTGCAAGATCACGCGCGGGCGGCTCTTGCACGGGGCGTCCCCCAGGTCAGATGGCTACTCAAGTCGGGCCTGCTACCGGTCTCAGGTGCCCTGGTGAGCTATTTTCTCGCCCAACTTGGGCATATTTTCGCAGGCGCTTTCGTTATTGAAGTGATCTTTAACCGCGCTGGCCTGGGGACGCTCTTTATTGAGGGTATCCTCCGGCGTGACTATCCCGTAATCGAAGCCGCAACCTTTGCTTCCTCCGCCACTTGTTTGATCTTCACCCACCTCGGAGCACAGACCCAGAAATGGCTCGACCCAAGACTCTCCTGAAATCAACGACATCACTTTGGATGCTAATCTGGATTTTTCCAGCGCTCTATTTTGCAAATCACGACGTTCCGATTCAACTTGATCTCGCCCTGTCTACACCTTCGCGACACCATCCATGGGGGTGTGAGGCATTCGGACGCGACGTTCTCATGGCCACTCTTGCAGGTGCCGGCTCGAGTCTTCTGTTCGCTGCACTAGCCACCCTACTTTCCGCCACACTCGCAATCCTCTTTGTCGCTAGCGCAAAGACCTGGTCCCACCAAGCCGGAGATTTTCTCGATAGGGCGATTGATTTCGTCCTCTCGTTTCCTACACTCTTAGTTTCCCTCGCCATCGTCGCCTTCCTCAAACCAAGCCCCGCCACTTTGATATTCGCACTCGTCCTTGGCTCAAGTCCCTCTCTTGCCCGGCTGCTGAGCGCCCGAGCTGATGAAGTACTAGCAGAGGCGTTCGTGGAAGCCGCCCGTGGTCTAGGGGGACACCCCCTTCATATTGCCAGGAGACATCTCGCACCTCACCTAAGTGGGCTCGTCGCGATCAAAATCCCCGCAATGCTGGCGGGAGCAATCCTCGCGGAAGCCAGTCTCTCATTTCTAGGCGTCGGCCTTCCGCAAGGCGAGCCCTCCTGGGGGGCCCTCCTCCTCAACGCGAAAGACTACCTCATCGAGGCTCCTCATCTCATGTTCTTTACAGGACTGCCTCTGTTCATCACCATCCTCATTCTCCAGCTCTGGGGTGAAGCATTGACCCGCAGACAGCAGAATCGTTAGAATGAACCATTCATGTCACTCCTAGAGCAGGCAAAAGATCAGGCAGGGGAGCTTCTCGTTTTTGGCTTCATCGGTCACGAACTGCCAGAGACGACCTCGGCGTTCATTGCTCAGGCAAAAATCGGTGGTGTCATTCTGTCTGGTCAAAACTATGAATGCCCCACTCAACTCGCCAGCCTCATTAACTCCATCCAGCAGAGTGGCAGCTCCCCACTCCCACTCTGGATCGCCGTCGATCACGGGGGTGGCTCTGAGCAAAGATTCAAAGCCCCGTTTACCCGCATTCCCCATTCAATCGAGATCGCACAAGCCGGATCACCCATGATGACGTTTGAAATATCGAAGTTGGTCGCGCGAGAACTTAAGGCTATCGGAATCAATGTCAATCTTGCTCCCATAGCCGACATAGTCGCAGCCACGAATGGCCCACTTGCCTCCCGATGTTTTGGCTCGGACGAACCCACCGTCTCAAAAAATGTATCCGCGTGGGTTCGGGGCCACACCCTAGAGGGCGTGATTCCTTGTGTAAGACATTTTCCCGGCATGGGTCACACGTCAAAAGACCCAAATATTGAGACGATCAGTATTGATCTCCCTCGAGACCTCTTGTTAGCGCGCGACCTCAATCCCTTCATCAAAGCCTTCAAATCAAAATGCCCCTGGGTCATGACGTCGCACGCCATCTTCCCGTCCCTGGATCTAGAATTTCCAGCCACATTGTCACGGAAAATATTGAGCGGTCTACTACGAGAGCAGCTTCGTTACTCGAAACTCATAATCTCAGACGATCTAGAAATGACCGCAATTACCAGGGGAGGTCCTGTAGCCGCCATTCCCATCCTGGCGCTCGAAGCAGGCTGCGACCTCCTTCTTTATAAGACCGAGGCCTCGGCGCGCTCAGCCTATATGAGCATCCAAAATGGTCTAGATACCGGAAAAATTCCGCCACAGCGAGTTCTTGAATCGGTAAAGCGCGCCCAAGACCTCAAGAGGGAGCTGTTGCCTCAGAAAAAAAACATCGATGCTTCTACCGCGTCAACGCAAATAGGAACGCCAGAACATTTGACACTCATTCAAAAGCTAGTGCGATCCTGAAAAAGCCCATAAGACTTTCGAAGTGTGTCAGAAATTTCACCCAGAGTCGCTCCTATCTTCACCGACGCAAGAATCAGTGCCTGAAGATTTGCATCCCCCTGAGTGCCCGCTTCCAGCTGCGCGAGCGAAGTTCGCACGGCCGCACTGTTGCGCCTGCTCCGGAAGGCTCGAATCCTCTCGACCGCCGCCCGTTCGACCACTTCCTTCACGCGTGTCGTGGGAGTTTTTGCTTTGCCTAAACCCTCCTCTCGAAAGCAATTGACACCAACAACCTTGAGCTCTCCCCGGTCAATTCTGCGCTGATCTTCGTATGCCGCATTCAGTATCTCATTCTGAATATATCCGCTCTCAATACACGCAATGGTCCCCCCATTTTTCTCAATCGTCGCAAGGTAGGCCAAGGTCATATTCTCGATCTGGTCGGTCAAGCTCTCTACGAAATAACTTCCGCCCAATGGATCTACCGTTTGGTGAACGCTCGTCTCAAACGCGATAACCTGCTGCGTTCGTAGCGCTAGCTTAGCTGATTCTTCCGTCGGAAGGGAAAGCGCCTCATCAAATGAATTTGTATGAAGGGACTGAGTGCCTCCAAGCACAGCGGCGAGCGCCTGCAAGGAAACGCGAACGATATTATTCTGAGGTTGTTGCGCGGTGAGAGTCGAGCCAGCCGTCTGCGCATGAAATCTGAGCTTCCAACTTCGCTCCTCTTTCGCCCCAAACCGCTCCTTCATGATTTTTGCCCAAATCCGACGAGCCGCCCTAAATTTGCATACTTCCTCAAAAAAATCATTATGCACGTTAAAAAAGAAAGAAAGCTGTCCTGCGAACTGATCAATCTCCAGACCACGCCGAACCGCAGCCTCTGCATACGCAATCGCATTTGCAAAAGTAAATGCAAGCTCTTGCACCGCCGTCGATCCAGCTTCACGAATATGGTAGCCCGAAATACTAATCGGATTCCAACGGGGCGCGTATTGCGCTGTCCAGGCAAACATATCTGTTGTCAACCGGAGTGCGCCCTCCGGGGGATATATATAATTACCGCGGGCAACATATTCTTTCAAAATATCATTCTGAACAGTCCCCCGCAAAACCTCCGTAGAAACTCCCATCTCTTCAGCTACGGCGACATAAAGAGCTAAAAGAATTGCCGCAGTCGCATTAATTGTCATGGAGGTCGAGACCACGGAGAGATCAATATCGCGAAAAAGAGTCCGCATATCATCAAGCGTCGCAATTGATACACCAACCTTTCCAACTTCCCCTTTCGAGCGGGCATGATCGGGATCGTAGCCCAGCTGTGTAGGAAGATCGAAAGCAACTGACAATCCGGTGGTACCCTGCGCGAGCAGATACCTATACCGTTCGTTTGACTCTTCTGCTGTCGCAAAGCCGGCATACTGGCGCATCGTCCAGAGGCGTCCCCGATACATGTCCTTCTGAACGCCCCGCAAAAACGGATACTGCCCCGGCTCCCCAGTGGCCGCTACGTTGCGATTTTCGCGATATACCTCTGATACCGGAATACGTGATCGTGTCTCGAAACGAATATCCTTCATTCCATCACCACCAAGACCGCACCGCTCTCGATGACCTGGCCAACGGATACAAGAAGCTGAGAAATCTGACCCGCCTGGGGTGCTCGAATCTCATTCTCCATCTTCATCGCCTCCATCACCAAAATCGGCTGATTCTTACTGACGGCGCTTCCGGATCCGACCAACACCTTGACGATCTTGCCAGGCATCTGGGCTTTTATCTTCAGCGCCTTTTTTGAGCCGGTCTTCGCAACAAAGCCCGCCTCTTCTCCTGCACGTACAAAACGAAGATCTTGAAACTCAGATGCCACCCCACGCCCGACGAGACTATACTTTAACGTTCCTTCATCGTCCCGGACGCCGCGTACATCAAAAGCAGCAAAAGTCTCACCGAAGCCCACTCGAATGCCATGGGAATCAATGTTCCAACTAACATCGAGTTCGCGCCATGGCTGATCTCCTCCGAAGCGAACCCGGGCGCGCACTATGCCTCTCCCCCCTTGGGGCGCATCGAGCAACTGAACATCCCATCCGCCCACAGTTCCCTGCACGATGAAGTTCATCGAGAAACACTCTCCCGTCTCGCGACAGACGACCATAGAGACCGAGTCTCAGACGGCCCCGCACCTTGCGCCGCCCCTCTGCTCAAGTGAAACAGCGTTACAGCCAATGCCGCTTCAAGCGTCGGCGTTGATGTCGCCTCTTCCAAAAGATTTTTATTTTTAGAAATCAAATCCGTAGTGGTCTGACCTCGGATTACGTCCGGGCACCGCGAGAGGCGCCTTAAAAACGTCAAATTAGTCCGCAACGATCCCTGAACGGTTCCGTCCAAGCGCTTCGTTGGCTCTACCCTTGTCTCATCAAGAGCCACTCTCATGCGAGCCACGGCTTCCGCACGGTCTCGGCCCCAAACCGATAATTTAGCAATCATCGGGTCGTAATATTGACTTACCTCCCCAGGTCCATCGAACGCACTATCGACACGGACAAACGGTCCACTAGCCAATTGAATCTGCCCTAACGGTCCCGGCGCCGGAAGAAAGGTGCGCGGATCTTCCGCATAAATTCTCACCTCAACCGCGCTACCTCGGCGTTCAGGAATATCAGGGAAGCGCAATTCGCCCGTCGCCAAAAGAAGCTGCCAGGCAACCAGATCCACGCCGGTCACCCATTCAGTCACAGAATGTTCAACCTGCAATCGAGTATTCATTTCAAGAAAATAAAAATTCCCTTTCCCATCTACAATAAACTCCAGGGTTCCCGCTCCTGCGTACTGAACGTGCCGAACAATCAGCAATGCACACTGAAACATCTTCGTCCGAGTTTCCGGGTAGTCTTCAAGAATCGGCGCTGGAGATTCTTCCCAAACCTTCTGATGGCGTCGCTGAATGGAACACTCCCTCTCCCCTAGGTGAACGCCGCCGCCCCGGCCGTCGCCAAAAATCTGAATTTCAACGTGGTGAGGCTCGAGAATCAGCTTCTCAACATACATTGCGCCATCCCCGAAAGCATTCAACGCCTCCCTCGATGCCGCATCGAACGAAGAAGTGAGCTCCTCTTCCGAATCTACGCGCCGCATACCCTTCCCACCGCCTCCTGCGGCTGCCTTAAGCAACACGGGAAAACCGATCACGGCGCAGAAATGCTTCGCTTCCTCCGCCGTGGACACGACGCCTGGGGACCCCGGCACCCGGGGAATATTCAGCTCATCCATTGTCTTGCGGGCTTGAACCTTATCGCCCATCAATCGCATGCTCTCGGCAGTGGGGCCCACGAAAACCAGTCCGGCCGCCAAACACGCGTCAACAAACTGCGCTCGCTCACTCAGGAATCCGTAGCCAGGATGCACATACCGAGACCCCGTTTTTTTTGCCGCATTGATTACAGTCTCAATCGAAAGGTAGCTCTCTTTGGGGGCGGAAGCGCCAATGAATACCACCTGGTCACAGTAGCTAAGGTAGTCAGCATACTCGTCAGCTTTTGAGTAGATCCCTACAGTTGGGAAACCTAGCGCTCGAGCGGTCCTCGCTATCCGGATAGCAATTTCCCCTCGGTTCGCAATTAATACAGGCTCGCGTGAGGACTTCATCATCGTTTTCATCCTAAAGTGGAATATTTCCATGCTTTCGACTCGGAGCCCGCTCGCGTTTCGAACGTAGCATTTGTAGTCCACTCACCAGTCTGCGACGCGCGTCCTCTGGCCGAATCACTTCATCAATATAGCCGAGCTCGGCTGCTTTATAGGGATTCGCAAACGTCTCGCGATACTGCTCTACAAGTTTTGCTCGGGTCTCCGGAACACTCCCGCTCTTTTCTGCGGCTGCAAGCTCTTTCCGATAGAGAATACTAATGGCCCCCTCAGGGCCCATTACAGCAATCTCCGCGCCCGGAAAGGCGAAATTTAAATCTGCACGGATATGTTTCGAGGCCATCACGTCGTAGGCGCCGCCGTAGGCCTTCCGAACGATCAAGGTTAGTTTCGGCACCGTAGCCTCGGCAAATGCATAAAGAAGCTTGGCTCCATGTTTAATAATCCCGCCATATTCCTGCTCGGTTCCTGGTAAAAAACCCGGAACATCAACAAAAGTCACAAGAGGAATATTAAAAGCATCGCAGAACCGAACAAATCGGGCCGCCTTGACAGAAGCATTTATATCCAGACACCCGGCGAGATGAGCAGGTTGGTTAGCCACCACTCCGATGCTCTCTCCCGCGATACGTGCGAAACCTATAACGATGTTCTTCGCATAGTTCTCCTGCACCTCCATCAGCTCACCCTGGTCAACTACATCCCGAATCACTTCTCGGATATCGTAGGGACGCGAGGCCACCTCAGGAAGAATATTCTTAATCTGTGCACAGTCTCGATCGGCAAAATGCTCCACCGAGGGAGATAAAGCCTGCGGAGCGCTGTCAAGATTATTGGACGGAATAAAGCCAAACAACTTCCGAACATCAGCTAGACACGAGGATTCCGATGAATTTACAAAATGAGTGACACCACTCTTTTCGGAGTGAGTCTCAGCGCCCCCCAGTGACTCCTTTGAGACATCCTCATGCGTAACGGTCTTAATAACCTCAGGTCCCGTGACAAACATGTACGAATTTTCTTCAACCATGAAAACAAAATCAGTCATCGCGGGACTATAGACCGCACCTCCGGCGCACGGACCGAGAATAACACTAATCTGGGGGACGACACCGCTGGCCTGAACGTTCCTCCAAAAAATTTCGGCATAGCCACCTAAGCTTTCAACTCCCTCTTGAATTCTAGCCCCCCCAGAGTCGTTTAAGCCAATCACTGGCGCGCCCGTCTTCAAGGCCAAATCCATCAGTTTACAGATTTTTGATGCATGCGCTCCCGACAGCGATCCTCCGAAAATAGTGAAATCCTGCGAAAACAAAAACACTGTCCGACCGTTAATTTTTCCATGGCCGGTCACCACCCCGTCACCGGGAAATTTCTGCTTCTCCATCGCGAAATCAGTACATCGATGGGTGACAAACGCATCCATCTCAGTGAAGGTCCCCGGGTCGAGCAATATCTCGATCCGCTCCCTTGCCGTTAATTTTCCTGCGGCATGTTGTTTGGCAATACGGTCACTGCCACCGCCCTGACGAGCTACGCGAATTCGGTCTTCAAGCCGCTGATTTGAATTCATATTCCTAAATTCATACACGATGACTCGGCGCACGAAGCACTCAGAACGAAGTTCGTTTACAATAAAAAAATGAAGATCCTGCGCCGTGCCATATTTGTTTTCTTGCTCCTCCTGGATGGCACGCACGAAGGACTCGCCAAAGAGAGAATATATCTCGAACTGGGAGCGGGAATCTCAGATCTGATCAATAGCTCTAGCCTCTTCGGAAGGGCCATCGCCACTTTTCCACAATTTGGCCTCGGGGCAAACTTTACTACTGCCTGGGTCTTGCAGCCCCAGACCTCCCTCATGGCGCTACACATTGGCGCCCAGTATCGTTTCGCGACGAGCTATGACGGAACTACGGGAAACCAGCTCTCCACTCACGCGTTTTATCCGATGCTCAGACTTGAAGCGAGCCAGACTGTCTTCATATCCATCGGAGCAACCCCTTTACTACTCATCCGGGATGGTGTGGGATATGGCTTCGACGGGCTTGCCCGCCCGGCTGGAGCCTTTGCCTTCATGGCCGACGTTGGCTATAACTTCCGCATCACTCCATCTGTTTCAATCATTGTCTATGCAGGAGGACAAACTGCGCTGTCAGGCGGGGGGCTTTCGCCACGACCGAACCTTGAGAGCGCCGCCCTCATGCGATTTTGGATCGACGCCGCCGATGACTTCAGCGCCACGGAAGAAAGGAAACGAGGAAATTCCCAATATGAGGGCTGGCGCTATCCCTACGGTCGCGAAAAATAGGACATTAGGCCAAACGCTTTGCCTAAGCGGCCTCGCCCGCAGCGCCTCGCGCAAGTTTGCGCTTATCGAGACCATATTTTTCGACCTTCATGATGAGCCCCGCTCGAGATATCCCTAGTTCTTTGGCTAATCGCGACTTGTTCCAATTAGTACGGCGCAATCCTTCCTTGATCATCGTCCGCTCCAACTCCTCAAGAGCATCCTTCAGCTTTCCGGCAACTCGGACTCCCTGAACCTTAGCGTTTTCTCCGAAGTCACGAATCCTCTGAGAAAGCAGCTCGACGCCAATCCGCACATCGTCCCCAGAGAGAACGATCAATCTCTCAATTTCGTTTTCTAACTCTCGAATATTTCCAGGCCACGCGTAATCGTAGATTTTTTCCATCACGCGCTTCGCCAGCGCTTTAAGCGAAACACCCTTCTCTTTACATCCCCGCGCCAAGAAATGGTCAATCAGGATCGGAATATCTTCCTTCCGATCGCGTAGCGGAGGAACAATGATGTTAATCACATTAATTCGATAATAAAGATCTTCTCGAAAGGTTCCCCTTTCAACCATGTCCTTAAGATCGCGATTCGTTGCCGCAACAACTCTGACCTCGACTTTCCGTTGCTCCGTACCTCCTACTGGCGTGAGCGTACCTTCCTGAAGCACACGCAGTAGCTTTACCTGCATAGTAGGGGACATGTCTCCGATTTCGTCGAGAAAAAGAGTGCCATTGTTCGCCGACTCAAAAAGTCCTTTTTTATCCTTTATCGCCCCAGTAAACGAGCCCTTCACATGCCCAAACAACTCGCTATCTAACAGGTTCTCATTGAAAGCGGAGCAATTTACGGTCACAAAAGCCGCGTCTTTCCGAGGCGAATTGAAATGTATTGCCCGCGCGATAAGTTCCTTACCAGTACCGTTTTCTCCCTGAACCAATACAGTCGATTCAGAACTCTTTACCTTGTCAAGCAAGCCATAAAGGTCTTGCATCGGCTTTGATTTTCCAATCATCGAATCATAACTGTAACGATTCCCCAGCTGGTTACTGAGCGCGTGAATCCGCTCTTCCCTCTTTGAAATCTCCGTATGAAAAGTTACGATTTCTTGGGCGACCAGCTCAACGAGCTCCTGAAAATATTTTCGCTGTCCATCATCTAGAACTTCAAACTTCTTTAGAGCTTCATCAAACGCTGCCGGATCAACTCCAAGATCTGATAATTTCTTTCGAGCTTTCACGCGGTTTGCGTCGCTCACGTGCTCCTCAAGAAAGCAAAAAGCGTAAATGCTTCCCAGAAATTCATTGTCAATACTCACCCGGGCAACCAATATTTTTTCGAATCCAATGGGCCCTTCGAGGACCAGATACGGCTCCGAGCTTTTAAAAAGCCTTTCATTCGCCTCGGAAGCAGAGCGCATCACCAAGTCCCGCCCAGAATCCTTGTTCAGCAGTAAATTTGAAAATGGGTTCCGAAGCTCTTTTTCTCTATCCGAGGTATCTAGGTTCCGTACCTTGCCTCGTTCATCAACGAAGAAAATCTCCGTATGAAACCAATGAGCCAAGATTCCCTCGAGCTTACGGATCACATGAATATGCTTGAGTTCGTCCCAATTAATCATACGGAAAAGTCTCCCAACCTCCTATCGGACTATTTTAGACAAGTATTAACTCCTGACCACCTTTTTTTCAAAGCCTGTCTATTGAGTCGACAATTCAACGAGTTGGCTTCAACCGCTGAACTCGCGAAATAAGTTCCCCTACCCAAACGCCAGACCAGTCCTGGGGTCCAACCCACTTGTGAAGGATCCGATGCTCAGAATCGAGCAGATAGGTTTCTGGGAACTGAAAAGACCCATAGGCCTCCGGCAACGCCTTATTGACATCAAGAAGCGACCAAAGGTTCTTAGGGAGACTACCTTCCCGGAGGACTCGATGAGCATTTGCCCAATTATCATCCAAACTGACGGCAACCCACGCGACAGCATTACTGAGCCCCTCGGCAGACATCTGTGCGCGACGAGCCGCATCCACCCATGTCGGAATCTCCTCTATACAAGGGGCGCACCAGCTGGCCCAAAAGTGCAAAATAACTGGGCGCCCGACTAATTCCGCTAGTTCACTCAATCTTCCCGAGGAGTTAGGTAATCTAAACGCCGGAGCCGGCCTGAAATCCGTCAAGGATTCCCGCTTCTTCCATGACCAAAACACCAGCCCGGCCAAGGCCAGCAATAATATCGCAAGACTACCGCCAATAATTTGTCGTCGCATCGTACCCCCTCAATAGAAATAATGCATTGCGCAACCCTTTGACTTGCAAGGGGATTTTTTGTTCATCTATAATGGAATGAGTAATATGAGTCACGCCCTTGTGCTCAACGCATCATTCGAGCCCCTGCAAATCGTCACCTGGCAACGTGCGATTCAACTCCTATTTCAGGGCAAGGTAGAAGTAGTCGAAGAATCGGAGCACGAAATCCACACCGTTCGTATCACGATGAGGGTTCCCGCTGTCTTGCGCTTGCTCAAGTACGTACCTCTGAAGACAAAAAAGCAAGTCGTGCGGTTTTCGCGCGCCAATATTTTCATCCGTGATCTTCATTCCTGCCAGTATTGCGGACGTCGATCCAACAAAGGGCAACTGACTCTCGATCACATTATCCCCATCGTTCAGGGAGGCCGGAAAAATTGGGAGAATATCGTGACGGCGTGTAAACCATGCAATCAGAAAAAAGGAGGCAGGACCCCCAACCAGGCCGGAATGACTCTCATCAGAAAGCCTCAACGGCCTACCTGGCTACCCACCACCACCCTCAACATGGGAATATCGGTTACTCCAGAGAGTTGGAAAATCTACCTGAACCTTGGTATCAACCCCAATTATCCTTTCGTAGGAGACACCTAAGACTTGTCTTCAGCCGAACCCAAAATTCCACCGCTCAAACCCGCTGATCTAGAAGTCTCTACCGTGATAGGTTTCCGAAATGACCTTATCGATCAATACGGGAATCTGATTTTTGATCTTGGACACTGCCTGCTCTGGAGTCAGGCCGGCGCAACCGAGCTCACCAGAAAAACGTTCGCCTCATTGCTCAAGAAGTCGAAAAAGGATGATCTCGGCCCTTACATGCGAAGCTGGGTTCTCAAGACCGCCATAAATGTCGCGAGAAAACTCGAACCCAAAATTGGAAGACGCCTAAGCGCCCCAGAACGGATGATGCTCGATGGCATCGAGAAGCCAGCAGATCGCTTAAAGCAACTCGAAAGCTTCTTCCACAGACTCGATCTGGAGTCTCAAGCGCTCCTGCTATTGAGAGATAAGTACCACCTTGAACTGCCAGAAATATCCCTGGCACTGGGGACACCCGTCGCATCTCTCAAGATTCAACGGAAACTAGCATACTCTCTCCTCGAGGATTGGATTTGGGGTGAGCGCCCCATTGGCTCAAGCGAACTCTTTCTTTGGGCAAACCACCTCTCCGATATTCTAGACTCTTCGGTGGACCCGGCACTTGTGGCTCCTCTTGCCGAATGCAAAAAAAAGGACCCACGATGCGAAGTCCTTCTTTTGCAAACCTCGGCACTACGAGACCAACTCAACGCCATGCACACCCTTAAGATGCCGACATCCGTCGAGTCAGGACTCAAAGGCAACGAAAAGTTTTCGCAACCAAAAGACCTTCCTAAAATCAGAAAATTCTGGGAACGAACGCCTCTTTACATTCGCACCAGCCTCGAAGGCCTAGGCATTGGTGCATCTATTTTACTTTTCGTCGCTCTCGTTCCGCGACTCCGTTCGCTGTACGAGCAAAGCGTCGAAAGACGACTAGAAGCGATCAGTCTCGGCGATCTGGTCCTTCCCAACGGAGAGGAAGGAAGCGAGGAGAATAAGCCATCGGCCGCCCCACTCGCGCGAGGCAAAAGCCCCGCACTACCGACGGAACAAAACGAACAGAACGCGGACGACTTCGACGGCGAAAACGACGCAGAAGAAGCCCTGGCTCAGAAAGTCGAAAAATTTAAGATTGGAACCTCAGAGATTTGGCGCTTCAACCTAAAAACAGATAGCCCCCGCGATCTGCGACCAAAAATCGTACAAATCCTAACTGATCTAAGAATTTCCGAGGAAACAAAAGGCTTCGGTGGCGTTGAAGCTCCAGGCGGAATCCAGTTTGATCTCTACATATCCACGCATGTTGTGAGCCAACTCAAGACCCAATTACAGAGACTCGTTGCTCCAAATCAACGTTCAGTCCTTGCTCACCGTCCGTCGCACTCGGCGATCAACAACTCCTCGATCTCAGACCTTTTCACCTGGTACCGAAATAAATCCCGGCGCCGTATACCACCTGGAAAAGCTCGCGTGGTAATCTGGCTTTCCCAAACCTAAAAAAGGAACGAACCAAAATATTGGCCCGTTCCTTAAATATTATTTACAAAATTTATCTGACGGCCCGAAACCGATTAACTACTGCTGCCCGACTTGTTACTTCCACTCGGAGTCTTTCGACCTGCCGACGTCTTAGCCTGACGTGCCGACGCCCTGCCTTCGCCCTTAACCTTCGAACGGGCGGCTCCGCCACTGAACACTTTTCGCATCTTGTTAAACGGATCAACCGCCTTTGCATCGGAAGCAGTTTCCTGCGTAGATACATCCCCCTCGGCCTTCACCTTCCTCTTTCGATCAATGGGCGGATGATCAACGAGTTCAATGATAGCCATCTCCGCTGCGTCTCCCCAGCGACGATCAACAAGTTTCAGCACTCGAGTATAACCACCCGCGCGCCCCTTGTAACGCTCAGCTAAAGCGCCAAAAAGCCTACCCACAATGGCATCATCTCGGGTCCGGTCAAACGCCAGACGGCGTGATGCCGGGCTCCCGCTCTTACCAAGGGTAACCAAACGATCTACAACCCGCCGGGCCTCCTTCGCCTTTTGAATCGTTGTGACAATCTGCTCGTGACGAATCACTTCATTTGCCAGGTTCTTCAGCATCGCTACTCGATGCGAGGTATTTCTTCCAAACTTACGGCCGTCGACTTGATGTCTCATACTTCCTACTCCTCAACATTCCCGAGAGCCTCCTCGCGGGAATGCGATTACCTAATTAATCCTCAAGATCGTCATCCGACTCGTCAAAATCGCCAGTGGTGCGATCATTAATAATTCGGCTCTCATCCACGTCTGAATCAGCCGGCTTCGGGGGCTGCGATGGCGCAACAAATCCATCCAACTTCATCCCCAAACTTAGGCCCATCTCAGAGAGAATATCCTTAATTTCGTTCAAAGATTTACGGCCGAAATTCTTGGTCTTCAGCATCTCAGCTTCAGTCTTCTGGACGAGTTCGTAAATATATTTAATATTCGCGTTTTGGAGACAATTCGCGGAACGAACCGAAAGCTCAAGTTCTTCAACTGACCGATAAAGGTTCGGGTTAAACTGAGAGCCCGACTCCTCCTTCGCCATGACAATCGGCTCTGGTTCCTCTTCAAAGTTCAAGAATACCGACAACTGATCCTTCAGAATCTTAGACCCCAAAGACACTGCATCTTCTGGATGCACCGAGCCATCGGTCCAGACTTCCATTGTCAATTTATCATAGTCCGTTCGCTGTCCGACACGACTCTGCGTCACCGAATAATTTACGCGCCGAATCGGCGAAAAGAATGCATCAACAGGAATCCATCCGATCCCCATATCGTCCGTTTTATTATTTTCAGCGGGCTGGTAACCGCGCCCACGTGCAACCCGAATTTCAATATTCAGCTTGGCGCCCTTCCCAAGGGTTGCAATGTGCTGATCGGGATTCAGTACCTTAACTTGCTCAGAGCAAATCACATCAGAAGCCTTTACCAAGCATGGGCCAGACTTCTGTACCAACACGGTTGCGCTCTCAGAGTGGAGATGAAAACGGACTTCCTTCAAGTTGAGAATGATTTCGGAAACATCTTCTGTCACGTCTGGAATCGGTGTGAATTCATGCACAACACCGTCAATCTTAACACCCGTTACCGCAGCCCCCTGCAACGACGAAAGCATCACACGACGAAGAGAATTGCCCAACGTAAGACCAAAACCCCGCTCGAGGGGCTTTGCAACGAACTTTCCATACCCATGCACCAATGTCTCTTTATCAACATCGAGTGCCTTCGGACGAATCAAATCACGCCAATTTTTCTCTAAAAGACCCACAAGTCACCCTGTTTCGACTCCCTCGTTGTTCCTTCCTGAGAACAACCATGCGGGAGATGAATGTACGATTGAGAAATTCTTCATCCCGAAGAATTTCTCAAAAGGTTCACTTCTTACTTAGAATATAACTCAACAACTAACCGCTCTTCCATCGGCGCCGTGATGTCATCGCGCGCAGGAAGATCTCGAATCTTTGCCTGAAATGCCGCCGAATCCAACTCCAACCACTGAGGAATTTCACGACGCTTCACAGACTCTAAAGCGCCACCGATTCGGGCCACAGAACGGCTCTTTTCACCAACCTGCACCAGGTCGCCCTTGTTCACCATGAACGAAGGAATGTTGACTCGACGTCCATTCACCGAAAAATGACCATGCCGAACCAACTGACGCGCTTCGGCTCGAGAATTCGCAAATCCGCTTCTGTATGCGACATTATCCAAACGGCGTTCCAGCATAGTCAGGAGGTTAGAACCTGTAATGCCCTTACGACGCTCAGCTTCTTCAAACAGACCAGCGAACTGACCTTCAAGCAGGCCGTACATTCTCTTAATCTTCTGCTTCTCACGAAGCTGCAAGCCATACTCAGAGAACTTAATTCTTCCCTGGCCATGCTGACCCGGTGGGTACCCACGCCGCTCAAACGAGCACTTCTCAGTAAAGCAACGATCACCCTTCAAAAAAAGCTTCTGATTTTCACGCCGGCAAACACGGCAAACTGAACCGCTAGAACCTGCCATATACTAGACCCTTCTCCGCTTCGGAGGACGACAGCCGTTATGTGGAATCGGCGTCACGTCTTCTATAAAAGTTACCCTCAGCCCAACCGAGGACAATGCCCGAAGGGCTGATTCTCGACCAGCACCAGGTCCACTGACAAAAACCTGGACCGATCGCATTCCATTTTCCATTGCCTTCCGAGCGGCATCTTCAGCTGCAACCTGCGCGGCAAAGGGCGTGTTCTTACGAGACCCACGGAAACCCTTTCCTCCGGCACTTGCCCAGCAAATCGCATTCCCCATCTGATCCGTAATGGTCACAACTGTATTATTAAAAGAGGAGAGAATATAGACGTTCCCAGCTGAAACGTTCTTCTTACCCTTCTTCACTCGCTTCACAGAGGTTTCAGCCCCCGCTGGAGCTGCTACTTCCTTCTTTTCTTCTTTTGGAACTTCGTTTTGTTCAGACATAGTTAGTCGCCTACTTCATTGCCTTGACGGACTTTTTACCTGCAATCGCCACTGCCTTACCCTTACGTGTCCGCGCGTTCGAATGGGTTCGCTGACCGTGAACAGGAAGGCCCTTCTTGTGCCGTATTCCCCTGTAACAGCCGAGATCAACAAGACGTTTAACGTTCAAGCTAACCTCCCTACGCAGGTCCCCTTCGACGCGGTAAGATCTTTCAAGAATTTCGCGAATCTTTGCAGTATCGGACTCCGTGAGATCATCCGTACGCTTAGAAAGAGCAACACCAGCCTCATTCAAAATGATGCGGGCGTTCTGTTTCCCAACTCCGAAAATATATGTGAGCGCTACTTCCATCCTCTTATTACGGGGGAGGTCAACCCCGGAGATACGTGCCACTATCTACCTTCCTTCTAAAGAAATGCTGGACGCTTGTTCTTGTCGAAAATGACAAAGAACTCAAGCAAAGAATCCAAAAAAATCAGCCCTGACGCTGCTTGTGTCGCGAATTCTCGCAAATGACCCGAACCACACCTCGGCGGCGAATCACCTTACACTTGTCACAGATCTTTTTTACCGAAGCCCTAACCTTCATACAAATCCACCTTCTGTTTACTTCACACGGTAAGTAATTCGTCCCCGAGTTAAATCATACGGAGACATTTCAACGGTTACTTTATCCCCCGGAAGAATCTTGATGTAGTGCATCCTCATCTTTCCGGAAATATGAGCCAAAATCTTATGACCGTTTGGAAGCTCCACCTTGAACATGGCGTTTGGCAGGGGTTCTAGAACGGTACCTTCGACCTGGATCGCATCTTCCTTGGACATTTATATTAAAAACCTCAATTTTTTCAGCCTATTTGGGTCAAAATCTCAGGCCCGTTCAGCGTGATGGCTACCGTATGCTCAAAATGAGCCGAAAGCGACTTATCTCGTGTGACCGCCGTCCAGCCGTCACTCAAAACTCGAACCTGATGACTTCCCATATTGATCATCGGTTCAATAGCGAGAACCATGCCCACCTTCAAGGCCATACCACGCCCCATAGGCCCAAAATTTGGAACCTGAGGATCCTCGTGAAGAGACCTTCCTATACCGTGGCCAACGAATTCCCGTACCACGCTGTATCCAAGTGGTTCAATATAATTCTGAATCGCATGGCCAATGTCAAAAACCTGATTCCCTTCACGACATTGCGCAATGCCAAGCCGAAGACTTTCACGAGTTGCGTTCAACAGCTTCTGCGCCTCTGACGAAATTTCACCAACCGCCAAAGTGCGGGCCGCATCGCCAAACCAACCCTCGTATGCCACCCCGAAATCGAGTCCCACAATATCGCCCTTATGGAGAATACGCTGAGGTGAAGGGATACCGTGAACAACCTCATCGTTCACAGAAATGCAAACGCAGGCCGGAAAGCCATGATACCCCTTAAAGGCAGGCACTACGCGCAAATCCTTAGACCTCGACTCCGCAAAGCGATCGAGTTCGCCTGTCGTAATCCCGGGTGCGACCATTCGCTCAAGTTCATCAAGAATCTGGGCAACGATCCGCCCTGCTTTCCGCATATACTCGAGTTCATCACGAGATTTAAGGGTGATCATCCGTTCACTAAAACCTATTGAAGAGCCAGCACCAAGGATGCGTGAACCTTTTCCTGCGACTCAGAGGCGTCCAGAGCCTTTAACTTGCCCTGTGCCCGGTAAAAATCCGCCAAAGGAGCCGTTTGGGCGCGGTAAACCTCAAGACGTTTCTTAATCACGTCCTCATGGTCGTCATCACGTTGAACGATTTCTTTAGATCCGCACTTGTCACAGACTCCGACCGTGACCGGCCGGGCGGCAACTATGTGATACATCGCAGCGCATTTAAGACAAGTTCTCCGACCGGAAAGCCGGGATACAAGCTCCGAATCCTTGATATCAAAGAGAACGACACGAGAAATCGAGCGACCAGCTTTTTCAAGCACTCGGTCAAGGGTCTCCGCCTGAGGTGTGGTCCTTGGAAATCCGTCCAAAATAAACCCCGAAGAACAATCCGTCGCTTCCATGCGATCTGCGATCAGATCTATGACCAACTCATCCGGAACCAAGGCCCCCTGATCCATAAAAACCTTCGCACGAACCCCCAACGGCGTACCGGCCCGAATCGCAGATCGTAGCATATCACCCGTAGATAACTGAGGAATGCCCCGTTCAGCCATGAGACGTTTCGCCTGAGTCCCCTTGCCGGATCCAGGAGGACCAAGAAGCACGACGATCATGTGTAGGCGGCCCTTCCCTTGAGCCGAGTATGCTTCATGAAGCCCTCGTAATTCCGAGTCAGCAGAAAACTCTCTACTTGGGCGACCGTATCGAGCGCAACACCGACAAGAATCAACACACTCGTACCGCCAAAATAGAACGGGACCTTCATGGACTGGGTGAAAAGGGTGGGCAAAACACAAATCGCCGAAATATAGAAAGCTCCGCCCAGCGTAATTCTTGAGAGAATGAAATCAATAAAGGTTGCCGTTGGCTGCCCTGGCCGAATTCCAGGAATGAAGCCCCCGTATTTCTTTAGGTTCTCAGCCACATCCTCGGTTTTAAAGGTGACCGCAGTATAGAAATAAGTAAAGAACACAATCAAACCAACAAAAATAACGTCATAAATCAGCGCACCAGGAACAAGCTGCCCTGTGATCTTTTGAACAATTTCGGCCGGGACCCAGGTAGCAATTGTAGCCGGGAACATCAGCAGCGAAGACGCAAAAATAGGTGGAATAACTCCCGCTGTATTTACCTTCAACGGAAGATGAGTGTTTTGACCGCCGTAGACCTTCCGTCCCACTACTCTCTTTGCATACTGGACTGGAATCCTCCGCGCCCCCCTCTCTACAAATATAATCACAAAGAAGGTTACGAGAATCACCACAGCAATCAACGCAAGCTTAAAAAAGCTAAGCTCGCCCGATCGAAATAGGCTTAAGCTACTGCCAATTCCTCTCGGAATCCCAGCCGCAATCCCAGCAAAAATAAGAAGAGAGGTTCCATTACCGATTCCACGCTCAGAAATCTGTTCTCCTACCCACATGAGGAAAACCGTACCCGCCGTCAAAGTTACCGTTGTCAAAAGGCGAAAAGCTAGCCCCGGCTCAAGAACAACCGGGGGATTCGCCGCAGCCTCTAGACCCGACGCAATAGCAAATCCCTGAACAAAACAAAGCGCAACAGTAAGGTAGCGGGTGTACTGAGTGAGCTTCTTCCGTCCCGTGTCTCCCTCTTTCTGGAGATCGTGAAAGGATGGAATCACTACCGTGAGAAGCTGAATGATGATGGACGCACTAATATAGGGCATGATGCCCAAGGCAAAAATGCTGAATTTTTCGAAAGCCCCCCCGCTAAAGAGGTTGAACATCCCGAAGAGCGTGCCTTTCATATTGGCAAAAACCTGCTGAAGCGCGGCTCCATCGACACCAGGGGTCGGAATATGAATCCCTATGCGATAAACGGCTAACATTCCTAGCGTAAAAAGTATCCGCTTTCTAAGCTCTGAAATCTTTACTATCCCTTCGATACCCGACATTCGCACCTACTCTCCGCCGTGAATGAGGAACTGCGCTCAACAACACGAAAGGCATCAGGGACCGACCATCACTGGCTGATCCCTGCCCCTCATTTTAAAGCCGCTAGAACGACTATTTAACTTTCTTCTCACGTTTCTGGGGCCCAGGGACAGCAAGAATCTCTATGGACCCGCCTGCCTTCTCAATCTTCGCCCGAGCTGCTGCGCTGATGCGATGCGCCTTAACCTGAACAGCCTTGGTTAACTCACCGGTACCCAAAACAACCAGGCGGTCGTATCGCCCCTTGATCCAATTCCCATCCACGAGAACCTTCAAGTTAATGTCTTTCACTGAAGCCAACGCAAGACGCTCAATATCTCCAAGATTCAACTCGGCATGAGTCCTTCTCGAGATATTGGTAAATCCACGCTTTGGAAGGCGCCGGTACAACGGCATCTGACCGCCCTCGAATCCTGGACGGACACTTCCTCCGGACCTTGCCAACTGGCCCTTGTCACCCTTACCTGCCGTTTGCCCATGCCCGGAACCTGCGCCACGCCCCAGGCGCTTGCGCTTGTGTGTAGCTCCTGGCTGCGCCTTAATCGTGTTTAATTGCAGCATTGTAAATACTCCTAGCCCTTATTTCTCAGAAACCACATCTACCAGGTGGAGAACTTTCTTGATCATCCCGCGAACCGCAGGAGTATTCTCAAGAACCCTTACCTGATGACGATGCTTCAAACCTAAACCATTCACACAAGCACGCTGAAGCGGATTGCACGCAATCGTCCCTTTTTTAAGTCGAATCGTAATCGTCTTTTTAGTAATAGCGCCCATCGTTCGTATCCCTTCGTCTCACCTTAGAGAATCTCGCTCACCGTTTTTCCACGGCCCTCAGCAATATCCCGAAAGTGACGTAGTGCTTTCAGGCCCGCGACAGTAGCCCGAACCACGTTATGCGGATTATCACGCCGCAGCGACTTCGTCATAATGTTCTGAATCCCCGCTACCTCAAGAATCGCCCGAACGGAGGAACTAGCAATAATTCCGGTACCCTCTGGAGCCGGCTTCATCAGAACCTGACTCGCCCCAAACCGTCCCAAAATTTCATGAGGAATCGTGTTACCGTCCATCGGTACCCTGATCAAATTCTTTTTAGCTTGCTTCCCGGCCTTCTTGATCGCCTCAGGAACTTCACCTGCCTTACCCAAACCAATTCCGATCTGGCCCTTCTTATCTCCGACGACCACAATCGCAGCAAAAGAGAATCGCCGACCCCCTTTTACAACCTTGGCGCATCGATTGATATGGATCACTCGATCTTCAAACTCAGAATCTTCCCCGTGACGCGATGACTGTTGACCAATTGCCATTATCTCGTCTCCCTTTAGAACTTCAATCCGCTCTCGCGGGCGGCATCAGCCAATGCTTTAATCCGGCCATGATAAAGATAACCACTCCGGTCAAAAACCACATCAGTGATCTTTTTTGCCAAAGCTCTCTTTGCTACCAGGTTACCCAATATTTTTGCACCATCGATGGTATCTCCGGCCTTACCATTCAACTCTTCCTCAAGAGTTGAAGCAGCTACCAGGGTATGCCCCTTCACATCATCGACCAACTGCACATAAATATGCTGGTTGGATCGAAAAACTGTGAGACGGGGCCTCTCCAGGTTGCCTTCCAAGCGCGCACGAATGCGTCGCTTGCGCTTCAACCGGATCTGCTTTCTTTCGCTCGTAGTACGACGAATCTTAGTAGCCATATTTCACAACCTCACTTCGCACCAGCAGCCTTGCCCTGCTTGCGGACAATGTGCTCGTTCAGATACCGAATGCCTTTGCCTTGGTATGGCTCTGGCTCCCGGAAGGAACGAATTTTTGCAGCAACCATACCCACAAGAACTTTGTCGGCACCAGTTACAACGACCCGAGTATTATTCTCAACCTTAGCAGAAACCCCCACAGGCAGCTGATAGTCCACGGGGTGAGAGTACCCTAGTGTCATCGATAACACCTGCCCCTTGGTTGTGGCACGATACCCCGTTCCAACAATTTCGAGCTCCCGCTGAAATCCAGCATGAACCCCCTGCACCATATTCGCGATGAGCGACCGAGTCAGGCCATGCAGAGCCGGGGCCCCGGCCACCTGATCATCACGCGACACAAGAACTTGTCCGTTATCAATTTTAACAGAGATGCCTTTAGGGATTTTATGTGCGAGCTTCCCTTTTGGGCCTTCCACCCTCACGTCAACACCCTTGACATCAACTTTCACACCTTGAGGCACCTTAATCGGTGCTTTACCGACGCGTGACATAAATCACCAAACCTCACAGAGAATTTCGCCACCGACTTTATGAGTCTTGGCTTTCTGGCCTGTCATCACACCCTTGGATGTCGAGATGATGGCAATGCCAGCCCCACTCAGCGGTCGAGACATCTCGTCATATCCGAGATACCTACGAAGACCTGGGCGGCTCATCCGGCGAATTCCCTGGATCACACATTGACCTTCGGTGGTGTACTTCAAATAGACGCGAATCGTGGGCATTCCCTCATCGCGAGCCAAGCGAAAGTTCTTAATATAACCTTCCTCTTTTAGCACACGAACAATGTTTGCCTTCAGACGCGAGGCCGGAATTTCAAGCTTCTCATGCTTCTCCTTAGCCGCATTTCGAATTCGCGTCAGGAGATCTGCTACTGGATCGGTCATGCTCATAAAGTCAAATCCTCATTCTTACTTGCGGAAAGGCATCCCGAGTTCACTCAAAAGAGAGCGAGCCTGCTCGTTGGTACGAGCCGTCGTTGTCACCGTAACCGTCATACCGCGAACCTTATCCACCTTGTCATAATTGATTTCAGGAAAGATAATTTGCTCACGCAGCCCCATCGAGAAGTTACCTCGACCATCAAAACCCTTGGCGTTCACGCCCTTAAAGTCACGCACTCGCGGAAGCGTTACGTGCATTAAACGATCCAAGAACTCGTACATGCGAGCCCGCCGCAACGTAACCATCACACCCACGGCATTTCCCTCGCGCACCTTAAATGCTGCGATTGCCTTACGTGCACGGGTCAACACGGCTTTTTGCCCCGTAATCAACATCAGATCTTCCATGGCATTATCTAATACCTTAGGATTGGCGACCGCATCTTTAATGGCGCAATTGATAACAACCTTGTCTAAGCGCGGCACTTCCATTGAACTGCCGTATCCAAACTCTTTTTTTAGAGCCGGCACAACCTTCTCACGATAGTGCTTCTGAAGCCGAGGAGTCGACTTCGGAGCCGCTTTCGTCTCTCCGACGGCAGCCAACTGCACGCCCAAAGAGGCTTCTTTGCTTCTCTTCTTTGCCTTGGCGCCCTCTGCCTTATTTTTCGCATCCGCCTTCGCTTTCGCTTTCGCTGCGGCAGCCTCTGAATTCTTCTCAGCCATACTTTCCTTCCCCGAACAGGAGCCACCCCACCGTCAAACAGGATGCGCTTACCTTTCGGACACTACAAAATTTCCTCTTACAAAACCTCTGGGGCGAGCGAGATAATCTTCGTAAAGGCCCGCGCCCGGAGTTCGCGAGCTACAGGTCCAAAGATACGCGTTCCAATCGGCTCGTTTTGAGCATTAATCAAAACCGCAGAATTCGTATCAAAACGAATGAGTGTACCATCACCCCGATTGATTTCCTTCTTTGTACGCACAATCACAGCTTTCAAAACCTCACCCTTTTTCACCTTTGAATTAGGAGTGGCTTCCTTCACCGTAATAACAATCACATCCCCGACAGTCGCGTACCTACGACGCGTCCCGCCAAGCACCTTAATACACATCACCGAACGTGCTCCCGAGTTATCGGCCACGTCGAGTCGAGTTCTCATCTGAATCATAAACTCAGTCTCCTTCCCGGGCGTCCCGATTAAACCTTTGCACCTAAACTCTGTGCTGCGCGCCGAATAATCTTCTTCAGTGCCCAACGCTTATCCCTGCTCAGAGGACGTGTTTCAACCAATTGAACCATGTCACCCTCCTTCGCTTCGTTACTCTCATCATGAGCCTTAAAACGTCGGGATTTCGTCACGTATTTCAAATACATCCCATGCCGTACCCGACGATCAACCTTAACGACGATCGTTTTCTGCATCTTATCGCTCACAACAACCCCGACAGCCTCACGACGAAGTCGAGCTTTCTGCTCAGCCCCAATCGGTGCAGCCTTCTTCTTCTCTTCTCTCGCCCTTTTGGACGACGTAGTCTTTGTCTTTTTTTCAGTCGCCATAATTCAAAACCTCAGATTGCAGCGCCTTTTTGATTCGCCAATGTCTTCACGCGAGCAAGCTCTTTCCGGGCCTTCCACGTTTCATTCAAATTACTCAGCTGTCCCGTCACTTTTTTCATACGAACCTGAAACAGTGACGCCTCCAACTCGCGAGCTTTCGCCTTTAGCTCATCTACCGAGAGATTTCTCAAAATTTTCATGCTCTTATTAGCCATGTTTCGCCTCCTGTGCCGCCTTAGCGGCTCTCTTCGCGATCTTGGCCAGCCGAAGCACTTCTTCACGCTTCTTCGCCAGCGCTTCGGATTCCTTACTTATCGGCTTACAAGGAACATTAAGCTTATGAGCGGCCAATCGAAGCGCCTCAAACGCCTCTACTTTCGTGACTCCGCCCATCTCAAAAATCACTCTCCCTGGCTTGATCACGGCAGCCCATTCCTCAACATTCCCCTTACCGGAGCCCATTCGAGTCTCAGCCGCCTTCTTTGTGATCGCTTTGTTCGGGAAAATTCGAACCCAAATTTGACCACCTCGCTTCACCGAGCGAGTCATAGCAACACGCGAGGCCTCTAGCTGACGCGCCGTAACTTTTCCACACTCAGTTGCCTGAAGTCCGAACTCAGCAAAAAAAAGCGTCCCGCCGCGGTCAGCCTTGCCGCGCATCCGGCCCTTCTGTTGCTTTCGCCACTTTACTCGCTTAGGTGCCAACATATCTCACCTACTCCTTAAGCCTGTTGCTCAAGGCCTTAGCCTCAGCCGCAGCCTGCTTTTTAAGGGTCTGAATCTCACCGGTATAGACCCATGTTTTTACACCAATCACACCATAAGTCGTGCGAGCAGTGGCTGTCCCATAGTCAATATTCGCGCGCAGAGTATGAAGAGGTACACTGTCCTCACTATACCACTCTGTTCGAGCAATCTCGGAACCCCCGAGGCGCCCCGAAACTCGAATCTTAATCCCCTTAATTCCCTGCTTGAACGCGGAAGTCATACACTTCTTCATTGCCCGACGAAAAGCGACTCGCTTCTCCAACTGCGAAGCGACATTCTCAGCAATTAAAGTCGCGTTCGCCTCAGGCTTTTTCACTTCAATGATGTTCAAAAAAACTTCATTGTTTGAAAGCTTCTGAATTTCGGCCTTGAGCTGTTCAACCCCTGAACCTTTTTTACCAATGACAATACCCGGCCGGGCCGTATGAACATTGATCTTCACCTTATTAGCCGCGCGCTCAATTTCAATACGGGCAATTCCCGCACTATAGAGCCGCTCCTTGAGGAACTTGCGCAACGCCATATCTTCTTTTAACAGACGCGCGAAATCCCGCTTGGCGTACCAACGACTATCCCAAGTGCGAGTGATTCCCAGTCGAAAACCGATCGGATTAACTTTCTGACCCATAGTCCCCTCTTATCGCTCCGCCAACGTCACGGTGATAATGCTTGATTTCTTATTGATCCGAAAAGCCGAACCCTTTGCACGGGGACGGAAACGCTTCAAAATCGGCCCAGAACCAACCAATAATGTCTTCACAAAAAGGGTATCCACATCGACCGTCCCTTTTTGATCCGCGTTAGCCACTGCACTCTTCAAAAGAGTGTAGAGAATGCTCGCCGTGCGTCTACGCGGAGAGAATTTCAGGTAATTCAGAGCCTCATTAATGGGCTTACCACGGACTTCATCCGCGACGAGCCCCATCTTACGGGCCGTGATTCGAACGAAACCCAGCTTCGCTCTATACTCCATAAATCATCCTCACTTCGCTACCGGTTTAGCTGGCGCCGGCTTACCTGCTGGCGCAGGCCCCGACTCAGATGCAGCTTTCTTATCCGCCAGCGTGTGACCATGGAAGGTCCGAGTCAGGGAGAACTCCCCGAGCTTGTGTCCAACCATATTCTCCGTCACGTACACCGGAACAAATTTCTTCCCATTATGAACAGCCAGGGTCAGCCCAATAAACTCAGGCAGAATCGTCGATCGACGAGACCAGGTCTTAATGACCTGACGATTCTGCGCCTGCTTAGCGGCGAGAACCTTCTTCATCAGGCTGTCATCACAAAAGGGGCCTTTTCTAACTGAACGGGCCACGGTTATATCTCCTCTTCCTTAATTATTTGCGCCGCTTAACGATGAAGGCATCAGTCCGCTTATTATTGCGGGTCTTGTATCCCTTCGTCGGAACGCCCCAAGGAGTACGCGGGTGACCGCCTCCTGAAGCCTTACCTTCACCACCGCCGTGCGGATGGTCGACCGGATTCATCGACACACCTCGGTTAGTCGGCCGAATGCCTAACCAACGCGCACGCCCCGCCTTACCGATCGTGATATTCTCATGATCAGTATTCGATAATTGACCAATCGATGCCCTACAGCGGGAATGAACCAAGCGAATTTCTCCACTCGGCATCTTTACCTGGCAGTAGTCACCTTCTTTTGCCATCAACTGAGCAAATCCGCCCGCTGAACGAGCGGTCTTCCCACCCTTACCCGGCACTACTTCAATATTGTGAATCAAAGTACCCACAGGAATGAAGGAAAGACTCAAATTGTTCCCCGGCTTAATATCTGCCTTATCACTCGCTAGAACACTGTCACCCACCTGAAGATTCAACGGCGCAAGAATATACCGCTTTTCACCATCTGCATAAGAGAGCAACGCAATATATGCGCTCCGGTTAGGGTCATACTCCAGAGAGACCACCTTCGCCGGGATATCGCGCTTGTCACGCAAGAAGTCGATGATCCGATACTTTCGTTTATGCCCACCGCCGATGTGACGGACCGTCATCTTACCGAATTGATTCCGCCCACCCGTCTTAGAAACCGCAACCGTAAGGCTTCGTGGTTTCGAAGGCTGTTTACTCTTGGGAGTCAGAACCGAGAAGTCTGCAACGGTCTTGTACCGAAGGGACGGGGTCGTTGGCTTGTAAGTTTTAATTGCCATGTTCGATTACCTCACTTCGCCTGAAAGAAATCGATCTTCTGGCCTTCTGCCAAAGTAACGATCGCCTTCTTCCAATTCGCACGCTTCACCGTCGAACGGACCAAGCGTTTCACTTTACCATGCATTACCATCGTCCGCACTGCCCGCACCTTCACACTGAAGAGCTTCTGAACGGCGTCCCGAATTTCCGCTTTGTTGGCGCCTGCCGCCACCTCAAAAGCGTACCGATTGCCCACTTCCGCAAGCGCAGTACTTTTTTCACTGATGATCGGGCGTCGAATAACTTCGTAAATGGTTCTCATGACTGGTCACCCACCGCGCCCCCGCGCGCCTCCCGCGAAAGTCGTCCTTCGACAGCCTTAACTGCACGCTGAGTCAGAATCACCCAGTCGTACCGAACGACGTCATAAACATTCAGCCCCTCCGTACGAAGGACCTTCACATTCGGAATATTCCTACCGGAACGCTCCAAGCTAATATTGGCATCATCCACAATGAGCGTCTTCTGGATCTGAAATTTATCAGCCAACAAAGTCGCTAAAATTCGGGTCTTCGCTTCAGAAAGACTAAACTGATCGACAACAAGAAGGCGATTCGCCTTCACTCGATCCGATAGAGCAGAGCGGAGCGCTCCCCGCATCATCTCTTTTGGAGTGGCCTGAGTATAATCCCTCGGAATAGGGCCAAAACTCTGGCCACCTCCGGGATTCAAAGGAGACCGAGTAGATCCCTGACGAGCATTCCCAGTACCCTTCTGCTTAAACGGCTTCCGTCCGCCGCCCCGAACCTCAGCCTTGGTCTTGGTCTTGGCAGTCCCCTGACGTCTACCTGCAAGCTGCGCTTTGATCACCTGATGAACCAGGGGAACATTCACGTCGACAGCAAACACGTCATCACGGAGCTGAACCTGACCGACCTTCTGCTTCTCTTGATTAAAAAGATCTAAAGTCGGCATACTTACTCCGAATTCTTCACTGTGCGGACAATTGTCACTACCGCACTTTTTGACCCAGGAACACTCCCATGAACCAACATCGTTTGATTCTCGAGATCAACCTTAACCACCCGAACGTTCTGCACAGTGGTGCGAGCATTCCCCATCTGGCCAGGCATCTTTTTATTTTTGAAAGTTTTTCCAGGATCGGCGCGATTACCGATCGAACCTATCGAGCGATGAACAAGCGACGCACCGTGAGTCTTGTAACCACCGGCCATATGGTAGCGCTTCATCCCGCCCTGAAAGCCCTTCCCCTTACTCACAGAAGTGAGATCAACAAGATCACCCTCCTTCACGAAATCGGCAGAGAGAGCCTTACCGGCAGTTAACCCTTCCATTTTTGCATCAGCAGGAAGCCGAAACTCTTGATAGTGGTAGAACCCTGTGGCGCCGACCTTTTTCGCATGACCTGCCTCGGGACGAGTCGCCAATCCTGCGCGCTTATCCAGCAAACCAACCTGAATAGCATTATAGCCATTCAATGCAGTAGTCTTAACCTGAGTAATAACCGTCGGCTTCAAATCAATAACCGTGACAGCAATGAGCTCGCCATCACTACCGTAGACCTGAGTCATACCTGCCTTAACACCGAGCACACCACCGCGCCCCTGTGTCAGAGTGACCGACTCACGTCCGCTTTGTGCGGTATTTGACATAACTTAATCTAGGACTAAAGCTCATTTCTAAGCTTTCAGCTCCTATCCCTTCTTGACCTTGTAACTACCCTCACAGCATCACCGGGAAGCTGCCACCGAGACGACTCTCAGTTTTATGGCCGCCGGATGCTTTCATGAAGTGAACGAAGAAAACCTTTTTTGGTATTTCCTCGGTCCGACTTTCCTTCCGGGATAAGCAATGGAAACCATCACTCATGCAGAAGAGAGTTTCATTCCGAGCCCCTTAGGACTTAATCTCGACATCGACTCCAGCCGAAAGATCCAGCTTCATCAGCGAATCTACCGTTTGTTGAGTCGGCTCCAGAATGTCCAACAGACGCTTATGGGTACGAATTTCGAACTGTTCGCGCGATTTCTTATCTATATGTGGCGAACGCAGAACGCAATACTTATTGATGACTGTCGGCAACGGGATCGGACCACGCACCGTGGCACCAGTCCGCTTTGCCGTATTCACAATCTCCCAAACCGACTGGTCCAGGACACGATGATCAAATGCCTTCAACTTAATCCGAATTTTGTGTTCCATTTTTACATCCTCAACATTGACTAACGAAAGAGTTACCGAGCAAGGCAGGATGTAGCCCCATTCGCAATCTCTCCCAGATCATCTACAAGTTCGCGAGGGTATAGCCAAATCACCTCAAGCTACGCAAGCTGCAAATCAAAAAGTTTCAAGGTTCCCGTCTCCTCTGCCGACAAGCCCCCAAAGGCATAACGCGCGCGCGCCATATGAACACGAACCGAACCCACTCAATACAGAAAAGGAAACTCCGAGAAAGTGGCGCCAACCTACTGAATTTAATGAAAAAAATTGCATCGTCACCTTTTCTGTTCGTCAGGTTCGTTTTCACGATCTCCGGAGCCATAGCCTGGCTTGTCGCGATCGGAGCAGGAATCGGACTCTCCAGCTTCTATGCAAGCTTGCCAGATGTGCAACGGCCAGGCTTCGACGGCATCAAGAAGCGCGCAACCCATCAAGTCAACCGACGCCTCCACAAGCCGGAAACCACCAAGCGACCCTGGACAGAACTCGAGCAGGTGAGCCGAGATCTGCTCTATGCCATCGTGCTGAGTGAGGACGCTGGATTCTTCGACCATGCAGGTGTCGAGGTCGATGCCATTCTTGCCGCGACCATTCAGAACCTCCGAAAGAAGAAATACGACAGCGGCGCAAGCACCATTACCCAGCAAGTCGTGAAAAACCTGTTCTTTACCGACTCAAAGAGCCTGATTCGAAAAACAAAAGAAGTCATCATCGCCCGCGACTTCGACGCGGTATATTCTAAGAACCAGATTCTCGAAATCTACCTCAATATCGCGGAATTTGGACCCGACCTCTATGGCATCAAGGAGGCCTCTTTCCACTATTTCGGGAAAAACCCCAGCCAAGTCAACGCGGCCGAGGGCGCATTCTTGGCCATCATGCTACCCTCTCCACGCAAGTTCCACTACTCCGTCTATGAAAACCAAAACCTGACCCCGGAAAAAAAGAAAAGAATTCGAAGAATTTTAACGGACATGCTTTCGAACGAATTCATTAGCCCAAAACAGTATCGTGAATATCTAAAATACAATTTTTTTAAACGGGCTCACGAGAAATCGGCACAACGATAGGGCGATCGACAACGCCAGCCTTCTGCCTAATTTCAGCGCCCACCTGAGGGGGCACCGGCTCGTATGCCGCGAACTCCATACTGAAACTGGCGCGCCCCTGAGAGGAAGAGCGCAAGGATGTAGAGTAGCCAAACATCATCGCCAACGGGACCTCGGCTCGAATAGCCTGAAACCCATGCTTCGGAGACATACTCAGAATCTTGCCACGACGACTGTTGAGGTCGCCAATCACTCCGCCCATGTATTCGTCAGGACAGGCAATCTCACAAGACATCATTGGCTCGAGAAAAACCGGCCCCGCCCTCATTGCGGCCTCTCGAAATGCTATGGACGCTGCAATCTTGAAAGCAGTTTCGTTCGAGTCAGTCTCACTGAAAGACCCGTCGACCAGCCGCACCCTGATGTCAGTGGCAGGGTATCCTGCCACAATACCACCCAGCATTGTCTCCTGCACACCTTTGTCAATGATAGGAATAAACTGTTTCGGCAGCTTCTCCTGGCCAACCTGGTTAACGAACTCGTACCCTTTTCCGCGCGGAAGCGGCTCAAGCTCGAGGACAACATGACCGAACAAATTTTTTGTGCCCAAATGTCGCACAAACTTTCCCTCGGCCCTCGCTGATTTTTCAATGGTCTCTTTGTAGGCTACCTGTGGAGCGCCGACATTGCCGTCTACTTTATATTCCCTCTTCATCCGATCAACGATGATTTCGAGATGTAGCTCGCCCATTCCACTGATGAGCGTTTGCCCGGTCTCCTCATTAATCCAGACGCGAAACGAGGGATCCTCCATCGTCAGCCGCTGAAGCGCCTCGGCGAGCCTTTCCTGATCTGCTTTCGTCTTAGGTTCAATAGCGATTGAAATCACCGGCTCCGGAAATTCAATTTTTTCGAGCAGAATTGGCTGTCCCTCGTTACAGAGCGTATCCCCCGTTCCAGTAAAACGCGTTCCCACGATAGCCGCGATCTCGCCGGCCTTCACCTCCTGCAAGTCTTCGCGTTTGTTGGCATGCATCTGCAAAATGCGACCGATCCGTTCGCGTTTCCCCTTGGTGAGATTAAACGTATTTTCTCCAACCGAAAGTTTTCCAGAATACACTCGAATATAGGTCAAAATACCCACATGAGGGTCATTCATGATCTTGAACGCGAGAGCGGAAAACGACTCCTCAACATCTGCCCTTCGAGAGATCTTCTTCTCCGGATGCTTTGGGTCAAGTCCCTCGACCGGGGGGATATCCAAAGGCGAAGGCAGATACGCGACGATTGCATCAAGAAGTGGCTGAACCCCCTTGTTCTTAAAACTCGAACCACACAGAACCGGGACAATTTTGAGCGCAAGACAGGCCCGACGTAGCGCATTCTTCAGCTCGAGGTCGGAAATAGCCTCGCCGCCCAAATACTTCTCGGTCAGTAGCTCATCAGTCTCAGCAACGCCCTCGATCAATTTATCGCGCCACTCCTGGGCGAGCGCCTGCAATTCTTCCGGAATTTCCCCTCGGGTCGGTGGCTCCGCCAAAGCGCCCGACCATTTCAAGGCCCTCATCTCGAGCAAATCGACGCAGCCCAAAAACTGGTCCTCACTTCCAATTGGAATCTGCACCGGGCAAGCATTCGCCCTCAAACGCTCCCTGATCTGAGCGACTACTCCAAAAAAATCGGCGCCAACTCGATCCATTTTATTTACGAATGCTACCCGAGGCACCCGGTACTTATCCGCCTGACGCCAAACCGTCTCCGACTGAGGCTCAACCCCTCCGACCGCACAAAAGACTCCGACCGCCCCATCCAAAACCCGCAGAGAGCGCTCCACCTCAATCGTAAAATCAACATGTCCGGGCGTATCAATAATATTGATTCGATGGTCTGCCCAATAACATGTTGTGGCAGCCGAGGTGATGGTAATGCCACGCTCCTGCTCTTGCGGCATCCAATCCATGACAGTATTCCCCTCATGCACCTCACCCATTTTATGAGTTTTTCCGGTGTAGAAAAGAATACGCTCGGTCGTAGTAGTTTTGCCGGCATCAATATGAGCCATGATGCCGATATTGCGCGTCGAATGTAGCGAAGTGGGTGCAGCCATATGCCCTGATCCTTACCCGACGCACGTCATTAAGCAATCAACGGACAAGCAGCTGCCCATACAAAAAAATGGGGACCCACTTTCGTGGGACCCCAGAACTTCATTCATTTGAACTGATGAACTACCAGCGATAATGAGCGAAAGCCTTATTCGCCTCGGCCATCTTATGGACGTCTTCACGCTTCTTGATTGCGACACCACGTCCGGCCGAGGCTTCAAGAAGTTCTGCAGCCAAACGTTCCGCCATCGAATGCTCCGGACGAGCCCGGGCCGCATCAATAATCCAACGGGACGCCAGGGACTGACGCCGAGCCGGCTTCACTTCAACTGGCACCTGGTAGGTTGCCCCTCCCACGCGACGAGATTTGACTTCCAGCATCGGTTTTGCATTTTCAAGACCCTTCTTGAACACAGCAATACCCTCTTGGCCTCCAACTTTTTCCTGAATAATATCGACAGCCCCGTAGAAAATCGCTTCAGCAGTCGATTTCTTGCCCTGCTTGAGCAAGCTACTGATGAACTTCGCTACCGTGACATCTTTAAATTTCGGATCCGGGTCAATTTCACGCTTCCGGAGGAACTTTTTACGAGCCATGACTCTCTATCCTTCTTTTACTTCGCAGCCGCGGCGGCGCCGCTGCTCTTCTTCGTGCCGTACTTAGAACGACTCTGCTTCCTATTCACTACACCCTGAGCATCAAGCGTGCCTCGTACGGTGTGGTAACGAACACCCGGTAGATCCTTCACTCGGCCTCCTCGAACAAGAACAATCGAGTGCTCCTGAAGGTTATGCCCGACACCGGGAATATATGAAGTGACTTCAAAGCCATTCGATAGGCGCACGCGGCATACTTTGCGGAGCGCCGAGTTCGGCTTCTTGGGAGTGGTAGTATAAACACGAGTACAGACGCCTCGGCGCTGCGGGCAGCTCTCGAGCGCCGGCGCCTTGGTTTTCCAACTCTTGTTACTACGCCCCTTGCGGATCAGCTGGTTAATCGTGGGCATTTTTACTGCTATTCCTTTCCAAAACTCCAAAACAACACGACGGGTACATTGCGAGGGCACAGAGATAGACGAGCCCATTGGACAGGTCAAGCACTGAGTCGAGATCTTTCAAGTCTGTATTGGTCATAAATTTACAACGATGGCAAAAAAAACCTGAGGCAGCTCACGCCGTCTCAGGTTTTTTTTGAAGTTATAGAAACTAATCCAATAGAATCAGTGCTTTATGGGGCGAACGGGCGTAACTGCTTCGTCCTTCTTGAGTTCCTTTGGTGGAATCACGACGGTCGTCGGATCTTCCTTTTGCCGCATAAAATCATTTGGTTCATCAAGCTGCAAAGCAGCGCGAAGGACCTCATCCGCATGCTCAACCGGTACGATCTCCATTCCCTCGAGAATTTCCTTCGGGATTTTCTTCAGATCCGGAAGGTTCGACTTCGGGATGAGGACCTTATGCATGCCGCCGATTTTTGCGGCTAGCAGCTTCTCTTTCAAACCACCGATCTGGAGCACCCGTCCACGCAAAGTAATTTCGCCGGTCATCGCAACATCGCGACGAACAGGAATCTTCGTGAGGGCACTCGTGATGGCGGTCGCCATTGTAATGCCAGCAGACGGACCATCCTTAGGCACCGCACCTTCTGGAACATGCAGATGAATATCAACAGCCTGGTAAAAATCCCGGTCAAGCCCCAGGTCGGTCGCCCGCGAACGAACGTAGCTCATCGCGGTCTGCGCCGACTCCTGCATGACATCCCCAAGTTTTCCGGTGATCTTCACGCCGCCCTTTCCGGGAACCACACTGACCTCGATCTGCAGAAGGTCCCCGCCGGCCTCTGTATAAGCTAAGCCATTCGTAAGCCCGATCTCGTTCTGCTCCTCGGCTTTACCGGCAGTATAGCGCGGAGGCCCGAGCATCTCTTCAAGATCTGCCGCATCAACGACCACCGGCAATTTGAGCGCGACAACTTTTTTCTTGCTCTTCTTGCCCTCTTCCGTCGTACCAGCCGCTTCTGCCAACCTACCTTCTACGATACGCTTCGCGACCTTACGGTTGACGTTCGCCACCATTCGCTCCAAATTTCGGACTCCGGCCTCCCTGGTATATTGGCGAATCAAGGAACGTACAGCATCGTCGGTGATCTCGACGTCCCCAGCAGTGAGACCATGCTGTTCCCGTTGTTTCGAAATAAGGTACTTGCGAACGATATTAAATTTTTCGACTTCCGTGTAGCCCGAAATAGAGATGATCTCCATACGATCAAGCAAAGGTCTGGGAATCGAATGAAGAGAGTTCGCGGTCAAAACGAACATGACCTTTGAAATGTCATAATCGATTTCTAGATAGTGATCCCCGAAGTTATTGTTCTGCTCAGGATCGAGAACCTCCAGAAGCGCCGAAGACGGATCTCCCCTGAAATCCATCGACATCTTGTCGACCTCATCCAGCAGAAACACCGGATTCGACGATCCAGCCTTCTTGAGGGATTGAATGATTTTGCCCGGCAGTGCGCCCACGTAAGTGCGTCGATGCCCGCGAATTTCGGCCTCATCTCGCACGCCACCCAGAGAGCAACGCACGAATTTCTTGTTCAAAGCCTTGGCGATCGACTTTGCAAGCGAGGTTTTACCGACGCCCGGAGGGCCGACAAAGCAAAGTATCTGCCCCTTCGAGTTATTGGTCAGAACGCGCACGGCAAGATACTCGAGAATACGCTCTTTCACTTCCTCGAGACCGAAGTGATCATCTTCAAGTACCCCAGAGGCTACCGCGAGATCATTACGATCCTGGGTATTCTCATTCCACGGCAAGGTGATGAGCCAGTCGATGTAGTTGCGCACCACCGTCGCCTCGGCTGACATCGGCGACATCATCTTGAGCTTCTTCAGCTCACGCGTCGCCTTTTCCTTGGCTTCTTTGGACATGTTTTTGGTGCGGATCTGCTTCTCGATGGCTTGGAGTTCGGCCTTAAACTCATCCTTCTCGCCGAGTTCCTTCTGAATAGCCTGCATCTGCTCGTTGAGATAATACTCTTTCTGCGAACGCTCCATCTGCTTCTTTACTCGCGACCGAATTCGACGTTCGACCTGAAGAATTTCGATCTCACCCTGCATCAGCTGAAGCAACTTCTCGAGCCTCTTGGCGGGGTCGGCAATTTCAAGGATCGCCTGCTTGTCCTCAAGCTTAAGGTTGAGATGCGCAACAACGAGGTCAGCCAGACGCGACGGCTCCTCAATGGTATTCACACTCATCAACATCTCAGGCGGGATACGCTTGTTGAGCTTGACGTAGTTCTCAAACGTCGTCTTCAAAGAGCGGACGAGCGCCTCGGTCTCGACGTTTTCGTCCACGATTTCGGCCACCTCCTCGACGGTCGCCTCGATCATGCGATCGGTCTCAGTATAGCTGGTAATCCGCGCCCGCTTTTTACCCTCGATCAAAACCTTCACCGTATTATCTGGAAGACGAAGGATTTGCAGAATCGTACCGAGCGTACCAACCTCAAAAATGTCATTCTCGCCCGGACTCACCGTAGTGGCCTGTCTTTGCGCGACAAGAAAAAGATCCATCTTCTTCGTCACACACTCCTCAAGAGCGTTGATTGATTTCTCCCGACCTACGAAAAGGGGCACTACCATGTGAGGAAAAATGATCACGTCTCTGAGCGGGAGCAGCGGCACACGCTGAGTGGTCGAATTGCCCTTCTTCTCACTTTTGTCTTTTTGTGATTCTTTCATCGCTCGGCTTTCCTTGCCTGGGTTACGGGGCGCCAATAACAGCAACGACCCTCACCTATAACTACAGCACATGGCTCTTGCCCCCGCAATCCGTGTACTTTTGCCGAGTCTGCCTAATGACCTGTTTTTTTTGGTCTTTACATAGCTGTAAAAAAAATAGGGAGGGCAAATTTGCCCTCCCTATTTCAAATCATTCATAACTGTAAAGCTACGCGATCTCTGCCTTGCCATTAGGAGCAATCGCCCCTTCTTCGGCGCCATCCGTCAAAATCAACACAGGCCGCTCGTTCTTCAAGATGACGTTCTTAGTAACGATACATTTCTTCACATTTCCCTTAGCGGGGATGTCATACATGACCTCGAGCATAGCGTTCTCGAGGATAGCCCGCAAACCCCGCGCACCTGTCGCACGCTTGATTCCTTCCAACGCAACGGCCCGAATGGCCTCTTCGTCGAACTCAAGCTGAACACCGTCATACTCAAACAGCTTTTGATACTGCTTAATCAACGCATTTTTCGGCTTCGTCAAGATCTCAATGAGTGCCGCCTCATCTAGCTCATCGAGGGTCGCAATCACCGGCAAACGCCCAATAAATTCCGGAATCAAACCAAACCTGATTAAATCCTCAGGTTCAACCTGGGCAATCAGCTGGGACATGCTCTCTTCTTTCTTCGTCGAAAGATTCGCATGCAGCCCCAGGCTTCGCTTGCCCTTCCGGAGACCAATGATCTTATCGAGCCCCACGAAGGCTCCGCCGCAGATGAAGAGGATGTTTGAAGTATCAACCTGCACGAATTCCTGCTGCGGATGCTTCCGCCCACCCTTGGGAGGAACATTTGCAATAGTACCCTCAATAATCTTCAGAAGGGCCTGCTGTACGCCCTCGCCGCTAACATCTCTCGTGATCGAGGGATTTTCGCTTTTGCGAGAGATCTTATCGACCTCATCGATATAGACGATCCCCTTTTGCGCCCGCTCCACATTATTATCGCAGTTCTGGAGCAAGTTCAGGATAATGTTCTCGACGTCTTCGCCTACATAACCCGCCTCTGTGAGAGTCGTGGCATCGGCAACCGCGAACGGAACATTCAGAAGCCGAGCGAGCGTCTGAGCAAGCAGCGTCTTACCCGTCCCCGTGGGACCGATCAGCATGATATTGCTTTTTTGAAGCTCGACCCTGTCTTCGTTCTTGCCTGGCTTCTTCTCGCCCTGATGCTGAATCCGCTTATAATGGTTGTAGACGGCTACCGACAGCACGCGCTTCGCGCGATGCTGCCCGATCACGTAGTCATCCAAGATACCCTTAATCTCGGAGGGCTTCGGAATCTTCTCCGAAGACCGAGCGGGCCCCTCCTTCTGGCCTTCCTCCGCAATGATGTCATTGCAGAGTTCGATACACTCGTCGCAAATATAGACCGTCGGGCCCGCGATGAGCTTCTTTACTTCCCTCTGGTTCTTCCCGCAGAAAGAACAACAGAGGTTCCCAAATCCATCTCCAAATTTTTTTCCGTCCATAGGCCCCCAAAGAAAGCGTATTAAGACGACATGCTCTTTTCAACGACCTTATCGATGAATCCGTATTCTACGGCATCCCTCGGTGACAGGTAATTGTCGCGATCAGTGTCTTTCCTTAACTGATCGACGCTTCGGCCAGTATGCTTTGCTAAAATCTCGTTCAAACGATCTTTTAGATAAACAATTTCCTTCGCCTGAATGGCAATGTCAGAAGCTTGACCCCTTGCCCCACCCCATGGCTGATGAATCATGATTCGGCTATGAGGAAGACTAAAGCGCTTCCCTTTTGCACCTGCAGCCAGGAGGAAGGATCCCATGCTGGCGGCCATGCCGACGCAGTAGGTGCAGACGTCCGACTTGATATACTGCATGACGTCATAAATCCCGAGCCCGGACGTAACCGAACCCCCAGGAGAATTAATATAGAGATGGATATCTTTGTCTGGATCGGATGACTCAAGAAAGAACATCTGAGCCATGAGCAGGTTGGCAACCGTGTCGTTCACCTCTGTGCCAAGAAAAATAATTCGATCAATGAGGAGACGTGAATAGATGTCGTACTGTCTCTCGCCACGTGCCGTTTGCTCGATGACGATTGGATTCGGAATGTAACCAGTCGCCTCAACCCGCGCGGCGACAGTCGGCGTAAAACCCACGACCTCGGGCTGGACAAGATTTCCCGGTAATTGTGGCCGAGACGGTAGGATAATCATCGAATCCCTTCTTTCTGTTCTCTCGATGATACACGACACGCGAGAACAGACAAAAAAAGGTATTCACCGATTGATAATTTTTAAAACGAATTGGTCAGTACTTCTTCAAACCCGTCAAATCGATGTTGATCCGACTTCAGAACGAGCGGCCTCTTCTTCCTCTTCTGCCATGTCGACATTCAAGGTCTCAAGGTAGGCCAACATCGCGGCTCGAAGCTGATCAAGGGTTAACGTCGAGGTCTCATGACCCGCCGTCTCTATGATCGACGTCAACTCTGACTCAATAAGAGAACCAGAGATGCCTGTATGTTGAACAACCTCAGAGACCAGAGCATGCCCATCAAGCTTGGCAGCGCTGGAATCAGCGGTTTCAATTCCTTTGGTAGACTGATCCATTTCGTGGTCTTTGGAGAATTCCATTTCCCCTCCACGCTTCGAGTATAGAAACGTCGTTTTAGGAACAGCAAGCCAAAAAGTGAAAGAGTTTACTTTGTCTCTCCAAAACGATCAGAAAGGGCCTGAACGCCCATCGAGACCAGAATCAAACCGCCACCCAACCCTTGAAATAGGGTCAACTGCTCCCCAAGAAAGACCGCGCCGCCGATCGCTCCCGCCAATGGCTGTATAAATAGAGAAAGAGCCATGCCTGAAACACTTCCTTTCATCAAAAGCTGCATCCAGTACCAGTAGCCGAGCGTTGTCCCGAACGATCCCATCCAGAAAATGGCTATCCAGGCCAAAACGCTCAGCGATCCCAGACGTGGAAACCCATCCGTGCAGACGAGAAGCAACGTGATCGCGAGTACCCCCACACCGATCGCGCCCCCATAGACATCAAGCGGGGCGAGATTCAGCCGCATCATCTTCTTTCCAATGATCGAATAGCCCGCCTCTCCCAATAGAGACGTCAGCATCAGAAGGTTCCCGACCCAAGAAGACGCGACGCCCACGTGCGACGCGCCTCCCCCATTCGACGAAAGCAAAACGAAACCGCCAATCGCCATTGCAAAAGCCATGAGCAAGACCCTGCTCATCTTCTCCTTGAGGAACAGCCAAGCGAAAAAAACGATAAGAAGAGGCTCCATCGCAATGATGAGCGCGTTTTCGATCGCCCCAGAGTTCAAGAGGCCCGTGGCCTGCAGCAGGGGGCTCATGAAAAATGAGGATATACCAATGCCGACGATCCCAATCCACGCGGCTCGCCCGCGTGGAAACTCAAACCCTCTTCCCCATCCGGAAAGCCTCAAAATCATCGTGAGCCCAAGCAAAGTCAGCCAAGCAACAAAATAACGAAGCCACGCGGCCTGAAACGGAGTGACCTCCCCAAGCAAGACCTTCCCCCACACCGGATGAGCAGCCCACACCAGATTAACCGCGATCATCCCTATGAGACGCATCTAATGAGAGTATCGACAACGCCGAGCAAGGACAATCGCTCTTGAACCCTAAGATCGAATAAGTGAAACTGTCGCCCATGAGCACGTCTCCTCGTCCCGAAACTGAACGCCCCTGGAAATCTCCGCGTGACTCCTCTGTCACGATGGCGGAGATCGTGCTCCCCTCGCATGCGAATGCATTGGGAACCATCTTCGGCGGCCGAATTGTATCATGGATTGACATCGCGGCAGCGATCGCTGCAGGTCGACATGCTCGACGCGTAGTCGTGACGGCGTCCATCGATGCACTCCATTTTGTAGCTCCGGTCAAGGTCGGACATGTCGTGCACATCAAAGCGATGGTCAACTACGCTGGCAAGACGTCAATGGAAATAGGCGTTCGAGTAGATTCGGAAAACCAGATCACCGGTGACACCCTCCATACCGCCACCGCCTATCTCACCTTCGTTGCCCTCGATGACCAAGGACGCCCTAGCGCCGTTCCGGAAGTACGACCGGAGTCTCCGGAGGAAAAACGTCGTTTCGATCAAGCGAAACTGAGGCGCAAATCGCGCATCCAACTCGCGGAAGAAATGAAGGAAAAATGAAAACCCTCCTCTTTATTTTTCTCTTCTCAGTCGGATGGATGACGCTGGCTCTTGGGGCAGACCTGAGCCCCAAGCATGGAAAAATCGTCGGAAGGTGCAAAAAGAGCCCGAGCTCCTCACGGCACGTTTGGATCTTCAAGCAATGGCATCTGGCACCCGGAGTCAACTCTCGAACTTCCAACCCTCCGGCGCAGCCGCAGGAAGCCAACCAGACCGCAATCTACCTTCAGCTTGAGGAATGGATAAAGAGAGGACAAATTCAGGAAATATTCGCTGAAGGATGCTGGGAGCCGCTCCTCGCCGACTCCCGCTTGGCGATCAACGGCTGGAGCCTCAAAGAGCTTCGGCAGGCCTCAAAACAAAGCGATTATTCGCGAATCCTCTCGAGCGTTCCCCTGAAGCTTGAAGCGAAGTTCGGAGACCGGATTCAGACTGTATGCGCCGACACCGAAAAGGCGATCCACACCGGGCTGAGCGCACTTTCAGACGCGAGAGGCGCTCTGGGATTCTACTCGCGCCTGAAAGAACACAAAAATTCCCCCGAAAAAGCGAAAACCTATCTTGAAGGGGTCATTGAACTTTATCGCCTTCCCAAGACGATTACAGCGGAGGAGGCGCTTCCGCGCCTCAAAAAGGAGCTGGAAACGTCAGTCGATGCAGCTTTGACCGCAATCGAAACCAGAAGTAAGAATGCAGCCGAAAAAATACGCCTTTCGAAAGCAAAGGCTTCCGCCGTCGTTTTCGGCGGAAGCCACGGCGACAGCCTCATGAACACCCTCGAAGCAGCGGGAATCAACTGCACCCTGGTCGAACCGGTCGGCTACAACAACGACGAAGCACAACTTCTCGTCAAACTTCAATCCGCGATCGACTCCCTTTAATCTTCAAGCTCGCCGATGTCGGAATCTTTGTCGGGGGGCAAAAGGTACCTCTGGTACTCTTCAAGGAAAGAGATCGGGCTTTTTCCTGGCTCGTAGCGAATTCGATCCACGAAGAGCGCCCCCGCCAGATGGTCCAGCTCATGCTGAAAAACGGTGGCCAGGAACCCTTCCGCAACGAAGGACCGTGGCTTCGCTTCAAGATCCAGATAGTCGACCTGAACTTTGCGCGGGCGCAGGACCAACCCGCGAATTTCTGGAATACTCAGACACCCTTCCCAAAACCCCTGTTCGGTTTCGTCGAGCACCGTGATCCTGGGATTGATATACACCCCTAAGCCAGTCGCCTCGTGCCCGGGATACCGCTCGTTGTCCTCATCAAGCTGGATGATCGCGAGCTGGATGTTCTCATGCACCTGAGGGGCGGCCAAACCGATGCCGCTATACTCCTCCATAGTCTCAAGCATGTCCTGAACCAGCCTTTGAATTTCAGGCGAGCGTATTTCCTTCTCGGTGAGCTCGCGGTTGGGGGTTCGAAGGCAGGGGTGGCCCATACGGGCGGTCTTACGAATAGCCATGTTCCCCTCTTATCATGTACTCTCTCGGCAGGGGAGCTCGAGATCGTGTCATTACCTCAACTCTCAGACTCTGAACGGTGGATTCTAGCCTTTCGCCATGGCCAGACCGACTGGAACGCCGAAGGCAGAATCCAGGGTCACCTCGACATCCCTCTCAACGAGCTCGGCCGGTCACAGGCGAAGAAATTGATTCTACCGGCTCAAAGGCTCGGGGCCCAGATGATCTTGACCTCCGACCTGAGTCGGGCAAGCGAGTCGGCGGAAATCGTTAGCGCGCACCTGAAAATTCCCATTCTCGCGGATGAACGGCTTCGGGAGATTCACCTCGGAAAAGCTCAAGGAAAAACCAGAGGCGAAATCGAAACCGAGTTCGGAACGGAAATTTCAGACCGCCTGGGCAAACAGCCCCTCTCAGACATGGATGTCACTCTCTTGGGCAGCGAATCAGGAGACGAGGTATGGCGCAGAGCGACGACAGCAATCACAGAGACCCTTCTTTTACACCCCGAGATTAAACGCCTTGCCGTAGCGAGCCACGGAGGCGTCCTGCGCCGACTCATTCAGTTCGCTCAACGCGAGGACGGAAAGGGAACCACCCCTTTCGAGCAAATAGGATGGATCGGGAATTGCGCGCTCTACCCCCTCGTTTTCGACCTGGAAAAACGCCAATGGAGACTCAGACTTTGGCTCCCCCGCTAGTCTGACTTTCAAGGTTCCCGGTTTCGCGCTACTTTTTAAGGATGCGAAAACTAGCGCTCTTGCTCAGCCTGCTTCTCTCCACTCACTCTCGGGCGGACTTTGCCACCCGTGAAGAGCTTCTGAAGGGGGCCTGGGTACCGGAGCGACGCGAATTCCCGGTCAATCCCGCCGTTGCCCCCTGCAAGGACCTCTACGAGCACGCCTGCAGCAAGGTCATTCAGGGTTTCCACCTCAGAGACGACCGCTCGTCTCACACTTTCTCTTTCAACGACTCGCATGAGCGCCTCCTTCATGCCAAAACTCAGTTTCTCGAGAAGTTGACCTCGCCAAAAACAGACGAGACCCTACTGACGGCCCGCTCAAAGCAACTTCGCACTATTTTCCAGTCCTGCATGGACGAGAAAGCCGGGGCGAAAGAAGAGCGGGAACTGGTGACCAAGGAACTCACGGAAATCGCCACACAGAAGGAACGTATTCAGTACCTGAAGTTGCTTGGCTCCCGAATTGACTCGCCAGACCCCAGCTTTATTGGATTCTCCAGCATGCCGAACCAGGACGACCCGAAGAGAAACGACGTGCTCTTTAGTTCTCGGCTCATGACTCTTCCAGAGCGCAGCTATTACGAGAAGAAAGAAGTCGTCGACGGCCTTGAAAAGTTGATGGTGGCCTTCTTTGACACCCTCAAGCTGAAAGACGCCAAGGTCCGGGCGCACCGTCTCATCACTTTCGAGAAAGAGTTTGCCCAAGTCTTTCCTCTGCCCGCAGAAATTCGGGAGAGATATTCGCAACGAAATTATGTTTCTCGTGAATCATGGGAGAAAAGCTATCCCTCGCTCGAACTCGCGGGATTTTTAAAACGCGTGCCGGAACAGGTAAAATTCAGAAATATCATCCCGGAAACCCTTGCCTTTGTCGAAAGCAAGCTGCACACCGGCGACCTAGAAACCCTGAAGGACGTTCTCCGGTTTCAAGCACTCAAGGGCGTCATGGATGACGCCTACCCAGAATTCTACAAAAAACGGTTTGCATTCAACCACAAGTATCTCGGCGGGCCCGCGAAACGACCCGTCCGAAACGAACGTTGCACTCGGCTTGTTATGAACGACTTCGGACGAGAACTCGATGCTGAACTCCTTTCGATTCTCTTTCCTCGCTTCCCCAAACAGAGAGTGATCGATCTCGGGGAAAAAATCAGAAAAGCGATTTTGCAAGGCATTGAAGAGAACCAGTGGCTCTCCGCTCAAGGCAGGAGCGGGGCACTTGAAAAGATAAAAAAAGCCGAACTCCTGCTCGTCAAACCTGAAACAGACGAAGAGTGGGATTTTAATCCACCAGGATCGTACAGTAAGGACACGCCCATTCAGAACCAGAGAACTCTGCAGAAGCTCAATATCGAAAAGGAGATTCACGAACTTTCGCAAGAAAGAAATCGTCGGAAATGGCTGATGAGCCCCCTCGAGATCAATGCCTACTACATGCCGATGGATAACGTCTTCGTGCTTCCAATAGGAATTTTACAATATCCATTCTTTGACCTGAACGGCCCAGACTACGCAAATATTGCGGCGATCGGCTCGGTCATTGGACACGAGCTCGGCCATGCCATTGACGACAAGGGCTCAAAATTCGACGCAGAAGGCCGCCTCAAACCTTGGATGACGGATAACGATCTAAAGGAATTCACCACCCGCGGAGAACAGTTCGTTTCAAGATTCAACAAAATTGGTCATAACGGAAAGCTCACACTTGGGGAGAACATCGGTGATCATGTCGGGGTCAGCGCTGCCTACCGAGCGGCCTTCGTCCCTGGCCATGAGGTGAAGCCTGATGAGGCAAAGAACTTCTTCCTTCAGTATGCGCGCTCTTGGTGCCAGGTGATGAGGCCGAAGTTCCGAGAAATGAGGCTCAAAACCGATCCCCATTCGTCGGGGGAGGCCCGCGTGAATGAGCAGGTGAAAAACCTCCCGGGCTTCCAGGCCGCCTTCGGATGCAAAAAAGGCGATGCGCTCTTCCTTCCCGAAGAAGAGCGCATCAAGGTTTGGTAGATCCGCGAATCCTAGGCGACTTGCCGCGAGCCTGAGCCCGTATCGGCGTCGCCGTCTTCATGCTCACGGTAATCCTGCGCCCTCAACTGGTGCCGACGAAGAAGTCGTAAAAAATTCGACCGGTCGAGTTTTGCCTCTCGGGCCGCCGCCGAAACGTTCCCGCCATTTCGATTCAACGCCGCAGCGAGATACTCTTTTTCAAAAGAGTCGCTCCATTTCCTTTTCAGCTCCATATAGCCAAACGGAGAAGTAACGACACTGAGCGACGGACCCGCCCCAGCCGTAGCCACTCTTGCCGCCGCAGATGTAGAAGTGGGAATCGTAAGTGCCTTGGCGGTCACTTTTCCAGTTCCTTCATAGATGAGAGCCGTCCTTTCCATTACGTTTAGAAGCTCTCGAACGTTTCCTCTCCAAGAATAGGTTTTGAGTGCCTCCTCGCCATCGGTAGTGAACCCCGGAAAACGCTTACCCCGGGCTCCAAAAGCTCGCTCGCCGAATTGCGTGGCCATGGGGATAATATCTTCCGTCCGCGCTCTCAATGCCGGTAGCTCGACCATGACACGATTTAGACGATGAAAGAGGTCATCCCGAAACTTACCCTCCTTGACCTTGCGGTCAAGATCCACGTTCGTCGCGGCAATAACGCGGACATCCGTCTCAATGTCACCCGTGCCACCCACTCGGCGGAAGGTTTTCTCCTGCAACACCCGGAGAAGCTTGGCCTGCAGTTTCGGATCCATCTCACCGACCTCGTCGAGAAAAAGGGTCCCGCCCTTGGCAAGTTCAAATAATCCCCTTTTGAGAACATTCGCTCCGGTGAACGCCCCGCGCTCGTGGCCAAAGAGCTCGCTCTCCAAAAGCTGTTCAGTGAAGTTCGCGCAATTGACCGCCACCCAAGGACCCTTCCCACGCCGGGAGCCCGCATGAACCATGCGAGCCACACCCTCTTTACCTGTCCCACTTTCACCGAGGATCATCACCGTCGGCTCCTCGGCCTCTCCTCGCATCGCCTCGCGACGAAGCACGGTGATCCACTCGTTCACTTTTCCCATGGCGGCAGCCTTAGAGACATACCAGGTCTGATCTTCGATCTTCCCTTCAACCCTCTGCACACGGGCCTCGAGGCGAGACACTAAATCCTGATTATCCCTCTCTAAGGTGTACTCTCGAGTTCCGCGCGCGACCGAGTGCGCGAGCTCATCCATATCGAAGGGCTTTTCGAGATAGTCGCTGGCGCCATTTCGCAGAGCGGTTACCGCTACCTCTTTCTCGCCATGACCCGTAATCACGATCACGCGCAAGGCTTCCCGCTTCTTCTTGAGCGCGCTCATCAGGGCAAAGCCATCGCGGCCCGGCATCTTAAGATCGGTAATCACAACACCGATCTCGGCACCCGCACCGAACGCCTTCTCAGCCTCATCCGCGCTTGAAGCCGTGACCACATCATAGCCCTCGCGATCTAGCCTCGACTTCAGGAGCTTCCGAATCGTTTCTTCATCATCAACTACGAGCACCCTTGGTTTCATCATGACTCCCTCCAGTCCTGTGGAATACGGATGACAAAGGTCGTGCCTTTGCCCATTTCACTTTCAACAACGATGGTTCCATGTAGCTTTGACACCATCCCAAAACTCAAACTCAACCCGAGCCCCATCCCTCTGCCGACTTCCTTGGTTGTAAAAAATGGATTAAAAGCCTTTTCTTTGGTTCGGTCGGTCATCCCCGTCCCGTCGTCCGCAAATCGAATCTCGATCAGTTTGCCTACTTTTCGAGTGCTGATTCGAATAGAGCCACGGCCCCTCCCGGTGGCTTCGATCGCGTCTCTCGCATTGGTGGCAAGGTTGATGAATACCTGTTCGAGCTGCAGAGAATTCGCGTATACTTTCGGCAACGAGGTATCGAACTCGCGGATCACCTCTACCCCTCGGGCAGAGAGCTGCCGGGCGAGCATTTTGAGTGCTTCCTCGATGGAATAGTGAACATCGATCTCTTCGAACTGCTCTGTTGATTTACGAACGAACGAGCGAAGATAGCCGATGATCGCGACCATCTTATCGACATTGGAGACAATTTCCCGGAGACAGAGATCGCGCTCCCCGGGAGGAACGCCTGCGCCCCCGCGAAAAAGGCTCTCCAACTCTTGAGCATAGCCACGAATCCCTTGCAGGGGCTGATTCAACTCATGGGCGATCCCCGCGGCAAGCTCGCCGAGGGCAGCCAGTTTTCCGGCCTGAACGAGAGTCTGTTGAACCGACTGAAGCTCAGCATTATTTTTCTCGAGCTGAAGATAGGCGTTTCGGAGCTCAGCATGCTTGGTAAGAAGCTCCCGTTCCATCATCTTTTTTTCAGAAACATCCCGCAAAAGCGCGATCGCGGAGAAGCCCTCGCCATTCTCCGCAAGGTGGCGGACGCTCAGATCGACCAGCCCGATAAGACCATCCTTCTTGGCGAACGCGACGTCTTCGTAAGTTCCCGGCGTCTTGAACATCTGAAGAGAGAGGGCGCGAGCGCGTTCCGGAACCCGATGCTTACCCACCGCAGGAGATAGTATTTCGAGATTCGCCCCTTCCAGTTCGGTAGCCAGAAAACCGGTGAGATCCTCAGCCGCCCGATTGGCTGCATCAACTTTGCCATTGGCGTCGATAGTCAGAATCGCATCAGACATCTGATCGAAAATGACCTCATACTTCGTTTGCGCGACGGGAGGCGTTGCCGTGATACTTCTCAGTTTCCTAGCGGTAGGCATTCAATAAAGCCCCCGCGCTATCCATTGCCGACTCCAACTGCGCCTCAATGCGGCGGACATCCTCAAAATTCAACTTAAGAGGATCCAACATATCCTGAGTGATCTCGCCGGAGCTGCAGTCTCCAGACTTTCCAATTTGATTCTTCACGACGATGGTGTTGGCGAGACGAACGATTTGAATCGTCGGTTTCGCCGAAGAGAGAATCGACGCCATCTTGGATACATCAAAATGGTGATAACGAATCGCGAGACGAATAACTTGAGGTAAGCCCCATTTCGTCGCGATGACCTCGCCCAGAAATGAGTGGCCCGGTAACTCCCACTCGCGCTCAACTTCGACAAAGCTGGCACCCCGGGCTCGAGTCTCCGCAAGTACCGCCCTCAAGCGTTCGGGATCGATTTCGTGCAAGACGAGTTTGCCGATGTCGTGGAGCAGCCCGCAGGTGAACGCCTCTTCCGGCTTCGGATGCTTCAACCTCTTTGCCAAGACCTCGCTACAAACAGCCGTTGCAAGAGCGTGCTTCCAAAAATCCAGCATCGAAAAATCAGACTCGTCATCTAGGTTTTTGAAAACAGTAAAAACAGAAATGCCTAGCACGAGCTGCGCCAAAGTATTAAAACCCAAAAAGGCCAAGGCCCGCTGGACGTCGGTGACTCCGCCAGGAATGGCATAATAGGAGGAATTGACCAGTCGCAATACCTTCGCGGTCAACACCTGATCATTCTTTAAAACGTCCGCAATATCACCACTCGAAGAAGTGGGATCATTGATGAGGTCATTCACCCTCATGGCGACGGTTGGAAGAGTGGGAATGTCCTTCAGGCGCTCGAGGAGGTCACCATATTCGGCATTCGTTTTTGACTTGCGCGCAGGTGCTCCCATGTAATCGAATCGACCCCTTCAAGGTCTTATCGGACACATGGGTCAGGAGATGAATGACCTTAACAAATACTGAAATTACTTATCATTTTGGGTAGCTACAGGTTTCCAGCGGATGACCCAGCCCTCCGCCAAAATCTGCCCTTCTTCACCATCATCTGAGCACTCGGCGGTGCGATGCTGCTCCACCTTGCCGTCCAGGAGAAACACCACGGAACGAAACTCCATCACCGCATCTCCTCCGGATTTTTTTGCCCGAGTAAGGAGATCATTCGCCGCCTTGTTGAAATAATTTTTACAGAGCTGCCCCTCGTCGTGCTTCCCATCCAAGGACGGAAAATTCACTTTCGTCCGAGCGCGACCGAGCACCTCGTACGGCCGGTGCTGCGGACTGTCAAAAAATACCGCCTCCTTCGGAAACTGGTGAACCTTCATCTCGGGATCGGGCAGAGAAGCACAGCCGGCGCTCCCAAGCAAAATAGCAACCCAAACGATCGAGGCCTTATGGCTCGATATATTCAAATTGCTCATTCTTATAGTTCCGCAGAATCCACTTCTTCCCCTCATGCTTCACGACATACTGAGGTAACAGAGGAATTTTCCCTCCTCCACCAGGGGCGTCGATGACAAACTGAGGAACCGCCATGCCACTGGTCCAACCCCGAAGCTTCTCGATAATCTCAAGGCCAGTCTCAACGGGAGTTCGAAAGTGGCTGATACCCTGAGAAAGATCGCACTGATAAATGTAATACGGTCGCACTCGCATCATCAGCAGCTTATGATTCAACTCCTTGACGATCTCGGGCTTGTCATTAACACCCTTGAGAAGAACCATTTGGTTGTTGATCGGACAGCCGGCATCCGCCAACTTCCGGCAGGCCTCAAACGCCTCTCGCGTACATTCCTTCGGATGATTGAAGTGGGTATGAATATAGAGCGGATGATATTTTGAAACCATTTTTGCGAAAGAATCAGTCACACGCTGGGGCAAGGTCACGAGATTACGCGTCCCGATGCGAAAAACCTGAACATGCTCCATCGCCCGAAGACGAGAAAGGATGTACTCGAGTCGATCGTCCGAGTTCGAAAGGGGGTCGCCGCCGGAAATGACCACGTCGCGAACCTCCTTATGACTCTCAATATATGCCAAGCCTTCTTCGAGCTGCTTGTTCGCCGCTGACGTGGAGGGGTCTGACACTTTTCGTTTCCGAGTGCAGTGCCGACAGTACACCGGGCAGTTATGAGTCGTATAGAACAGAACCCGGTCTGGATACCGGTGCGTGATACCCGGTACTGGCATGTCTCGCTCTTCCGCAAGGGGGTCCTCGAGATCGCTGGGCAGAATGTTGAGTTCGCCTTTCTTGGGCACCGACTGAAGCCGAATGGGGCAGTTCGGATCATTGGGATCAATCAACGAGGCATAATACGGGGTAATTCCCATGTTGAACATCTCATGGGATTCCGCGAACGCCGCCCGCTCCTCGTCCGTCACCTGAATGACCTGCTCCAAAACCTCCATCGACTTGATGCGCTTCTGCTGCTGCCAGATCCAGTTGTCCCAATCCTTGTCTGGCACCTCTCTCCAGATCGCCGGACGTGCCGGACTCTTGAAGCGATCGGCGACGGTATTTATCGTAGAAATTTCGTAGGCCATTGACTCATCCCCCCAAGGAACCTGCGACTTATTCTGTTCAGGATTTCTTGGAAAAATCAACGCTCGCCGCTAACCTAGGAAAATGCTCTCACAACTCTTTCTCGGAATATCCCTCACCGGCGCGGAATGGGTCCTCTATGTCCTCCTCCTCCTCTCGGTCCTCTCAGTAGCCCTCATGGTCGAACGCTGGAAATTCTACCGCGACGCGGGAAAAGGACTCAACGTCTTCAGACAGGGCATCCGCAAGGCGGCGCAGGAAGGAAACTGGGAACAGGCAACGCATGCGGCCATTGCGCGGACGAAAAACGCCACCTCGCCAGATCTTGAAGCGGGCATGACGGCGGCTCTGCTCAGCAGCGAAAAATCCCATGACCCTGAAATCTTGACGCAGATCGCCCAGGATGAAGTCGTCCGGGCACGCCTTGCTTGGGATAAGAATCTAGTGATTCTGGCCACCATCGGAGCCAATGCTCCGTTCATTGGCCTCTTTGGAACCGTCCTCGGAATCATCAAGGCCTTCCACGACCTCTCCACTCAACAGGGCGGCGCAGGCGCTCAGGCCGTCTCGTCAGGCCTGTCGGAGGCCCTCGTCGCAACGGCTATGGGACTCCTCGTCGCCATTCCGGCAGTCATTGCATATAATCTTTTTCAACGCCGGGTGAAATCAGCCGTCGCCGAAGCGGAAGCCCTAAAGAGCTTTCTGATCGGCCGTTTGGCGGGTAAGTAGCATGGCGGGTTTTGCGGGCTCGGATTCAGACGACGACTCCATTTCGGGCATCAACGTCACGCCGTTGGTCGACGTCGTGCTCGTCCTGCTCGTCATTTTCATGATGACGGCACCGATCATCTATCAAAGCGCCATCAAAGTGCAGCTCCCCAAGGCCAAAACAGGAGAGCAGGCGGAGAAATCACCCTTGGCTTTTTCGTTGACCCGCGAGGGCGAACTCTCGTGGGGGCAAGAGAGGGTGGACTGGGACGTCCTGGTTCAACGACTAGGGAAGCTGGGACCACTGGGTGAGAAGACGGCCATGATCAGCGCCGACGAAGCGACCCCGCATGGAGTGGTGGTTCGACTCATGGACACCCTCCGAAAAGCCGGCCTGGCAAAATTTGCCCTGAACGTCGACTCGACAACTGCCACTCAGTGACAGCGCGGACGCTTGGGCGAAGGCCGCCAGCTTCGCACGCGCATCGCCCAGGAAACATGCCCTCTCTTGAGAAGAATGCGTGAAAGCCACGGAAGGATCCTGGTTCGAAAGGCCCTGATCACCACCCATGCGGTGAGACCGATTCCAATCGCTAACACTCCCCACTCTTGAACCTCCGACGGTACCACTATGCGCCCCCACCGATCACGCCCCACCCTAGCGCAACGGCGCCCTGATAGGTCAGCCACGAACCGAGATAGGCCAGGACAGTCAGGTAGAGAAGCATGAACAGCGGCCAACGCCACGAATTCGTTTCACGCCGAACTACCGCAAGGGTTGAAAGACACTGACATGCGAGGACATACCAAACTAACAAACTGAGAGCAGTGGCCAGGGACCAATCGCGTGAAAGTGCGGCAATCAAACCGGGACTTTCTTCGTTGGCCCCTTCAACGGCATAGACCGTCCCAAGCGCGGCAACCATCACCTCTCGAGCAGCAAATCCTGGAATGAGCGCGACCACAATACGCCAATTAAAGCCAATTGGCCTAAAAACAGGCTCGAGCGTTCGCCCGATTTTTCCCGCGTAGGAATGAAAAATCGCCGGATCAACCGAGCCCTGCGGGGGTCTTGGGTACGAAGACAAGAACCAGAGGACAATGGAGAGAGCGAGAATAACCGTACCGGCCCGTCTCACGAAAAGGCGAACCCGCTCCATGAGTCCGAGCGCAACACCTTTCCAATAGGGCCACTTGTATGAAGGAAGCTCCATCAGAAGGAAAGATTGGGGGCCCTTCAGAATTGATTTCTTCAATATCCAAGCCACAAACAATGCGGCAACCACTCCCCCCACATACAAACCCAAAAGTACCAAGCCTTGTAAACGCAAGGGGCCGATGATCGATCGATTGGGGATGAACGCGGCGATAATGAGTGAGTAGACGGGAATACGCGCAGAACAGGCCATCAATGGCGAAACGAGAATCGTGATCAGACGATCGCGTTTACTCTCTATGGTTCTCGTCGCCATGATGCCGGGAATGGCGCAAGCAAAGGACGAAAGCAGGGGGATAAATGAACGCCCGTGCAGTCCCACTCGCCCCATCAGCTGGTCCATGAGAAAGGCAGCTCTGGCCATGTAGCCAGAGTCCTCCAGCATCAATAAAAAAAAGAAGAGAAGAAGGATCTGTGGCAAAAAGACAATCACGGATCCGACTCCACCAATAGCCCCATCCACCACGAGACTCTGTAAGGGACCAACCCCGAGCACCTCCGTGGCTCTCAACCCAAGCCAGGTCATGGCACTACTGATGATATCCTGGGGGTAGCTGGCCCAATTGAACACCCCCTGAAACACGACCGTCAAAATCGCGATCAAAATCAAGGTGCCCCAAACCGGATGAAGAACCACTCGATCGATTCGGTCAGTCCAAACCCCGCGGCCTTTCGAACGCTTGGTAACCTTGGCAAGTACCTGGTCAATTTGCCTAAATCGCGCTCGGGTTTCATCAGCCGTTGAGGGACGCCACACAAGGGGACCGGAGGACCTTGATTCGGTATTCTCTGCCGCCTTCCTGACTTCCCTCAATAACTCATCCAAACCCTCTTTTTTAACCGCCGACGTAGCGACGACCGAGACTCCCAACTCCCGAGCCATGATCGATAGGTCAAGATCAAGGCCAAGTGCACGAGATAAGTCGATCATGTTGAGAGCCAGAACAACCGGCCGACCCAGCTGCTTGAGCTCCATCACGAGTCCCAAGCAGCGCTCAAGATTAGTCGCATCCGCGACGGCTACGATGACATCCGGTACCCTCTCACCGTCGACCTTCCCCATCAGTACGTCGCGCGTGATGGCCTCGTCCGGGGTGCGCGCGTCCAGACTATATGTTCCCGGCAGATCCAGGAGGCGAATCTTCGCTCCGTCCTGAGTCGTGGCGACGCCTTCTTTTCTTTCAACAGTGACACCCGGGTAATTTCCGACCTTTTGTCGACTTCCCGTGAGCGCATTAAAGAGAGAGGTCTTGCCGCAATTCGGGTTACCAGCCAAGGCCACCCAGGCTTCAAAAGTGTCCGCCCTCATAAAGTGACCTCGATATAATCTGCTTCATTACGACGCAAGGCGATCAAGGCGCCCCTTACGCGCACGGCGAACGGATCGCGAAAGAAAGGAGCCTCTTGCATCACCTCGACCTCACTCCCTTCAAGAAATCCCATTTGCATCAGGCGCAAGGAAAGACCTTCACCCGCCGCTTGTTCAAGAATTCGGGCGATTACGGCCCGCTGACCGACCCGAAGCTGACCAAGCGTTGTGTTTCTCATGATTGAAGATCCTCAACGTGCTCGATGCCCTCTTTCAGAAGTCGTTCGATATGCTCGTCGTCAAGCGAGTAGTAGCTAGTCCGGCCGTCCTTCCTCACTCGAACCAGGCGAAGGTTTCGAAGAGTCCTCAGATGATGACTCACGTTGGGTTGGGTGAGGTCGACAAGTCCGGCAATCTCACCCACGCTCAGCTCTCTCTTGGAGAGGGCCCACACGATCCGAATGCGGGAAACATCGCCCAAAGCCTGAAAGGTCTCGGCCAACTGAGTAAACGTGTCATGTTCATCCAGCCCCCTATTCAAATTCTCAGAGGTCACGCAATTAAGGGAAATGGGCATATATGAACATATGTTTATGTGCGCATATATGCACTTGTCAAGGATTTGGAAACTCAGATGTTTTCCGCCCAGTCAGGCCCGTCATCCTTCCTTCAAAGAGGATTCAAGCGGTTCATTTCTATAGGAAAAGATGTGTCTTCAAAAAAATTTCACGATTCAATTACCCACTATCAGGTTATGGTTCGCCGACTATGCCGAAGCTACAAAAGACTCAGAAAAGTGCAGGAAGTCGGGAATTCGTGTTCAGCGCCGAGGAAAAAAGGTTTCTTAAGCGCCTCGGGGATCAGATTCGATCCGAACTCAAAACCAAGAAAATCTCGGTTGAATCCATGGCGAATCGACTGGGAATCGCCCGGTCTACGCTCAGAGAGATTATCTATGGCAACAGCAACGTTCGCGTGCTGACCTTACTTGCGATCGCCAAGGGAGTCGGCTGTAAAGATCTGCCTTCGTTTCTCAAAAAGATCTAAACAAGAGGCGAAAGCCCACAAAACCGAGCGCAAGAGCCAACAATTGAAGAATTCGTTGGGCCGGGACTTTCTTGGAAAGCCTCGCTCCCGCTTGCGCCCCGACGACGATACCCACAATCAGGTAGGGCACAAACGAAGGAAGTTCCGCGTAGTGACCCGCTGAAGCGTGACTCAAAACCGTGACCGAGGCAGACACCGCCAAGATGAAATGGGAAGTGCCAGTGGCCAAGTGCAGGGGATAGCCCAACACCTCAGAAAGGAGAGGCACGTGAATAATCCCCCCTCCGATTCCAACGAAACTCGCAAGCACCCCGACGCCCAAACTGATCAGCGACCCACCCACATAGGCACGAACTGAAGGTTCGCGGGACCCACTGATTCTGGAATTCTTGATCGAGCGCCAACTCAAAAAACTAGCGACCAACAGAAGAAGCACGCCAAAAAACATCTCGAACTGAGCCCGAGGAATGATTTCCCCCAGGCGTACGCCGACCCAGGCCCCAGGCAGCGACGCCGCAGTGAAAAGAAGGGCCGAGCGCCAGTGCACTCTTTTTAGGAAAATATAGGCGACCGAACCGGACCAAGCGTTCGCGGCAACGGCCAGCATACTGATTCCAGTCACGAGGCTGGGAGAATATTCAGGGTAGAGAAAAAGCAGGAATGGCACGAGAATGAAGCCGCCTCCCGCTCCCATCAAGGTACCGAGAGTTCCAACTCCGACCCCTACGAGCAAAAAAATGACATCCGTGATCATAGTGGGGCTCTTTAGATGGCGGGCACGAGTAGATGACTTTATAACTGAATGTCTAGAATTCGCTGCTTAATCGAACATAGAGCGATTTGGGCAAAAAAAAGAGGAGATACTATCGAACCTTCCATTTAATCTCAATTGACGTGCAAACATCCTTAATATGGTATACATTAAAAACTCACCTAAGCCATATTAAGGATATAGCATGATCCCTAAAACAATACTCAAAAGAATTGATCAAAAATTTTCAGTTTTGCAGGCAAGCCGGCCTTTGTCTGCAAGTATAGTCACAAAACTGAAAGAACAATTCTCGCTTGAATTGATCTATAATTCAAACGCAATCGAAGGAAATAAACTCACCCTAAAAGAAACCTATTTGGTAATTAATGATGGCCTAACAGTTAAAGGCAAGTCATTCAAAGATCATCTTGAGGCCAAAAATCATAGTGAAGCAGTCCATTTTATATATGAACTGATTGAACACCAGAAAAGACAAACTATCAGTGAACAACTCGTTCGCTCCTTACAACAATTGATTGTCAAAGACATAGAGGACAAGGAAGCTGGAAAATATCGACAAGGAAGTGTGATGATTACAGGCTCGAAGCATCAACCACCAGATGCTTTCGAAGTTCCGGGACTAATGCAAGAGATGGTAACTTGGGTCAACAAATCAATCAACAAACTCCATCCTATAGAACTTGCTGCCCTTGCGCACCATCGATTAGTTCACATCCATCCCTTTACTGATGGCAATGGACGTACAGCACGTCTTTTTATGAATCTAGTATTAATGCAAAAAGGATATCCAATGGTCACCATATTAAAAAATGACCGACAGAAATACTATCGAGCACTAGAAAAAGCAGACATAGGCCACATCGAAGAAATAGAAAAATTTGTTGCCCAAGCAGTTGAAAGATCAATGAATCTTTATCTTAAAGCCATAAATTCAGGGTCAAATCCCAAAGAGAAATGGGTTCCGCTATCTACACTTTCAAAACAGAGCAAGTTTTCGGAAAAATACTTAAACCTTTTAGCCCGATCAGGAAAACTTGAGGCTCATAAGGAAGGTAGAAACTGGCTATCCAGTAAACTCTCACTTGAAACCTATCTTGCAGAAAGAGAAAGGAAAAGGAAATGACGCTATGCAAAAATGGCGGGCACGAGTAGATGAGTTTGTAACTGACTGCCTCGCGCACGCCGCCTAAAGCAATATAATCGCATTTCAGCCCAAGAACGACGAGACGCTATCGAACTGGGCCTATTCATTCGCGATTGCAAGGGATCGGAGTTTAAGGGCGCCTTGGATGCTCTATCGCCCCAAGCTAGAAGCAGACCCTCGTGAGGCTTTCCGAAAGCGTCCAGAGTTCAGAAGCAAGCTTCAGATCTTTCGACTGAGCGTTGGAGCCTACTAAGCACGGTTGACCACGCAGTCCAAGGAATCCTCCAGGCCCGACGTAACTGCCCCCGGGCACGTCGGCAGTCGCAGCAAAAAGCACGGGCAGTGCCCCATTTTCGGCAGACTGGCCCAGCTTGCCCTGAAGGTAGCGGGTAATCTTCAATCTTCGGGTGGGTTCGCAGTTCGAGAGTAGGCTCGATTGCGCGAGGCCGGGATGCGCGGCGAGCGCGCGCAGCTTCGAACCCGCCGCTTCCAGTCTGCGCTGAAGTTCGTAGACGAACAGCAAGTTCGCAAGTTTGGACTGAGCATAGGCGGCCGAGGAGTCGTATCGCTCTTTCTCGAAGTGGAGGTCTTTCAGGCGAATGCGTCCCTGCCTGTGGGCGTGGCTTGAGACGACCACTACTCTGTCCTGAATCAGTGGAAGTAAAAGGCCGGTCAGTGCGAAAGGCCCCAGATGGTTGGTCGCGATCTGAGTCTCAAGACCGTCGCAAGTCCTACCGTAAGGAGAGCCCATGACACCCGCGTTATGGACCAAAACATCCACCTTTTCTTCGGCGCCGATCGCTTTGGCGAATTCTCGGATCGACGTGAGGTCTGAGAGATCCAACTTCCGGATCTCAAAGGTGCCTGTCGCGTTTGAGAAAATTCTTCGGGCCTTTTCTGGGTTTCGAACAGCAAGGATCACGCGAGCGCCCGTTTTTCCGAGCGATCGGGCGACCGCCTCACCGATTCCGCTACTTGCTCCCGTGACGATGAAGACGCGCCCCTGCTGTGTTTCGAGGTCTCTCCAGTCCTTTCCTGCCTGTGCGGACGATCCAATTCTTTTCATATGTTCGCCCCTTCTTTCCAAGGTTGAGGTTACAACTACAGATTACCAATTTGACAATATATTGTCAAATTGGTAATCTGTAGTCAGTCTTATCGGAGGAACTCATTATGCCAAGTGAATCTGCAAACACGCTTCGGATCGAACAATCCCCAGAGCCCGTTGAAAGCGAGCCCGCCCTGCTTGGCCTGAAGCGGAGGAAAGTCTCGCTGAGTTGCGGAGACATCTCGTACATCGAGGAAGGCGAAGGTCCGTGCATCCTTCTTCTGCATGGGGCCCCGGTCACTTCCCTCGGGTTCGTGCGGGTCATTCGTGAGCTTAAGGCCCACTACCGCGTAATCGCACCGGACTTTCCTGGCTTCGGCCGTTCGACCCTGCGATCGGATAACAAGATCACGCTGGAAACCAGTGCTGCATTCATCGAGGAGTTCTGCCGCGAGTTGAAGTTGGATCAGCTCTATCTCTTTGGCAACGATTCCAGCGGTTGCACCGGACTTGCGGCTGCGTCCAACCTGTCAGACCGGATCGCGGGCCTGATCATCGCGGATACCGTCCCGGTCCCCTTGAACGGTCGAGCTTGGTTGGTCCGAATGATTCTTAAGCATGTCGTGACATCCTGGCCCGTACGAGCGCTGAACGCTCGCTTCAACGTCTTGCCTTGGCTAGTCGCCACGGTCGCTCCGTGGCTACGGCCCTTCAGCCGAGAGGAAAGAAGGGTGTTGATTTCTCAGTACGACACCCGCACCAAGCGCGATCTGATTCTCGACGTGTTCGCCCAGATGGCGGTAAACACTGCATTCATGGAAGCAACTGCCAAAAGGGTCGCCCAGAGCCTTCGTAATAAACCTGCGCTAATCCTCTCGGGACAGTTCGACCCGGTGAGATTCGTTGGCGGCGTTTCCAGATTCCGGGAAATGTTCCCAAATCACGAGGTCGGCATCATCCCTTTTGAGGAGCACTTTCCAATCCTCTCTTCCGGGGAAAAAGTCGCCCGGGTCATCGACCAGTTCTGCAAGGGTGTGGAAGCACGCAAAGACAGGACGGGCTGATTGTATGGAACCTTCCTGGAAAAAATCAGGCCGCACGCGAGGAAACCTGGTCGTCACGGCCTTCGTCATGAAGTCTCTTGAGTTCCACGGACTGCTTTACGCCCATGGATACAAGATCACGCGAAGGTTTGGGCAAAGCCCTATCCGGTGGCAGATTATGGGCGTCCTGGAAGATTCAGGCCCGTTGACCGTGAGTCAGATCGCGCGTCGGATCGGATCCACACGGCAAGGCATTCAACGGCTGATTACCGAGATGACCCGAGACGGCACCGTCAGCTTAACTAGCAATCCCGACCATGCTCGCTCCCCCAAAGTCATCCTCACCCAGGCCGGGCAAAGCGTCCTGAACCAGATCAACCGGGTTCAATCAGCATGGGCCGATCAAGTCGCGCGAGATGTTGTCCTGAAAGACGTGGAGGCTGCCACGGCCATGATGAAAGACGTCTCCGAAGTACTCAGAGAGATCGAAAAGAAGGAGAGCGGACATGAATGAGATTTTATACATAGGGCTTTTTTATGAATAAAGACTTCGGAAGTCGCTCCGCGAGGTCTTTGGTCGAAGGACTTAACTCCGGGACATGGACAAGCACTGAGATCACACATTTCTTTCTCGACCGCATCGCGCAGTTTAACAATGAGGTGCACGCAATCCCCTATGTGCTCGCCGAAGAGGCCTTGTCTCAAGCCAAGGAATCTGATGCTAGGCGGGCGAACGGGAAACCGCTGAGTCGACTGGATGGCTTGCCCATGACCATCAAGGATACGATTCGTGTCAAAGGTTACCCAAGTACCTACGGAGCTTGGCCCCTCAGAAATTACCGACCCAAGGGTGACAGCCAGATCATCGATGTTCTGCGTAAAAGTGGAATTGTTTTTCTTGGACGCTCCGCCATTCCTACCGGAGCATTTGACTGGAATTGCAAAAACCAAGTTTATCCTGAATGCGTAAATCCTTTCGATGCCAGCCGAACACCGGGTGGGTCGTCAGGAGGAGCCGCAGCCGCATTGGCAAAAGGGATGACACCATTGGATCTCGGTTCCGACTTGGGCGGATCGATCCGCTACCCCTCTCATTGCTGTGGAGTATATGGATTGAGAACAACGGATGGTTGGCTCCCTATAGAAGATATCGGTCCTGAGGGATTTGGCAATGGAGTCCGTCAATTGCTCACTTTTGGGCCCATGGCTAGGACCGTGGAAGACCTTGATCTCCTTTTGGAAGTCTACTCAGAAAAATTTCCGCGCGACGAAATGAGAAAAAAATTCCACGCCGCTCCTAAACTCAAGATCGCCTATTCGCGATACATTTTGGATATGGTGCCGGACTCTCCGACCCGAGAGGCTTTCGAAAGATTCCTGCAACACTTAGTGAACCAAGGGCACGAGCTAATGGAGCAACAGCCCGACGTTGATTTTGAGGAAGTTTACTATGACTGGGGAATGATCGCGGGCCATGAGTATACTTCCGCTTTTCCAATGGGCTTACGCAACACTATGGCCAAGAGAATTTTTGCCTGGTGGCTTCTGGATCGACGTCTGGGAAAAGGACCGGTTACGACTCATTTCAAAAGAGGAATGCTCTCGGATGGAAAGGAATATCTGGCAGCATGCGCGAGAAGAAAGCTCATTCTGGAAAAAGTGGATCGCTTTTTTGATGAGCATGCTCTCTGGATATTGCCGGTGGCGCCTTCTTCCGCACTCCCGCTTTCGATGTGTGGAAAAGAAATATCAACTCAGCACGGTCCCGTCAGTTACACGCGCTATGTCGGTTCGTACACAGTGCCAACCACGTCGTTAGGCACGCCAGTCTTGGCCTGCCCTATCGGGAGCGACGAAGCCGGGATGCCGATCGGAGTGCAGATTCACGGTCCTCGCTTTTCTGATCGTTGGCTGACTCATGTTGTGGATCGGTTTCAGAAATGAGGGTTCTATGAATTATCACGTAAGCTGGCCTGAAGACGCGAGACGTTTTCTGGACAAAGTCGTGAATGCGCACGGCGGACACGCCTCTTGGGATAAGGTGCACAGCATCACATTTTCATTAAAAAAATTCAGCGGCGCCCTGCTGTTTGCCAAAGGCCTCAATCGCACTTTTCAACCCGCAAAAAAGATCTGGGTCTATCCCAAGCAGAGAAAAGTAACCTTTGAATACCAAGATCACGTGAATAGCTTTGAAAATGGGAAAGTGACGTTTTCGAAGGAAGGTAAAGTTATTCCGGACGGCAGAATGATATTTCGGCGGTCGACCTTCGAACAGTGGTCCCCGGCGCATGCGACATATTTTTTCGGTTACGCATGGGCCAATTATATCAGCTATCCATTCATCTTGAGCGAGTTCGAGCTTTTGAGCCACGAACTGAATTCCGACAATCCTTTCCTGGAAATCAAATTCCCTGAAGGCTTCCATACCCATTGCCGGATTCAAAAATTCTACTTCAACAAAGACCATTTGCTCTCCAGACACGACTACCATGCTGAGCTTGCAGGCCCTCTCGTTTACGGCGCTCATTCTTGCTCAGGCTATGTCGAGCACCAAGGAGTCAAGATCGCTACGATTAGAGAAGTTCGCCCGAAGATGGGAAGTATTGTGCTTCCCATTTATGGGATCTACGGCGAAATTCAGCTCGTAAGTTCATTACCTACGAGAGTCATGGGATGAACCCGCGCCGTAACCCAGATCGACCGTCTCACGGCGGCTGGATAGAGTTCTTGCTCGATCCTGGGATGGCCTGCATCCTTGATGAATAGCTCGCAGTTTCTTTAAGCCCACCTTCTATTCTATAAAAATAGAGACAGTTGAGACAATTGAGCCGCAACTGTTGAAAACGAAACGTGATGCGACCTTCTTTTCGTATGTACGATTGTATGCATGATAAAGATAACCGCCATCGACGAGTTCATTCTGAATAAAATCCGCTCGCTCAGGCCAAAGAAGAAAAAAGTCACTTTTTCCATTTCCGAGGTTTCAAAGCAAAGCCTTGCGCTTTGGTGCAAGAAAAACAACGTCACTGAAAGCGACGCTGTAGAGGCGTTGATATGGAAACTCACAGCGGATTTCATGTCTGATGGTGCGCCACCTATAAAAAAGAGCACGGTTGACTTCATTAGAAATGGGAACCTTCCTGATCTCTAGGCGGCGTCAAATTTAGGAATGGGAAGGATTATGAGTGACGATGAGCAAAACGCGACAAATTTTGACAATGAAAAATTTCCGTCGGAAATAACTGATTCGATTGATGTTCGGATCGCGTCGATGCTTATTGAAAACCCCGCCGTCACCGATCAGGATATTGCCACGAAACTTGGCGTTTCCCGCCAAACGATCAATCGTCGTCGAAACTCCGCGCCCGTGAGGGAATTTGTTTTTTCCGTTCTTTCCATCCCGCAACGTGAAGTGCGCCGAGTGACAGCCAAAGCCCTCATACGGCTTGAGCAATTCTTGGATGACCCCGACCCTGAAATTAGACTGAAGGCCACAATTGCCCTCGTAAAACTGACACCTCGTTTGATGACCGATGCGATTGAGGCGTCTTTATTGCGAGGGTCCGGGATCTAACCAGTTTCGGGAATCCTATTCTTCGAAAAACTCTTTAGGTTTTGCTTTGAGAATTCGAGCGAGGACGGCGATTTTGTCGATTCCAACGCTGGGACAGTTTTTGCCTTCAAGTTGTTGAACGTAGCGCACAGTGATGTCCAGTTTTTCAGCAAGTTTTTCTTGAGTCAAATCACTGCGTTTTCGTAACCGCTTTAAATTCCTAGCGAATAGTTTTCTTATTGGTTTCAAATCACACCCCGAATCTTAACGATCAACGTAGTTAAAGCTTCAGGTATTGATTTTGCTGGAGTTGTGTCTTATTAAACACGAAGCAATCTATTCGTGTTTTTCGGATTACGCCTTTAGCGTTGGGTATTTGGGAGAATTAAAAATGGAGATAAAGTCAGGGCGAAAAGCCAGAAACGTGAGATCGAAAAGGTCAGTCCAAAAACAAAAGCCGACCCGCGTTCGCGCTAAGAAGAAAAAAAAGCCTGCGAGAACGGCTCTCAGACGGGAACTGAAACAAGCCCTCGATCACTACAGCTCGCTCGATCAATCTCAAAAATCGCTATCAAGAATTATCAGGGAGGTTGCCGAAATCGTGGGGGCCGTCATGCTGGGACACATCGACAAGTTCATTGAGAAAGAGGGCGAATGAAGAAAAAACGACACATCATTTTAGTCGTCGATGATAGCGAGGAAATTCGGTGGTCCCTTGCCCAAACCCTTCGACATGCAGACTATGAAATCATTGAAGCGAAAAGCGGCAATGAAGCGTTTAAACTCTTGGGCCTCCATGCCGTCGATCTTATCCTTTCGG
>CAYIHX010000005.1:129533-132796 GCA_964363305.1 uncultured Bacteriovoracaceae bacterium | reverse complement strand
CTTGATCTGTTCATAGCTCGCAAGTTCGCGGTTCATCCCCTCGACATGCGCTTTGAGAGACGCCAGCACCGCCGGCGCTCGAACCAAACCATCGGCGATCGCGCCCTCGCTCTGTTTCACCTTTTCCATCGCTGCTTCAGTCAACGTCAGCAAAGCCGAGAGATACTTTCGCCCATCCCCCACCATGCAAGCCTGGGCAACCATCGCGTGTTCCTTGAGCTTCTCCTCCAAGGGCACAGGCGCCACCATCTTTCCCCCCGAGGTCTTCATGATCTCCTTCTTGCGACCTCGAATTCGCACCAGTCCCCGCGAGTCGACCTCCGCGAGATCCCCAGTATGCAGCCAGCCCTCTCTGAGGGTCTCGCGGGTTGCTTCGGGACTCTTGAAGTAGCCCAAGAAAACGTGTTTGCCGCGGCTCAGAATCTCTCCGTCCTCCGCGAGCTTCAGTTCAATCCCACGAGGCGCCACCCCCACCGCACCCGCGCTCTCCACTCCGGGCTGAGTCATGAGCAAAATTCCGGTCGACTCGGTCTGGCCGTAATCCTCCAAGATCTCCAATCCGAGAGCACGAAACCAGCGAGATACATGCGCGGAGAGCGGCGCTGCGCCCGAAGCGACGGCCACGCAACGCGCGAGACCCAGCGCCGCGCGGATCTTCGACACCACGAGCTTCCGCGCCACGAACCACTGTGCGAGTAAGAACGGGCTCGGAAGTCGGCCCTCCCATTTCGCGGCCGACACCCGAGTGCCCACCACCAGGGCCCATTCGGCGAGCTTTTTTCGCGCGGGAGGCGCGCTCTTCAACTTATGCAGCACCCCCTCCATCATCTTCTCCCACAGCCGCGGTACGCAGAGCAGCACCGTCGGCTGCACTTCGGTGATCTCCTGCGCGACCGCCTCAAAACGGGTCGCAAAGGTAACAGTGTAGCGTTGCGACACGGCCACCGAAAGACTCTGCAGTTTCTCGGCGATGTGACAAAGCGGCAAAAACGAAAAAATCGTTTGCGGGGCTTGGGGCAGTTCCCAATGACGCACGACCTCATCGGCCGCGAAGACTAAATTTGCATGAGAGAGCATCGCGCCTTTGGGCACTCCGGTCGTCCCCGAAGTATAGATGAGAAAAGTACCGGCATTTTCATCCACCTTTGAAAGCAATGCATCCCAAGAAGGCCCCCCGTTTTCAGCCAAACGCGCCCCCGTCTCCAACGCCTTCAAAAACTCGTCAGAAGAAAACCGGAAAACCGCCTGAACCCGAGGCGGAAGCGCCCCGGCCTTTTTCAAAAAGGCCTCATCACTCACGGCGAGCAGATCCGCTTCCGAGTGCTCGATGACATAAGCCACATCTTTTTGTAGCGCGTTTGGGTAAATTCCCGCCGAACGCGCCCCGAGAAGCGACAAAGCGAGCTCCATCTGTATCCATTCAGGACAATTGGGAGAATAAATTGCGCCGCCACTCCCGGGCCCAAGGCCGAGCGAACGAAGATAAAGCGCGAGATGATAAACTCGATCGCGAAACTCACGCGCGGTATGGGTACGCCAAACAGTGTCGCGCTTGTAACATTGCGCCGGCAAATCCGGAGTCGCGCGAGCCCACTCATCCAATCGGTGCAGTAAAGTTGCCATGAGCCCAAACTAATCCAAACTCAGATACCGACCAAGTAATTCTCGACCGTCAATCCGGGCTCGTAAAACATTGAGAAAGATGAAAACGCCGGTGATCTTCCGATCGAGAAAAATCAGCTCGCGAGGCGGCAGCCTCAGCTTCGTCTTGAGTTTCAAGAAGACGCTCCCCCCCTTTTTTATGACTCGCTTCGGTAGGTCGCTCGTGCCCCAGTCATAGAACGACACTCCGCGATGAAACGGCTCCGTGATGAGGATGGTCACTTCGGCAAACTGCTGCAGGACGTCAGCCGGATCGGACGGCAGGAGAAACTCCATCCCATAGGCCCCCTTGAGAAGACGCTCAGGGCTTTCATTGACCGCTCCTCCGACGAGGTCACGGTACGGTTCGACGAACTTCGAATCGAAAGCCCGCACCGCTCCGAAATCAAACAGCACGAGCTGGTCGCCCCGCTCTCCGAGGCGTACTCGGTAATTTCCAAAATGAGGATCAGTCTGTACGGCACCCCAGACGAAAATCTCCTTAAAATAAAGCTCAAGCGCTGCCGTCGCGATCGCGTCTCTCCGTTCCTGCGAAAGCGCTGCGACCTCGCCGCCATCAACCGGGACGCCCTCCTCGAAACTCGTCGCGAGCACCCGGCGAGTTGAATATTCCGCAAAAGTACGGGGAACTACGTATCGTGCGTCAGGCGCAAGCAACTCTCGAAAACGATTCGTCTGCTCAAGCTCGCGCGAATAATCGACTTCGTACTCGAGCATCATGCGAATCTCATCAAAAAGCTGGTCTACCTTCCCTCCGGTAGGAAGCAATCTCGCGAATGTCATCGCGGATTTAAGCGCCCGAAGATCTCCGCCAATCGCGCGATCTACGCCCGGATACTGCACCTTCAGTGCGATCTGCTGACCGTCTGATTTTCGAATCGCCAGATGCACCTGCCCCAATGAAGCGGATGCAAACGAATCATGCACGATATCAAGCTCCGCCAGCTTCTCGCTCCCCAACTCCCTCAGAAGGACCTTCTCGATCGAAACCCAAGAAAGTGGCGGAGCCTGGCTCTGCAACGCCTTCAAGATCTGCGTCGCTTCGGGCGGCAGAAGGTTCTCGCCGTAAAGCGCCACCATCTGCCCCACCTTCATCACGCTGCCTTTGAGCTCCCCGAGTTCCCGAACCAAAATCTTGGCCTGCTCCATGGCCATACCCTTCAAGCGAGTCGCCCGCTCCTCCTCCGTTCCCCCAAAAATCGAGCCGAGGGCGTGAGACGCGGCCCTCGCGCCGACCGCAGCCGTCATCCTCGCGAGAGAGAAGCTACGTGAAAGCGCCCCTTCTTTGATGCTGCTCAGCGCACGACTCCGCGGGGACTTCGCCATCCCCCTAACCTAGTTGTTTTGGAAGACCGTGAATAGAGGCCAATGCGGGCGACGAGCTGGGGAGCGTCCCGCCGGTAAGTGCGCCGAGTCATTTGCACCGGCTCCGCGGGCGTTAAATTGCGAGACCAACAAACCAGGCGCCGGCCGCATCTTATTCAAAGTCGTCCGCCGTTGTTGAAAAGTGCGGCGGTGTTCGCGACCGACGCCGCCATTCTTCGCCAGCGACTCTCCGTAGAGGCTGAGATACCAGAAATAATTACGGGCGATGAGCGCCA
>CAYIHX010000005.1:57818-129523 GCA_964363305.1 uncultured Bacteriovoracaceae bacterium | reverse complement strand
TCCTTGAAAGGGATCAGATCAAAAAACAACATCCGATTCCCCACCGGGTACCGCCGCAACCAATCGTCCACCTTGTCGGGCCCTGCGTTGTAGGCGGCCAGCGCCAGTTCCGCATCCCCTCCGTACTGCTCAATGAGTGAACCGAAATAAGCCGTCCCCAGCCGAACATTCGTCTTCGGATCCAGGATCTCGTCAAGCGATACGGTGCTTTCAATTTTCTGAGCCGTCGCCGGCATCAGTTGCATGAGCCCCAAAGCGCCTGCCCTCGACCTTGCTTTCACGTTGAACCCACTCTCTTGGCGAATCAACGCGGACACCAGAAGCGGATCAATCTTAGCCCCGTAGCGATTGAAAATCTCGAGTCGGCTTTTCGCCAGGGGATAATACAGCTCAAGCGTTGAACGCGAAATCAGGCCAGGCTCTCGCTGAAAAAGATCTGAAAGAATCTGAAATTGCACCATGAAATCCTCGCTTCGGTTGAGCAGCAGGGTCGCATAAAGCTTAAATGCCACTTCCGTCTTGCCGATGCGGTCTAGGATCCGACTCAGAACCTCTCGCGCGAGTTCCGGCGACTTCAGCTCATGCAGTACTTCCGCCGCACGCACGTAAGCATTGATCTCTGGCGCCAGGTCCGAACGAAACCGAATCACCGGAACCTTGGATTCCAGCACCTTCTTCACGCCCACGCCCGCTGCCATGCTGGGCGCGGCGTGGGACATCGAAGTTTTCCGCAATAACAGCCCATGGTAACTCAACGGGCTCTCTTTCAGCAGCTTCGCCCTAAAGGCCTCGGCCAATCGGGGCTTTCCCTGCCTTACCGCGCAGTGCGTACGCCAAAAAAGAGAGCGCGAAACGTATTCGCCATTCACTTGGTCGGTCAAGCGCTCAAGCAACGGATCCGCCTCCCTGCACTCGTCCTGCCACACATGCAAAAGAGCGCGACGGTATCGCGCCTTATTTGCCGAAACGTCATGATCTCCTCCGCATTCGTGGGCTCGACCAAACAAGGCGATCGCGATCTCACGATATTTTTTTTCCGGAAAATACTCTTCCGCCTTTTGCCCCAAAGCGACGAGCAAAGCCGTCGATGGACAGCTCTCCATGCCGACAACCGCTTGGGTCAAAGGCTCGATCAGCTCCCACCGGTCAAAGTTCTTCAAAGCCTTGTGGAGCAAAGATTCACGGATGTCAGAAAGAGAAAGCGGATCGCTCTCCGCAAGCATCAACACGATCTGTCGCATCTCGTTTCCGGGCATCAGCGCCCGCGACTTCTTCACCACTTCTTCGGCTTCGGGAGGGGGCGCCGAAAGAGTCACCGGAAGAAACGTCGTTCTCCGATCAAAGGTAAAGCCACAGAAGAAATTGCTCTCCGGCCGCGCCACACAGTCTTTCACCCACTGCGCCCGGACCACGGGCGAGAGCCTTCCGTCCCTCAAGGCGACAAACTGCTTGGCCTGTTTCCTCAACAGCCCAAACTTCGCTCCCCTGGCCTCTTCATATCTGATGCCACTCGAACCCCGCTTCTGGGCCAGGGCCAGACTCGTTCGCGGAAGGACCATTTCCTTTACGCTTGCCGCACTAGCAGCAGTCAGAGTAAGTCCCCCTCCCCCCAAATAGAGGAGGAGAAGAATATAGGGGTGAGTTGACATGGACGTCCGTTTCCTCTTTCTCCAGGATAGCTGACCCAGCACCGGATGCCAAACTGCTTAACTAGCTGAAATAGATAAACAAAAACGTCCCCAAAAGCATTGCTTTTGGGGACCTAAAGTGAATGACGGAAACCGCAGCTGGATTATCGAGCGACGCGGCTGAAAATCGCGGCGCCCATGCGATCGCGAAGAGCACGAAGGGCTTCAGTCTGAAGATGGAAATTGTAGGTGACTACCTCTCCGCCAGCCGAACGATCTTCCGAAGCGGACGTCCGCTCGCCGGAAATGACCTGAGCCACGCCCCAGGTGCGAGCGAATTCAAGCGTCTCGATCCGCAAGCCGCCTAAAAACACGGCGGTCGAGATCTCGGTCGGAACGACCATCGTCGCCTCGATGTTCGTCTTCGCCATCAAGAGAAGGTCCGTGCAGTTCATTGACACAGCGGTGTCTTGCAGCTGATAGCCTTCTTCCACCCGAAGCTCGGCGGTGTGGCCTTCATCCCCGAGGAATTTAACGCTCACGCGCTCATAGGTCACCCCGGTACAGGCATATCCGCCGATCGGCACTACGGTTTCCATGTAGGCGAGCTCCGCTTCGTTGCTTGCGTCGACAATGCCGGTTGCGGTCACAAAGGTTACCTCGCGGGTCACGGAATTGAAGGTGACCGGTACGGCGGTAGCGACCGTGAGGTCGGTGCCTGGGGGAACAGTGGCTTCGATGTCGAAGGAAGTCGCCATGTTGAGAGAAGTTTCTGTGTAAGTCGAGAAAGCTTCGAAGCGATCCAGGGTGAAATCCCAAAGACCATCTGGATTAAATACGGGAGCAGCTTCAGGATTACAGCCTGAGAAGATAGCGGAAACAGACAACAGAGCAAGAACAGCCAAACGGCTGATATTTAATTTCATAATTCCCTCCAATTTGAGAATGTCGCCCAGATAACGCCGTGCACCAAAAAATGCAACCCATAGTTTCGCAATGCGTCACTTCGTAATCGCGATATACAAAACTTCATGATTACCACAGTCACTCCGAATCCCGCCCTCGACCTCTCCGGAATCGTCGACACCCTCCTGCCCAACGAGAAAAACTCCGTTTTTTCCGCACAACGCGATCCCGGAGGCAATGGCATCAATGCGGCTCGAATCATTTCTCGACTCAAAGGCCCGGTCGAAGCCCTCGGATTCCTCGGTGGAGCCGTGGGGGAGGAAATCCGGGCCCAACTCCGAGACGAAGGAGTCACCTGCGCATTCACCCCCATTCGGGGCCAAACCCGAACCAACGTCACCGTCACGCGACTCGATACCCATCAACAGACGCGCCTGACCTTCCCTGGCCCTCGCGTCACCAGCGCTGAACAAAAAAACCTCCTACGAAAAATTTCTTCCCTGAAAAAACCCGGCCTCCTCGTCCTCGGCGGCAGCCTGCCCCAGGGCTGCCCCTCAAATTTTCACCTCCGCCTCGTCAGAGCACTCCAATCGACCCAGATCGGAGCCGTCATCGATATTCCGGCCAAGCCCTTGCGCGCTTTCACCGAAAAACTTCGAGCCAAAGACCGCGATCGCCTGCTCTTCGTAAAACCAAACCAGCTCGAACTGGAGGAGTGGAGTGGAAGAGCCCTTCCCTCCGACGCCGACCTCCTCATGGCCTGCCGAGAACTCCAAAAGTATTTCCCCATCGTGTGCCTCTCCCTCGGCGCCCGCGGGGCTTGGCTGGTCACCTCTTCGCATCGACTCGAAGGGACCCCTCCGCCCATTCAAGCCAAGGGCAGCGTCGGAGCGGGGGACTCCTTTGTGGGAGGCTTCTGCGATCGATTAGTGCGACGCGGCATCCATACCAGGGCCGACGTTGAAGAAGCGAGTCCCGCCATCCTGGCGGAATGCCTCCGCTGGGGCCTCGCCGCGGGCTCGGCCACGGCCCAAGTCATCGGAACCACCCTCGGCCGAGCGAACGAAGTTCGGCGGCTGGTCACTCAAATCAAGATCCGAGAATCGACGCTTGAGCCACTCTAGGAGCCCATGATAGCGTCCCACGCACTATGGCAAAACGAATTCGTGCAATGAACAAGAAAATGTCCCGAGATCAAGCACGCGCCCACAAAGAAGGCACTGCTCCCTCACGACATAAAGTCGCCCACCGCCGAAGTAAAAAGCACCTCTTCCGCAATGCACGCACGATGGCTTAACGAGCCATAATGAGACTAGCGATCATCGACCTCGGAACCAACTCGGTGCGCTTCGACGTGCACCAGCTTGGGCCAGGTTCCCAGGTGAGGCGGCTTCACCGTGAGAAACTCATGGTGCGGCTAGGCCAAGGTGTTTTCATCGACGGAAAGCTCGACCCGCAGGCCATTCGCCGAACGCTTCAGGCCTTTGCGAGTTTCAAGCACACGGCCCAGGTGCTTCATACCAATAAAATCGTGGCGTTCGGGACGAGCGCACTTCGAGAAGCAGTCGATTCCAAACGCTTCCTCGCGTCTGTGAAAGCCAAAACCGGGATCGACCTCCGTGTGATTTCCGGAGAAGAAGAAGCCCGTCTCATCGCGCTAGGTGTTCTCGCGCACGAGACCGCTGATCGAAAAAAGATCGCTCTCATCGACATCGGAGGGGGAAGCACCGAAGTCAGCATCATTCGAAACCGCCAACTCCTCCATTCAGAAAGCTTCCCCCTCGGAACGGCTCGACTTCAGCAGGTCTTCCTGAAGAGCAGCCCTCCGAAAAACTCGGACGCCATTCCCCATCTCCGACGTTACATCAAGAGCGTCGTTCTACCGCGCTTCATCGCCGACGAATGGCCGAAGGCCGCTGAGGTCTACGCCTCCTCGGGTACGGCCCGCGCGCTGGCGCGAATCATTCGCAACAATTTTCACGCGAAAAGCTTCGAAGGAAACCAGCTCACCAAGCTCGTCAAAACGATGAGCAAGATGACGACCGCGCAGCTCCTGGCGCTTCCGCAGATGGAGGAGAAGCGGGCCGACATGATTCTGGCCGGCGCCGTGCTGCTCGACGAGATTCTCCAGGCGCTCAAGACCAAACAAGTCCTACTCACCGAGTACTCCCTGCGGGACGGCATTCTCGAAGAGCAGCTCCAACTTCTGCGGTCCACCCAATCATCGCCCATCGCATTCCACCTCCCTGATCTTCTCGCCAGCGCGCAGCGCTTCGGCATGAACCAAGTTCACCTCGAAGCGGTCGCGAAGTTGTCCGAACTTCTATTCGACAGGCTCAGGCGAATTCATCGCCTCGCACCGAAATGGAAAATGTACCTCACCGCGGCTGCGATTCTGCATGACGTGGGAGAAGCCATCACTCCGACCCATCACGAACAGCATTCGTACTACATTGTCAAAAACGCCGATTTCCCTTCGATGGATCCCTGGGAGAACGAGTTCATCGCGCAGCTCTGCCTGCACCACCGCGGAGCCGGAGCGATCGACACCGACAACGTTAAGCTCGGTGGTTCCGCCAAAGTCTCCGCTCAGCGAAAAGACGCGTTTCTCAAAATTCTCTCATTCCTTCGTATCGCGGACGCGCTCGACCGTGGACACCAGGGGACCGTCCGCATCCGAAAGATCAGCATCCGAGGGAAGAACGTTCACCTGTCGGTGTCCGGTCAGGGCCCGATCGATCTTGAGCTGCTGCGCATCGAACAAAAAAAGGATCTTTTCGAAGCCCTCTTCAAGAAAAAGCTCATTACTCAGCTGGTGCGTTGAATACCCGAGTCGCCGCCGACGTCCCGCACATCGGTTCGTAGTTCATGATCTTCCAGGTCTCCGAAGAGCCGCTCGCCGCTGCTAACGCGCGCCGAAGAAGCGCACGCCACTCCTCACGATCTTTTCGACCCTCCGAGGCCCGCTCACCCCAGGCTCGCAGCGCTTCCAGCGCCCAGCCCCACAGTTGGTCCTCCGAGTACTTCACCGCCAGTGGCTCGCCTTCCGACGGTGAATCCGCCACCGGAGCACGAACCTCCACACCCCAGGCCGAAACGCCCGTCCTCAAAAGAGCGCCCGGACAAAGCACCACTCGATCATGATGTAACGCAACGCCGGCTTCCAAAAGATCGTTTCCACAAGACCTCAGCAGCTCCGGGCCCGACGCAAAAGAGGGCCAGCGCCGAACCGGAACGAACTCCACCCTGCGCAACCCCAGCTGCCGAATCTCGGCTGGCTTCAACTTCGCTTCGATCGCCCGAATTACTTGCCTACCGAATTTTGCGGGCCACTCCAGCCCCGCTTTCTCCAATCGCCGGGCGTACTGCGCGAGGAGCTCGCTGTTTCGACGGTGAAGGACTGAGCCCGCTCGTCCAAAAAGAGCGTCGCTGGTCATCGCCTGAAAACGGTCTCGCAGTTCGAGATCGATCACTCCGCCGGTCGCCTCCCGCAACGCGCGATCTCTATAAAGACTCCGCTGCCAGGCCACCAGCCCTTCGTGGCGCTTGGATTTCGTGCACGCACGCTCCTCTACCGACCCCGCGAGGGCTAGTGCCGTGATCAAAATCCAAAGCATCGCTGAAAAATGGCAGGTCGCTTCCTCTTTGTCACTCCTTAAGCTAGTCTCTCGCCATGCGCGCAGTGCGTCTCTCCAACCACCTCCTGTTCATGAGCCTTCTCGGGGGAACGCTCCTCGGGTGCGCCGGCGCCCAGTTTCACTACGCGCCCACCGAAAATACCGAGCACACGCCCAAGCAAGTCCCCGGAGCCACGTATCCTTACCCGCCCGACAGCAAAGAGAGTTACATCCGAGTCGACTCCTACGGATTCGAGCGGGTCGAAGTTCCGGGGCGCGGAAAAGTTCACGCCCTCTGGATGCATCTGCTGATCTCCAATCGCGATCGCGCCGATTGGAAGATCAACCTCAACGACTGCCGTATTCGCTTTGAAGGAACCACTGGAATCGCGCCGCTCATCGTGAAGGCCGATTCCGATCTCCTGCCGTGGCTCAACATCCGGACCAGTGAAAGTCGGATCGCCAGCATCTTCTTCGAGCTTCCTGAAGGGAAACAAAGCCTCGCCGATCTTTCAAAATTCGAATTCTACTGGAAGCTCGACGTCACCACCGTGGCGCTGAACTACTGGACCCCTTTTGAGAAGGCTCGCCTCCTCAAACGCAAACAAAACTTCACCGGCGCGCCGTTCCTGCCCGGCACTCAAATGATGGGCCCGATGATTCCAGGAATGCGCTAGTCGAACCCCTCTCTCCGACGCAGCAAAAGCTTCAATAGATCGTAACCCGCTCGAAGCATCGCCCGCAGACCCAACTTCGAACCGGCGATATCCCGCCACTCCTGCAAAGGGACCTCAACAAAATCTCGCGCGTTTAATCCCCCGTTCAAAAGTCGTCCGATCAGCTCGACGTCAAACACCCAGCGGGAGGAGAACTTCCGCTCAACCGCGCGCTGAATCGCCTCCGTCGAACGAAAAACCTTTGCCCCGCACTGCGTGTCATACACCGACAAACGCAGCGACATCGAGGCCACCGTGGCGAAGATCCGGCCCAGGTAATGTCGCAACGCCGTCCGCTCGATGCGAGTCCCCAGCAGATTCACCCGCGAACCCAGCACCACTTTGACCGGGCGAGTCTCCAGCTCATGCACGAGTCGCAGAAACTCAGCAGCCGGCGTCGCCCCGTCGGCGTCGAGATAACCCACCCAAGCCGCCCCTCGCGTCAAAGCATGCGCCATTCCCTGGCGAACGGCTTCCGCCTTGCCCCCGTTCCGAGGCAGCGACAAGATCTCCACCTCACCCGCCGCGCACTCCGCCTGAAAACGCTGAAGAGCGCCCAAAGTTCCATCCCGCGAACCATCGTCCACAAAGAGCACGCGGGCCCCGGCCTTCACCAGGAGCGCAAAAGAAGCACCGACAAATCGCCGCTCCTCATTATAACAAGGAACAACGGCTACTCCCCGCGCTTGCGACATCGCACCCACCCACTCAAGCCTGGAACCTGCCAACCCCATCGAGAGAAAAGAAACGAAAACAGATTGTCGATCGCCAACGCGAAGCCGATCAAGCCCGTCACAAGGGGGCCATGATTCCAGGAGGCGAGCCCGACCTCCGGACCGGTGCGCCGAAATAAACGCTCCCGCACCACGCTTAACGCGCGCGGCAACAGCAACGAATGAAACAAGCCCCCGCTCGCAACCACTTCGAGATCGGCACTCCGAACCAACACGCGAAGCTGCTCGAATGAATAACGCCGAAAATGCCTCAAAAAACGATCATGGGCGCTGAAAAGCGGCTGCCAGGCCGGCACCGAAATCAGCACCTCCCCGCGCGGCGCCAGGTTTTGTTCGACGATTCCTTTGAGAAACGCGGCATCGCCATCCACGTGTTCTAAGACATCGAGGAGTAGGATTTTCTCAAACTTTTCAGTCGGCTGAGATGCCGTGCGCTCCAGGCGCGCCCCCTCCTTCACGGCGAAACTCGCGTCGGAATAGCCGGAATCCCAGCAGACCACGCGCGAAACCACCCAGTGATTCAGCAAGAGTTGCTCGGCAAACCAGCCGTCACCGGCGCCGACATCAAGAACGCGGTCCCCGTTCTTCCAGCCTCGTCTCAGAACGCGATCAAAAAACCGAAATCGCGCCCGTTCCCAGGGGTGCCGAAACCCCTGCTGCGTCAGCTGATTCGCCAATGCGCTCTCCTGCAAGTCCATGAACGATACATGCCAGATCCTCACAAACTTACCAAGCCACTCCGAGTCGTGGGCTTCAGCCCACAGGCCGCGTGGGTTCGAGCAGGCACCTGCAACCCGAGCCCTTCTTTATTCTCTCCCCGGTCCTGGCCCGCCCCTTGCTCTCGGTCGATGAGGCACTTCAAACCCCGGAGATTCAAATCATGATCACGAAAGACCGAAAGTTCTACCTCAGCATCTGGCTCGCATCACTCATCACTACGGCCCTACTCACCCTGATGGGCTGCGGCTACCGTCTCGAAGAGCCTGCTCCCGAGGCAACTCCCCATGGCCCCCCCTCAGACGAAGCAGCCCAACGGCGACCGTGGCCAACCGAGAGCGTGACCGCGGCCGATCAATCCGTCACCCTGCACCGAACCCAGATGACTCGTGAAGAGCAAGACTACTGGCGCACGCAGTACCAGCAAACCGATCTTGTGGCGTTGCCTGTTCCCGGCGCCTATAGAACCAATGTCTTCCTCATTCGCAACAACCCTCAGATGCGGGAGACGGCCCTCATCGGCCCGCGCATCTTCGCCTATCGCAGCAGCGACGGCGCTCGCCTCGCCCACCGAAGAAACCCGGACGGCACGGTCACTCTTTCGTTCCCGCTCGTGCTCGCCGACGGTCTCGCCGCCGAGATCACCGCCCCGAGTGGAGTCGGAACCATCCGCCTTCCGAGCGACCTCCTCGTGCAAGACCCGGAGGGATTGCAGGCCTACGTCAGTCGGGCTGAAGGTCGCGCCATGCAGCTCGCACCTCTCCCTGGTTGCCCGACCCGGATCATCGTGCGCGTGGCCAATCAGGAGTACGACCTGACCCCACAAGATGCCACGAGCGGAGACTTCTGTCCGCTGAATCGACCCTTCACCGCCTCACTCACCTTGAGCGAGGGCGACGCCCGTTACCTGCTCGAAAACGCGCTCTATGCCGGAGCCGTCGATGTTCGAGCCACGTATCAAACACGGGTGCCGTTCACGGTCAGCCAGCTGAGCCTTGAGTTCGATCGCACGCGCCTGCGCGATGCGCTCGAAAACGCCATCCAGGCGGAAGGCGGCTACTGGTTCCGGCACGAGCTGGGTTCGAAAATTCAGCGGGTCGTGCGCCAACAAGCCATCAAAGTGGGTATTCAAGGCGAGCAAGGCGATGCGCTCAATCGCGTCGTTGACCTCGCGATTCAGGCCTTCTTCGAACCGATGCCAGCGGAAGCGCAAACTCAAGTCATCGAATGCCGGATGGCGGCGCAAAGCTGCATGCAACTGAAGATCGTGCCCAATGGAGCCACCGCCGAGCGCGCCTTCACGGTATCGTGGCAGCATTCGAGCACCGCGCTCACCACGCAGAACTATCTCACCTGGAGCAAGCTTCAGCCCCTCCAGGATCGATCGATCGTGATTGGAGAGAGTGCGGTAGAAGGTCGTTGCAACGAAACCGGAGAGGGCGGACGTCCGCAATGCCGACGCTCGCTCGGCAACGACGGTCGCTCGATCGAAACCGGCCTCACCGTTCTCGCCGGCGACCTGCTGGAGATCACGCCCTCCTTCATCGAGATGGAGCAGCGTGAACTCAGCCATGAGGCGAGAAGTCATGCCTCCAACCCGGTCTGCATCCGTCGACGCACGGAAACGCTCATGGACTGCGACTCCGGCGGCAGCGAACGCCACTACCATTGCAAGCCCTACACGGTCGATCGAGGCTGCGCGGAAACGCAGGATCAATACGTGGACACCAAGACCTATGAGCGGAGAGACCCTTTGATGATCCGCATCGACCAGCCGGTCGGGCAGCTTCAGCAGATCTTCGGTGGGCTCTTTCTCAAATTCGTCTACCGGAAAGAGAGCGGCACTGATGAGAGCGCCACCTCCACCGAAGTCACTAAGGAGTGTCCGTTGAATGCCTTCCCACAAGAAGGGGATGGGCTGTCGCTTCGTCTTCGACTCGAGCCTCGCGCAAGCTGCCGAGTCTTCGACGATGTCCCTCCGGGCTACGCCGTGATGCTGCACCTGGTGAATCGCATCCAGCAACCGGTGAGCTACACGGCCGGGACGATCACCGACTACTGGGATGGTCGACACGTCGACGCCACTCACACCGAGCAATACACCCCGGCGGTGCTGTTCGGCGGCACGGTCTCGATCCGAGGGTACTCGATCGGCTCGGCCAGCGCGGACGGGGCAAAACTGTAATGATTCCCCTATGGAGAAATGAGAACGACTATTGAACTCAAGCCAGCGCAGCGAGCCGAACTCCTCCGGCTCGCTGCAAAAAGAGGGATCAAGGGCTTCTCCTCCATCATCGAAGATGCTCTCGACGAATACCTTCTTCGGGAATCACGCAAACAACACCTCATTCTGGCCGCTCTCGAAACTCGCGGCGCCTTCTCCGGCAAGGGCGGCGAAGAGTTCGAATCGAGAGCTTCCACGCTCCGGGAGAAATGGCGATGACCATCGCGGACACTGATGTCTTGATCGACTTCCTCAGAGGGCGGGGCGCGGCCAGCCAGGTCGAGGCGCTCTTAAAGGCCGGCTCGCTTTCCACCACTGCCATCACGGCGTTCGAGCTCTGGGCCGGCGCTCATTCCAAGATGCAAGCCGCAGCGGTAGAGACCCTGCTCGCCGCCCTCACCCTCTTCCCCTTGGACGCCCCCTCCGCCGAGAAAGCCGCCCGCGTGCGCAAAGAACTCGAAGAAAAGCGCGCCACCATTGGAATGGCCGACTCCCTCATCGCGGGCATCTGCCTCGAAAAACGGGCCTCACTGCTGACCCGCAACCGGAAACACTTCGAACGGGTCAGTGGGTTGCGGTTGAAGTAGGCCTCTCACCCAAAGCACTTGAGTCTCCCGCCTTTCGGTGCTCCATTTGAGAGGAAATGTTGAATTCCCTTATCAAGTCACGGCAAACATCGGTTGCCCTACTCAATTTCGTTGGATTCCTCTCTCTGGTTTTTCTCAGCACCGGAAAAAAAATTGACGACATCCATCAATGGAACGACCTCTTACTCACTGGGGTTGTTTTCATCTGGTGGCTCCTCGGCCTAATCGCCTGGGGCCAGCTTCTCTCAAAACGTGAAACCGAATTTTCCATTTCCATGGGGCTAGGTGCCGTTTTCTTTATTTCCACCACATTCACCCTTGCCCAACTCGGACTCCTTCTCCCTCAAACTAAATGGTTCCTTGCGATCCTCATCTCGCTCGGTCTGATGCTTCGAGGCTCTTTCCTGGCCACCTACCGACGTCCCCCCTGGGGGGTGTTCCTCTTTATCGGAATGATCATCCTCCTTCGCATCGCCATGGCGATGCGCCTCCTGGGGCACGGAGACGCCCTCTACTATCACCTGGAAGCTCCTCGTTTTTGGCTCCAAGAAGGGCAAGTGGCCCTTTCACCCTCGCATCCCATCACGCTCCTGGCGTCTACTTGGGAATACCTCTACCTCTGGCCACAGCTCATGCTGACCCAGTCACCCGACCGAGGTCTCGCACTGGCGCAATGGTTCTCGCAATGGATTCACGTGCTGATCGGCTTCGGCGGAACAGTCCTCGCCATTTTTTCGTTCACAAAATTTGTGACTGCCCGAACTGAATTACGCCTCTTCTGTACCGCGCTCGCGATTGGAGCGGGACCCATGATTTGGACGGCCCCTCTCGCAAAGAACGACTGGGGAGCCACCTACTGGCTCTCGCTCTCCGCTCTTGTACTGATCTACTCTTATTCAAAAAAGATACTGAACCCAAAAGATGCCTTCCTCATCGGTCTATTCTCGGCGCTTTCTTTCGTTACAAAATTTACCAGTGTATTCGCTTTGCTCCCTCTACTGCTCTGGATCCTGCCCCTCCTTGCCTTAGAGAAACGAGTGAAACCTGCGCTCAGCTTGGGCATCGGCGCGCTCGTGATCCTCATACCGATCTCCGTGCGCAATCTCAGTCTCACCGGTACCCCGTTCTTTCCGGTCTCTCTTTCCTTCTGGCCCAGCTCGGTACTCGGACCCACTGAATCAAGCATCCTGTCCAGCTACCGCTATGCACACATCCTCGTTGAAGTCCCCTACGTTCTAGCGCAGAGAGTTCTAGAACTTTTCGCGCTTCAAAAACCAGCGCTGCTCAGCCTCCTCCCCATTGCCGCAATCGCATTCCTTGCGAAGAAGATTCGCCCCGCCCTTCCGTCCCCTTCGATGGCGATGAGCATCTATGTAACCAGTCTCCTCTCATTTCTTCTTTTCGTTTTCGGCCTGAAGGGAAACGCACAACTTCGCCTCCTGGGCCCCGGGCTCGTCCTTCTCGGACTCTCCTTCGGAGCCTCAACGTCCTGGCTACTCTCCTGCCCGCCATTCCCCTTCGTTCGACGTTACCTGATCCCTCTTCTTCCTTGGCTGACCGCCATCGCATGTGGCCTCATTCCTCTGTATCCCCTCATGCAGCTTTCCCCCCAGCGCTACCAATTCCCGCACCAAGCAGTGCTCAAAGACAGCAATGGCTATGCGAAGGCCTGGCTACGCGCTCACGCAAAAAAAACGGATCTCATTATTTCTGACGGCGACAACGAACTCTACTACCTCGGTGGCTACGACATCCGAATCACCGACAAGGATCCCGATCTCGATAAACTTCTTGTCTCTTCTCCGACACCTGCCCTGGTTGCCGCCTCTCTTCGAAAAATCGATGCGCGATGGTTCCTCGAAGGGCCAGGCTTTCCTCTTCGGCTCAGAAAGGCGCTTTCGCTCCCGGATCAACTCCTCTCGGAGGCGACCGTTTTTGAAAAAGACGGCCAACGAGTGATCGACCTCCGGCAACTCCTCAATTGAATCGAACGAGCTTCACAAACCGTCCATCGAGAAGCACTTCAGCTGAGTACTGCTTCCCAAATTGGTTCAGCATACGCTCAATCCCGTCGTAGCCGACCGGCCATGGGTCTCCAGTTGGCTCCTTTTCTAACGCTACCCAGAAGGGTGGATTCGGAAGAGTACGCGTCTCCATGGGAAGAACAAACGCGCCCCGGTAGGCCAGCATCGGAAAAAGATTTCCCATGGCCATCACGGGAGTTCCCTCCGAGTTTTTCAGACGAACACGCAGCTCTTCGAGCTCCAGTAAACGTACCGGATCAGCCGGACAACGAGCCAATCCTCCTCGAAAGAGCGTCCTCCCCGAGTACCTCCCGATAAAGGGCGCTTGAACGGCCAGGAGGAGCATCAGCGTCGAAGCCCAAACCCACCGCGAAGGTGCATCCTCCTGCTGAAACGCCAGCGGCAATGAAGCACCGATCAAAAGAGCCGCCAAAGTGCACTCGTAGTGGTACCCCCATCGCTGACTGACCAGGCGAATTCCGAAATGAACGACAAAGAGCGCAAGCAATCCCCAGTGAAATTTCATTTTCGACCGATACGACCAAACTGCTAACGGAACGAACGGCGCCAGGAGACTCAAATTTGTCTTCCATCGACCTGAACTGAAAAGAAAACTGCTGATCTTTTGAATGGGCGACTCAAGCCAGCCCTCGGCGAGAACCGAAGGATAGTGCACGATCGGCCCGACGATGGCCTCTCTCGCTGAAAAAACAAGCCACAACCAACCCAAGGACATGGTCAGTATGCCCACTCCGAGTAAAAACCGACGCCGCAAAAAAAATGTGATGGCCAGGGCTATTCCCAGAAAGGGGAACTCCTCCTTGAACAGAAACAGAAAAAGGAGGGACGCGAGAATCGGAATGGGTCTCTCGTAAACAAGCGACACACTCAGCAAAAGAAGAGGAAAAACTGCCCAGGCCCCTGGATGAACAGGAAAACTCACCGCTGAGGAGATCGTCCCCCCAAACAAAAAAACAATCAGGAGAAGGAGCAGCGTCGTCGGGTTCCACTCTCTTTTGGTGGCCAAAGCGAACAGAACCCCCGCCGCCGCCATCACAAACATAAACTCAACCCATAGCGCGGCTCGCCCTGCATCCATAATATGGGCCAACGGGGCAGCAAGCAGAAGAATGGGATCAAAGTGATCATTAAAAATCCGAATTCCCCGAGCCGTGATCAGGGGATTCAAATCACTCCACGAAATCTGCCCCAACGCCTGAGAATAAATTCCCAAGTCCCACAAATTGAAACAAGCACGCCCGTAATTCACAAAGACGGGCACCTCCACCAAAAAAATGAACGCCAGCAGACTGAAGAAAAAATACGGGATGGCTTCATTTCTCTTTTTCGTGTTCATGGGCCCTCGCAACCTAACAACCCCTCCTCAGACTCTCAAGACTTGAGAGATCCACCGGACCGTACTAGGCTGCCTCAATTATGACGCAACAAGCATCAAAAAGGGATCGGATCACTCTGTGCTGGGTCTCCCCCTGGCACAGCCGCAGCGGCATCTCGACCTACTCGCACGGCCTCTTTCCCGCCATCGAGCGCGCGGCAGGCGAGCACGGAGTGACCGCCCAGCTAGTGGCCACCGACGCCATCGGCGAACACCGGGATCTCTCCAACGACGTACTGATCGAAGCCATCGTCCGGCACCGCCCGACGCTCATCCACATCCAGCACGAGTTCGGTCACTGGGGCGGGAAGAATCCGCCCGCGTACCGCTTCCCGGAGTTCATCCGGAGTCTACGGTCCCAGCTCCCTGGCGCAAAAATCATCGCGACCGCTCACACGGTCATCCCTCCCGATTACCGCTTCCCCATTCACGGCACCTGGAAGGGTAAAATCGCGCGCTCCTTGTTCAACCTCTTTCTCCTGTCCTACCTGGGACAGTCATGGCGCGAAAAATCCTGGGGACCGCTCGACGGCGTTCTCGTGCATTCCGAGCTGCAGCTGCCTTGGGTTCGCCCCTACGCCCGTGCGTATTGCATCCCTCACTACGTTCCCGATCCGCTGCCGCTCCGACCCCTTCCCCACGAGCTCGAAAAAATCTTCGCCCAGGGCCACGGCCCCCATCTCGTCATCTTCGGCTTCATCACTCCGAGCAAGGGACACGATCTCGCCATCGAGCTCTTCGCGAAGACTCGCGCGCAACTCCCCGAAGCTCGCCTCATTTTCGCGGGCGAAGCGCGCACTCCGGACGATCAAGCTTATCTGGAGACCTGCCTCGCCCTCGCCGAACGCCTCGGCGTGCGCGATCGACTCGATCTCACCGGCTTCCTCGACGCGGCCGATCTTCCCGCACTCCTCACGAAGGCCTCGCTCGTGCTCGCCCCTTTTCGCGAAACCACCGGCTCCGGGTCGATTCCCACCGCCCTCAGCTACGGAGCGCCCGTCCTTGCCAGCGACCTTCCGCTCAATCGCGAGCTGGAAGCCCGCGTGCCCGGGTGTCTGCGTTTTCTCTCCGAACAGACGCTGCTCGAAACCCTGTCTCAAGCATCGTCACGCGATCAGCTTCGCACCCAGGCAAAAGCCTATGCGGCACAGTACTCCGTGCGGAAGACGGCGCTGGCGCATTTTGAGTTTTACCGCACCCGGCAACTCATCACGACCTCAGGCGCCTCGACCTTCGAGACCACTTCCTTAAAATGACCCTGCCCGCCCGGGGGAAATCAAAAAGGATCGGCCCCAGTTGCCGCGCTACTTGACACCAGTCCCGCCGCTTCCATCCGAGCACCCCAAGGCGAAACCGTCCTTCCATCTGTCGATCCAACCCGAGCCAGGTCATCTTTTTCAACGATCGTTCTAAGGCCAGATCCGCCATCTTGCCGGTCAAATGCTGATGAGTTGAAGTCAGGGCTCCGGAGTGAAGACGATAAAGATAAAGCACCTCTCGGAGGTGATGAAACTTAAACCGGGTCGAGGCCCGAAGAAAAAAATCATAATCTTCCGCCAAACGCATCGAATCATCATAGCCGCCGAGACTCTCCTGCACCTCTTTGCGATAGAGAAAGCACGCCCCCACCGGATTTCCCGCCCACATATCCACAGGCTCACCCGTCAAGCCAGGGCCAGTGACCGCGCCGCCGTCATCCATATTCTGCATATCGGCGTAAACCACATCCGCATCGGTGGTCAGAGCCGTCGTGATGAGCCTCTCAAACGCCGTTGGCAGATAGAGGTTGTCATCCGATGTCCAAGTCAGCCACTCCCCTCGCGCAAAGGCGAATCCTCGATTCAAACTCAGAGGGAGCCGCAGGTTTGTCGGATTGGGCTCAAACCTCACTCGCGAGTCGGCTTCGGCATACTTTCGCATGATCTGCGGAGTTGAATCCATCGATCCGTCATCCACTAAAATCAACTCGAAATTACGATAGGTCTGGGCCAGAATGCTCTCGATCGAGGACGCCAGATAACGGGCCCCGTTTCGGCTCGGCAGAACAGCAGAGATCAGAGGAGATTTTCTATCGGGCTGCATCAAGGCCTCACACTACCGCTGAACCTCATGTTATGGCTAGAGCCATGCCGCTGACCCTGAGCGAACGCATCCGCTATAAAATCAAAACCATCCAGATCTTAAAAAATTGGGCGCCCGTCTGGATCAGCAACCGCGTAAAAAAACCGCTCCCCGAACTTCGCCTGCGAGACGGAAAAATCATTCACCACGGCAGCCAAGACCTTCCGTGGTTTCTCTTCTCCGAGATTTTTCTCGAAGACTGCTACCTCAAAAAAAACTTTTACCGGCCGCGCCCCGGAGACATCATCGTCGACATTGGGGCCAACATCGGGATGTTCATGCTTTACTTCCAATGGCTGGAACCACAAACCCTCCTCTACTGCTTCGAGCCCGGCCGCTCGAGTTTCCAACGTCTTCGAGAGAACATCGAAACCAATCACCTGCAAACGCAAGTACAGAGCTTCAACGATGCCGTCTTCGACCGGAAGGGCGAGCTACGCCTCGATCAGAATGCCGAAAGCGGCAATCGTTCCATTTTTGGCCACTCGGCCGAAGCCACCACTGAAACCGTTCCATGCATTACTCTCGAAGAAGCCCTGAGTCGCGTTCCTGACGGCCCGGTTTCATTCCTCAAAATCGACACCGAAGGCGCGGAAATCGAGATCCTCGAAGGGGCCCTTGATGCCGCCCTCGAACGAGTCCGAAAAATTGCGGTAGAATTTCACGACAATCTACGCCCGGGAGCCCACGATCGCGTCCTGCGCAGGCTCCAGAAGGCTGGCTTTCGGCATTTCCTTGAAAACTCATCCCCCGAAGGGGTTGGACTGATTCGGGCGAGTCGGTAACCGAGAAAACCCCCGAAACTTTAAAACTCGACACACTCCCGCTCAATCAACTTCTGAAATTCGGGATCCAGATCCTCCCATATCACCAAGTCGACCAAAAAAGGGAGATCGCTCTCTGAAAAAATTTCTCGAATGGCCCGCAGCTGCGCTGAAGTGAGCGACCGACTGGGTTGGAGGGCGAGATCCAAATCTGAATACTGCCGCGCCGAGCCTTTGGCGCGCGAGCCGAACAGGAGCACTTTTGACTTGAGAATGAGATCTCGCTGCGGCGGAGTCACTCCTGATCCTGCCACCTGATCGTTCATACTCTCGCGTCTCGAATAAAGTCGTTATAGGGCTGAGCCAAAACTTCTTCCAACGACGCATATGCATTCTTCAGCGGGGTGACATTCATAGGTCTAAAGGCAAGTTAGCAAGCGCCGGATTCCCCCGCAAGCAGCTCCCGCAAGCCCGCCTCGAGAGAATGAGGCTGCGCCTGACCGAGCAGGGAGCGGCAGCGCGTGAGATCCGCGCGCGAAAATCGAACATCGCCCCCCCGAGGAGGAGCCTCCTGAAATCCCGGCCAGGGGCGACCTGCGGCCTTCACGATCCGCTCAAAAGCCTCGGCCATCTCTCGAATCGACACGCTGGTTCCGCTGGCCAGATTCACGGCCTGCCCCTTCATCTGAGCCACGGGAACATCCAGCGCCCGCACTATCGCGCCCACGAGGTCGGACACCTGAATAAAATCTCGAACCGCCTTGCCGCCCCCTTGTAAAACGAGCGGCTGCCCCTGAGCCAGAAAATGCAAAAATCGCGAAATCACGCCCGAATACGGCGAAACCGGGTCCTGTCCCGCGCCGTACACATTGAAGAAGCGAAACGACAGCGCCGGAATCGCAAAATGTTCCGCGTACTGATGGGCCAGCTGTTCGCTCGCCCCTTTCTGAGCCGCGTAGAACGAAAGAAATCGATCTGGGACATCCTCTTCACGCAAAGCATCCCCGGAGTCGCCCCGAGCGCCATAGATCGCCGCCGAGCTCGCAAAGTAGAAACGCGCGCACTCCCCGGACCGAGTCTTCTGCCTCCGCAAAGCATCGAGAAGCCGCAGCGTCACGGCGACATTATTCTCTTCACTCGCGATCGGGTCTTCCTGGCAAGCCGGAATACTCACCGTCGCCGCCAAATGAAACACCGCCGAGACGCCCGAAAGCAAATCATCCCATCCGGCGGACGTCAGCTTGCGGAGGTCCCCTTCGACTGCGCGATAGCCCGAAGCCGTCGCTGGCTTCAGATCAAAGCCTGTCACCGTGGCGCCCTGGGCGGAGAGCAGGCTCACCAGATGGGTCCCGATGAAGCCGGAGGAGCCGGTGACTAAGATGGGTTTTCCAGAACTCATACTTCCTCTCGTCTCAAATCAGGGCCCGATCGCCAATTCCTAAATACGGAAAATCCCGATCAAACTCCATTCTCTGAAAAATACAGCCGAACTCGAGTACCCACTCCGTCCTCCGAATCGAGTTCGAGCCGACCATCGACCTCTCTCATCTTTTTCATGGCACCTGACAAACCCAATCCATTTCCGGATTGCTTGGTCGATACCCCGCTTTCACCCTTCAGAAGAGACTTCAACACTCCCACAGGAATTCCCTTCCCGGCATCAACCACTTCAACCCGTAGCTCACCCGCCGAACTCACCATCCGAACCAAAATCGGTCGATCCAATGGATGCCCCGCCTCCTTCGCGTTATTGAGAAGATTGGAAAGAATCGAATCCAGCCCGCCGTGTGGCATCCTAAAACAGGTAGTGGCGTCGGCTATCTCGTGTTCGACCTCCATAGCAATGCTCGGCCCCAAGCTCCATTCCAGCTTCTTAAGATCAATCACCTTTCGTAGCTGCAATTCAATTTCAGAAATACTGGCGCCCCGCGAGGCATTGGACTTCAAGAGCAGGGAATCAGAAATCTGTCCGATACTACGGACAGCGGATTCCAATAGTGTGCGAAGCTCTGGCTCTATGCTGCCCCCGGCCGACCGGACCAGTATCCTCAATGCGCCGACAGGCGACCGCAAATCATGAGCGGTTTGCTTCGCCAAATGAAAGTACTCAGCCCGCGCCGCCATCAACCGCTCGTTCCATTCAAACTGCAACCGGACAATGATCCAAACTCCCGCAGCGGCTAAAACGATAAACAGAGAAAAAACGAAACCATTTTCAAAGTTAGGCGGAATCCAAACCTTGAGAAATAACTGGGGATCACTTGGCGTAGGCTGAATTCTCAGTTCCCGAAGCAAAAACACGGGTAAACTCCAACCCCTCCTTCTCTCAAAGAGCAGCTCGTCTTTTTTCCAAATCTCTACCCGTTTCCAATGAAAAATATCGAGCGTCCGCCCCACGGAAACAATCAGATCGGAAGGCCGAGTCGAGTTATCTAACGCACCTCGAATGGCGCGAGGAAGAACCAGCTCGAGCTGGTCTCCCTCTCGAATCTGATCAAAGCGAATCGACGCAATTGAAAGAAGCCCAAGCAATACAATTGCCAAAAAGGCCAATAGAGAGCGCCTACCTATCGGGAGCCGACGTTCTGGAAAAAACACAAATTTGACATATCGCATTAAATGCAATAAACCAACTCCCGAGGTCAGACATGAGAAGCTATCTTCTCCTTATCTTTTGGTTTTATTGTCTTTTTTTGGACTCTCGCAAGCGAGCGAGAAACTTCATCCACTCACGCAAAGTGTTTCAGAAAGTACAAAAAGCGAAGGTTCTGGCTCAGAAAATGCTGGGGTATTCATCGCTCGTAGGGTGCATACTTCACACACATGGAAAATGCGCGATTCGGGCTTTCAATCGGTATCCTCTCCTTAATATTTCTAACGACGACACACTGCACCTCTGAACGGCACGATACTCAGCCTCTCCAGGTAAGGCTCGAGTCCATGCCTTTTTCCACCGACCCACTTGAATTTGACTATCATGTCCACCACGTGACTCAGTCGCCTGTTCTCGCTACCCTCGTCACACAGTACAAACTCGGCGAGCCCACGGGAATGATTGCCTCCTCGTGGCAGGTCGGGCCAGACGGCCTCCGATGGTTATTCCATATCCGCTCAGGACTACACTTTGATGACGGTGAACCCCTCCTGCCTTCGTCGATCGAGAAGTGCTGGAGACGCGCTTCGGCCGTTCTCGCTCGGAAAAAATCAAATGCCGGTTTTCTCGAACACGTGGCGAAATTTAAAGCCGACGACAAGAAATTTACCCTCGAGATTCAGCTCAAGAAACCTATCCCACGTCTTCTCGATTTTCTTTCTTTCGGGCAATATGCCATTTGTTCCGAGAAAGACTTTGATCCAAAATCGCTGACATGGCGAAACCCCCAAACTGCAATCGCCTCCGGACCCTACCGCATCAAGAGTTGGACTCAAAATTCTTACACCCTCGAACTCCGAGATCTCTCCGCCTTTCCGTCTGACTGGAGGCATCCGAAATCGCCACACGAAATTGCTGTTTCCCAGCAAGAATCCGGTTCTTCCGATGTGATTCCAGGAACCGACCTCGACATCCTGTCCATGCCGGAAAAATCGAAGTATTCATTTCTCGGCGGCGCCGTTTCAAACTTCAGCTTCGTGCGCTGTGTTTCGAGTCATGACATTCAATCCTTCTGCGCCAGCCAAGAAAACCGGCGCTGGCTCTTCGACGCGATTGCCGGTGAGATACGAATCCGAAATATCCTCATCCCGGATCGACTCCTCCCCGTTTCTCCAGAAGCGCAGCACTCCCACGCCGAGGCAAGGATCCGCCCAACAGCGACGAAAACACTTCGTATTGGGGTTCGAACCACCCAAAACAAAGCAATTATGTCATTTTTTGACGCACTCAGAAGCGTCTGCTCGAAAAACAAGATTCACTTGATCGAGATTCCGATTCGCCCCCAGGAATTATTTCGTCATTTTTCAGACCCAGCGGATCCCGCGGTTGATCTCATCACTCTCTCTTCCGGGGTCTTGCTGGAATACCCGGAAGATGACGTCCGATTCATGTTCAGGTCTAAGGAAGGTATTCAATTGCCCGACCCTACCGGGAAAATTTCTAAAATTCTCGACCAAGAAAAGGTGGACTTCGCAGCAATAGAAAAAAACCTCAAGGAAGACGCCCTAGTCCTCCCCCTTGCTCATTTCCGACCCGGAATTTGGGTATCAAAGAGAGTAGACGCAAGCTTACTGAATACGATTCAACCACCGACCGCACTTCATTTCCTAGGGCTCTATGAGTGAGTATCTTCAAACAGCTCCAAAACGATTTACGCCTTTTTCAATCCACGCTGCCCACCGGACCCATTTCTAAAATTACCACCATTCAACTCAAATCAGAAAACTTCTGGCAAGCTTCCGCATGGATTCACCCCGACCTTCTCCACTCGCTTGCGCCGCATAGCCTGCTCTACAGCTCAGCACCTGGCTGTGGAACCGATGCAAGCCGGATTCACTCCATTCGAAAGGCCATCTTTGAGGCGATGGAACGGTGGGCTTTCGTTGAATGCATGTCCTCGCCGGACAGTTCTCGAAAGAGCCAACTTGCCCTCGACTGGTCCACCTCTACACATGGGATGGCTGCACGTGGAGTTTCGGACCTCAAGGCCTGTCGTCAGCACGCCTTATGCGAGGCTCTCGAGCGACACGTCCTCCTCAATGCCTGGCGTGGATCCATCTCCCTCCAACGAGATTTCAGAACCCAAGATACGTTCGGCGCTCAAATTTACTTTGACTCCCACACCTACTATTTCGCCTTGATTCAAAACACATACGCGCCCGGACGTTACGCATTTGGCTTCTCTTGTAGGGCAAATGAAACCGAAGCATTAGCTCACGCAAAGATCGAGCTTCTAAGAAATGTAGAGGCCCTACGCATCAGTTCTGGTGAATCTTCCGACCAACTGAGAGATCTCTATGAGAAACGAGCCTACTTTTTTTCCACTCAAACCGGATATGACCTTTTTCGAGACCGAATAGCAGCTCGATCAACATCCAAAGTTCAGTCGATTACACTGCGCTCCCCCATCTTATGCGACCGAGCCGTGCCCGGCCCCTGGTCCCGTTACTGTCGGGTCCATCGAATCGTCCTCGATGAGACGCCTGACATACGGGAACTCATTCGATCCGGTTCGCGCGAAATATTCTTATTTTAGTGGCGCGCATCCGGACTTCCATCTCGCCTTACCGCGCCCTCTTTAGATTTAGAATCATCGCCTCAAACCGAGAGGCCACGAGACTGCGGCGCTGGGGTGATTTGATCCGCCCGATCATTTCACGGGCCCGCTTGACACTGAATTTTTTTGTCAGCTCAAGCTCGGGCAGTCTCTTGAAGAGCCTAGATCGCGCGGTGCTGAGATAAAGCACGTCGAGCAAAGCTTTCTCCGGCGTGGCGATTTTCAGTCCCTGCGGGCCCACCGTATCAAATCCCCAAAAAAAATCGGGCTGCACCTGATGAATGGAATACACTCCGAGCGCGTTTTCGAATCGACGAGCGCGACTCAGAGAGACGGCATAAATCACCTCCGGGATCTGCTCAATCATTCCATGGTGGAACAGCGCACTCTGCAAGGAAACGTAACTCGGCCAGGGCGCCGTGAGCGCCTCGGGTACGGCCAGACGATCCACTTTTCCAGCCATCCCCCACCGCCCGCGGGTCAAGCAAACCAGAAGCTTACGGTCGGCGAGCCGCGAGAGAATCTTGCTAGCGGCACCCCGAGTGACCCCCAGGCAAACTGCCGCATCCGAGGTCTGAAAGGTACCCGGCTTGAGTCCCCGCAGTCTGGAGAAAGCGTCGACCAGATTCATGACTTCATCTTCTCCAACTGATCAACCACCCCCTCTCCAGCGTCAAATCGCATGGCGGGCCGCCTGCCGACGGGAAAACTCGATTTTTGTATGCAGAAGCGACTCGCTATTCGCCAAACTCAAAGAGAGTTTCCATCTCTGCGTCGTCTCCGTTTGTTTCGGCTCGGATGTCTGAATGATTTTTGGAGACCGAGAGAAATGAGTGCCGTTCTGTCATATTTATACAATACACCGAATCGACACTTATGTCGATTCGGTGTATTGTATACTCAAGGTTCTTTCAGATGGAGCAAATCGATAATATGATATAATCACGTAATATTATATAGTTATACATAATTGCCTTAATTCACGAAATCATCTACCCTGAAGAGATGAGTCACCCTCGTATGCTCCCGGCACCACGCCTCACCAGAAAAGCCGGACGCCCCCCGCGTCGTGACCTCACCGATTGGGTGCCCTTCTTTGATGCGGTCGATGAGGCTCGTCGCACCCGCACATTCGAAGCATTGAAACGCCTTTACTCGCGCTCCCGGCGAACGCGAGAGCGCGCGGTCATCAATGCGACCGCCCGAGCGCTGGCACAAGAACTCGACATTCCCGAACCATGGTGGGCAACGCGCCCCCAGTTTCTACCTGCACCTTACTTCGTCTCTGGAATAGAAAATCTGAAAGCCAGTGCGCTTCAGGAAAGCCCAACCCCTTTCAGGCAAAATAATATCTTCGTCTTGGGAAATTTTCTCAACCGAGTATAGAAAAAACATGACTCAGGATCAGATCATTCAGGCACTTCACCGACTTGAGGAAGAACTTTCGAAAGAGGGACTACGAGGCGAGATCGGCATCGTGGGCGGTGCAGCGATGGTGCTAGCCTTCAACGCAAGGAAAGCCACGAAAGATGTCGACGCCATTTTCGAGCCTTCGTCTCAGATTCGGGAAGCCGCGGCGCGGATCGCCCCTCGACTCGGGCTCCCCAACGACTGGATTAACGACGCCGTCAAAGGGTTCATGCCGGCCAACTCCAGCCCAAGACAAGTCATCCTCGACCTGCCTCACCTCACGGTCTGGATTCCTCCCACTCCTTACCTGCTTGCGATGAAAGCGATCAGCGCTCGCTTCGACACCCACGACGCTCAAGATCTCAAAACCCTCATCCGTTTTTTTAAAATCAAAAGCCCAGAACAAGTTTTTGAACTCATCGAAAATTATTACCCACGAAAAGCGATCCCCGCCAAGACGCAGTTTTTTCTGGAAGAGCTATTCGACGAACTGGGGTGATGGTGTCGCCTCATCGCGAGGGCCTGGCAAGTTGGAAAAGCGAACTCTTCAATTCCTCCGCGCGATCTCGCACCCGTGTTTCACCTGGTACTTTAAATCGCATCCCCCGGCGAAATAGGAATCGCACCCTTTGTCGGTCTTGAGTGCTTCAAAGATCCAGTGTCCGACGCTCTTCCCCTCCGTGGTCGTCTCAATCCTGATCAGTGCCCCCGACAGACAGACATGTTTTCGGCGCGCCGTCAGTTTTTTCCATTCACTCTCATGGGCGCGACACCCTTTCATGGGAATCGCCCGTCGAGATAGGTATTCATGCTCTTCGCCGTTTTTCCGAGCGACAATGGCCATGATCGCCATGACTGACTTTTCACTCCCGTCATAGCCCGTGCTGTCGCATTCAAAGGATGCCTCTTGGACCGAAAAGCACTGCCAGTAGGGGTACTCGGTAGAGTCAGGTGAGAAAGGCTCGGGTGTGGCAATGCATGCCGCGAGGAGCCCGAAGTCATCCCCAAGAAGGCCATACGGAAACCTCGCGCCCAAGTGCGCCGATGGCACCTCGGCATTCACCGTGAAAGGCGCGAACAGACCTATGATGAGGACTTGCCACATTTCTTATACTCCTCCAGGTATCCTAGGAAGCGGCCCATCAGCTCCTTGGCACGCTGCTGTTCTGATTTTTCTTGTCGGCTAAAATGTCTGGTTTGAATCTGGACTCCGAAGCGACGAGAGCCTTGAAAAGGTTCGGATACTGAACCCAACCGGCAATGAGATCATCATACGCGTTCCCCTCTTTGCCAAACTTTAGAGCAAGTGGGCAGGGCATCTTCTCCAATTTCAAAAAATGCCGAACGGCGATTTCATGAATTTCCGCAGGATAGAGTTGATCTTTCTTCGAAGGATTCAATGCACAATGCGCGTGCCGGGTCGTTACGGTGCCGGCGGGATGTCTGCCACTTGGAGGAATCTGCAATGAGTGAGTCGCGACCCAGTGCTCACCTGCTGGGCAAGGCCGCCAAGGATGGATTTCAGCTCTCTTGTCATTCTTCTTCTTTGGCATTGACTACCTTCCCAACAGGTCCGCTTATGTCCCAATCCTGACCCACTGACTGGCCGATGTCAAAACCACCAGCTACGCCGAACCAGAGCCCCTTTCGCTCAGAACGCTGACTTCTCGTCCCTACTGGCACGATCGCAATCCCCCCAAATCAGAAGTTATATATGTTCAATTATTGCACTCAGACTGCAATAATTGAACATATATGCCACTTCCAAGAACACGTCGCCCTTCTCCTCGAACCCCGTCAATGCGGAAAGAGCTTCTTTCTCAGAACCCTCTGCCTAAAGGACCGTCCCTCAAAAAACTACGTAACCCTTGATCGAGCCGCGCAAAGCTCCGCTTCTATTCGATGAAAAACGAATTCCCGGAAGCTATATCCGCTCAGGCCGCGTGCAGTTCAGCCAAAAAACTGGAGTACTGATCAACCAGCAGACGTCTCTTGAGCATGCTCCATAATTGTCTGCCATTTATGGAGTGGGGTCTAAGGTCTGGTACTCAAGGATCTCGCTGGGCAGAACCTCGCCCCCGACGGGATTCACGTATTCGGTGGTGCCGACGGTCTTGAAGCCAAGCTTCTGAAGCGTATTTCTCGAGGCCTGATTCGCGGCATTGATCAGCGCCACGATACGCACATCACCCAGGGCATCATGCACATACTGGATCAACCGGCGGGACGCTTCGGTCGCGTAACCCTTGCCCCAGTGTTCGGCGGCGAAAATAAAGCCAATCTCAATGCCCTCGGTCTTTTCGGCCGTAGCGGGTGTTCTCAAAATCAATGTCCCCATCGTCACCTGAGTTTCGCGCAGCTCCGCGATCCAGGTTCCCAGGCATGGATTTGCCTCTTTCATGGCGAGAGACTTTTGAATGGACTCCCGCGTTTGGGCTTCCGACCTGGCGGGCCCGCTTGCAATGTAGCGCATCACTTTCGGATCTGTATGAAGCGTGCGCACGAAGGCATAATCGCTCAATTTCAAGGGACGCAAAATGAGACGATCGGTCTCGAGAGACTTTTGCATTCCGTGGATATACCGACAATCTCGGGCCGCCTCAACCAATTCATGAAATCAGTCGCGATCCAGAAAGCGGCCAGGACTACCTCAAGCTCCCACTGCCCAGCCCGGAGGCGATTCGCCCTTTACCTCGAATTAGCGGAGATCCAGGAGACGTTTTCTCATGAGAGATTTAAGTTGCGCCGTCTTTTTCGCGGCTAAACCGATTTCGCCCACTCGATCCACCCAGCACTGTGACTGGGAGCAAACCTCGTCAAGGATCGATTGGGTCATCGCTCTATTCACTCCGTATCTTTCACCGAAATCAACGAAGTAAGCCCTCTTGAAATTATCGCTCCGTCCCTCGAACTGAAGCGCCATTCGGGAATCACCATAAGGCAAGGTAGTCAGAAGGTCGTAGGCCGGGGTCATCGTAACGACGTTTGTATCTGGTTTGACTTGAACGCTGACGTTCTTCGCATGCAAATCCCCGTTTCCAATCAGGTACGAAAACGCAAGCAGACGAATGAAACGCGAGGTTTCCACTGAAGAGCTGGAACAAAATTCAGCGAGGCCTTCCGCGATTTCCGAGCACTTGATGCGATATTTTTCAGACGGGTAGCGATTAAGAAACTGGCAGGCGTCCTCCTGATGCACCTTCAAAGTCGTCCGATCCTTGGGGACAAGGATCCGGTCAAATCTCTCGATCAAAATTCCGGTATTGTTTTCTCGGTCCCTGACAAGCTTGGCATTCGGCACTTCGAGGCCACAGGCTCTGGCCATGCGAAGAAAAAAATCCTCATTTTCAACAAGTCGCGGCTTGTCGGGAGGATTGAGTTTCAAGATAAACGAACCATGAGTCTTTTTTGTTTTCACAGGAAAAGAAATCGTCGCGGCTGATATTTTTTCCTGCACACCGGGGATGCTGGATTCAGGTTCCGGACTTTGAGTCGCATCATAGTCGATGCTTCGCTCGAAGAGCTCAGCGAACACGACTTTTCTCAAATTTTTTACCTCGACCGTAGGCACCGCCTTCTTCGAGGGTTGTTGATTTTCAGGAACAACTGAAACATCACCGATGCAATCGCCACCCGTGGCAATCAGCAAGCTCAGGAGATCGTCTTCCGAGGTCTTCATCCGCTTCGTCAAGGCTCTCAAGCGAAGGCCCTCAGGGAGAAGACCCGCGAAGTAGGTGTGGAGATTCACTCCCGACGTCTCATGCCTTCTCCGTAAATGAGGAAGATGAAACGCGATTCCGCCGCCGCGGTCCGCTCCCTCCAGGTAATTTGTGTCGTACTCAAAAGCCGATCCCCGATCTATACGCGAAATCTTTCCCACCAAGACCGAGTCTCTAAAAACATCAGCGGTATTGACGTGCTTGATCTCCTCCCAGGTCATTTGAGTTTCTCGTCGATTTTCAGCCCTTCTTTACCGGCCTCTACCCTTAACTGAAGCCCTAGAACCGAGAGAACGGCGATCAGCTTGTCGATACGAACGGTGGTTTTTCCACTCTCCAGCAAGTAGATGTAAGGAACACTGCATTCTGCAAATTTGGCCAGTTGCTCCTGAGTAATACCCAGTGCCCGTCGGCGCCTGAGCAGTACTTCCGCGAGAGGCGATCCCCGTTTGTTGGTCATTACCTGCATGGTCTACACCCCATTTTCTATACGATCGTATAGATAGTTCTCATTTTGACGCAAATCGAACATCAAAAACAATAAAACATATACGATAGTATGGATTTTATCCTCTACATGGGGATACACACCCCAAATGTCACGAATATCCATATGATCGTATTGATCTCCTGCCTCGCCAAAACGTGAGCAGCACGAGCGACGATAAAGACCCACTCTCCAGTAGGCTCTTTAGGAGCATCTATTTAGCGCCCGAATCATCCGCTCGGAAGCCTTCCCATCCCCATAAGGGTTCTTGCCCCGCCCCTCGCACCCCCGCTTCAAAGCACGAGTCACGGCCTGCTCGATCTTTCGCGAGTCGGTTCCCACTAAGCGAGAAAACCCCGCCTTCACCCCTTCCGGCCGCTCCGTTGTGTTGCGCATCACGATGACTGGCTTCTTTAACGTCGGCGCCTCCTCTTGCATGCCACCCGAATCCGTCAGCAACGCCGACGCGCGCATCATCAGCTCGATGAACGGAACATACGAAAGCGGCTCGATCACCAGCACGTTTGGAATTCCACTGAGCCACTTCTCGACCGGGGCGCGCACGTTCGGGTTCGGGTGAACCGGATACACGAACACACAGTCAGAATGCTTCAGCGCCGCAGTCTGGATGCCCATGCAAAGATCATCGAAGTCCGGCCCAAAACTCTCTCGTCGATGAGCCGTGATGAGCACGACGCGCCGGTCGCCCAGCTGCGCGAGCAAATCACGAGGCAGCCGATCCTCGGCCGACACGCCCCCCGAACCCGGGCGTTTGAGCCGCTCCACTACCCAGAGCAAAGCGTCAATGCCCGAGTTCCCCACCACTTTGACGAGGGCGCGCGGAATCCCCTCGCGCCCCAACGCCCGCGCCGCCTGCGCGGTCGGCGCAAAGTGCATCGTCGCAATCCGAGAAAGCAGCTGCCGATTCGCCTCTTCGGGAAAAGGCGCCCGCAGGTCATGCGTCCTCAGGCCCGCTTCCACATGCGCGACGGGGATGCCGCGCATAAACGCCCAGTATCCGGCGATGAAAGCCGTCGTTGTATCGCCCTGAACAAGCAGCCAGTCACGCTTCACCGAGGGCGAGAGTTTTTCATCCAAAGCGAGAAGCACTCGCGCGCTCAACCCAGCCAACGTCTGATTGGGAACCATGACGCCGAGGTCGAGATCCGCCTCGATGCCAAACACGCGCAACATCTGCCGGGCCATTTCGCGGTGCTGCCCCGTCAGTACCACTTCAGCACGATGGCCGAGCTTCCTAGCTGCGAGAATAAGGGGGGCCATCTTGATGGTTTCGGGTCGGGTGCCGAAGACGAAGGTGAGGTGCATGGTCACAACCCTGACCCCAACGACTCGTAAATCATCCGATACTGTCTCTCAAACTCAGACAGGCTTCTCGTCTGAACGGTACGAACAGACTCCAGCGAAAGAGTCATCCTCTCCACCTCCGAAGTCACCATCGCACACTCGACAATCCCCGCGGCGGAATCAGCCACCCAGCCATTCACGCCATGCTGAATCGTCTCTCGCACGCCCCCACAAGGCGTAAAAATAGGCACGCAACCACAGGCCATCCCCTCTAAAAGAACTAAAGGCGCCCCCTCTGAAACCGAGTCGAGCAAAAGAAAATCAGAGCATCGATAAGCATCGAGAAGCTGATCACTCGGAAGAAAATGAATCGAAAGCCCCATCTTCTCAGCAAGAGCCCCCGCCCTCGATCGATTCAAAGCGTCGTCGCCAAAAACTAATACGGAGTACTGGCCCAGCGGAACCCGGCGCGCAGCAAACTCCTGAAGAATTCGAATCAGCCCTTTGCCCTCGAAATCGTGCCCCACAAAAAGAAGCCAGCGGCTCGAAGCGGAAATTTGAGGAAAAACTACCCCGCGCCGCTTAAGACGCTCGCCCTCAGCAAAGGGACGAAACCTCCCCGTATCAACAGCCTGCAAAATTCTCCTAAATACGCCAGGCGAGCGTTTCAACTGAAAGTGCTCCTCGACAAATTCCTGGTTCTCAACTGACTGAAAAACAACGACCTTCGCGCTCGCCAGGCAACGTCGCTCGAGCGCTGACAGGGCGGTAAACTGGGCCCTCCGCTGCGGCGGCACCCGCCCATGCCCATACTTCGCCAACCAATTATGCGTATACAGGCCGTGACAAGTCAGGACATCGATCTTACCAAAAGTGTAATTGTGAAAATGCCGAAGACCCGGCCGGCTCCACCGCCACGAATCGTAGGCGAATTTCCATTGATTGAGCCCCCACGTCTTCTCTACGGGGCGATAAAGAGCGCGGCCAACCCCCTCTCCAATATTCAGTTGCTTCGGCCCGAAAACATCGACCACCCAACTCGTACCAGGAGCATTTCGCTGCGCCGCTACAAGGCGCTCAACATACCGAGCAAGACCACCGCGATAATCATTGACGAAGTGTGTGACTCGCACCGACAAAACCTTTCACGGAATCGATTTGACTCGTCAGCACATTTCTCAGACCCCGAATCCCACCGGCAAAGCGAGCAAATCGTAGATGAATCAAATCACGGTAGAGATGCCCGAGCGCGAACCAAAAGAAAGCCCCTCGAGAGAAGTTATTCTTCACCGCCAAATAATACATGTTCTGAATCCAGACCTTCTGCTTCAACGCTTCGTGATCTTTCCCTGGCGCGTGGTCCTCGTGGTGACAGACGGCTTGAGGCTCAAAGAACAATTTAAATTTCCGAGAAACTCGAAACGAATAATCGAGATCATCACCATACCCGTACCCGATCAATGCCTCGTCGAATTGGATCGTTTCGAATACTTCACGGCGCCAGAAAGTCAGACCGCCAGAGAGGAAATCTACTTCCGTAAACTCTTTGATCCAATGCGGGTAGGTCGGCGCGCCACTGGCTAAAAATTTTCCATTCCCCTCATGGGGCATTAAAAAAAATCGTTCTAAAGGTCGAAAGTGATAGCGACTGCTCGAAATCGTCCCCATTCCGCCCCCGAAACGAAGCTCTGAATCACCTTCAAAAATACGGACCACCTTCTCCGAATAATCCTGTTCGAGCACGAGGTCATCGTCAAAAAACGCCGCGAGGGGCATCGAGCATTCGCGAAATGCACGATTTCTGGCCAAATTCAGCGACTTAACCTCGTTTCGACAGTAGATTTTCCGGATGCCAGGCGGGTTCCAACTTTCAAACGCACGCCGGGTCTCGTCATCATCGCTTTGATCGACGACCACCACCTCTGCCGGGGGTCTCGTCTGCGAAGCGAGGGAGGCCAACAATCTCGTCAAAAGCTGTGGACGATTTAAAGTCGGGACCAACGCCGAATATTCAAGCTTCCCCATAATGAGAATCCCTTCCAAAGAAATACCCAGATCACGATGGACTGCGAAAGAGCCATCCAGGGGTAGTCGAACTGCCCCACAAACACTATGCTGAGAAACCCACCGAACCAAAAAAAATTCTCTTGAGCAGAGGGCAACGCTCGAAAAAAAGCCCAGCCGCAAAAAATCCACATCAAGAGGTGAAGAGTGCCCCAGATCCAACCACGAGCTCGATACTCTTGCAGAAAAAGATGATGCGCATGCCCAGCCGTTGTTCCTCGATCCCAGAAATACCGCTCATTGGGAAAGCAGGCTCGGCCCATCGGATTCTCTAAAATAACTTGAGTCGAGAACGAGAGCATTCCCCACCGGAACTTCGTGTTCTGTTCGGCCTGATCGCCTAGAGACCCAGTGGACGATAGCCCAATCATCGAGCGAATCCGGCTCTCGAGGATGGGGCGGGGCACGAACGAGACCGTGAGAACTCCCACGCTCAGCGCGAAGCCTCCAATCATCATCAAAAGGGTTCGCTTTCGAAAACCCTCGTTCCGAGCATAGAGGACAATCGTCACCAACGCCGCAGCCAGCACCGAAACGAATGGCCCCCGCTGGCTGGTCGCCAACACGATGCCAGCAGAGAAAATCACCGCCGCCATCCCCAGAGCGAAACGAAAACGCTGACTCGAAGGTTTCGCCACCGGCTTCAAAGTGAGCAGCCAGAGCCACGGAATCCAGGCCAGAAACTTACCCAAGGTTTGCCGCCCAAACACCCCGGTCAACACATCGCCGACCTCGCGAACGTCCAGAACCCGCGTATCCGGATCAAAGATATGCGCAAATAGCCAATCCTGCCAGGCGGGGGCCAGCCAATCCATCAAACAGGAACCGCCAACCCAGGTGAGCCATGCCCCGATGACCCATTTCCTCTGCCGATTCGAAAGGAAAAAGAAAGAGAGCGCCCACAGAGCCGCCCATCCATGAAGAAACCACTCTCGAAAGAGAGTCAGATTCCACTGACATTGAAACGCGCCATAAAGCACCGCCCCCGATCCCAATAAATAGGTCACCCCAAGAAAAATCGCCAACCCCTTCGGGAGAAACTCACTGATCCTGGTGCGCTGCGTATATAAAAAGATCAGAAGAGCGGGCGCCGCGATCTTCAATGGATTAATCGGCCCCAACAACGAGCTTGAGAGGCCCAGCCGCTCGTAAATCCGAACCGATACTGCCGTCCAAGAGGGAAGAACAGCCATCGATAAAACCGTTGTCACAAGCCAACTCAAGGCACTCAAACTCGACTCATCCATTGGAGAAAAACCCGCCAGACGAACCTCGGGTTTGTCGAAAGGTAACGACGCCACAATCGCCTCGGCTCCTGCGTGAGGCGATAGAACCACTCCAACCCCATCGATTGCATCCATGCCGGAGCCCGAGCCACGCCTCCGGTTAAAAAATCAAAGGCCGCTCCCACACCAAAAAATAAAGAGGTCACCCCTAACTGAGAGACCGACCGCATCCAAAGCTCCTGCTTCGGAGCCCCCAGCCCCACCCAAACACAGTCCGGCGGGAGGCCCCCCGATGCCTTGAGAAGAGCAGTCCAATCTTCGCGAGCATACGCGTCGGAATACGGCCGAAACGGAGGGCAATAAGCGACAGCGCTCTTGAGCTCAAACTTCTGAATCAAGCGGTCCGCCACTCCCGGCTTTCCGCCGACGAACGCGTGCCGATAGTTCGGATGATGCTTCAAAAAATCAGCCATGAAATCCGGGCCGCAAACCCTCGAGCTGATCGGCGCTCTCAGCAACCGAGAAACCCAAACCAAGGGTTTTCCATCTGCCACCGCAAAGACGGCTTGATTTAACGCGCCACACAAGTCCGGAGAATCCAACGATTCCGTGACCGTGTGAACATTCGCGAAGCAGACGTATCCGCCTTGCTTCGCGTCCAACTCCTTCACGCACATTTCCTTCGTTTCGCGAAAACCGAAGCGAGAAACCCGCACTCCTAAAATATCGACCGTCGGATGGTGAGCCAAGCCCCTTGGGTGTAGCCGAAGCCCCATCAAACATCCACGCTTTTTCTCTGGATTTCTCAACAGAAACGAATAGTTTCCTTTCTTAGATGGATTCCACCGCCGCCGTTTCTCAACCGAGACCCGCCCCTTCAGAGAAACAACACGACGGTCCCTGGCGACGTTATTTTGGATTTCTGATTTCCACCTTCCAAAGGGGAGCAGACTTCGCCGTGGTCGTTGCCTGTTTCCAGCTCGGTTATCTTCTCTACACGTCAGGGCTCAGCAGAAGCTCGCCTCAATCCTTCATTGAATTTGCATTGATCTCCGCCGGGATCGGCCTGGTCTATGTTCTCATTCTAGATCGAGTCGGCCTCTACGAAAGAGAAATCAGCCTGCTCAATATCCAAGAACTTCGCGGCATTTTCAGAACCGGTTTCTATGCCGCAGCGGTGGTGCTCAGTCTTTCGTTCTATCTGCGGTCAGTCGATCTCTCTCGGATCACCATGACGACGGGCCTCGTCCTCTCTCCGTTCGCTCTTTACATACAGAGGCAGATTTTTTACCGCTTGCACGTTCTTTTTCATCTCAAGGGCTGGTCGCAAAGAAAGGTACTCATCTACGGAGCGGGCAATATCGGTACACATTTGGCCAAGCGTCTTTTCGAGAGCCCAGCCCTCGGCCTGCTTCCCGTTGGGATGGCAGACGACAACCCTTTGAAGCACCAGCAATGGTTAAAATGGTCAGGAATCGGGCCCAACAAAGGCCTGAAGGTGCTCGGTGGAGAAGAATGGATCGACCAAGCTTCACAGCTCGGAGTCGAACTCGTTCTGATCGCTCTCCCTTCGGCTACGTTTGAAAGAAATCAAAAGCTCGTCGAGCGCTGCATCCAAGCGGGAGTCGACTACGCGATCGTCCCCAATGCTTATGAACGCTTTATCCAGAATGTTGAACTTTTTGAAATCGGTGGAATTCCTATTCTCAGGCGTAAAAACAGTCGGGTCTCTTTTTATTTTAGGGTCTTAAAAAAATTAGTCGACTTCGCACTCAGCTCCCTCTTCATCCTGCTGCTATCTCCTCTCATTCTACTCTTTGGCCTCTCGATTCGACTCGATTCAAGGGGGCCAGTCCTCTTTAAACAAAAGCGCGTAGGCCTCCGCGGACGGCAATTCAGCATCTATAAATTCCGAACCATGCACGTCGAAGCTCCCCGGTACGCCCGCACGCCCTCCGACCCCCATGATCCACGCATCACCCGAGTCGGAAAATGGCTCAGACGGACCAGCCTCGATGAACTTCCCCAGCTTTTTAACGTCTTTCGCGGTGACATGAGCTTAGTTGGACCTCGCCCGGAGATGCCCTTTATTGTTGAAGGCTACACCGCTCTCGAGCGCCAACGACTCCTCGTCAAACCCGGCATCACCGGGGTCTGGCAAATCAGCGCGGTCCGTGGTGAACCGATTCATCAAAATCTCGAATACGACCTCTTCTACATTCACAACCAGTCCCTTCTGCTCGACCTCTCCATCATTGTGAAGACCATCCTCTCAGTCGTGCGAGGCGTCGGAGCCGTATGAAGCCCCAACGCTTTGACTGGAATCAACTGCCCATATTCGGATTTTTTCTCTATGCATTCTGCCTCGCCTGGCGCACCAAGGGTTTCTCTTACCTGCACGTGGATATCGGGCCATTACCCCTCTATGTCGGCGAGTTCGCACTCGCGACGATGCTGACTTGGGTGGCCCTCCGCCGCAGGGACCAGGCACTGACCAAACTCAAGAGCGGATTCGGCCTAGCCCTCTGCCTGTTTCTTGGCTTCGGGTTGCTTCGACTCCTCATCAGCCTTTTCATAGAAAAACCAGACACCGGAGTCGTTCAGATACTCCGAGACAGCGCACTCGTCTATCAAGCTGCCTGGGTCATTGTGGGCGTCAGCCTGACTCGCCTGGAAATCAAAAGGCTGATCCTCGCTGCCCTGTTGGGCGCGGTGGCCGCTCAAGGAGAGCACTGGATCCACTTCCTCATCAAAGGCCAAGCCATCGACTCGATTTTTCCTGAACTCTCCAGCCCGCCGGGCAGCGAAGTAGTCAGCCCGCTCATCGGTCTCGCTTTTGCCCTCATCTCTCCGTTTTTTGCATCTGTGCTCTATGCGTTCTCGGGGTTGACCTTATTGGGAATTTTCACCGTCTACCTCAAGCGAAGCTGGCTCCTCGCAGCTTTTCTTTTTGCGGCGCCCTTGCAATTCCTGGGAGGCGCGGACGCACCAGTAGGTGGCGTACGCCGCATCCTCGCCGCTCGACTGGTTCCGAGTCTTCTTGCTCTTGCGTTAGGACTCGGAGTTGCCGTGGGCGCTGAAGTGATCGTGCTCAAACGCCTCGGGAAGGACCCCTCCATTTTGCCCAGTATGTGGTCGCGAACATATACGGACCTTCAGGGATGGGCTTTTCATCATGAGAGTGGCCCAATAAAAGATCGAAACGGAGAAGCGACACAATCTTACACTTATATGCGTTGGCGCAAACACCTTTGGGCTCAGGCCTGGGAGGGGTTTGTTTCAAGCCCCTGGTTCGGCAAAGGGTTCGGGCCCCACGTCGTAACCACCGTGTTCAACGGCTACCCGGCGATCCAGGACGGGCGCTGGATCTCTGGACCGCACAACAGCTACCTCACCGTCCTTTTCCGCGGTGGGATACTAGGCTCCCTCCCCCTGCTCGCAATGCTTGTGTCGGTGGGCCTCTCGGGCGTCCGCTCATGGGCCTTACGGCGTTTCCGGCTGGGTGTCCCTGAGTTGGCGGCCGCTGTTTTCTTAAGTGCCGCAGCTTACGCAGTTTTCAACGTCGGGTTAGAAAATCCGCACAATGGAAATTGGTTTTGGATTTTTCTCGGTGGGTGGTTTGCAATGAGCCGGGAGACCCCACGAAATGTCTTGGTCGCTCGTGCACCGACCTTTTAAACAAAAAGAGTACGGTATACCGCCTCGTCAAATGTTTGCCACAGCCAAACATGGGGAGGATGCCACCAAGAAGCAAAGGCCTTGATTCAGTCATTCAACTCAAACTATCATTCCAAAACCAAGCAGTCGAATTCTCAACTAACAAAAGGAACAGCAATGATACACAGCAAACACCTGATCGTTTTTCTAGTAGCTCAACTGATTATGGTTACCCAATTGGCTTTCGGCGCAGATGAATCGAGTTTTCTCTTGTCGCTTGGATTTACGGCGCCTCCGATTAACAGTACTGACGTCGTTACATATCCTGAAAAGGGCGACATTATTTTCAATACGGCTAATTCGACCTTCTATGGATATAATGGAACTTCTTGGGCCGCATTTTCTACCGGTGCCAGTGCAGCAAAGGTTGTAAGTGCAAAACTTACTGTGTCGGCCGGCACCTATAGCTTAGCTCAAGAAGAGGGAGGGGATTGGTTAGCAGCTTCCCCCATCAATGAAGTGGGAACTGGGGACACGGAACTCATTTATAATTCTGGATTTTTTACGAATGCACCGATTTGTGTCGTTAGCAGCAACGATCCTGCAGCCAGCTTCAATGCGGCGATTACCTCTGTTGACACGGTAAATCGTAAAATCAGAGTAAGAACTGCTAATGGGGGCGAGACGGCCGTAGCTGACGTCGGCTTCAATATTATCTGCGTGGCAATCTAAAACCTAGATCAACCCATGGAAAAGACCACTCATCGGTCTCTTTCCATGGGCTGACATTTTTGGCTCTTCAAAAGTGACTCGCCGACAGACGAGAAGCCTTCTTAGCTAGAATTTGTTCAGCTACTACTGATGAAAGAGCCGAGTAGCCCGTGACAACCGAAGAAGTCCGCCGTCTCGGTGGGTGATCTGGGATGAGTACGAAATGCCATGGGCAAACGACCCATATTTGGCCACTTCGAAATTATAAGCTCAACCGAGTTTTTAAAAGAGTAGCGGCGAAGGCTTCAATACAATTGATACTATCTGCTTCGCTAGAAATAATTCGTCCCTCAGCATGCCCATTTTTCAGAAGACCCTGATTCACGCAATTTGCTCCCTTTTCAATATAGTCATGAATCCTGTTTTCAAGTGCACCCAGCCCCTCCACCTCAAATAAAGAAAATTCATCATTTGCTCCGGTAAGACGCAGACCAGACGGACAATAAAAGATACCACCGCGGGCCGCCCCAATTGCCCCTAAAACTGGAGACGTATAGGGCGGCCCAATGGACAAGTCCCCAGCTGCTATCGCCAAATATGGAGAAATTTCTGGATCAATTTGAATCACCCGGTTCGACCGACGCCAAGGCCCATCGTCTGCAATGAGTTGCGCCAGGCCGCCCACAATCGGTCGCAAATTACGAGGATCACTTCTCTTTCTCTTGATGATAAGTCGAATACGTGGATTTCGCTCAAGCAATAGCTTTAGGTCGCGGTAAAAAAAATCGCAGAATTCAAAACTGTAAACATCGGGACCAAGGCCTACCGATTCCCGTATCTGCGCTCGTACAGGAGAAACATCAAAAACAGAGAGAAAATAATCCCCTGTCGCTCCTTCTCCACTCGGTACGATGCCAATTTTTCTACGACTCTGTTGACCATCCAGTTGGAGATCTCGGCTATCTCCACACATGATCGGGCCAAGCGCCACGATCTTCGGAATCGTTCCCGCAACCAGAAGGCGGTTTCGGACTAGAGCGCCAAACTCTTCGTTCCAGCCTAAGATCGTTTGGGCCACGGGATTCGACCAGTGCACGCGCTTTGCGAGAGAAGAAGAAGAATGCTTCCGCAACGGAAAGCAGTTTGCGCTATAAAACCAAAGCACGTTTGCAACACCGAAACCGTCGAAAGCCGAGGCCTCACTAGGCTCGGGGATAGATACACTCACTGAGTACAAATAAATCGCAGGCCGATACCGCTGCCAAATGAGGCGCCAAGGAGCGGTGCAGGATGTGATCTGATCAATCTCAGAGTAAAAAAGATGAGTCCAACGCGCGGCCTTAAAAACAGCAGAGAACAACACGTGTGCGGCAGCAAAAATGCACTCGGTCCCGTTGAGGATTCCGCGATAAGTTGAAGCATCTAACCAACGAACACCACCCTTCGCTAAAAATTGTTGAGTTACTAAATCGGGCGCACGAGGAAGCAGATAGAGAACATCCTCCGCTAAAAGGTGGTGATTGCTAACGAGAAAGGAAAAATCCAAATGAACGTCTGATCTGGGATACTCAGTGAGAGAAATGCCTGATACGAGAATTTTCGCATTCCGCTCTAAATTTTCACGAACGGCATTCCGACCGTCAGCGGATACTCTCGCAAAACACTTCCAAACCTGGCCAGCGTGACTCTTCGCAGTCCTCATCCAATAACTAGCGACTTCAAACGGGATAGAAGCCGCTGATGTACGCACGGAAGAACCCCGCCCCCCTAATGACGATCGATAACCGATTTTTCTGAAAAACTGCCCCCAGGCTGTTTGTAAAATGATAGCAGTAGCGTCCGCCTCGACGCACTGAGAAACCAAGTGCTCAAAGAGGATTTCTGCCTCAAAAGCAAGAGCCACCCTTTGTTCCACGCCTCGAGCGACCCCCCTCGCCTGTCCGACGAGACGATCACGAACCTTTAAAACCAAGACGGACCACTTTTCGTAAGCACCCTGCTGAGCAGAATTCCAGGAATCAAGGTCCGAAAGTTTCTCTGGATCCAGCCACTCCAACTGCGGAAAACGAACAGAAATATCCGACAATTCGGACTTCCAGTATCGAACCCTCTTAAATAACGAAAAGAACAGAACAAGGGGAAGGTTGAAACGGTGCACTCTATGCACAAAAAGGGACGATCTCATAGCGATGGTCCGCGAACTTCCATTGTATGCGTCCGATCAGCTGCCAGAAAAAGTGCCTCTCGATGACTAATGGCGACGATAGTCATTCTACCTTTGAGCGTTCGAGTTCGTTCTACAATTTCCATCTCCGTTCTACTATCCAGGTTTGAAGTGGCCTCATCAAGAATCAGAACTGTAGGATTTCGTAATGCCGCCCTAGCCAATGCAAGCCGTTGCTTCTGCCCGGCCGAAAGCCCGTGACCTTGGTCCGTAAGAAAGTGATCAAGACCTCTGTCAAGAGACTGAACAAAATCGCAATTCGCAAAAGCAAGTGCCTCCAATAAAGTGGCATCATCAGGGACGGTTCGCAGGTCGGCCCCGTAAAGCAGATTTTCTCGAATAGTTCCTTCAATCAAAAAATTTTCTGGACCGACATATCCAACCAACTTCAGAAGTGAATTTTTTGCCCCACTTAATGGAAGGGATTTGCCCTGAGAATCTATAACTAATACCTCGCCCTCTTGGGGTTTTAGAATACCAAGAAGAACACCTATAAGCGTGCTCTTTCCAATCCCAGAGCGACCGCGGATCGCGAAAAATTCTCCCGCGTGAATCGACATACTGAACTCGCGGAGAATAGGTTGCTTCTCACCGGGATAAGAGAACGTCACATTCTTCAATTCCCATCCAATCGGGCCATGAAAGAGTGCTCCACTCGATTTCTCTGGCTCCCCTCCTGCGACACCATGAGTCAACCCCAATCTATTCGACCGCCACCACTCAAAAAGTTCAACATGGTGAGGCCGATAATAGGCAAGTTCGGAGGACGACTTTACGACATCCGCAAAAATCTGCACAAAACGGACAAATAGGTAAAGAAAGGTGACCACGTTCCCAGAATGACCAATCTCCGTAGAATGAAGTACCCAGACAATCGCGCCTACCATAAATGCGCCCGCTATCTGAGGAACCGCGAACTTTAGACCAATAAGCTGCTGATAGTAGGTAAAACTGTTTTTCGCGTCCTGGAGGAAGGCCTGAGCCTTTTTTTCCTCGCGCTTTTCCATTCCAACAATCTGGATGAAAAGAAGGTTCCGTAGATTTCGAATCAGGCTCTCATTGATTTTATTAGAAGAAATCTTTACCGCAAGACTGGAAACGGTGATCCCATGATCCAACTTACGAAGAAACAGGCCCACCAGCACCATCGCCGTAATCCCTAATGAGGTGGTCAGCGGTGAAATACGAAACAGAGCAAGAGCCAGAAATACAGCAGTCACAACCCGAATAAAGACATCTTGAGCCGTTCTCAAATAAGCAGCGCCGTTAACAACCCTCTCATTAAATAAGTTAATGGCCCTTGAGGCGCTGGTCACGCCAATGAGCATCGCCCATTTTGTGATTCGAGTCCGTTGAACAAAGCGATACTCTTCACTGCTCGTCCCCACATTAAGGAGCTGTGCCGAAAGAATCAGCGCGCGCAAACAACCCAGCGCAACGAATACTCCCAGAGACAGAGGAACGGACGGACGGGAGTCCATAGCCTTCAAAAACCCCACACTCTCCCATTGTATGGTTCCCAAGGTAGCAAGCACGAGCTGAAGAGAGTAAGCGAAGGCAACTTCAACCCCAAAAAGAGCAAAGCCAACTCCAATTCCTAGAAGAAGCCGTCGTTCTAGCCTCGAACCAAGAAATTCCCGAATTTCTTGAATGCGTAGCTTCCTCGGCGTCGAGTTGAATCGCAACAAACAAGTCTACCTTTCTAAAGGGCTCAAATCCGAAAGCCGCGGGGCGTGCCTATGACTCCTCTACTGTCATCTATCCTCTTTTACGCCGAAAGCATGCGAAATAGCTCGTCCCTATAGTCTCCCATGTCAGCCGCCAATCGCTGAACGCTCGTTGCAAGAGAGAAGTCGAAATGCGGCAGCCATTGCCGAGACAAAGCGTTCGATAACCACATCCGCTTCGATCTCTTCGCACGAAGATCAGCACTTGAAATGGCAGCCGAAAACACGTGAGAAATGCCTGACCCAAGCTCGGCCGCAACCATCAGGCCGAAATCATGTTTGCTAACCCGGTCTGAGCCCAACAAGTGCACGATGCCCGACCGTCCCTGATCCGAAAGTTCTAAAATTGCTTCAACTAAAGTCCTTACATAGAGCGGACAAAATTCGACATCTGCAAAGAGTGGAATAGGCTTCTCCGCCTTGAGACTCCCGACGAGCCAATCGACAATCCCGGTCCCACTGGCCGCCGGACTTCCCGACCAGCCAAAAAAATTTGTCCGCACTATAAGTGCGCCAGGACAAGCAACCGCGATCCGCTTCTCCGCCTCCGCCTTTGACTCACCATAGACGTTACACGGCCTCGGGATATCCTTTTCCAGGGCCGCCTGCCCGTCAACGTCAAAAAATGCGTCTGTTGAAATAAAGACGAATCGCGATGAAGCCCTCTGTACGAGCATGGCCAAGCGTTCAGAAATTTCAACATTCTGAACAAACGCGCGGGCCGGATCGATCTCGCATTCATCAACACTAGCCAATGCAGCAGCATGTACCACAATATCCGGCCGAAACTGTTCTAATATTTTTTGGAACCCCTCACTGTCCCCGAGATCCAAAGGCTTCCAATACTGAGGTGAATTAACATGAACTGAGCGCTTACGACTTACTCCAAGCACTTCCATGCCTCGGGTCGACGCCAAAAAATTTGAACCAAGTAGACCTGACGCTCCAGTAAGGAGCACTCGCTGAGGTTTCACCAGTCATCTTTCTTCGGTGGATACCCAGATCCACGCAAGCAAAATCAGCAAAAGACCACGCAAATCCGGTCGGCAGATCATTTTACCCTACGGAATCACCAACTCCAGAAATCGAGAGGAATAGTAGTAAATGACCATAACGGGAAATAAATCGTGAAAATTTGGACCTCAAATAACTCTTACCCGCACCCGGCCTCCGTGAACTCCATACCTCAAAACAGAAATGGCTTCTCCAAGAAGATCATCGTCAGGGCCTGTTCACTCCTTCGAAAATAGCTACCTGCCGAATCCAAGTGCCATCGGAATTCCTGTGCCGAATTCCGAAATACCAATCATAAAAAACCATCAAAAACCTCAAGGGCAAATACCTTTTCAATTTCCCCACTATCCGTTCAATAATTCTTAAAAAGACAACAGGGGAACTCAAATTCATAGGGGTCAACTCTTTCGAGCGCCCAAAACAACCTGTAGACAGAGACCTCCAGCGCGTACGAGCCAATATCCGCTGAAGATGGTCTGGCCCCAAGAACAGAACGTGCCCAAAAACATCCTCTTTGTACTTATTATCCTGAAACGGCGTCTCTACAAAAAGCAAGGCTCCACCTCGAGCAAAGGACGTTAAATGCTCGAGAAACTGAACAGGTTCCGGGATGTGCTCCAGAACGTGCGACAACACGATCAAGTCGAAACGGTCGCCTTTCTCCAAAAAATCAGTTGACGCCAAGACTCGTAAAGGTACCCCCGTAACATGCTTGTCCCAAAGGGTTCTGATCGTCTGTCTGAGACGTGCATCAGAATCGACAGCCACGTACTCCGAAATAGCATTCGAATTATACAGAACACCGCTAAGACCGAACAGCCCATGTCCCGCTCCCACATCCAGTACTCGCAAAGGACGCTGCTCTATGTCCGTAACTACGGAGCGCAAGTATTCCCATCTCGCTTCAGCCATTACAAAAGGGCAAGCAAGTTCCCTCAAGCCATCGGGTTGAGCATAGCGGCCCCAAAAATCACCCTGCTCATACAGGCTTTTAATCTGCGACTCACTAAATCCCGGAGAAAGAAACCCACCTCCGCAAGCTCTACAAAGTATGATCTCCTGACCAAGGGCGAGTGACCTCCCTCCTGCTTTATAAGGAAATTTTCTCGATCCATCAGACTCGGCGCAGCAGACTGGGCAAACAATAGGTATCTTCATCCGTGATGGAACTCTAATCACTTGCAGTTCGAATGGGCAAGTTGCCCTTGACAATTCACTGATGGAATCCATACGACACTTACATGTTCAACGGAAAAAGAATCTTGCTTACGGGCGGAACAGGGTCATTTGGCAAGCGCTTCACTCGTTACGTTTTGGGGAATTTCAAACCGGAGTCATTTATCGTCGTTAGTCGAGATGAACTCAAACAATTCGAGATGGCTCAAATTTATAGCCCGGAGCGCTACCCGGCCCTCCGTTATTGTATCGGCGATGTACGAGATCGAAATCGGCTCAGCCGTCTTTTCGAGGGGATTGACTACGTGGTTCACGCTGCAGCGCAGAAGCAAGTCCCGGCTGCCGAGGATAACCCCACCGAGGCGGTAAAAACCAACATTCTTGGAGCCATGAATATCATCGATGTGGCAATTGACCGAGGCGTTAAGAAAGTGGTCGCACTGTCGACGGATAAAGCTGCCAATCCGGTAAATCTGTATGGAGCAACCAAGCTTTGTTCGGATAAACTTTTTATTGCGGCGAATCAATATTCTGGCTCACACCCAACCCGCTTTTCAATAGTACGATATGGCAATGTTGTCGGCAGCCGAGGATCGGTAATTCCCTTTTTCGAAAGGATTAAAAGAACGGGCGAGATTCCCATTACCGACGAAAGAATGACTCGGTTTATGATCACACTCGAGCAAGGCATCAAGCTAGTCATGACCGCTTTCGAAACTATGAATGGAGGGGAAATTTTTGTTCCCAAAATTCCTTCTATGACCGTTATGAAAACGGCGAATGCTATTGCGCCTGGGGTCGCTACACGTATCATCGGAATTAGGCCCGGTGAAAAACTGCACGAATCATTGATCAGTGCCGATGATGCGCGGAATACGATCGAATATGACCACCTCTACGTCATTCTTCCACAGAAGAGTAACTTGAAGAATGGAAAAATTTCCGCTGCCGACCTGCCCAGCGGAGCTCGAAACGTCCCTGAAGATTTTAGCTATTCGAGCGATAACAATACCCAGTGGCTCGATGAGCATGGACTTCATGCCTTGCTCAAAGAAGAGCAAAAGTATGACCAGGAATACTAACCGTCACACCACAATAGCATAGCCTACCACCGCGCCCCTCGGCACACCTGGGAACCCAAATTTTCTATCGAAAGAGTGATTTGATCGCCGGGTCGAATCAACGACTGCCGCGCCCCCCGTGGAGACCCGGTCAACAAAACGTCCCCAGGCATCAAGGTAATAAAACGAGCTACGAACTGAACCGCCTCCACGCTAGAGAGAATCCGATTCCCCGTTTGACCATCCTGAGTGATACGTCCATTGATCGCCGTCGTGAGTCTCAGATTTGAATCGTCGAGTCCCCTCACCAGCTCAGGACCCAACGGACAAAACCCATCCAGACTCTTCGATCGCGCCAAGTGCCAATCACTCGCTGCAACCTTAAAACAGCTCACATCGTTCCCGATTGTCACTCCAAATATCGCACGCGCGGCTTCCTCTTTCGAAATTTCGCCCGACACCCTCCGCCCCATCACGAGCGCCAATTCGACTTCAACCCAGGTCTCTTTAGAAAAAGAGGGAACACGAATATCCCCGAACGGATCAGAAAGAGCATTGGGCGCCTTCAAAAAAATCACGGGTTCAAAACCCGGCTGCTCAAACTCCAGGGCTTTGCCACCTAAAACTGCGGTAGGGTCTACCACGAGATCTCGGTAATTATATCCCAGGGCGACAATCTTCTCCGGCTCCGCCGGCGCGAGAAACTCAAGGTCATCTTTTTTGAGGGAGCGAGATCGGTCAACGGGAGACAAATGGGGTATGTGCCACGGAGCGGTCGCTATCGAGTAGACCCATTCCCCCTCGATCCGGCCCCAAGCGGGCTCCGTCACCCCAAAACTCGGTGATTTCACCCGATATCGGACAAACCGCTCCACTTTTTGACTCATTTTTGCTTCATCTTCTCGTAAGGCGTCGAAGACTCGGTGAACCCGTTCTGCTTCAAAAACCACTCGACGACAGGGAACTGCCATTCAAAATCGACATCAAATCCCGCCTCCTGATGAAGCGGATGAACCTTTCGGCCTATCCAGCGAAAGGGCAATTCCCCCTTTGAGTAATCAAAACATCGCGGCCGAAGCACAAAAATAGAGCAGTCGACAAAATAGGTGTCACCCTGTGAATCACGGTCACAAGTTGCATTCGAGAACAGGGCGGGATCGACAAACGGGCGAACCAAACCGTTCTCAATTTTTCGCGCCCGTAACGCGCTGAACATATTATATTTACTGACTGATACAGCTGAATCGAAGTCCGGATTTGCCCTCAAAAACCTAACTCCCTCATCAATCAGTCCGGGCGTAATCGTGATTCCATTCGCGAAGAGAAGAACAATGAATTCGATTTTCTCCCTTGGATGCTCAGTCTCCAATTGGCGACCGATCCACTCATAGCCATGCTGAAAAGCGTCTTCCGCCAGAGCCTCATTTGTCGCCAAGTGCGCGGGTCGTTCGATCAAGGTGCACGACTGTTCAAGCGCGACTTGGTGAATTTTATCACAGTCGGTCGAAACATAGACTTGGCTCACCGAACTCGAGTTTTTAGCTGCGAGAATCGGGTAGAGACACAGTGGTCGTCCGAGTACCGGACGAACATTCTTGTCTTTAACGCGGCTCCCCTTTCGTCCGATCATGAGTGCTGGAATCATGGCTCACCTTCCCTCCCTATGGTGGATATTGACCTCGAAAATGAACATGGCATGCACAAAATCACTTTACAACGCTCTATCGGTAAGGCCATCTTCTCGCCGAGAAAACTCAATGTCAGAAGTGGTTAAAAATTCCCTCAAAGCAATCATTCCAAGCCCCGTGAAGAGCCTCGTCTGGGACTTGATACAATCTCTTCGTGAATTCAGATGGCGGTTCATAGGCAACCAGCAGATGGCCTGTGGGGCCGGACCCTCCGCGTTTTTCATTGGCGTGATGAGCCCAGTCGAGAGATATCGGGCCGAATCCTTTTTAGAAAAGGAACCGGAGACCCTCGAGTGGATACGTAAATGTCTCCAGCCCGGAGACGTCTTCCTCGACATCGGAGCCAACGTAGGAATCTATTCTCTTTTCGCTGCCAAGGTACAACCCAAAGCGCAAGTCCTCGCTTTCGAACCTGAGTCTCAAAACTACGCGCGGCTTTGCCTGAATATTCACAGAAACGGCTTTGAGAATATCTTGCCCTTCCCCCTCGCATTTTCGGATCAAACCAAACCTTCTTCCTTCTTTGTAAGCGATCTCACGCCAGGATCTTCCTTTCACAATGTTGGTCAACCTTCGAGTTTTTCGACCCAAGGTACCAAAAAGATTCCATTCATTCAGGGAACCTATTGCATCACGCTTGATCAGTGGTTCGGGAGGAACTCAAGTCCCTTTCCTTCTCTGATCAAGCTCGACGTGGATGGCCTGGAAGAAAACATCTTGGCGGGTGGAATGGGCGTTTTGTCAGACCCTAGACTCAGGAGCATCCTTGTAGAGGTGAGCGACGCCCCGGGCGAACCCAGCAAGATTCCCGCAATTCTTGAAAAAGCCGGACTGAGGCCATCAAGCGTCAGTGACTGGGTCTATGAGAACAGTGGTTTCAAGTGCAGGAATACTATTTTTGAACGCCGGAACTCACCATGAAAAAACGCCTTCGAGTCGGAATCAACGGTTTCGGAAGAATTGGAAGAATCGTCGCACGCATTCTTCTTGAACAGCGGGAACACGACCTCGTTCACATCAATGATCTGAACCCAGATTCGGCCAACCTTGCTTACCTGCTGAAGTATGATTCCACCTACGGACGGCTGCCCGATGTGATAGCGGCCGAATCCAAAGGCATCCGCATCGATGAGAATTGGGTCTCAGTTTCCCACCAAGAAGCTATTGACGCAGTCGACTGGAAAACAAATGGAGTCGACGTCGTTATCGAAGCCACTGGCGTCAAGCAAAATGAGGAACTCTCTCGCAACCTCACCAAAAAAGGCATTTCGGTAATTGTGACGAACTCGTCATCGATCGCGGACTTTATCCTTCTTTTCGGGGTCAACGAATCGAAATTCAGGCCTCAAGAGCACAAACTTCTCTGCACAAGCATCTGCGACGTCAATGCCTGCGCTCCCGTTCTTAATGTCTTAGATCGCGCTTTTGGGGTCGCGGGCGGCTTCATTACCTCATTGCACCCCTGGCTCTCTTATCAAAACCTCATGGATGGCTCGTCAAGATCGCAGAGCTATCCCGGGCAGGTTTATTCCCATTACCCGCTCGGTCGCTCCTCGATCGGCACCTTGATCCCAAAACCCACTACTCTTGTTTCCGCCCTCGAAAAAGTCATGCCGCACTTGAGCGGACGCCTTCAGTGCCTCAGTTACCGAGTGCCCACCCAAACAGTCACCAGCGCGGATATGACGATTGAGTTCTCTCGTGACGTCACTGAAAAACAGATCCTGGAGGCAATGGACGTTGCCCTCCAAGACAAGAACTTGAGGCGAGTTCTCAGGGTGTCTGACGAACCCTTGATCTCCGTCGATTACCAGGCGGATCCCCATTCCGTTATTTTCGATACCCGTTGGCTCATGGTCAACCGGGGTCGCCTTGTTAAGCTCGTACTCTGGTATGATAACGAATGGGGCTACTCATCGAGGGTGGCTGACGCCATCGATCTCATCGCCCAGAACGAGACTTGACGTGGGCAGCAAGTCTTTTGTTTTCGATTTCGATGGTGTCCTTTTTGATACGGCGCCGGAGTGCCTCCGTGTCGCCTTTGATACAGCCTCCCGTCAGAATCACAAATGGGGTTTTCCCCAATCCTGGAAACCAGGACAAAAAATATCTCAAGACGTGCTGGTTCCGTTTCTCAAAAATCGCGCCTGGGTCGGTCCCCCATGGCAGTACGGACCTCTCTTGCTTGAAATTTTCCAAGGGGAAATCAGCGAGTCGAGAGAGGCATTTCTCGCCAAGGCACAGACCTTGCGGGAGTCCTTCCAGGGCTTTGAAGATTCGTACTTCGCGACCCGCATTGAGCTGCAGAAAAATACCCGGCTTTGGCTTGCGGAAGTGAAGCCATACCCCGAAGCGTTAGCGGCGTTCGAGGCGGCTAAAAAGCGTGACCTGGCGAGTATTCTCTCGACCCGAGACTCAGACTCCATATCCAAGATCATTCAATATTTTATCGATGAACCGCCGGATCCTCGCATCATTCTTCCGCGCGCATCGAAAGGAACGAAGTCTGCCGTGCTTGAGCATTGGGCGGCCCCCCTTAAAATCGCTCGTTCCAACGTTGTTTTCATCGACGACTACGTGGAGCACTTGCTTCCCGCCCATCGCGACGGCTTCAATTGCCGGTGGGCGAGCTGGGGATACACACAACCGGAAGATCTCGACCTTTGCACCCAGAGCGGCATTCGTGTCCTGACGCAGCGGACCCTCCTCGACGAAGTTCAAAAGGAAGTTTCTGTATGAGTAAGTGGAAAGTCTTCATACCCGACCGAGTCACATCAGAACCAAAAGTTGAAATGACCGTATTCGGTAATCAGGCGGATGTGATCACGCTGAAAGCCAAGTCAAATGACGAAATCAGAGGAAAAATCGAGGAAGCCGACGCGATTCTGGCCTGGCATGACCTCAAGTGGGACCGCGCCACCCTGGCGTCCCTTAAAAATTGCCGGTCCCTTGTTAGAGTGGGTGCGGGATTTGATAACGTGGATCTCGTGGCTGCCAAGGAATTTGGCATTGTCATATCGAATGTTCCCGACTACGGAACCAATGACGTAGCGGATCACGCGCTTGCTCTCCTGCTCGCATTGGCTCGTGGCCTTTTCCCTTATGCCGTCCAAGCCAAAGCCAAGAAGACCTGGGTTTGGGAAGGCCCCAAAACGTTTCGACTCACCAAACGAAAATTGGGAATCGTCGGACTTGGAAGAATTGGCGCCGCTTTTGCGTTACGGGCAAAGGCACTCGGGATGACGGTCAGCTTTTATGACCCCTACCTTCCCATCGGTTGGGAAAAAAGCCTAGGACTTGAAAGACACCATGACCTTCTGGAACTTGCCAGAAACTCCGAGATCATCTCTCTTCATACGCCCTTGACCGTCGAAACACGGGGTATGATTGGAAAGGCCTTCTTTGACGCCCTCCCTCAGGAGGCCGTGCTCATCAACACCAGTCGCGGACCCGTGATGGACTGGCCCGCTTTCCGCGAAGCTTTTTTAGAGAAAAAAGTATATCACGCGGGCTTTGACGTTCTCCCCACTGAACCCATCGACGACGCCGACCCCCTTTTAGCCCGTTGGATCAATGGGGATCCGGAAATCACTTCGCGCTTGATCATCACCCCGCACTGCGCTTTCTTTTCACGGGAAGCTGAGGATGAAATGCGATACAAAGCGGCCATGGAAGCACTGCGCGTCCTTCGAGGCGAACGCCCCCGCAGTCAGGTGAACCCATGAAGAAATTTGATGGAAAGAACTTCCTGGTCACCGGTGGAGCCGGATTCGTCGGCTCCAGTCTCGCGCACGACCTCATTCAAGCCGGAGCAAGAGTCACTATCGTCGACAACCTCTCCAACGGCAAAAAATCTAACCTTCCCGTCCAAGCGGCGTTCCTCCACGAAGATCTGGCTGAGAAGGGCTGGAGGGAAACGCTCAAGGGCCAGGTATTCGACGCGATCTTCCATTTGGGAGCGCAGGCCTCAAACGCCGTTTCTTTCCGTGATCCCATTTTGGATTCTCACTCGAATCTCCTCGGCACAGTACAGACTCTGGAATTTGCGCGCGAATCCGGGTGCAAGAGATTTATTTTTGCGAGTTCGATGAGTGCCTATGGCGATCCCGAGCATTTTCCGACGACGGAGCAAGAACCCTTGCGTCCAAAATCACCCTATGGCGCCAACAAGGCCGCTGGAGAAATGATGGCTCGGGTCTACGGTGCTCAGTACGGCATCGAGTGGACGGTGTTCCGACTGTACACCACCTATGGAGCATCGCAGAACCTGGAGAATCTAGAGCAGGGCCTCTTAAGCATCTACCTGGCGTACCTCGTCAAGGGAGAGCCTATTGTCGTTAAGGGACCTCTTGATAGGAAAAGGGACATCGTTCACGTCAGCGACGTCGTCGACGCCATGACTCGATGCGTAGATAATCCTCGGGCCATACAAAAAGCCTACAACATGTGTACGGGAATCAGCCTCTCGATTCGCGAACTCCTTCATGAATTGATTCAGAATTTTGGAAAAGACCCTGAGAAATATCCGATCATCGAGCAAGGAGGGACACCAGGAGACCCTATGGTGAGCTTCGGCTCTTGCGAGAGCGCAAAAAGGGACCTGGGGTGGGAGCCTAAAGTCAGTCCGTTTGAGGGAATCCGGATGACGGTGAAAAATCTCCGTTCATGATCGAAATCTGGTTACCGGGGCGATTTTCCAAGCGTCCTCGAAAATCCAACATAAAAAGTACCATCCTCCTTGCGAGTGAAGAACTCGATCGCCTTCAATCTCTCGCGGGAGAATGGACCCAGCACGCTCAGTATATCCCGCTCAGTCCCGATAACGAATCCAAACTCGGCGAAGACATCGACACGGTCTTCGACGATCTCCTGTCTCGCGATGTGGATGGCGTTCTTTGGCAAACCCATCTTGGCGCAAGAAATCCCTTTGCATTTCCCTACCTGGTCAGGTGTAGACTGATCGCCTCCTGCCTGCTCGCCCTCTCAGGTCAAGAAAAGGAAAACTACCTTCTCCTGGTTACCTCGCCATCAGTCGCACGCACGCTCAAGCGAGAAATTCTCAAAAAAACAAAGCGGCAGGTTTGCCTCACCGGAGTGCCTCCATTGTGGATCTATTTTGCGGCACTTCGAGGCAGGCAGTTTGTCCATGCACTGAGATTTCTCAAAAGCATCATCTTGACGAAAAAAACGAAAAAAAACGAATTACCCAGTCGGCATTCAATCCTCCTCAAGACCTGGGTAACGCAAGACTGCATCAATCGCCCGGCACCCTACCTCAATCGAAATTTCGGTGAATTTCAAAATTTTCTTGTACACGAAAATAGGCAGGTTTGGGTCTGGCCGCAATTTCATCTTCTCAAAGACACGAAATCGGCCGCCGTCGCAAAACTGCGAGACAAGGGCATCAAAGTCATCCATGACTTAGAACTTCTTCGCCTTTCACCAAGCCTCAAGGTAGTCAGCCGACTCTTCCGGGCGTCCAAACTTCAAGGAAACGCCGTCACCCTCGAAATCGACACGACCGACGTCCTAAGAGAGTGCCACCTTCAAACCGGAATCTACCAAGAAAGCCTGGTTCTTGCCTCTGCCGGCGCCGTCTTAAGTGAGCTGAAAAATCAAGAATCCCTGCCCGGCGCCATCTATTTCCCCTACGAAAGTAATTTAGCCGAGAATGCTTTGATTTCTGAAGTTCGGAGGATGGGACTCGAAACCAAACTGCTCGCATTTCAACACTCGGTCTGGTTCCGCAAGCATTCGGGCATGGAACTCAGCAAAGCACTTCGACAGAGGCAACCTTTTCCAGACCGGATCATCACCAGCGGCCACGAATATCTGAGAATCCTTGAATTCGCGGGATATCCCCGGTCTATTCTATTCGAAGGATGTAATCTCCGTTTTACCGCGGCTAATCGTCGTGATGAACCGCTCAATGATTCGGGATCGAGGGACGATAAAAACTCCCTTGCCGTGCTGATTCACCAATTTCCCGGTCAGGCTGTTGCGATGATTCGTTGGATTGCACGAAGAGGCGCCCTGAGCCGACGATATAGGCTACTTCTCAAGCCACATCCCGCTCTTTCATCTCAGTGGCTCGAAGCACTCTGTCATGAATACGGTTTGGAAAATTTTGAAATTGTAGAAGGCCCCATCGATCAGACAATTGCGCGATCTTGGGCGGTGCTGACATCGAGAAGCTCCGTATCGTATCTTGAAATAATCTCATCAGGACACCTAGTCATCGTTCCGTGTCTCGAAGCGGTGATAGACCTGGACACACTTTGGGAAAGTGCCAGTCACGTCATTTTTGCAATGGAGCCCGAAGAAATTGTAAGGATTGCCGAAAAATCAAGTTCACAGAAATTACTTCTGAGAGAATATGGAAAAGACGTCGGCCGAAGGTACTTCGAACCCGTCAGTGACCGCAGGATGACCTCATTTTCGAATTTTATAAGTACGTAAGTCCCGCCCAGCCTCAAAAAATGATATAGCGATTGCCACTCAGGCAGGCCTTTCAGAGTCTATAAATATAGACCGGCGATCTGAACTGCTTGATTGTCTAAATCTACTCCTGATACTCACGGGCGAAAGGGGAATTAAAAAAGAAAAATGGCGCACCGCATACTTGTAGTTGTGGCACACTCAGACGATGAGACCTTAGGTTGCGGCGCAACACTTCGTCGGCATGCGACCGATGGAGATGAAGTTTTTGCTCTCCACCTAACGGATGGAATTGGCGCACGCTTGGATCAAGATGATGAGCTGACTACTGATCGAGTCAAAAGCTCTGAAGCGGCAGCATCAATCCTTGGGTTTAAATGGATTCAGAGAGGAACTTTTCCCGATAACAGACTGGATTCCATTCCCTTGTTGGAAGTCGTAAAATTCATTGAATCGGCAAAACAAAGCATACAGCCTGATCTGGTGTACACGCACAACGGCTCCGATTTAAACATAGATCATCGCGTTGCATTTCAGGCGACTTTAACAGCCTTTCGAATGCTGTCTGGCGAGGTTTGCACCGAAATCAGAACGTTTGAAGTGCCGTCTTCGACCGAGTGGTCTGACATTCAGATTGCCAGTACTTTCATTCCAGAATTATTTGTTTGCGCTGAAAGTACATGGGACGCGAAAGTCCAGGCCCTTCACTCCTACGAGAAGGAGTTGCGTGCATTTCCCCACCCTCGCTCGGTGGTGGGCATTGATGCGCTTTCTAGGTTTCGCGGGATGCAAAGCGGTCTAATGCGGGCTGAAGCATTTCGGACGGTACGAAGAATTACCAGATGAAGGATGTTGAAATGAAAAAAACTTACATCATCGCATGCAGGACCCCCTGGTTTTGGGATGAGTGGAAAGCACCTGTCGGCGAAGACATTTGGGTTGAGATTCGTGAACCTGATCAACTTCAGTTGAAGCTGGTCGAGGAGCTTAACCCGCGTTTCATTTTTTTTCCTCATTGGTCAAATATTGTTTCAGAGTCGATTACCTCAAAGTATGAATGCGTGTGTTTTCACGCCACGCCAGTGCCGTTTGGGCGAGGAGGATCTCCCGTTCAGAATATGATTCTTCTCGGAAAAGAAGAGACCACCGTTTCGGCTTTGCGCATGATGAAAGAACTTGACGCAGGTCCTGTTTATGCTCGGAGCAAGGTGTCCCTCCTGGGAGGAGGGGACGAAGTTTTTATCCGAATGTCTCGCCAGGTCCAGGAGATGATCCTGCAGATATCAAGGGAAGAGCCTAAACCCACCGAGCAGTCTGGCGAGGTCACTCTCTTCAAACGGAGAACCCCAGCGCAAAGTAGAATTCCCAATGATTCCGACCTGTCCAAGTGGTTTGATTACATCAGAATGCTCGACGCCGAAGGCTATCCTCGAGCCTTCGTTCAAATAGGTGAAGCACGCCTTGAATTCTCGCGACCAGCCCTGAGAAGGGGCCGAATTGAAGCAAGTGTTACGATATCTGTCGTAAAAGGTGGAAATGCGACATGATTTGGGCGATTTTACCGGCAAGAATGGGGTTATAGATAGTCGTGATGCCTCCAAAACTTAAAACTTTGGCAATCCTCCAAGCTCGATCTTCCTCCCATCGTTTGCCCGCAAAAGTACTGAAGCCCATCCTCGGGCAGCCCATGTTGATGCGCCAGATTGAAAGAATTCGACGAGCGAAAGAGATCAACAAACTCGTTGTCGCCACCAGCGTGGAAGCCTCCGACGATCACCTGGCCGGCATGTGCGCCCAAAACGACATTGAGTGCTTCCGAGGGAGTCTCGACGATGTTTTGGACCGTTTTTATGTCGCGGCTAAACATTATCACCCTGAATACGTAGTACGGCTAACTGGAGATTGTCCGCTCACGGATCCAGAGGTGATTGATCAAGTTCTTCGGTATTTTTTTGAAGGAGGCTTCGACTACGCAACAAACGGGCTACAACCGACATACCCCGACGGCCTAGACGTGGAGGTCATGCGATTCGAAAGTCTCCAAGTCGCTTGGAAGGAAGCCAAGCTTCCCTCGGAGCGTCAGCATGTCACCCCTTTTATTCACGGAAATCCCGAGCGATTTCGAATTGGCCACTACAGAGGGGCGTCTGATCATTCCTTCCTGCGCTGGACCGTTGACGAGCCGCTCGATTTTGAATTGGTAACTCAAATTTACGAGACTCTTTATCCGGAAAATCCAAACTTTGGGAGTCAGGATATTTTAGATCTCCTAGAAAAAAATCCCGCACTTAAAACCTGGAACACGCAAATCCGACGGAACGAGGGATACGCGAAATCTTTGAAAGAGGATGGAGAAAGACAGATGGACTCCCGCTATCAGAAGTCAGAAGAACTCCTTGAACGAGCGCAGAGAACAATCCCGCTAGGATCGCAGACCTTCAGTAAGAGCAAGACCCAGTTCCCTTTTGGGGTCTCACCTTACTTCATTAAATGCGCAAAGGGCAGTCGCGCTTGGGATGTAGATGGTAATGAGTACGTAGATTTCATCAACAGCCTGGCCGCCGTGACCTTAGGTTACAACGACCCGGACGTCACCTCTGCCGTCAAGGCACAGCTCGAAGACGGTGTCATTTTCTCCCTCCCTCATTCGCTAGAAATGCAAGTGGCCGAAAAGATCGTCGAAATGGTTCCCTGTGCTGAAAAAGTCCGCTTCGGAAAAAATGGGTCGGATGCCACAAGTGGAGCCATTCGCCTCGCTCGAGCCTATACGGGACGGGATCATGTTGCGATTTGCGGCTACCACGGCTGGCAAGACTGGTACATTGGCGCAACGGCCAGGAATTTGGGGGTTCCGGTGTCCACACGTGAACTCACCCATACATTCACCTACAATGACGTTGATTCCCTCCACCGTCTCTTTGAGAAACATCCAGGTGAATTTGCCGCTGTCATCCTGGAGCCCATGAATACAACCGAGCCAAAGGACAACTTTTTAGAAAAAATAAAGGAGCTGACAGCTAAGAATGGGGCTGTATTGGTTTTCGACGAGACGGTCACCGGGTTTCGCTATTCCAACGGCGGCGCTCAAGAATTCTTTAACGTAACGCCTGATCTTTCAACCTTTGGAAAGGGCCTGGCCAACGGTTATCCCGTTTCTGCGGTTGCAGGACGCTCAGATATCATGAAGCTGATGGAAGAGGTCTTCTTTTCCTTTACGTTCGGAGGAGAGGCACTTTCTTTGGCTGCTGCGTTGGCAACCCTGACCAAACTTCAGAAAGAGCCGGTGCTCAAGGTGGTTGCGAGACAAGGACAGAAGATCATCTCGGAAGTTGCCCGGCTCATCGAGAAACACCAATGCCAAGCGATTCTCTCGATTTCGGGTCACCCCAGCTGGTCAATTCTGGGCTTCAAGGATACAGCCTCTTACACGCAGTGGGATATGAAGACGCTGTTTCTGCAAGAGATGTTTGCCCGGGGGATCCTCATCTTAAGTTCGCACAATATGAGCTATGCCCATACGGATGAAGATTTGGCGCAATTGCTTCGTGCTTACGACGAGGTTCTGCCACTGCTCCGCAATTGTGTGGAGAGACGGTCTCTTCGGGAAGTCCTGCGCTGTAAGCCACTCGAACCACTTTTTAAACTTCGATGAGCGACATTACCGCATTCATTCGTGTCGACGCCTCCCCGTTCATGGGACTGGGGCACCTCATGCGCTGTCTGGCATTTGCGAATAGCATGAGGAGTCAGGGGGTTCGGACGGTTTTTATTTGCCGAGATTCTCAGCAATCCCCCAAAGCACTCGTGGAGTCCGAGGGGTTTGAGATAAAACTACTCCCAGCGCCACATAAACCAGTTGACGTACCCAGCTTTTCTGTTCCTCACGCCCACTGGCTCGGTGTTGGCATACCGCGGGATATTGAAGAAACTCGTGAAGTCATTAGCCGGGAAAGAGGCTCGCAGAACTGGCTAGTGGTAGATCACTACGCGATCGATCGATCATGGGAATCGGCGGTCCGTTCGTTAGTGGATCGGGTTCTCGTAATTGATGATCTTGCGGATCGGGATCATGATTGCGATGTTCTCGTTGACCAAAATCTCTACGAGAATTTCGAGACGCGCTATGATCTGCGCGTTAGCGATCATTGCCAGAAGCTACTGGGTCCTCGTTTCGCAATCTTGCGACGTCAGTTTGTCGAGGCCCGCGCCCAGATTCGTCATCGTCGGGGGAGGGTCAACCGCATTTTAGTTTTTTTTGGAGGCGCTGATCCAAAGAATGAAACAGGCAAGGCTCTTCAGGCCCTTCGGACGATTCCGTTTGCGAATGTACAAATTGACATCGTCATCGGTTCTTTGAATCCTCACCGAGCATCCATTGAATCAATAGCTCTCGAGATACCGGGAGCACGGACCCACTTTAACATCAAAGATATGGCCGCGCTAATGGTGAGCGCAGATCTGTATGTCGGTGCAGGCGGGACTACAACCTGGGAAAGATGCTGCCTCGGCCTTCCAGGTGTTGTCGTTTCCATCGCAGACAATCAAGTACCTTTGGCAAAGTGCATGGCGAAAATGGGTGCCGTCGTTGATCTAGGGCCCTCCTCTGACGTGACCGAAGAACAAATCCGAGAAGCCCTCATCACCTTGATCGCTCAGCCAGATCAACTCACGCAGATCGAAATCAATTCCACTAAGATGGTAGATGGCTTGGGCTGCCAGCGAATCTTGGATGCGCTGGCGCCGGTGCCACGATGATCATTGCTGTTCTCTCTGACATTCATGGCAATGATATCGCTTTGGGCCGTGTGTTAGATGAGTGCCGCCGCTTAGGGGTAGAGCGCCTTTTCGTTCTGGGAGACTTAGTTGGCTACTACTGTCGGCCGGACTCTGTCCTCAAGATGCTCACAGAATGGCCGTCAGATGTGATCGCGGGCAATCACGAAGCAATGCTCATGGCGGCAGCTGGGAATGAAGTTCTCGCGGACCAGATCCGAAAGAGGTATGGAAGTGGCATCGACGTAGCGCTAAGATCTCTCTCTCAGGATGAGCTGTCCTGGCTTGCGTCATTGCCGGCCCGCCGCTCGATTGAACTCGATGGGCTGAAGATTGAGCTTTGCCATGGATCACCTTGGGATCGAGACTTCTACGTCTACCCTGATGCACCGCAAGAAGTGATCGATCGCTGCTTTATCGAAGGAGCACATTTCGTTTTCATGGGCCATACCCACCGCCCTTTTATTCGGGAGAGAGCAGGAACCCTCATCGCTAATGTCGGCTCCGTCGGTCAAGCAAGAGATCAGGGTATGGTCGCCAGCTGGGGGATTCTGGATACTTCGCGTCGCACCTTTGGACTCAGGCGGACGGTCTATGATCCGTCTCTCCTGGAGGATGAAGCGCGGCACCTTGACCCGTTTTGTCCCTATTTACATGAGATTCTCAGACGAAACTGCTAACTCTTCTCGAAAGTATGAATAAGGAAACCAACCCAATTACCATTATCGTCACCGGATGCGGAGGTGACATTGGCTTAGGAGCCGGGCGAATTCTTAAAATGGCGGGTATCGCGCAAAGGATTGTGGGATGCGATCTTACTCCTGATCACGCGGGATCAGCCGTTTTTGACGTGTGTGAATTGCTGCCTCCCGCCTCGGATCCGACCTATCTTTTGCGCCTTGGAGAGCTGGTCAATAAAGTCTCTGCACAATGGATCCTTCCTACGTCGGAACATGAGCTGAGGTTTTTGACGAAGTCGTGCTCGAAGCGCATTATCGAGGGAGCACGACTTCTGATGGCCAACCCGGAAGCTCTGACTACAGGGTTTGATAAATTGGCAACCGCGCGTTTTCTTGAAGACGCCGGACTCCCTTTTCCCTGGACCCAGAGTGTTTCTGAAGGCGCTCCTCGGGAGTTCCCCTGTATCATCAAAAAACGATTCGGATCGGGGGGCCGCGATGTGGCACTGGTTAATGAGGAATTAGCCCCGCACTATCAAAGAGGCCGCGCCGATGACATCTGGCAGGAATATTTAAGGCCTGATGATCAGGAATACACTTGTGGGGTGTTTCGAAGCCGCAGTGGCGAGACGCGCTCCGTTGTATTCCGAAGGACTCTGCTTGAGGGCGTAACAAGCAAAGGGCAAGTAGTCTCCGACCCGGAAATCGAGAGCTTACTGCGAAAGATGGCAGACCGGTTGAATCTCCGTGGCTGTATTAATGTTCAACTCCGCCTAACGGAACGGGGCCCGGTCGTTTTTGAAATCAACCCGAGGCTTTCCAGTACCTTGGTATTTAGGCACCTCTTGGGATTCAGTGATCTCCTGTGGATGATCGCCGACGATCAAGGAATGCCGGTACCTCCGTATACTCCGCCGACAACTGGCACTCGATTTTATCGCACCTCTCATGAGGTCTTTGTTTCTCCCTAGTGAAAGGAAATTAATATATGGGTAGCCATTCATTCACCGTCGAAGGAAAAACTATTGGCTCGGAGTCCCGACCTTTCGTCATCGCGGAGATGTCGGGGAACCACAACCACTCGCTCGAACGAGCTTTGGCAATCGTCGATGCCGCAGCTAAGGCTGGGGCGCATGCGCTCAAGATTCAGACCTACACGGCAGACACGATGACGTTAAATTTGAGTTCTGGCAACTTTGCAATCAATGATGAGGGAAGCCTTTGGAAAGGCCAAACCCTTTACGATTTATACAAGCAGGCTTACACGCCTTGGGAGTGGCACAAGCCCATCTTTGATCGGTGCCGCGATCACGGAATGATCGGTTTTAGCACCCCCTTTGATGACTCGGCCGTCGAGTTCCTAGAAAAACTCAACGTGCCGCTCTACAAGGTGGCTTCTTTCGAGAACACGGATATTCCTTTGATCCGCAAGATCGCAAAAACCGGAAAACCGATGATTATTTCAACCGGGATGGCGAGCATTGCTGAGTTGGATGAAACGGTACGCGCTGCACGTGAGGCGGGCTGCAAAAACCTTGTGCTTTTAAAATGTACGAGCACCTACCCGACGACTCCTGAGAGCACGAATATTTCTACTATTCCCCATATGAGATCACTTTTTGATCTACAGGTGGGCCTCTCCGACCACACCATGGGAATTGGAGTTTCAGTCGCGAGCGTCACGATGGGAGCTACAATCATCGAGAAACACTTTACGCTGGCCCGCGCGGATGGCGGTGTGGATTCTGCGTTTTCCCTAGAGCCTGAAGAACTTCGCCAGCTGGTCATCGAGACAGAACGTGGCTGGCAAGCCATTGGCAAGGTGAGCTACGGCCCCAACGGCAAAGAAAAAGCATCCTTGAAATACCGCCGCTCCATCTACATCGTGACCGATTTGAAATCGGGTGAGACACTGACGACAGAGAATATTCGAACGATCCGACCGGGCATGGGCCTCCCTCCAAGCCAGATGGATCTAGTACTGGGGAAACGGGTCAACCGTTCGGTTGAGCGAGGAACTCCCTTGAGCTGGGATCTGATTGGGTAATTCGCATTACTGCTCTGATATCTCCAGTTTGTTGTGAACTTGTCAACTTTGTCTCAAGTTCATTAGTTCACTCATCACCCATAGGTAGCAGCTATCGCTAAGAACGAAACGATCGTCAGGAGCAGAACCGCTCCCAGATATCCAAAGCAACGCTTTCGGCATCTCTAAGTTTTCCTTCATTTTTGTATGCGCGAAATGTTTCACGATCAGGAAATTCATGTCTATCTGAGTTTCGAATCTGTTCTTGCATAGGGGTATCAACTATCCCTGGATCAAAGAAATCAATCTGCACTCGCTCAGGGTCGGCTTCGGCTGCCATAACTCGTAACGCCATGCGCATCGCCGCCTTAGAGGCACAATATGCTCCCCAGCCCAAAATGGGTCGATCTGCCGCCCCCGTATCGAGATATACTACGCGAAGGCGTGTTTCAGCTTCCATAGAGACCTGAATAATTGTGCGCAGTATTTTTAACGGACTCAAGCAATTGACAAGAAAGGCCCTATCAAATGCATCTGAGGCGACCGTCAATGAGCTATTGATTGGATCTATTGTGGCGGCACTAACCAAAACGCCTACTGCCCGTTCTCCTTTTAATGACATCACTCCAAGACGTTGGCAGCCCGCTTGCACCGACTCGCTTGATGCAAGGTCAATTTCTATCTCCTCAAAACGTGGATTCGACTGAGGTGGCCTTTTTCTTCTTGAAATGGAAATAAGATGGTTAACTGATTGTTTTTCACAGTAGTCAAAAAATGCTTTTCCGATTCCTGACGTGGCGCCAATAACGGCTAAACAGCTAAGAGGGGAGTGTTTAGATTGTGCTGTATAGGCATTTATCGGTTGCATGGATTGCGGCCTTTTACTCGAAAATTTGTGCATTTCATGTAATTCTGTTGACTGTTTTTTTCTAAAAATAATAGCGATGCCAAAAGTGAATCACGTTTTACACAGAATGAAAATTTGTTGCATTGGATCCATCTGCAAACTTCGCCATGTAGATAACATCTCGCAGACAGCCTCCGACAAGGCTATGCCGACGTAACCGTCCCTCGACATGGAAACCCGCTTTTTCGTACGCTCGAATGGCGGCCGCGTTCGCATCCTGAACGCCCAGGTCAACTTTGCTCAGACCGAGGCTCTGAAACGCAAAATCTGCTACCAGAACCGCGACCTCCGTTGCGATGCCTTTTCCCCAGAAATCCTTCTCGCCAATGAGAATACCAAAGGTTGCGCGTGAACTCTCCAGGACGATCGGCTCAAGTTTTACATTGCCGATATGCATGCCACTCGATCGCTCGATGATTGCCCAAAAACAGATGTTCGGCTGCTCAATACGTTCCTCGACGTAGGTCGTGAGCTGAGCGATTGTGTAGTTTGAAGTACTTAAATGTCGCGTCACCGTTGGGTCTGAGAGCCACCCGAGATAGCGAGGTGTAACATACTCTAACGACATGGGCCGCAGAATGATTTTTAATCCCTGGATTTCAGGTGGCGAATGCATACTGTGTTTTTCCTGTTACCGGGTACAATAGGCGATGAGGGTGCGCCCGAGTCCAGATTTTGCGCAGCCCTCGCGAAATGCAATCAGTTTGTCCATCGACTCTTGGGCAAGAAGATTTTCGAGCATCACGCGAGCAAAATGGCAATTTTTTCCTTTTGTTGAGTCCTTTTTATAATTTGAATCAGGATTAAGCAGGAAAAAATCGATCGGAAAATCCCCCAGGAGTGCTTTCATTTTCAATCCAGATTCTCGAAGAGTGGCTTGAAAAGACTCTGAATTGAAATAATTCAAGTGATCCGGGGTCACGACCCAAAAGTTCGGTTCAGCGAATTTTTGCGATACGATCTCGTGTTGAATTTGAGAGTCGTCGTTCGGAACGACAATTCGGCAAACTCCGTTTGGCTTAAGAAGGGATTTAATGCCCCGAAGGAGTCGCATGGGATCAATCACATGCTCGAGCACGTTATTACAAACCACGAGATCGAACATCCGGCCCTGCAAAATCGCTTCATCGATCGTCTGAAAAATATTCCCCGTGACGATACGATCTCGAAGGTGTGGGAAAAATTTAGAAATTCCATCTAGCGTGAAATCCGCGCCGTGCACGTCCCAGCCCTGACGATTGAGGTAGTCAAGCAGGAATCCCTCTCCGCAGCCGATGTCAAACACGGTCTTGGATCCGGGGGCTGCGAACCTTAGAGCCTCGTGGCCTTGGATCTGCTTGTTGATCAGCTCTTCCGAAGTATAGGTGGCCGTGTATTGTCCTTTGTTGGCCCCGAAGTATTTGCTGTTGTAGTACTGTTCGAGTTCTTTTTCCTCGGGTTTTGGGGTGACTTCCATAAAGCCCAAGGGATGGCGTTTAAGCTGCATTGTGCGACATTTCCATAGTTAAAAGAAAAATCAAAGCCCGTGTTTTAGCCGGACAGTATTGTAAGCAAAGACTGAGTCACCCAACTGACATCCTCATTCTTCATAGAAGGAAAAAGAGGAATGGAAAGACACTGCCGGAAATGCGCCTCGGCATGAGGATGATCGCCGTGTCGCGTTCCAGCATGCTTCCGGTAGTATGGCTGAGTGTGAACAGGAATATAGTGCACTTGCGTGATTACACCGCGCTCTCGAAGCTTCGTCATCACGGTATTTCTTCCGCCGGCCTTCTCGAAATCGGCTCGAATGACATAGAGATGATAGGCGTGTCCATTGGACTCTTTATTCACGAGGGGGTGGATCGTCCAGTGGTTTGCAAATGCCTGGTCATAGGCGCGCACGATCTCCTGACGGCGCTCCACGAAACGCTGAAGCTTCTTCATCTGACTGATTCCCAGGGCGCATTGAATATCAGTAATCCGATAATTATAACCGAGTTCGTGCTGCTCATAACCCCAAGGGAGCAGCGAATGATCTTCGATCATGTCGTCGTCACGGGTCACGCCATGGGACCGAAACAGGCAAAGCTTGCGATAGAGCTCGGGATCATTTGTGAGGACGGCGCCGCCCTCTCCGGTCGTGATGTGTTTGACCGGATGAAAACTGAGAACGGCCATGTCTGAGTACTTGCAAGACCCGATCGGACTATCCTTGTATCTTCCCCCGATCGCATGCGCTGCGTCTTCAATCACGTACACCTTGTGCCCATGCTTTTTCTGCGCTTCTTGCGCGATGATTTGCAGGGCTTCCATATTGGCCGACTGCCCCGCGAAATGAACAGGTAGGATGGCGCGAGTCTTGGCTGTGATGCGTGCCGTCACTTGGTCGGGCCGAATGAGGACGGTGTCGCTGTCTATATCCGCAAAAACAGGCTTCGCCCCGCAGTACAGAACGGCATTGGTCGTCGCCACGAACGTAATAGGAGGCGCTATCGCTTCGTCTCCAGGCTTCAAGCCAGCGGCCAGGCAAGCAATGTGCAAACCCGAGGTCGCCGAGTTAACAGCGACGGCGTACCGTGCGCCGGTGAGCTTGCAGAGTTCACGTTCGAACTCTGCCACCTTCGGTCCCTGAGTGAGATGGGGGCTTCGCAGCGTTTCGACGACTGCGGCGATATCATCCTCATCGATCCACTGCCGACCATAGGGCAAAAGCGGCCGTTTCGTTTCCTGGGGCATTGAATCTACTCCTCGTTGTAATCTCGTATCTCGGATCGAGTTGCGTAGTGTCAAGTGGAGAGGCTATGTCTGAATCATCATGGTTCAGACTTCGGGTTCAAAAGCAGTCCCTGCCTGGGTTCATCGAATCGTGCTCGGCACGGCGCAGCTGGGATCTGACTACGGCGTCTCCAATACGAATGGCCGTGTCAGAGAGAAAGATGCCTTCCAGCTCTTAGACCGGGCCTGGGAAGTCGGGATTCGATCGTTTGACACTGCGCGCGGATATGGCGAAAGCGAAGCGGTCCTCGGAAGATGGCTTTCATCCAATGGACTCGCCAAACATTCCGACCTTCAGATCATCACTAAATTTGCTCCTCAACCCGGCCTCCCCCTCTCTCCCTCACCGGGGATCTCCAAAACCCTTCGGAGGCAGTTCGAGGAATCTTATCGAACCCTCGGCGTCAACCAAATCGACACCTGGCTGTTTCATCGGGTTGACGACGCAGTGCGTGCGGCAAGATTAGACCCTGAAGGGACTCTCGACTGGCTGGTCGCTGAAAAAGAAATGGGGCGCCTCAAGAGGCTGGGGGTATCGCTCTATGACGAGGACGACCTCTCAAAAATGAGAGGAATCTTTGATCTGGATCGCCTTCAAGTTCCTGGCAACTGCGCTGACCGACGCTACCGCACCCTCGATCTTCAATATCCCGATGTACACGTTCGATCGGCTTTCTTGCAGGGACTCCTCTTCTTAGGCTCCGCTCGGCTTCCTCCCTTTCTTGCTCCCGCTTACGAGACCCTTCTCAGACTCGAAAAACTGGCGCGACGTTTAAAAACGACGCTTCCAGCCTTCAGCCTTTCTTACGTGCTGAGCTGGGGCCAGCGTTTCTCGCCCGTCCTGGGATTCACCCGGCGCGAAGAACTCGACGACCTGATCCGCTGGGACCTCCCCGAGATTCCTGGCAACATCGAGCTTCTCTTGGATGAGGCGCTCTCCGACTTAAATCCCGATGTCCTCGACCCACGAAAGTGGCCAGCGAAGAGCCCTTCCTAAATGGGGCCGCCACGTGGGCTTGTACTTAACCTCCACTCCGACTACAAAAATAACTCAATGAAAAAACGGATTCCCGAGATCATAGCTGCCTGCGCCTACTTTCTCTTCCTTCACCTCATTCCCAATGAGTTCGCATGGTCGGATGAATATCGATTCGCCACTTGGCTTCGACTGGGGGAATCTTTTTTCCTCAGCCATCACGCGCTGAGTTCGGTTTCGGGATACGCCGTTTGGGCTTTCACTTCCCTTTTTGGATTCGAAATCAGCGCCTGGGACGCTCTCCGCATCGTGAGTGAACTCGGCGCGACAGTCGGCGCCGTCAGTCTCTATGTGATCGGACTTTGGTTTGGACTCTCACGAATTGAATCGGGCCTGGGCATCGGGTTCTTCGCCCTCTCCAACGGAATCCTTCGATATGGCGTCAGCGCTAACCCGGCACTGGGCGCCATCGGACTGGGCTTACTCGGAACCCTCATCGGCCTCCACGCCCTTCGTAAGAAATCGCTCTCCCTTACAATATTCTCCGCCTTCGTATGGGCACTCGCCGTTGCGCAACACTCAGTGGTGGGCCTCCTCCTCGCGGGTTTTGTCATCACGCTACTTCTCGCAAAAATGCCCATCCGTCTGCTTGCGACTTTTGTTGGTGTCAGTGGCTCTGGAGTCGTGCTCGGCCAACTCTCCGTTGCGCTCCTGATGCGCTGGGCACCCCTACTGGTTTATTCGTCGTATGGTGACATGCTCAGTAAAGCCGGCGCGATGCCACTGAGCTACACTCTACCCTGGGCCATCAAGACCCATGTCGGCGTCTTCTTTCCTGGAATTCATTCGACGTCAAAAGGGCTCGACCTCCTTCTCAATTTTCCTCGAGGACTCGTGATTGCCATTGTGATCGGAATCGGGGTGAGTACTTTCCGCAATCGCAAAAAGCTGATCAAGAAAAACGGACCCGCTTGGTCCTGGGGATTTTTAATCGGAAGCGGCCTTTTATTCGCAGCTCTGTGCGTTCTCTATCCGACATCGAGACAGTATGCAGTGATGACCTGGATCGGGCTCGGTCCGGCGTGGGTGGCGCTGATTACGGCGGCGAAACAAAAGATGCCGCATTCAGTACTCCTCACAGCCTTGACCGTTGCAGGCCTAGGAATGTGCCTTCATGGAATCTGGGGAGTGGAAGGCGCCGCTCTTCTTGCAGAGCCACGCTGTCCCCAACTCAAACGGGCATTTGAGCCTTACGGTACGTTCGAAAAGAGGAAAGCGCCCTTTCCTCTCTTCGCGACTGAGACGCACTTACCGCCTGCCAAGCTTTTTGAAATCAACGATATCGATTGCTCAACAATTGAATTCCCCGCCCAGCAGCAGTGACCTCTTCGTAATCAGACTGGCGAAGGCTGGCGTTGAAATCAGTTCCAGGACTAAACCACTTGAAGCCACAAAAGGAAAGCCAATCCGTTCTCGCCTCTGAGTCGACTGCACCAAGCACCTTCAACGTAGTCAACGGAATCGACTTCTCTGCACCGGTGACTATTGATCGAAGCAATCTAGGCGATGTCACAGTAGGAACCATCGTCTTTGATACAAATCAGGGAGCCTTTTACGGACTGGCTCCGAGCGCTGTCGGCTCAACAACCCCCAATTGGGTGCTAATGGGGTCAACAACCGGGGGACCACGGTCGGAACTCTGGCCCCTCGGGAACTGTGTCCAGAGGGGGGGCCGTCTCAAAGAAAACTGAGATCAATCATTGAGGGCCGACGCAGTTTAAGAAAAAAGCAAGATTGTCAGCACTTGCTGACCCCTGAGCGAATCCCTTCACCCGAACAGTGCTCGTCCCGTATCCCGTCGGATCAATGGCGCAATGCCCGCCCGACTTAAACACTGTACAAGTACAGTTGGGCGCCGAAGAAAAAGTACCCGAAATCGTAACATCTACACAAGCCGTGCCGCAGGCGGAAACCGACCACCCTGAATCGTCAGAACGTGTGATCGAAGGAGTTCCACTGCTATTATCTACGAGTGCAGTCGCAACAACAGTCGGTACACCACTCGGATTTGAAACATTTCCACCGCTACCGCCAGAAAGCGCCGTCCAAGATGTAGAATTAATACGCCCATAAAACGTTGAATCCGAACTATCGAACACGATATCTCCGATATCCGGCGTAGGAACATTCGATTTTCCATTGATTACGGGAGCACCAAAATCTGCTCCGCGAAATAAGTGCCATTCTCCGGCATGAGCTTGAAATGTAGTGAAGAATGAACCAATTAGTAATACAAGCTGTGCAACTTTCATATTCCTCTCCTTGGGATTCTGTTAGTTAAACTGTTCCCGAAAACCCTAACTTCAACGCAGTGCCGTCTCAAGTTAAGATTCGTTTACGCAAGCCTTTCGCCCCAGGGCGATCAAGTTTTTCCAATTACACATTTCAACCGCGAGACAGAAAAAACGGCCACTGCATAAATGCATGGCAGCAATGGAACCACGTACCGCACCAGATTCGACCTGATCGAAACAATAAAAAGACGAGATTTCCCCCTCCTCTCCCACGTAGGATGGGTCTTTTGGCCCACCACAGGAGTTTCATCACAACTTTTGAATCTCCTCGTTCTGCTTGGATCGCTCTCACCTCTGGTTCTTTGGTCACGAAGGGCAACCTGGAATAAACGTGACCGCTATGCCTTTGGACTCGGCGTCATCATTCTCAGTGAAACGCTCCTCTTCTTCCCCCTCGCTCTTGCAGTCGCACATCCGCACTACTATTTCGTTCCTCGCGTCTTCATCTTTTTAATCGTATGCAAGGCATGCCTCGCTGCAGTCGGGGGACACGTCGCCTTGAATGCACTCGGTCGCCCTCAAAAATCGATCGAAGTAGCTGCCGCAGTCATGGCCCTCTTTCTCGCTGGCCGGTCCGTCGATGACTTAAGCCGGAGCGTTGATCACCGGGCACAATCGTCTTCCGAGAAGCAACCGCCTACCCAACCGTGTGCCGAATGGAATGGAAATTACGCCCTCTATACCTCAACTGTTACCTCTCCCGTGTTCACCGTAAATTTTTCAGCATTCATGAGAAATGAGCTTCAACGATGTTCCCAGGTCTCGCCGCCTCATCCAGATGCTTCTGCCCGAATCATCCTGGGCGTAGAAGCAAAAGGACTGAGCTACTTTGAGGTGATGAACTTTCCACCTCCCGGGGCGATCTCCCTGGTTATTGCCGGGCGACCTGTGACACTGAGCGCGAAGATTTTGACCAACGGTCGGTAGCCGTGTTCGCCAACCGCAAGACAAACAGAGCGCCTACAGCGTAAATGCAAGGCAGAAGCGGAATCACATATCGAACCAGATTCGTGACCTGCGACATCAAAGCAAAATGGTACGTAATCCACGCAAGTGATAACACCATCACTAATCGAACCGATCGCTCCGCCCTAGAAAGAGTAGAGAGACCGCTCCAAAAGAGCGCCCAAACTAACAGACTCCCAGCAAAGTGCCAAATTCTGGGAAAGAAGGTGAACGAGAGGCCCCGAGTACCAAAGGGAGGCACGCTTTCACAAAAACCGATTCGCACCATCTCCACTAAGCTACCCACGAACTGCAAAAAAGGATGATCCAGGTAGCGGCGAAAGTATTGCTTCCGAAAATCTCTGAATCGAGCCGTAGCCGACCCCGTATAGCTCTCTACATGGTCCTTCCAAGCCTTGATGCCGAGCCGATCAGATTCACGAATCTCGAAGGGAAAACTGGCGGCCTCACCATAAATGCGCTGACATAAATTTGTTCCGACAGCGCAAACCAGGGCTTGCGGCAGATGATTGAACAGATCAATCGATTCAACTCGAAGAATCTTTCCCGCCAAAACGATCGGCTCTCGAATAGAATACGCCTCTGGCCCAAGCACCAGTCGGTTTCTCAAGTTCCAAGATGCGACGCACAAAATCGCCAGTATCCCACTAAGGAATAGCTTCGAAGCGAGAGCCGACTGACCCCTCACGCGAAAATAGATACTGGCAAACCCACCCACGAATCCGCAGAAAAATACCCAATAAACCTGGCTATACCGAACCAATCCTTGCAGCCCAATAAGAAGCCCGAACGCCAGGCAAGCCCCTAAACTCTGAGTCTCGACGGATCGAAACGCCGCCACGAAAGCAAAAATAACAAGCGTCGCGGCTAGACTCTCGGAATAGATCACCGTGTGCGCCCCCCAAAGAGTGGGAGATAAAAAGAGAACTGCCGCAAACACGCGCCGATACCGTTGTGATGAACCCGGCAAAAACACGAGGCAGGCCAATGCCGTCAAAAAAAATAGACCTTGGCAAAAGGTGATCCACTTCAAAGCGAAAACATCTTCTCGGCCCACAATCCATTCAAAGGGCCTCAATACGGATGCGATGAAAAACGGGTACCCCAGCTCTCGATGCATGTCCGGACCATTTTGGATCTCGTGCCCATGAATGCCAGAATCGATTCGAGTACGTGCGTACTTGAGGTACGCGCCAGAATCATTAGATAGATCTGGAAGACCTAAAGCGAGAACCGATCCCAGGTAGGACAAAGCAAGAGTCACGCAGACAGCGCCCCACCCCCATCGTGAATTCATCCGACAAGCCCCTGGTATACAGACCGCGCACGCTCGCAAATCGATTCCCAACTATAGACCTCGATCGCTTTGCGATGCCCGGCCTCCCCAAATCGACGCCTCTTCTCCGGATCACCCAGAAGGTCGATCGCCAAGCGCGCAATCTCCGCAGGGTCTTGATCCGTCAGTAAACCATTCACGCCTTCGTCGATCACATCCGCAATTGCGGCGATGCGCCCACCGATGACGGGCTTGGAATACATCCAGGCCTCAACGTAAACACCGCCAAAACTCTCTTGATTCGACGGCATGATGAAGAGGTCGCAGGCCGCCAGGGCGGCGCATTTTTCTTCGATCGACACCGAACCCAACTCAATAATTCGTCCATCCTTGACCTGCGAAAATTCCTTCTCGGAATCGGGGGTTCTGGGGCCCACAAAAACAATATGAGTCTCAGGAAAAGTCTTCCAAATCCCGTCTGCCGCCTGAAGCAACGACCTAAACCCCTTGTAAGGATACTTCTGTCCCACAAAGAGGATCATCGGATGACTGCCAATCCCGTGTTGAGCTCGAAATTTTTGGCCGTCGGCATGTGGCAAGACGGACGGACCGTGCCCGAGCACGCTGACCCTCGATTCTGCGACGCCCAGCTCCATCAGCGTTCGCCTCTCGCTTTGAGTCATTGCAAAAACGTGATCGGCTTCGCGATAAAGCTCGAGATATTTACGGTAACGCCACCCCACCCAACGGGGATGATGAAACGGGGTCAAAACAAAGGGAACTCCCAGCTCTCGAGCCCACTCGAGAGAAGCAAAACCCAGGTTCTCGCGACCGATTCTGCCATGGTGAATGAGGTCGGGCCGAAAGGAGGTTTCTTTCAAGCGCTTGAGAAAGGTTCGGACGATCCACGGGGAAAACACTTGAGGAGCGAAGTAGTACAACGGGAGCGCCGGAATCATTTTGAAACGATCGACACGATTAAACTTCAAGCCACTCACGGCGACGCCGTCGATCGGGTTCGTATCAGGCTCAGGTGCCCGCAATGTGCTGCCCAATAACCAGTCTTGGCGGTTGGCCCGCCATTGACTCACTACTCGAACCTCTTCGGTTTTTTGGAGGCGTCGCGCGATTTCATGAAAATGCTGCTGGGCGCCGCCGGTTGCTGGCGGATAACTGGTGAGTGTGTAGAGAACCTTCATGGAATGGCTTCAAGCTAGGCGAGTTGACGGGAATTTGGTACCCAAAAGACAATGAAAACAGCGTTGATCACCGGCATTGCCGGCCAAGACGGATCTTACCTGACCGACCTCCTCCTTGAAAAAGGCTATCGAGTGGTGGGGACCGTTCGTGATGTCGAACGAGCTCGGGATCGCCTTTCGCCGGCGATTGCTTCACGAATTGAACTGCTCGAAGGAGCCTCGAAACTCCGCAGCCAGGGAGACTTCGATCACCTCATTCAAAATATCCAACCCGACGAAATCTACAACCTCGCGGGCCTGAGCTACGTTCCGACGACTGCGAACGACCCTGCTTTCGCGGCGGAAGAAATCGCCATGCCGACGATTCGCATGCTGCAAGCGATTCGCCACCATGCCCCGAAAGCTCGTTTCTATCAGGCGTGCAGCAGTGAAATGTTTGGGAGCCGTGGCGCATACCCTCAAAACGAAGAGACGCCCTTGGCGCCGATGTCTCCCTATGGTGCGGCCAAGGCCTATACTTTCTTCTCGACCATTCAATTTCGCGACCTCTTCAAGCTCTACGCCACCGCTGGCATATTCTACAACCATGAGTCGCCTCGTCGGCCCCCGACTTTCGTCAGTCGACGTATTACGCAGGGGGTTGCCAAGATCAAACTGGGAATTGAAAAAAAATTAAAGATTGGAAACCTCGACGCCCAACGCGACTGGGGATTTGCCGGGGACTATGTCAAAGCGATGTGGCTCATCCTGCAGCAGAATGAACCCGATCATTTCATTATCTCGACCGGAAAACTTCATACCGTTCGAGACTTTGTTCGAATCGCCTTCGACGAGGCCCACCTGGATTGGGAAAAGTTCGTCGAAGTCGATCCATCGCTCGTGCGGCCCCTCGAACAGAGACCGCTCGTCGGCGACAACAGCAAGGCATTTAAAAAGCTCGGTTGGAAACCCGAGATGTCTTTTGAAGCTCTCGTTCGAATGATGGTCAATGAAGACCTACGTCAACTCGGCTAAACCTCAGGCTACCCTGAGTTCTGTTTTCGGATAAATGATCTGAAGCAGTGTAAGCAATCTGTCCGTTGAAAAGCTTTCGATCCTATGGCGAAGAATCTTGCTCACCTTAGCTTTGTCGGTGCCCAGGATCTCGGCCAGTGCTTCGACTGTGAGCACGTGCTTCTGCTTGTAGAGCACGTGCTTCTGCTTGTAGAGCACGTGCTTCTGCTTGTAGAGCACGTGCTTC
>CAYIHX010000005.1:36732-57718 GCA_964363305.1 uncultured Bacteriovoracaceae bacterium | reverse complement strand
TGCTTGTAGAGCACGAATTTCTGGCAAATATCCCACCGAAATTGTTCAAGCGGAGTCGGGTTTGGGGCAAGCATGAGCGTGCCCTCTGCTTTCTCTAATTTCTTCCGAATTTTTTTCAGCTCAGACTCTGATGGAAATGCCATTACTTCCTCCTTCGCCAGCTCAGCTAAACCTTCATCAAACGCTCAGGGTCCAAGCCTTCCGCACGCAGATCTTCCCGCACCATGAGGTGCACGAGTTGTTTGAATGAAGTCTTCGGCGTCCAGCCGAGCTTCTCTTTCGCTTTGGAGGGATCCCCGATGAGGAGGTCGACTTCCGTGGGGCGATAGTATTTAGGATCGATCTTGACGTACTCGTTCCAATCCCGGCCTACCGATCCGAACGACAGATCGAGGAATTCACGGATTGAATGAGTCTCGCCGGTGGCGACGACGTAATCATCCCCTTCCTTCTGCTGGAGTATGAGCCACATGGCTTCGACATAATCCTTCGCATAACCCCAATCGCGCTTGGAATCGAGGTTGCCCAGATACAAATCGTTTTGCTTGCCAGCAAGGATGCGAGCCAACGCACGCGTGATCTTTCGCGTGACAAAGGTCTCTCCACGGCGGGGAGACTCGTGATTGAACAGAATCCCGTTGGAGGCGTGCATCCCATAGGCTTCACGGTAGTTCACGGTAATCCAAAAGCCGTACACCTTTGCCGCACCATACGGACTTCGGGGGTAGAACGGCGTGGTCTCCCGCTGGGGGACTTCCATCACCTTTCCGTACATTTCAGAACTCGATGCCTGATAAAACCGGGTCGCGATCCCAGAATCACGAATGGCATCCAAGAGTCGCAACGTCCCCACCCCGGTCACGTCGGCTGTGTACTCGGGAATATCAAAACTCACCCGAACATGGCTCTGGGCACCGAGATGGTAGACCTCCTCGGGTTTCACCTTGCGAACGACCTGATTCAAGCTGGAGGCATCGGAGAGATCGCCATAGTGAAGGAACAGGCGGGCATCCTTGTAATGGGGATCACGATAGAGATGGTCGATCCGTTCGGTATTGAAGGAGCTCGAGCGACGGATGATTCCGTGAACTTCGTAGCCCTTCTCCAAAAGGAGTTCGGCGAGATAAGAGCCATCTTGCCCCGTAATACCGGTGATCAAAGCCTTTTTCATGCGGCTTATGTATCGAGGGCCACAGATCTAGTCAAACATACGATTCTCTTGAGCCCACAGATAGGCGGAGCTCAGGCCCTCTTTCAGCAGGTGCTGCGGTCGCCATCCCAGCGCCGCGATCTTCCGACTGTCGAGCAATTTACGCGGCGTTCCATCCGGCTTGCTTGAATCGAAGCGCAGGTCCCCCTGAAAGTCGATCACCTCACGCATCGTCTCGGCAAGCTCGCGGATGGTGCACTCCTGGCCAGTGCCGACGTTGATCGTCGAGCGTTCTTCATATTTTTCCATGAGAAGAAGGAGCGCCTGGGCCAGGTCATCGCAGTGGAGAAACTCCCGCCTCGGCGTGCCCGTACCCCAGACAATCACTTCTCGGTCTCCTCGTACCTTCGCTTCGTGAAAACGTCTCATCATCCCGGGAATCACGTGAGAGTGATCGGGATGGAAATTATCTCCCGGGCCGTAAAGATTCGTGGGCATCGCCGAGATAAAGCGTTTACCGTATTGCTCTTGATACTTCTCGCAGAGCTTGAGGCCCGCGATTTTCGCGATCGCGTACCCCTCGTTCGTCTGCTCGAGCGCGCCCGTCAGAAGAGACTCTTCTGCCATCGGCTGAGGCGCCAGTTTGGGATAGATGCAAGAACTCCCCAAAAAGAGGAGTTTTTGAACAGGGCTCTGAGCTGCCGCCTGAATCACGTTGGCCGCGATCATCAGGTTTGCATACAGAAAGTCGGCCTGCAGGGTCGCGTTAGCTTGAATTCCACCGACTTTTGCCGCCGCCAAAAACACATAGTCGATCTTTTCAGCCTGAAAGACGCGCTCGACATCGGCCTGACGGGTGAGATCAGTCTCAGCATGGGTGCGCAAAAGGAGATTCGAGTAGCCCGCAGCCTGAAGAGCGCGAACGATGGCCGAGCCCACTAGACCTCGATGACCGGCTACATAGATACGGGCGCTTTTTTCCATTCTGTTTACTCTTCTCTGTTCCATGGACCCTTTTTACAGCATATTCATCCCTTAAATGAACAGAGGGAAACAAGATCTGAGGTCGCTCCTTTTTTGGGTTCTCCTCTCCTTGGTTACGACCATCTGCATTGTATTCCCACACACCGGGCTCCTTCCCGGGACAGGCCGAGATCTCTTCATCGATGAAGCCATTTTCATGGATTCAGCGGCTAGCTTCTTCGAGAAAGGTTGGGTGACGATTCGCGGGTCAAACCTGGCGTTTGACGCCTGGGTTACTTCGGGCATCTTCGGTTCGTTGATTCCAGGAGCCGCCACGCTTCTCTCCGGCTCTTACGCCTGGGGTCGCCTCTTCTCTGGCTTACAGAACGCGCTGGTGCTGGGCCTCCTCTCCTGGGTTCTGATTCAAACCCGAAGCCCGCACCGGATCGGACTTCTCTTTTTGGCGTTCGCTTTTCTCATTCCTGCCCTGCCGGCTACCCTCATCTACAACCATGGCGAAGTGCTGAGCTTCACGGCTCTGGCTCTCGGCGCGTTTCTCTATGCCGAACGAGAGCGCGCGATTTGGGCCGGACTGCTCTTCGCGCTAGCCATTCACCTCAAGCTGATCGCGCTAGTCAGTCTCGTCGGCGGTCTCGGTCTCTTCTGCGGTTGCCAGCTCTTGAATCGTCGTTCACTCCGAAATGTGTTCCTCCCCCTTCTAAAAACCGGAGCGACCGTCGTCCTCTGCGCTCTGATCTGGCTTGCCTACCAATATCTGCTGGCCCCATCCGCGGAGGAGTACGTGCAGAGCTGGCAGCACTACCGGAATATCGTGATCACGGCCGGGTCAGGCCTGAGCGGAAAAACGGGCATCGGCTCTCGTTGGCTCCTTTTCACGACTCTGGCCGGTGGCATCGGAGCCATGAGCGCCCTGGGAAAATGGACGACCGCCATTCTGATCCTCGCTCCCCTCGGCGGACTTCTCCGCTCACTCCGCCCGGTCCCAAAAATGTTGCTCCTCATTGCGGGGGCGAGCCTCGCTCATTCTCTTTGGTGGCTAATGAAATCGGATGCCGCTTGGATTCGCCACGGGTACGTGGGCCTACTCGGCGGCGCCATGTGGCTGGCCTGGCTCGTTAGTCGCTTCCTCGGTTGGCGGAAAGGGCTCGTGCCGCAGCCCTATGCCCTCAGCGCGGCTTGCCTCTTGCTCGTCGTCGCATTGAAAACCCTGGCTGGCTGGCGGGAACTGGGACAACACACACCCAGGTGCCCGCCCGACCTCATCCATCGATACTGCGAACCCGAGGGTAATCCTTTGGTTTATCGATCCTGGAAGCTGCCGACTTCGGCTCAAAAAACAGATTTGCCCATTATCTCAAAGTAACCACACAAAGCAGTGACTGCCCAAGCGGCAGCCTCACGAAGTGAGCCAGGCTATCCACAGCCCGAATCAATGGACAAAGCGCCTCAAACGCTTTGACCGACTCGACTCCGAAGCTTGTCTTCTTCAAAATGCGCCCTTGGAGGAGCCAGCCGACCAAGCCCGGCAAATTGAAATAGCGCGCTTGTATCACGGCAGTGGGGTCTACTTTTTTCACCAAATTGCGAACCATCGAGGCGCTATAGCGGCGAAAGTGACCAAAGGTTTGATCCATCGTGCCGTAGGCCCAGAGGTGGGCCGGTACAAAGAAGCACACTCTCTTCGGTCCGGGCGCCTTTGAGTTTTTAAGGATAGCGATCTGTCTTTCGAGCGCGCCGAGATCATCCTCGACATGCACAAGGACATTGAAAGAAACAACCGTGTCGAGATGGTCACCAAAGTAACGGCTTGGGTCATCCCTGCTCAAGTCGAATGGCTCGACCGTCACGCCATGATGGGCTTTGCGAATCTGATCAGTCGAGGTGCGCAAGATTTCCAATAGGTAGGGATCAAACTCCGTAAGAATCAGCCTTTCTCGGAGTGGCAACCACTTTGAAAGATTTCCGACGCCGGCCCCGAACTCGATGATGCGTTGCCCGAGATGGGGCTCAAGCAGGTCGAAAACCCACTGCTGGTACCGCACCGCATTACTCAGGGCTTCGAGTTCGAAGGGGATGCTCCCCGCACCTTGTGCCATTGGACGGATCGCCAGAAGGTCATGCTCCATCCTACCTACCAAACACAGTTTTGGACTCGCGGCAAAAGGAAATACAGCCCCCCTCAATCCCCATGATAACCCTAAAATCATGATCAGGTTTCTCGACATCCTTCGCCACCCAGCATTCTGGGCGGTCGCTACGCTCGCAGTGATGTGGCCCGCTCTTCAAAGCTGGGGCGATATTTTGACCCGCGCAGTGTGGTTCCACCTCACCGCGGATGAAGCGCTTCATTCTGAATTCATTGAAGTGCTTGCTCAGACAGGAAAGTACCAACCCTGGAACGGGCCCGTATTCGCGCCCCACGCCACGACGGGCCCGGCGTTGATTCTCCCTGCCGCGATTCTCTCCTGGATTTCGGGCTGGCCGGGAGCTGCCATGGGCAGAGTTGTATCCTTCATCTATTACTTGGGTACTTGCATCCTGATCTGCAAGCTCGTCTTGAAACCGCTCGTCGGGCGCCCGACTTTCAATCGAACGCTGGCCTGCCTCCTCGCCCTGGGGATCTTTCATACGCAATGGCGCGCGCTCCGAGAAAATTTCTACTACCCCTACGGAGTGCTCGGCGAACAAGCCATGATCTTCTGGCTCTGTGCCTCCTTCTTTGCGTTGATGTCGAAGAGGAGTCTGCGGGCCGGAGTCGCCTGTGGCCTCGCGCTTCTTTCGAAGCCTTACTGCATCTTTATCGCCCCAGTTTTCTTGATCACCCTCTGCTTCCAGAAAGATGGGCGGGGTGTTGCCCGCTTCACGGCGGGACTTTTGATTCCATGGACGGGCTGGCTCACCTGGATGGCTTTTGTTCTCGGCCTGAATGGCACTGTCCAATACTGGATTCAATACCCCCAGGTGATGAAGCAAGCGAACGGCGGCCTCGCTCCGGCCACCCTTCCCTTTTCGGCGGTACTTGCTCAGATTCCTCGAATTCTCAACATGAAGGGCATCTTCTTTCTCATTGCTGGCTTCTTTACCGTCTTGCTTCAGGCTCGGCGTCAACCCTGGTCTCGGCCCCTCGCAGTTTTCGCGTTCATTCATCTTTTCTGGTGGGCCTTCGCCGCACCAGGCCCTCAGCCTCGGTATCTGGTGCCTGCCTACCTGATCTTTTGCCTCTCGAGCTTGAGCTTCCTTCTCGAAAGGGTATTCGCGTGGCGGCAGCCGCCGGCTTGGTCTCCCGCCATTCGAGCAACCGTTTTATTTTTCTGCGTTGCCGCAGTTTCTTGGCGCGCGATTCCGGAATGGATGAGGATTTCTAGCGACCTGCCCAGCTACGGGTTTCCGCAGCAGTTGCTCGTCCAACAGGACTGGAAAAAACTTCAAGCGCGCCACCCTGATTCGCTTCTCACGACTCAACCCGAATTCGGAGACGATGCGGCACTTCTCCTCAGCGCGCCCTTCTCCGTTCATCGCGTACCGGCAGATGAGCTTCCGCGTTGGCTAAAGCCAGGAGCATGGTTTCTGTTCGGAGAAAATACGCCAGCATCGGCGTCGGAATATTTGCGCCGAGCTGCATGTCAAAAAATGGGGGGAGTGCAATCAGGCCCGATTGGAATCTGGGCGTGCTGAACTGAGACGCCACCCGACAAACACGTCCGCCAGCAAAAATCGAGACAGCCTAGCTTTTCCAGTTTGCCGAGGGCCAAGAAACAGTACTGGGTAACCAGGTAGTGATTATACCGGGAAATTTAACCACTCGAACTTTGATGTGAACACGCCGTTCGCGGAAATTGACGCGCCAAGCATCAAAAGGTGCTCGGATCCCCTTTTTCTCGTGAAGGATCTTGTGTGGAGATGGTGGTCAAAGAGGGCAAACCTGGCCGCTCACGCACCACTCAGGGGTGAATTAACGCGTCGAGCATCAAATGGGTGTCAGACACCTTTCATAACTCGCCGGGCAATCCCCACCCACTCCATTCCGAGAAGTACGAAAAGCGTCGCCGAACTTAAAGCAGTGATCGAGATCACCGAAGCCACGTCGGGTGTGAGCTGTTGCTGCGCAAACGAGGCGATGGCTACGGTAGCGGAGGCCCAGGGTAAATACACTCGTAAAATAGAACCGACGAGCCCGCTGCGAGCATTGAACCAGGGGGCGCTGGCCGAGAACAAAATAAAGGGAATCTGGATCAGGGCAAGAGAGGCAAGCCACGAAGAGCCAGCGGCGATCTCCTCGATTGTCCAACGTCCACGCGAGAGCAGCTGCATGAACGAACGAGCGGCCAGCAAGAGAACGAGAACCTGAGCGAGCGCCAAACCTCCAATGCCCGCCATGAAAACGCCGAAGCGGCGGTACTCGATTTTCGCATCTTCAGAACCCACCTGGGGCTTGACTCGTCGACTTAACCAGAGCGTGAATGCCTGAGAGAGGGCGAGAGGGATCGCGAGGCTGAAGTTGGCGAGCTTCGAAGCGGCGGCAAAAATTCCCGTACTGGCGGCATCGATGCGCATCAACCCAGCGAGCAAAACAGGAAAGCCCAGCAGCGTCCCGAAGATGACGCCGCCCAAATGGGCCCAGAGACTGAAACCACGAGAGCTTTCCCAAATGCGGGTCACAGCCTCGGAAAAACCCTGCATCGGTACGTCGAGGGAAAAACGATTTTCAGCCGCCAACCGACTCAGGAGCGCCGTACCAATGAGGATCAGCCAAACCCCCGAAGCGAGATACTCCGCCCGCGCATCGGCGAGCAAAATCACCGCGAGCGATACGATGATCACGCCGAATCGCTGAAGCGCGTTGATGAAATTCACCGTGGTCAGCTCGAGCTCATACCGAAGGTAATCGCGATCAGGACCGCTGACCTGCGGCGCGAGCGCGAGACCGAACGCCCAGAGCAAAGGGAAAAATCGCTCATCAAAAGCATCCCCGCCCGAGCGTGATCGGAGAGCCGCTATTCCCGCCGCGAGCGCCACGGCCAGCATGCTTTGAAACCAGGCAAACCCGCGAAAGGCCCGCACTCGGCGAGTAAGCTCGGCGGGATCCTTCTTCCATGCGGCGAAATCCCGCATCAATACGGAGGATGGACTGAAGAAGAACAAAAGCATCGGCGCCACCGCCGCCTGCGCGAGGGCTAGCTTCGAGTAACGCTCGGCCGGAAGCGCCATGATCAAGCCGACCGCCACGGCCGCGTCCGCCCCGCGCGTCACGCCATGCTCGACCAGGCTCTGAAACCCGTGCCTGAGCCAGGGTGATTTCCACGGTACGCCACCGAAGGTTTTGAAGCGGTTCTTCATATCTAGTCCAAGAATAGCACCTCCAAGGAGCAGGATCTAAAAAGTTCTTACTTCTCCCAGAAGCCACAAATGAAGGGATCTCGTGGATCGGAAAAAATCCCACCCTGAAAAAACTGCGTCTCTTCAGGGTGGTCAGAGATAAGAACCCGTGCCATAAGCCCCGCAACGGAATCGTAGACAGTCTCCCTCACGCTTGCTACCTTTCTTGGGTGAACCTCGAAGATCTCGCTGAGTCGATTGTCAAAGACAGGCCCCTGATTCCGGCGATTCCGTCGGCAACCGACAACGGAATCTTCGATCGGCTGCACAATCTTTCCGTATCGGACACCGAGATCATGGTGGTACTCGAAGAGCTGCTCCTAAACGCGCAAGAGCACGGCCAAAGAAAAGCGATCGCGGTCCACATCGAAAAGCATCTGGGGTGGCTGATCGCCGCGGTACGAGATCAGGGGCCTGGCATTCACGCGACGCTCCCCCTCAATCCACGACTCTCGGACACCTTGGGCAAATCAGCGGCCGCCCTCACCCGCCTCGCAACCGAAGAAGGGATCACTGGTACGGGCACCCATGGCCGAGGGATCGGCCTTCACCTCCTCAGTGAGGTGATTCGGTCCCGAAATGGAGAAAGCCTCGTTCTCTCGGACGGGGGCCTTTTTGTCCAAGTCGGGGATCTTTATCTCGAGAGAAAGGCGAGGTTCCCCATTCTGGGAACTTTAGTCGCTTTCAAAGTGGAGATCCACTGATGGTGATCGAACTTCTCCGCGAAGCGGGCGAATTCTGCTCATCCCGAACTGACTCAAATATTCCGAAGCTTGCCCTGGCAGTCAGGAACGCACTGGATGCTCAGAAAAAAATCCAAGTCGATCACCATGGCGTAAAAAGCATTACCGTCTCTTTTCTCGACCAGTGGCTCGGGCCCCTGATCGTTGAGTATGGCCTGGCGAAAATTCAGGCAACGGTCGAGTTTGATCCGCCTCTCGAGCCCTTTCTAGCCAAACAGATGGAGCGCTCCCTGCGACTACGATCCCCCGCAAAGAGCTAGGGACCTCTTGAAAATAGGGATTCTCTAAATCGTCTTGATCCACTCGAGCTTCCGAAGCTCTCCGTCGTCCGTCACCAGCGTCGCGCCCCAGTGCATGGCGCTTGCGACGATCATCTGGTCGGCCGGGTCTTTGTGCATTTTTTGCGACGCCGAAAGCACTGCGAGCAAGACGCCGCTGCTGAGGGGAATCGCCGTCAACTGCGGATGGCCTTCAATCTGCCTGAGCGCATCGGCAATCCCGTTGAGAAACCCCAGCCTGCCCTTTTCATAGAGCTTCGTGATTTCCCAAAGCGAGATCACCGAATAGCCCAGAGCAATATCGCTCCGTTCGAAGAGCTGGTTTCTTCGCTCATCGACTGCTCCGTTCGCCAGTCGGACGAGAATATGGGTATCGAGCAAAAATCGTTCTGCCGCCATCAGACCAATTCCCAATCTTCTGGCGAAACAGCCGAACGAATCAGATCGTCCTGCATCACGATACCAGGGAGAAACCCCAGAAGAGGAACATCCAGTGGGCGAACCGAACAAAGCCGGGCCACCTTCGCTCCGCCCTTGGTGATCTCGATCTCGCCCCCCGCCTCCACCTCACGAATCAGCTCGGACAGCTTGGCCTTCGCTTCAGCCAGGGGTACGGTTCGTTTCTTCGATTTCCTCATTTTTATAGACTAGTCTATAGACTAGTTTTTAACAAGCTCCGATCTCGCTCGCGGCATTGCCTTGCGACCTTACTCATACTATACTCATGAGTAAGATGAGTCGTGTGAAAAGATTTCAAATTCCAGTAACTGACGAGGAGAACCGCCTCCTTCATCGAGCGGCCCGTCTTGAGGGAATCCCTGCGGCCGAGTGGGCCAGAACGCGCCTGAAACAGGAAGCGGAAAGAGCGCTGACCCGGGGGCATGGCCTGACTGCACAAGAAGTCGTACTCAGACTCGCTGACCTGAATGCTCCGGTCAGCGATTGGGAATCGATGAAAAGCGAATCGCTGCGAGGAAGGTATGAAGACCGTCTTTCTTGATGCGAATATTTTCATGTATGCCGCAGGAGCGGAACACCCCAACAAAGAGCCCTGCGTGCAGCTTCTCTTGAGGGCGGCTGAGTCGATGACTGCAAGCGAAGAGTACATTTCAAACACGGAAGTGCTCCAAGAAATCCTCCATCGCTACCGCTCGATCGGTCGCTCGGATCTCTCCCACCGCATCTTCGACTTCGTCGTCGGCATCCCGATTCGCTTCCTACCCATTCAACTCGACACGATGCTGGAGGCGAATGACATCCTCAAAAACCAGCCCGCGCTCTCCACTCGAGACGCGGTTCACATCGCCTCGATGAAACAAGCGGGCGTTCGTCGAGTCTACTCTTACGATCGAGGGTTCGACGGAATCCCCTTCATCGAGCGCGTGGAGCCGAAGTAGTCCCGACTTCTCCGAGAACCCCTAGGCCGTCCAACAAAGAGCTCATTTCAATCAAAATAGATACTTTTGATTTTCATGATTATCTAAAGTATACTTTCCGTCATGGATTCAGCCTTTTCATTCAACCGCTTACTGAAACTCCCCATCCCTTTCAAAAAATCGCTCTTCCTCTGGGGTCCGCGCCAGACCGGTAAAACCTCTCTCCTTCGAAAGGCGTACCCCGACCTTCCGACTATCCAACTCCTGAAAAGCGAAGAATTCGCCGACTACAGCGCGCGACCGCAGCTCCTCCGCGAACGAGTCAAGCAGTGGAAGACCAAACAGGTGGTGATCGACGAGATTCAACGGGTGCCCGACCTGCTGAACGAGGTTCAATACCTCATCGAAGAAGAGAAAGTCGCGTTCGTCCTCTGCGGCTCCAGCGCCCGCAAACTCAAGAAGCACCACGCGAACCTGCTAGGGGGCCGGGCCATTCGACTCGAACTCTTTGGGTTGACCGCCTATGAAATGGGCGATCGTTTTGACCTGAACCGGGTTCTCAACCGAGGCGCCCTGCCGGCGATCTATCTCGCCGACTCGGACTTGGAGGCGCGGCAACTGCTTCGCTCTTATTGCGCGGACTACCTCAAAGAGGAGATTTTTTCCGAGGGGCTCGTCCGCCAGCTCCCCCCTTTCTCCCGCTTCCTGGAAGCCGCCGCGATCGGCGATACGGAAATTCTCTCCTTCGAGTCGTTCGCGCGCGACTGCGGCGTTTCCGCACCGACCATTCAATCCTACTTCAACATCCTGCATGACACCCTGCTCGGTGCCTTTCTGCCCGGCTATAGTTTTCGACCCAAGCGGAAAATCATCTCAAGCCCGAAGTTCTACTTCTTCGATGTAGGAATCGTCGCGTACTTGGCCCAAAGAGGCGAGGTGAAGACCGGGTCTGAACTTTGGGGCAAGGCTCTGGAAAACTGGGTTCACCAGGAGCTCCGTTCGTACCTGAGCTATCGGCAACGCCCGGAAACGATGTCCTACTGGCGGCTGACCACTCAGGTGGAGGTCGATTTCATCGTCGGCAAGATGAAATGCGCCATTGAGGTGAAATCATCCCCTCGCATTCATGCTGACCATCTCAAAGGCTTACGCGAGATCAAGGTCGATCACCCGGATATCGGCCGAAGAATCGTTGTCAGCGGCGAGCGACACTCGCGCCAGACGGACGACGGGATCGAGGTCCTCACCGTCGAAGACTTCCTGGAGCAGCTTTGGAGCGATCAGCTTTTTTAATTCACGAGCCTACAGCCCCTACTTCTCCGAGAACCCCTCGGCAGTGCGGCTCGAGGCAAGCTTTTCCGCGTCGCGCGGCTTGGTGAGATAAGGCTCCGACCGGCGCGCTTCGGTGTCATATCGTTTCGGCAGCTGAGTGAAGGCCTCGGCGGGTTTCACGAAAAAGTTGAAGCGTACCAGGTGCCAGAGGGCGGCGACGCCATCCTTCCAGTTGATCTTTTTTCCCTGCAAGCGAGTGCGAGGATAGTAGGAGATGGGCATCTCGAAAACACGGGCGGCGGTCTTGGCGATGTAGGCCGTGAACTCGACTTCGATGCCAAAGCGATTCGACTGAAGGTTCATGCTCTTGAGCAGATCGGCGCGGAAGAGCTTATAGCAGGTCTCCATATCGGTCAGATACAGGCCCGAGAACAGATTGCTCAGCACGGTGAGCAATCTGTTCACGAAATAGTGATAGGTGCGATGCACCTGGAACGAAGATTTCTTGAACCGGCTGCCGTAGACCACATCCGCGCGCTCTTCGATGAGGGGCTGCAAAAGCGCGGGTACATCGCGAACGTCGTATTCGAAATCGGCGTCTTGAATGCAGATCACGTCACCGGTCGCTTCCCGAATGCCCCTAATCACGGCCGCGCCCTTGCCCTGATTCTGCTCTTGGGCAATGACGCGAAACCCATACTTCAGCGCGAGCTGCCGAAGAATCGAAAGCGATTCGTCCTTCGACTTATCGTCGATGAAAAGCCATTCCGTTTCACACGGAAAATTCGTCTCCATGAGATAGTGAACGACTTCCTCAAGATGCCGAGCCTCGTTGTAGACGGGAACGACGAGGGAGAGCTTCATTTGTGAAGCATCTCTTCGAGCTCACCGCGCTCATAGATCTCGGTGATGATGTCGCAGCCGCCGACGAACTTCCCGGCGATGAAAATCTGGGGAACCGTGGGCCATTTCGTGTACTCTTCGAGAGCTTCCCAGAGCGGATCGTCCGAGAGGACATCCACGCCCTTGATGTTCGTCACTCCGGCGGCCCTCAGAACGGAGATGGCCTTGGCCGAGAAGCCGCACATGGGGAAATCCGGGGTGCCCTTCATGAAAATCGTGACGGGGCTTTCTTGAACGATCTTTTCGAGGTCTGAAATTCGTGGGTGTGCCATCGTAAACTCCTGTTACTGAGCGCGAGATTGCGCCTTTTCAAATTGTTCGGGGGTATAGGTCTTCATCGAGAGCGCATGCACCTCGCCAGAATCGATCTCAGCCTGAACGGTGGCCATGACCATCCGGTGTTGCTCGATCATCATCTTGCCCGCAAAGGCGCTGGAGACCACCTGAACCTGGTAATGATCCATCGTGCCCGTGAGATCGCTCACGGAGACCTGGGTACCGGCTCCGAGCACTTCAATGCGTGACTTCAGCTGTTCGGGTGTCATGCGAACGGTCATAGCACGCTCGCTCAGAGCTTTAAAACCCTCAAATCAACACGATGCACTAGCCCCGCTTCAGCCATCGGGCCACGTCCTCCACGCTTCGTGCGTTGACGACTTGAACCGCCGGGAGGAGAGCCTTCCGCGCCACCGCGACCCCGAAAACCGTATCATCCAGGCCCTGGATGTCATGTGCGTCCGGATTCACAGAAACGAGGGTGCCAGCCTGCCGCAGCTGCCCCCCCCACCGCCAGTCGATATCGAGCCGGGCCGGGTTTGCATTGATTTCAATCGCGACATCGCAACGCGCAGCCTCCCGAATGACCCGCTCGAGATCGCAATCATACCCTTTTCGCCCGAGCAGAAGCCGCCCAGTGACGTGCCCGAGAAAACGCGTCGCTGGATGACGAACCGCCTCGAGGAGCCGATCCGTCATCGCCTCCCGACCCATCTGAAATCGGGAATGAATCGACGCGACGACGAAGTCGAATTTCTTCAAGACCTGCGCTTCGTAATCGAGCGAGCCATCCACGAGGATATCGCTCTCAATCCCCCAAAAAATGCGAATCTCCGGATGCTTTTCCTGGAGCGCGCGAACCTCTTTCTCCTGGGTAAGCAGTTCGGGCAGCTTGAGGCCCTGGGCATAGAAGGCGCTCTGCGAGTGATCGGAGATGCCGATGTACGAATACCCGCGCTTCTTCGCGGCGAGCACCATCTCCTCCAGCGTGGCGGCCCCATCCGACCGAATCGTATGATTGTGAAAGACACCCCGGATACCGTCCCAAGGCAGCACCTTCGCCAACGCTCCTTCCTTAGCCCATCGAACCGACTCGGCGGTCTCCCGCATCTCGGGCGGAATGACGGGCAGTGCGAGCCTGCTGAAAAACGCCGCCTCATCCGGCGCATCGAAGGGCTCTGGCGCGCCGAGCGCCTGCCAATGTTCCGCTGTCGCCGTCGTGCGCGCCAGCTCGTAACCGAACCGCCGAGCGGGAGCCGTAAGAATTTGAACGGGCACCGCGATGGGATCTTCCGAACACATCGTTTCGAGGGCTCGACTCGACGGCCCAGCGAACGACTCGTCGATGAGAAATTCAAGACGCTCGACCACCTCGAGCCTTCTCCGAAGCGCGCCGGTTTCCGAGTAGAACGCCTTTTTCGCTCCGGGCAGTCCGTCGAGGCGAGCGATGAATTTTCTCGCCCAGGCGAAGGCCGTGTCGATTCGAAGCTTGCCTTCATTCTTGCGGGAGAACTCAATGGAATCGAGAATTTTTTCCTGGGCCTTTTCGCCGAACCCCTTGATCTTAAGGAGTCGATTCTCTCGACACGCGTACTCGAGCTCGCCCACCGAGGTGATTCCCAGCTCGTCGATCACCTGCCGGGCCTTCTTGGGGCCGAGCCCAGAAAGTCGGGTCAACGCCCAAAGGCCCTCGGGCAATTTCGCGCGCAGCCCATCGCGCTCCGTCGTCTTCCCCGCGACAAGATACTCCGTCAAAACGGCGGCAATGCCCTTGCCGATCCCCTCGAGTTCGGTGAGCGTGCCCGCCCGCGCGCGCTCTTCGAGATCCGTCCGGCCCGCCACGGCTGCGGCGGCCTTCTCAAAGGCTCGCACCTTGAATGGATTCTCTTCATTCAACACGAGAAGCTCATGCATCTCTTCCAACAGGCCTGCCGGGTTTTTCACGTCTTCAAAGTGGGCCCGCCTTTTATGTTATGCAAGCCCCATGAGCTTTTTGACCGAACTGCTGTCATGTCGCACGGCCCCGTTTCGCGAACATTTCGCCGAGGAGCGCCTCAAAATCGAACTCGATCACCACCGAATCCCCTCCTTCAAAGATCCCCATGGCAACGTCGTGGTCGGCGCGGGCTCGTCCGCGGAATATCTTCGCATCCTCAAACGCGGATCCGCCTCCGCGCCCACTCGATTTTTCATCGCGCATATGGATCATCCGGGCTTCCACATCGCGGGAAGCGGGAGCGGGCTTCGCCTCGAAGCAACATGGCATGGAGGAACGCCGGTTGAGCATCTCGAGAGCGCTGAAGTCTGGTTGAAGTGTCGCGACCTTCCGAACTGGGAAGGACGAGGAAGGATTCGAAGTGCGATGAAAGCCGTACATGGGAGATCGGTAGCAAATTCCCAGATCGAGATATCGGAGCCTCTCCCTTCGTCCGTCAACGCCCTCTCCCTTTTTGGTGGGTTTCGATTTCAAGCGCCGTGCTGGGAAGAAGCCGGCTGCGTCCGAGGCAGCGTTTGCGATGACCTGGTCGGTTGCTTCGCAATCATCGAGACGGCGAAGAAAGTGTTCACAAAGGGCAAGGCTCGGGCAGGTTTCGCTCCTTTTCTGGGACTGCTCTCGCGCGCAGAAGAAGTGGGCTTCGTCGGCACGATCGCGCATCTCGAGCTGGGATGGATCAAAAAGTCTCGCATCCCACCTCTAGTGGTGAGCCTCGAGACCTCGCGCGCTTTGCTGCCTGGAGCCGAGATCGGCAAGGGTCCGGTGGTGCGCCTAGGCGATAAATTCACCGTTTTCTCGCCTGGCCCGACCCGCGCCCTGACAGAGCTCGCAGCGAAAATCCTGCCGGAAAAACATCAACGCCGTATCATGGACGGGGGCACCTGCGAAGGATCGGCGGCCACGGTGTTCGGCCTTCCGACGATCGCCCTGAGCGTGCCGCTCGGCAACTATCACAATCAAAGCTTTGAAGGGGGAACCGGATCGCTGGGCAGCTTGGGTCCGGCTCCAGAGTTCGTGCATCTCCAAGACGTAGCCGGTCTCCTCGCCCTCACCTCGGCGATTGCGAAGAGAGCCTTCCGTTTTGACCGGCCCTGGGAGGCAACGAGAACGGTGTATCGTCAGAGCCTCGTAAAATATCGGGCGCTTCTTGCACCAGGCGCATCTCGCCCAAAAAAACCTCAGAAATAACACGCACGAGGGGTGGCAAGGGAATTGCTTTCTCAGGGTACAGGGCCTCCTTCGGGGCCCCCTCCTCAGGACGAGGGGGGCGTGATTTTTTCTACAAGGAGTTTGGGCATGGATGCTCGTCGTACCTTTTCGATTTCAGTCGCCGCTTTTTTCGCAATTTTGGCCTTCATCCTAGAGACCAACGCCGCCCAGCCAGTCTATGAGGCTGCGCAGAGGATCGGCGACATTCGCCTGCGCGCGGAGTACTCGGGGGGACGGTCCCGAATGCGGGGCATGGAACCTTTTCTCCGGATGACCGTGCAGAAAGGAAAAGAGCGCCTGGCCGTTTGCCAATCCACCCAGCCCATCACCCGGGATGCACTGCGAGCGATTGATTTCCGCTGCGAGTCGACACAATTGGCGGGCTTCGCGACGCTGGCCACCCTGCTCCCCGCCGAACAGAAGCTACGTTTCGGGAGCTTCGCGAACGGCTATGAAGACCTGCGACTCCGCGAGTACCAGAACCAATTGAGCAGCCTGGTCCAATAGGGGTCAGGCTCCAAATCTTAAGAGAATTAACAATTACGGATTGATGAATCCGTAATTGTTAATTCTCTTAAGATTTGGAGCCTGACCCCTATTGTCTGTGCTATGCCACGGACATGTCACAAGCGATTCGAGTGGGGATAAATGGCTTCGGCCGGATCGGCCGAAAAATCGTACGTTTGGCGCTTGAGAACGATCTGATCGAGATCGTCGGAATCAATGATCTCACCACGCCGGAGACCATGGTTCACCTACTCAAGCACGACTCCGTGCATGGCCCGCTCAAACAGGAGGTTCGGCTCGAGGGCTCATCGCTCATCGTTGGCTCTAAACGAATCGTGCTCCTCGCGCAAAAAGATCCGACCCAATTGCCCTGGGCTCAGCTCAGCGCCCACTTCGTGCATGAGTGCACCGGCATCTTCACCAACCGCGAACCAGCCGCACAGCATCTCAAAGCCGGGGCCAAGCGCGTGATCATTTCGGCGCCCTCCAAGGACGCTGACGCCACTTTCTGCATGGGCGTGAACGAAACGACCTTCGACCCTTCGAAGCATGCAGTGGTTTCGAACGCGAGCTGCACGACGAACTGCCTGGCACCGCTGGTGAAAGTGCTCGATGACTCGTTTGGCATCGTGCGAGGGACCATGCTGACCGTTCACAGCTACACGAACGACCAGAACATCCTCGACCTCCCCCATAAGGACCTGCGCCGCGCACGCGCCGCCGCGATGTCACAGATCCCCACCTCGACCGGCGCCGCGAAGGCCGTGGGCCTCGTGCTTCCCCACCTCAAGGGCAAGCTCGACGGTCTGGCCATCCGCGTGCCGACCCCGAATGTTTCGCTGGTCGATTTCACCGGTGAACTCAAAAAAAATACCACAAAAGAAGAGATCAACGCCGCCTTCAAGCTCGCCTCTGAAACATCGATGAGGGGCGTCCTGAGCTACTCGGCCGAGCCGCTCGTCTCCTGCGACTTCAACGGAAATCCGAGCAGCTCGACGATCGACTCAGAACTCACGACTATTTTGGGCGGAAACTTCGTGAAAGTCATTTCCTGGTATGACAACGAGTCGGGATTCTCCGCCCGAATGCTTGATTTGACCCGCTGGATGGCCCAAAAGGAACTTTAAATTGGATATGGAACTCAACTCAATGAATCCAGAACAGCAAGATCCTGTCGGGCAAACCCTCGGCACCATCCGTTCGGTACGCGACTTCCAGCTGGGGGGCAAACGAGTTTTCCTGCGCCTCGATCTGAACGTACCGCTCAACGCGATCAACGACGCCGGCGTCCGCACGGTGGCTGACGATACTCGCATCCGCGAAGCTCTACCGACCCTTCAGCACTGCATCGAAGCGGGCGCGCGAGTGCTGATCGCGACCCACCTCGGACGCCCGGACGGGAAGCGGGAGGAGTCGAATTCCCTGGAGCCGGTGGCGCTGCACTTGGCTGACCTGCTCAAAGTCGATGTCACTCTCGCAGCTGACTGTGTCGGCGAAGGCATCGAACTGATGGTACAGAGCCTGAAGCGGGGCCAAGTGATGATGCTCGAAAATCTCCGCTTCTACCCGGAAGAAGAAAAGAACGACGACAAATTCTCACACCAGCTGGCCCGCCTCGCGGACATCTACATCACGGATGCCTTCGGCACCGCCCACCGCAAGCACGCTTCGACTTTTGGCGTCCCCGCCCTGATGAAGGAGCGTGGCGTAGGCTTTTTAATCGAAAAAGAGCTTGGTTTTCTCGAAAAACTCGTCCGAAACCCCGCCAAGCCTTTCTTCGCGATCTTAGGGGGCTCAAAAGTCAGCGATAAGATTCAGACCATCCGCTCGCTACTCGTGCAAGTGGACGGACTCCTCATCGGCGGCGCGATGGCGCATGCGTTCTGGGCCGTGCAAGGAAACGAAATTCCTGCCGGCGCGCGGCAACCCAAGCCTCAAGATGTCGAGGCGGCTCGCCAGATCTTGGCCGATGCCAAGAAACGAGGGGTGCCGGTGGTGGTTCCCGTGGACACGAGCGGCGGCTTCGACATCGGACCCAAAACCGTCGAACGCTTCACGCAGATGCTGGCGGCCGCAAAGACCATCTTCTGGAACGGGCCGCTCGGCATGTTTGAAAAGCCGGAATACGCCCAAGGCACCTACCAAGTAGCGGAAGCCGTTTCTCGACTCGATGCCGTGAAGGTCGTCGGCGGCGGAGATACCGTGCTGGCCATCAAACAATCAGGCACGGCGGCTGGCTTCGATCACCTTTCAACCGGTGGCGGAGCGGTCCTCGAATACCTCGAACTCGGTGCGCTGCCCGGCATCGACGTACTGCGCGCTCAAACCCGTAACCCGAAATCCGCGGTACTAAACTAGTGAGCGCTCGGACTCGGGGGGTTCGAATCTCGGGTAACTGGAAGATGAACCATGGCCCAAAAGCCACGGCCGACTTCTTCGATGAATGCAATCACCAGTGGACTGCGAAACTCTCCGAGCCGACTCGCGCCCTCCTCGAGCAAGGGTCGCTTCGCCTTTTTCTTCATTGCCCGGACGTTTCATGGAGCGCAGCGCTCTCGGCACGCAAGGCCCTTCCCGTTGAAATCGGCGCGCAAAATGTCCATTGGGAAAAATCGGGCGCCTTCACCGGCGAAGTCTCCGCCCCGATGTGTGAGGAAATCGGTGTACGCTCGGCGCTCGTCGGCCACAGTGAACGCCGTCAGCTCTTCGGTGAAACCCTCGTCGCCTCACAAAAGCGAAGTGCAACCCTGCTGCAGGCTGGCTTCGACGTTACGCTCTGCGTTGGAGAAACTCGAAGCGAACGCGAACAGGGTAATACGACGAAAGTTCTCCGTGAACAATTACAAGCGGTCATCGGTGATCGCGCCCCTCACTGGGCCAAAGGAATTGAAAACGGCCGCATGGTGATCGCCTACGAACCCGTCTGGGCGATCGGAACCGGGCTCACGGCCACCCCAGAGCAGGCTCAGAGCGCCCATCGCGCCATCCGAGCATTCTTGCTCGAGATCTTGGGTGAAAGCGCTTCCTCGGACTGCCTTCTTCTCTATGGCGGCAGCGTCACGCCTCAGAACCTCGGCGGACTCTTGGCCCAGCCCGATATCGATGGCGCTCTGGTCGGAGGAGCCAGCCTCAAGCCCCAGAGCTGGATTGAACTCGTCGAGATTGCAGGAAACGCACTCTCGGGTTAGGACTGATGCACCTATGAGCACTGTACTTACTGTTATCCATGTCATTACGGCTTTCCTCCTTGTGGTCGTGGTTTTGCTGCAATCTGGAAAAGGTGCGGAAATCAGCGCGTCCCTGGGCGGATCCAGCAACACGATCTTCGGAAGTTCTGGCGGGGCGAACTTCTTCACCCGAACCACCCAGGTTTTGGCAGCGGTATTCATGGTCACCTCGTTCAGCCTCACCGCCCTGAACTCTGCGGGTAAAAAGAGCGTGTTTGACGGCACCGCGCCCGTAAGTGCTCCGACTGGCGCCGCAGCTCCGCAATCTGCCGCTCCAACCGGCGCCACTCCGGCCGCACGGAAATAAAAACCGACGAATTCCTCTACGAGAATCTGTTGAGGGCCTTCGCATGTTTCTCCGATTTTTCTCCATCTTCATTCTGTTTTTTCCGTCATTTTCAGGTGCGGCGGAGATTTCCGTTCTTGAGCTGACTCGAAAAATGGATAACCTGTACCGAAGCGACTCGGCCGAGGCCGAGCTGACCATGGCGATCCAAACACCGGACTGGCTCCGCGAGCTCAAGGTGAAATCGTTCAGCCAAGGCTTGAAGACCACGCTCATTCGCATCCTTTCACCGGCGAAGGACCGGGGAGTCGCCACCCTTCGCGTCGAACAAGAAATGTGGAATTTCTTTCCAAAGATCAACAAGGTCATGAAAATCCCCCCTTCGATGATGATGGGCTCTTGGATGGGATCTGACTTTACGAACGACGACCTCGTCCGGCAAGTTTCTCTGGAATCAGAGTACGATGGCCAGGTGAAGACAACGAACGGCAAATACGTCCTCACTCTCGTCCCTAAAAAGAACACCGCTACCGTCTGGGGGAAGATCGAAACGACAATCGATCGAACCACTTTGCTTCCGGATTCCCAGATGTTCTACGACGAAAAAAACCAGAAGATACGAGAGATGCAATTTAGCGAGGTGAGAGACTTCGACGGACGAAAGTTCCCGGCCGTGATGAAACTGATTTCGGTAAAAAAACCCGGCAATTCCACCACGATTCGTTACGACAGCCTGCGGTTCAATACCAAACCAGACCCCTCGCTCTTCACGCTGCGAAAGCTTCAAGAGAGGTTCTAGGATATGATCGGACTTCTCGCGTTCAGAAACCTCTGGAGGCACCGCCGACGCACGATCCTGACCATCGCAGGGCTGGCCGTCGGCGACCTCCTCCTCTCATTGGCGGTCTCGACGACCGAGGGCACCTACGGCAGCATGATCGATTTTTTCACCTCCCAGACGACGGGCCACGCCCAGCTCCACCGTCAGGGATACCTGGAAAAACCCTCCATCTACCGAACCTTTCCGCTCCAGGGCGATTGGGAGCAGCTTCTTCGGAAAGACTCGGACGTGGTGGCGTGGTCGCCCCGAATCGTGGGCTCGGCCCTGGCCTTTGCGAACCAGAAAACCGCACCGGCGAAGATTCTCGGAATTGATCCAGAGATGGAAGGGCAGGTCACTCCACTCACGAAAAAGCTGAAACAAGGGGTACTTTTCTCATCTGCCACCAGCCGAGGAGAAGTAGCCGTGGGAGCGAGCCTTTTAAAACTGCTCAGACTCAAACTGGGCGATGAGCTCGTGCTCATCTCCCAGGGCTCTGACGGCTCCGTGGCCAACGCCATTTTTCGGGTTAAAGGCGTAATGGGAACGGAAACTTCCTCCGATGGCCGCACCGTGTACATGT
>CAYIHX010000005.1:0-36722 GCA_964363305.1 uncultured Bacteriovoracaceae bacterium | reverse complement strand
GATGCGGAAGAGTACTTCAGCCTTGAACAGCGGACGCACGAAGTCGCCGTGCGCCTCAAAAACTTCGACCGGGCACGAGCGTTCGCGGAGCGGATGAACGCGAAGCTCTCCGGCGACCCGAAACTCGTCTGGGCCCCTTGGCAGAAGGTGGAAGAAGATTTTTACGTCTCCATGGAATCAGACAAAAAAGGCAACCTCGTCACGTACGGAATTATCGTGTTCATCGTTTCGATCGGGGTACTCAATACGATTCTCATGAGCATCCTGGAACGGACACGAGAATTCGGGGTTCTGCTGGCACTCGGCACACGGCCCGGCTGGCTTTTTCGTCTGATTACGCTGGAGACCTTGATCATGTCGGTTCTGGCCTGGACCATCGGATCCCTCCTGAGCATACCGGTCCATTTGTATCTTTCACGCGTGGGAATCGCACTCAAAGAACCCATCGATCTCGGAGGCGTGCCCTACGAGCGAATCCTCGGGTCCGTCTCGCCCGTTGTCTTCATTGAACCCGGTTTGTGGATTGTGGGCGCGGCGGTGCTCGTAAGCCTGTGGCCCGCCTATCGAGCGGGCCACATCCAGCCCGTGAAAGCCCTCAGGAGCACCTAAATGTCCGACCTGAAGCTCGCCTGGCGAAATACCCTTCGGAACCTACGACGCACGCTCCTGACCGCGCTGGTGATCGCGGTCGGTTTGGCGGCTCTCATTTTTGTTGAGGGCCTGATCGAAGGCATGAAAGTGAACATGATTCGATCGGCCACGCAGACCCTCCAGGGCGAGGCCCAGATCCATGCGCGGGGCTACCGTGAGGAACCCGATGTCGATCTCCTCATTCCCCTGTTCGAACAGGTCTCTGCGACGCTCCAAAATGACCCCGCCATCGCGGCCTGGTCGCCACGAACGCTGGCGCAGGGAATGCTCGCCTCCGCCTCTGGGATGGGGGCCGTGCAGATCTACGGCGTAGAGCCCGAACAAGAGGTCCAGGTTTCGCTTTTTCGCCGGGGGCTGGTGTCCGGCGTATTTTTGAGCGGCGAGAAGCAGGAAATCATTCTCGGAAAGAAGCTTGCCGAAGAGCTGGAGGTGTCACTCGGGGACCGCATTGTCCTGACGGCCGCTTCTTCCAGTAAGGCCGGCTCGGGCGACTTGACCCAGGAACTTTTCCGCGTGTCAGGAATTTTTGACCTGCAATCGAACACGCTCAACTCCGTCGTCGCTCTCGTGAACCGATCGACCCTGCTCGGCGCGCTAAGGCTCGGGCCGGGTGCCCATGAGATTGCGCTACGTTTCAAGGAGCTGAACCACCCCCCAAGCCTGAAATTCGAGAATCCGGAAATCGAGTACCTGCTTTGGCCCGAACTCATGCCGGCGCTTTATGCGATGCTCGAAATGACCAATAGTTCGATGCTCATCATGGGATTCATCTTATTCGGAGTGATCTCGTTCGGGGTCGTCAACTCCCTCCTCATGTCGCTCTATGAGCGAATGTACGAATTCGGAGTCCTTAAAGCCGTCGGAACGCGCCCGACCCGCATTGCCCGCTTGATTCTCCTCGAAAGTCTGTGCCTCGGTATGATCTCCATCGCGATCGGTACGACCCTCGGACTCGGCCTCACTCTGTGGTTTAGTCGGCACGGTATTCAAATGCCTTCTACCGAGTACGCGGGGACCGTGCTCCGGGATCCGATCTTCGTTATTTCAAGCCGGGAGTCATTCATCCGCCTTCCCCTTTTTGTTCTGGGACTCACGCTGCTCGCCGGCGTGTACCCGGCCTGGATTGCGGCGCATCTGAATCCGTCACAAGCGATGAGGAAGTCATTATGAGCGAAACAGTAATCGAAGTGAGGGCGGCAAGCCGCAACTATGGAGAAGGGGAGGCCTTGGTTCAGGCCCTCGATCAGATGTCGTTCGATATTCAAAAGGGAGAGTTCGCGGCCCTGGTCGGCCCTTCCGGATCGGGAAAGTCGACGCTGCTGAATCTGATCGGAGGCCTGGACACCCCTAGTTCTGGGGAAATTGTGCTCGCCGGAAAACCCATCTCGACGATGACGGGCACCCAGCTCTCTGACTTCCGTCGCGACCACATCGGTTTTATTTTCCAGTCTTACAACCTGATTCCGGTGTTGAACGCCGCGGAAAACGTCGAGTACGTGATGCTGATTCAGGGAGTTCCGGCCAAAGAGCGAAAAAGCCGGACCGCCGAGGCCCTGAAAGCCGTAGGGCTCGAGGGAAAGGAGCATCGCCGACCGGGCGAACTCTCCGGAGGCCAGCAGCAACGAGTGGCCGTGGCCCGAGCCCTCGTCTCACGGCCCGACATCATTCTCGCCGACGAGCCCACGGCGAACCTCGATTCTCACACCGGGGCCGCCCTGCTTGATATGATGAAAGACCTCAATGAAAACCAAGGAATCACGTTTCTCTTCTCGACCCATGATCCGATGGTCATGGAGAGAGCGAAGCGCTTGATCCGCCTCAAAGACGGAAGACTGGACCAGGATGAGAAACGCGTTTAGTTTCCTCATTCTGCTTCTCACTGCGGGAACGGCGTGGGGCGCCGAAAAAATCGAGCCCCTCCGCATCAAAGCCTATGCAAAGACCTTCGCGATCGGCGGCTATAGCCCCGCCCTCTCGGAGGGATCTTTCCAATCCCTGAACGCCTTCCGCATCATGCCCGAGGTCACTCCGACCTCGTGGCTCAACCTCGAAGGCGCCTATGAGTTCCAGCCCGTTTTTCAGGCGGGCTACGCGACTCATCCAGGAGGAACCACCTCCTCGCTTCCTCGGTCGACCGCGAGCCGATACCGGATCGCGGACCTGGCTACGGAAATCGCCGACGTAGAGGGACGGGAGTTCGTTCTCTATCAGAACCTGGATCGTCTTAACGCGCGCCTACGCCTGCCCTTTGCCGATGTTACCGTTGGGCGGCAGGCGATTACCTTCGGTAGTGCAAATACAGTGAACGGCACCGATGTTCTTTTGCCCTTTGGTTTTCAGCAACTCAATGTGGAGTATCGAATCGGGGTTGACGCCCTCCGATTCCAGATCCCCCTCGCTCAGCTCGCGGAACTCGATTTCGGTGCCGTCGTCGGAGACGGAGGCCATATGAATCAAAGCGCGGTTTTTCTTCGAACCAGCTTCGCGCTCTGGGACAGCCAATGGGCCCTGACCGAGATCTATTTCGGCGACGCCTGGCTCACGGGCATCGGGCTCGAGCGCAGCATCGGAGATATCGGCTGGAATACCGATTTAGCTTACATGCGGGCCCCATTGGGCGAACGCTCGTATGCTCGACTCACATCAGGAATCTCTTACCAGTTCTCAAAGAGCCTCTTCTGGACGGCTGACTACCACTTCAATGGCGCCGGAGGTCAGGACGCAGGAGAATACCTGGGTGTGGCGGCCTCCTTCGCCGCCCGCCGAGGAGGCGTGTTTCTCGCCGGCCGACATTATCTGATCTCGGGCCTGTCCTACCCCGCTCATCCTCTCGTCTCAGTCCGAGGCCAGGTCATTGCCGCACTGCAAGACCCCTCCGTGCTTCTCACCCCTGCCCTTGAATGGAATATTTTCAATAATTCATTCATTGATTTTGGCGCCTTCCTGCCGTTGGGAGCCGGAGCGCTCCGCTCGGAGTTTGGCTCTTACCCGGCCATCGTCTATTCCGCATTTCGATACTATTTCTAACGCTACTTTGACAATCTCCTCTCGGACATGTCAGGGTCTCCCCGATTTCATCCCAAAGGAGTTTTTTCATGCGCTTCAACCGAATCCGCCCCACTTCGGCATTGATCTTTTTCTCGTCGGCCGTGCTCCTATCCGGCTGCGCTGCCTTCCGGAGCGCGGGCTGGGACTCCAACACTTCACCCACTGAGGGATCTGCGGTCGAAGCCAAACAAGCGATCGAGCGCGGCCTGACACACTGGTTGAAGCGAGACCAACGCCCCGACCTCGAAATGGCGCTCGCTGAGTTCGGAAAAGCAGCCGAAGCTGAACCCTCGAATTTCGACAATCTCATCCTGCTGACTCGCGGATATTACATCCTCGCCGACGGCCATCTCGAAGATTTGGAAGAAAAGAAACAAACCTGGGACAGGGGAACCGCCTGGGGAGAACGGGCGCTCGCGACGAATGCGGCGTTCAAGAAGAAAGTGAAGGAGGAGGGCCGGAACCTCGAGGACGCCCTCGACGTGCTGACCAAACGCGAGGTGCCCGCGCTCTACTGGACGGCCGTCAACCTCGGAAAATGGGCCCGCCTCTCTGGCCTCGGCACCATGCTCAAATACAAGAACCGCATCAAGATGATGGTGGAACGAGTGGAGCAGCTCGAGCCCCTTTTCTTTCATGGCGCCGTGCCTCGCTACTGGGGCACCTACTACGCGGTGGCTCCGGGCTTTGCCGGGGGCAGCATGGAGAAGAGTTTCGCCCAGTATGAGAGGTCCCTCAAACTCGAGAACAACTACTTTGGCACCCACGTGCTTTTTGCGGAGAACTACGCGACTCGCAAAAACGACCGAGAACTTTTCAAAAAACATCTCAACTTCGTACTGAATGGAAAACCGGCATCGATGCCTGGCCTTGAGCCAGAGCAACGCCTCGAACAGAACAAGGCGAAAAAGATGCTTGAACAAATCGAGGACCTCTTCTGATGAATCGACTGATCCCCGCGCTGGTATCGACCCTGGCCCTCCTTACGCCGACTGCGTTCGCATCCGCCCCCATCACGCTCACGATCGCCTCGGTTGCGCCCAAGGACTCGCCCTGGGAAGCTCTTCTTGCGAAATTCAAGGAGGCAGTCGAAAAAAAATCAAACGGAGAAATCAAAGTCAAGCTGATGGTCGGCGGCGTCCTCGGGGATGAGAATGAGACCGTCACCAAGGCCGCGCGCGGGCAGATCCAGGCCGTCGGGGCATCCACCGGCGCGTTCGCCTCGAAAGTTCCCGAGCTCAACCTCGTCGAACTCCCGTTTCTCTTCCGCACGGTTGAGGAAGCCGACACCATTCTCGATGAAGTTCTGACCGAGCCGATGGAAGCGCTTTTCAAGAAACGAGGCCTGGTCTTCGGCTTCTGGAATGAAAACGGGTACCGCATGTTCGCCAGTCGAGAGAAACCCATCCTGAAGATGGCCGACCTGGCCGGCATGAAAATGCGCACCCAGGAGAACCCGGTTCACATCGCGATGTATAAGGCGTTCGGCGCTTCGGCGAGCCCGATCCCCGTCACTGAAGTATCGCAGGCGCTTGCCACGGGCAACGTCGACGGCTTCGACCAAGCCTTGCTGTTCATGATCGCGGCGGGTTGGCACAAGGCAGTGAAGCACGTGACCCTGAGCGAACACATCTATCAACCAGCGGCGATCGTGTTTCATCGCCCCTGGTTCGAAAAACTCAAACCGGAATATCAAAAGCTTCTTCTCGAAGAAGGGCGCGCGCTTCAGAAAAAGGGCCGCAAAGCGGTTCGCGGCATCCAGGGCGAGCTCAAGGATATCCTCTCTTATGAGAAGATCAGTATTCATGAGCTGAGCCCCGCGGCGCGAAAAGAATTCGAAAACGCGTCGCAGGCCGTTTACTTGACCTTCAGAAAGCAATTTGGCCCTGAAGCGGCGCGACTGCTGGATCTGACCCAGGCAACTCTCAAAAAAATCCGGAAGGAATAGGTCGTGGCGAAGTCTTTTCAAAATCGACTCACCACTCTCGATCGGTCCATTTTCCGGATCGAGCAGCAGTTCACGGCCTCGCTCTTCCTCGGAATGATCGGTGCGACTTTTTTCGACGTCCTGCACCGAATTTTTTCCCGCTCCCCTGGGCGCTTCGCGCTCTGGCTTTCCGCGCTCGTCTCGGATGGCACCCTGGAATCCGCCACCCGGATCGATCGAACCACCATGCCGTTCGTCACCGCCGGCGGCTTCTTCCTGATCGCCCTCGGCGCCTACCACACCCGCGCGAGCAACGGCGGCCCCCCAGGCAAGCTCATGCTTCGAGCCCTGCTCTCCTCCATCAGCGCGTTTTTAGGAATTCAGATCTATGTGAAATTTCTGCCCGAGGGCATGGTGTGGGCACCTTACTTCGGGTTGAGCTGCCTGCTCTGGCTCGGCCTCATCGGGGCCTCGATGGCGACTTTTTCGGGGCAACACCTGGCGCTGGAGATGGGTGAGAAGATCTGGCCGAAGAGATATCTTCCGTATGTCAAAAAGGTAAATGCCGCGGCGGTTGCCCTGCTCTGCGCGCTCCTTTGCGTCCTCGGAACTTTTTCCGTGATGGACCACTACCGGGATTGGGCCTCTGGACCCGGGGCCGGACTCATCCCTTCAATCGACTGGCCCAAATGGCTGGTGTTCTTGGTTATCCCCTACGCCTTCGGGATGATGACGTTGCGTTATCTCAAAAGTCTTTTCGGAGGACGAGGCTGATGGGCGGCGAACTGATTGTCGGGTTTTCTGTTTTGGCGCTCGCGCTTCTCGGTGCGCCCCTTTTCGCGATCGTCGGAGTACTCACGGCGCTTTGCCTGACGCTTTTCACGGATCTTTCTTCCTTCCTTGACCTGAAGGTGCTGATCCAGCACATGGAGGGCCTCGCGACGAAGCAAGAATTTCTGGCGATTCCGCTCTTCATGGCCTCCGGGGCTGTGATGACTGCCAGCGGGATCGCCCGCCGACTCATCGAACTGATGCAGGCCCTGCTGAGCTGGCTTCCCGGCGGCATGGCCGTCGCTGGCGTCGCCGCCTGCATGTTTTTCGCGGCGATTTCGGGCTCCTCACCGGTCACGCTGATCGCCGTGGGCTCGATGATGGTGCCGGCTCTGATTCGGTCGGGCTACCCGGAGAACTTCTCGATGGGGCTGATCACGACGGCAGGTTCGCTGGGATGCCTCGTGCCCCCCTCAATGTCGATGCTGATCTACGCCATCAGCGTGAGCGGCACGCAGAGCGTTGACCCTTCTGACTTGTTTTTGGCCGGATTGATCCCCGCATTTTTGATCGCCGGACTCCTCGCTCTCTACAGCATCATGACGGGCCTGCGTCTGGGCGGAAAACGCGGGCACTTCAGCCTTAAAGTCTTGCGCGAGAAATTCATCGACGGGGCCTGGGCCGTTTTTCTGCCCGTGCTGGTGCTCGGTGGGATTTACGGCGGCTGGTATACCCCCTCGCAGGCCGGGGCGGTCGCCGTCGCCTATTCGCTCTGGCTGGCGCTCTGGGTCTACCGGGATCTTGACCTCAAAAAAATGCTCCTCGCGTTCATGGAGTCCGCGGCCCTGATGGGCGCTCTGCTTCCGATCATCGTGCTCGCCTTCGGTTTGAATGAGTTCTTGGCCCTGATGGAAGTACAAGATCGCCTCATGGCCTTTCTGCGCGAGACGCAACCCTCCGCCGCTCAATTCATGCTGCTCGTGAACGTCGTGCTGATCGTGCTGGGCGCGCTGATGGATTCGATTTCAGCCACTCTCATCTTCGCGCCGCTGCTGGCTCCGATTGCCCAGCAGCTTTATGGAATCGATCCGCTCCATTTCGGGGTCGTCTTTGTGGTCAATATGGAAATCGGGTATCTGATGCCGCCCGTTGCGACTAATCTTTTCGTCGCGAGCGCGGTTTTCAAGAAACCCTTTGGGCAGGTCACTCGGGCGGTGCTTCCGACGCTCGCCATGACCTGCTTCGCGCTCCTCCTCGTCATCTACTTTCCCACGCTTTCTCTCGGGGCGCTCCACTGGAAGAAGGGGCAGCCCATCGTCACCTCCTTTCCCTGGTCGGGCGGGGCCGGGGGCAAGTCGGCCGAAGCGCCTCCTTCTGGACTCAAGGGCTTGACCACGAAGATGCTCGAGGACATGGGACCTTAGATTTCGCAAACTCTCGGGTCCCTTTCCAGGGGGGGAGAATCAGAGCGGAAAAGACGCGGCCATCCTGGCCTTCCTTCGAATCCGGGGACCATCCTGGCGAAGGAAGTCTTTTCCGCTCTGATTCTCCCCCCCTGGAAAGGGACGGCCCGACTTCATCCACGCTCACGGGACTCAGCTCAACAGCTGGACTCAGACGGAAAGGGCACAGGAGTTCATAAATCTAAAAATCCTATAAAAACAAGGTGCTGGACCCCTAGGTTGACGCAATGCGTCAAGTAATCTAACATCGTAGATAGCCTTTGGTTTGGTGTGGTCCGCAAGGACCAGGTGGGACGTATTTATGGAATGGCAAAAAAAGGCGCAAGAAATTGCGCACAACTATAAGCTCGATCCGCTCCCGACTGTCAGCCTCGCGTTCGGAGCCTTGGCCATCATCGTCACCCTTGCGGGGTGCGAAGGCGGGCTCAGCGGATCATTCGTGACCGACTGCGGCGGACCTGACCAAACCCAAATCGTCGCCGAAATTTACTCGGACCCCGCGAAAGTCGTCTGCGATCCCTTTCAGAACAACCCGGGCCAGCTCGGCGCGGACCGTTATCACGGAATCGTCGGTCGCTTGGGCTACGTCCCCAACGGGGGTGCAGCGGCGCAGCTCTTCCGGGACTTCGCGGACCGCGGCACCTGGGTGGACGCCAGCCTCTTTCTGACTGACCTCAATATTCCGACGCGGAGTTTTGATCTCGGGTTTTTCAATCAAGAGGGCAGCCTCCTGGTCGACCAGACCGGTGACAAACTCTATGAAAATTTCGCGCTCGATATGGAGTCGCGGATCCAACTCACGGCCTCCGATGCCGAGGGCGACTACCAATTCGCCGTCCTGTCGGACGATGGCTCGATCATGGAGATCGACCGCGGGAACGGCTGGGAAGTGCTCGTCGGCAACGACGGCCTGACGGCGACACGCCTCAGAGGCTCTCTCGAACGCATTCACCTCACGCACGGCGATGGCATGCCCATCCGCGTGAAGTACTTCCAGGGCCCTCGTTTTCACATCGCGCTCGCTGTCCTCTGGCGCCCGTACCCAGAAGCCGGCGGGTTTCCCGCTCAAGATGTCCGTTTCGGCCAAAGTGGCAACTCACTCTTCTTCGACTACACCGTCACGCCATCGATTCCCAAGGCGCCATACTTCGACCTTCTCAATCGCGGCTGGCGCCCAGTACCGGGAAAAAACTTCCAACTCCCGGCCCACGTGCTTTCAAATCCCTGCACCCCGCCGGCCCCGCAATACCGGGTAGCAAAGATGTGCACGGACGGCGAGTTCACCCCGAAGACTACGGTGAAACTCGGGCTCTCGATCGACCCCACGGATAGCGCGCGGACGACGATCATCAATAACTTCGCCACGATCGGATTTACGGCCATCCCCTATACCGATGCGGAAGTCATCGCCGCGAAGCCTCAGACCGATGGGGTCACGGTCCTGGCTGTTTCACGAAAAGCCACGGTCGCGCCCATCACCGCGGCCTATACAGACGCCATCCGGGCGTATGTTGCACAAGGTGGCAGCCTCATCGGCGAGTATGACGGCGCCGCGCTCGCCTTCACGGATCGCGGCACGGGCCAGGTCATCATGAATAACCTCACCTCGATGATGGGCTTCTTCACAGGGCGCATCGCCGGCGGGGGCGCGCTCCTCCCGCTGGAGAGCGGACGCGCCTACGTGATCGACTCCACTCATCCGATCATGGCCGGAATGCCCGTCAGCTTTATCAACGGCGTCCGGACCGCTTTCGCGATGACTGAATTCGACGACAGCTGGCTCAGCGTCCAGGCGCAGTTCATCTCCAGCGGTTACGCCGACCTCGTGCCCGCTGGCACCTATCCGTCCGTGATGAGCGCCCGATGCGGCTCGGGACGCGTCGTCCTCTTCACGATGAATCACTTTCAGGTGATGAACCAAACGCCGGTCAACCGGATGGTGCAGAACTCCCTCAACTGGGTCATTGGGCAGTAAGCTTACTTCTCGCCCCGTGCACGCTTCTCGGCGTACTTCTTCTGCATCTCTTCTTGCACGTTGCGCGGAACGACCTGGTACTTCAGGAATTCCATCGTGAACTCACCCTTGCCCTGAGTGGCGGAGCGAATCACCGTCGAGAAGCCGAACATTTCAGTGAGGGGCACTTCCGCTTCGACGACCGCAAAGCCTTCGTTGCTCGAGGAGTTCAAAATCGTTCCGCGCCGCTGGTTGATGAGACCCATCACGGAGCCCTGGAACTCTTCCGGCGCCTGGGTTTCAAGCTTCATGATCGGCTCAAGCACCGAAGCGCCCGCCTTCTCGTAAGCTTCACGGAAACCCATCAGGGCGGCCGTCTTGAAAGCCTGCTCGGACGAGTCGACCGCATGCGAAGCTCCGTCATTGATCACGACGCGCACGCCCACAATCTGGAATCCGATGAGGCGCCCTTCCTTGACGGCTTCCTTGAAGCCCTTTTCGCAAGCAGGGATGAATTCGCGCGGAATCGAGCCCCCGGCGATCTCATCGACAAACTCGAAGGTCTCGACCGCATCGGCTGGCAACGGTTCGATATAACCGGCGACGCGACCGTACTGACCCGAGCCCCCGGTCTGCTTCTTGTGGGTGTAGTTGAACTCGCCCTTTTTGGTGATCGTCTCGCGAAAGGCCACCTGTGGCTTCCCGACGATCACTTCACAACCGAACTCACGCTTCATGCGTTCGCAGTAAACTTCCAGGTGCAGCTCGCCCATCCCGCTGATAATCGTCTCATTCGATTCCTCGTCGCGATGCACGCGAAAGGTCGGATCTTCACGGGTGAACTTGCTGAGGGCCTTTGAGAAGTTGGTTTGCGAAGTTTTATCCTTCGGCTGAACCGCCAAAGAGATCACCGCATTGGGGACGAACATCGAAGTCATGGTGTAAGTGACCCGCCCGTCCGAAAAAGTGTCTCCCGAGGCGCAATCAACACCGAAGAACGCGACGATGCCGCCAGCGGACGCCTCGTCCACATCGTTCATCTCATCGGCGTGCATCTGCACGAGCCGCGGAACCTTCAGTTTTTTGCCATTATTGGCATTATAGATGATGTCGCCCTTCTTGATCGCACCTTGGTAAATACGCATGTACGTCAGCTGGCCATAACGACCTTCGTCCAACTTGAACGCCAGCGCCACGAACGGCAGCGACGTGTCGCTTTTGAGAACCACCGGTGCTTCTTTGTTGTTCTGATCGAGCGCCAAGTTTTCACGCTCAGTCGGATCGGGAAGATAATAGGTGACCGCATCGAGCAAAAGCTGAACGCCCTTGTTCTTGTAAGCCGACCCCATCATGACCGGGGTAAACTGAAGGGACAACGTGGCCGCGCGGATCGCCTTTCGCAGCTGCTCGACGTTCGGATCCTGGCCTTCCAGGTACATCATGCCGACCGTGTCATCGAACTCGCCGACCGCGGCGATCAGGCTCTCACGAGACTCTTTGCATTTGTCGAGCAACGCAGCCGGAATTTCTTCCTCGCGGATTTTCTCGCCGTTTTCCCCATCAAAGTAGAACGCGCGCATGGTCACGAGATCGACCACTCCTTGAAACTGATCTTCCGCGCCGATCGGGTAAGTGATGAAATGAGCGTTGTGAGCGAGCTTGTCGACCAGCATCTGACGGCCGCGAAACGGATTCGCGCCCGCTCGGTCCATCTTATTGATGAAACAAATGCGGGGAACCTTATAACGCTTCATCTGGCGATCGACCGTGATCGACTGCGACTGAACTCCGGCCACCGAACACAGCACGAGCACCGCGCCATCCAGCACGCGAAGCGAACGCTCGACTTCGATCGTGAAATCCACGTGTCCGGGAGTGTCGATCAAATTAATGTTGTAATCTTTCCACAGGCAGAAGGTGGCCGCCGACTGAATCGTGATGCCCTTCTCGCGTTCGAGATCCATGAAATCCATGGTCGCGCCGACATGATCTTTGCCCTTCACCTCATGAATCGCGTGAATTCGCTTGGTGTAGAACAGGATACGTTCCGACAACGTGGTCTTGCCCGAGTCGATGTGGGCTGAAATGCCGATATTGCGGATCTTATCCATTGGAACTTGGGACATGAGGGTCGTTCTCCTAAAAAATCGAAGGCTTTCCGCGCCGAAGAGGCACGCGTGTTGAATCCCTTTTTGGGGTGCCCCTTTGTAGCCGCGAGACCGCAGCCAATCAAGCGGTTTTGTCGGAGATTTATGATATCTGACTCTATTGCTCTTAATGATCCTCTCGACCGCTTCTCTTGCGCCCGCCTCCGGGACGCGGCAGGGTGGGCTAGATATGGCGAAGAAGATGCTCTGGATGGACCTTGAGATGACCGGCCTCGACGACCAGAATGACCATATTCTGGAAGTCGCCGCGCTCGTGACTGACCTTGATTTCAATACGATCGAGGAACTGCAACACATCGTGTTTCAGCCGCACGCGGTACTGGACGGGATGAACGCCTGGTGCAAAGAACACCACGGAAAAAGCGGGCTGACGGCGGCCGTCCCGACCGGCACTCCGCTGAGCCAGGTGGAAGACGAGCTCATCGCGCTGGCCATCCGACACTGGGGACAGCCGCATCAGGACAACCGGATCGTCCTCTGCGGAAACTCGATCGGCAACGATCGGCGGTTCATCGACCGCTACCTCCCCAGGCTCGAGAAGCACCTGCATTACCGGATGATCGACGTGAGTTCGTTCAAGGAAGTATTTCGAGAAAAGTACGGCATCAAGCACGAGAAAAAGAACGCCCATCGCGCCACCGGGGATATTCTCGAATCGATCGCCGAGCTGAAACATTATCTATCCTTTGTGAGAACCTGAGGATGGAACCCCACCCACCCGAGACCCGTCGACCCTCCTTCGCGGAAATCTACATGAGCCTGGCCCGCACCCTCGCTCATCGCTCGACTTGCAAGCGCCTCCAGGTTGGCACAGTCATCACCAGCACTGACTTTAGGAAAGTCTTGGCTGTGGGCTACAACGGCAATGCCACCGGTCTTCACAACGGCTGTGACCGCGACGAACCCGGCAACTGCGGCTGCCTTCACTCGGAAGAAAATGCCGTGATCAACTGCGACGCGCCCCGCTTCATCGAAAAAATCGTGTTCGTCACCCATCTGCCCTGCGTGGCCTGCGCCAAAAGACTCATCAACCTAGGCAACGTTCGCGAAGTCCATTACGCTGTGGAATATCGCTTAAAGGATTCAGTGCAACTGTTGGAGTCCGTCGGAATTCGCGTGCATCGAATCAACCCTCCTGGAGAATCGACCTCGCCGTGAAAAAAACAGCGCTTATCGCCTGCGCCTTTTTCCTTTCGCTCTTCGCGGTCGATTGCACCTCCTCACCCAGGAAAAGCAACTCCCCGCCGCTCGCAGCCCAGAAAGAACGCCCCGCTGGCTTTCTCACGATGGACGCGGCAAGCATCCGGGCCCGACAAATCCACCGAGTTTCCTACGAGCTGTTTTTTGATCTCTCGGGTGCGGAAGATCACGACACGACCACCTTTACGGGAACTGCGCATCTGCGCTTCTCCCTCCGCCCCAATGCCGAAGACCTCTCCGAAACTCTGCCCGTGGATTTCTACGGCGGCCGAATCCACGAACTTCGAATGAACGGACATGACATCGGCGCGGAAGAAATCGCGAAGTGGTACGACGGCCACCAGCTTCACATCCCGATCGAAGAGCTGCGCGAAAAAACAGAACACGACCTTTCGATTCGCTTCGAGCACCCCTATTCTCTCGACGGGACAGGACTCTTTCGGTTTTTCGACCCAGAGGATGACGAGACCTACGTCTATTCAAACCTCGAACCCTATGCCGCCAATCGGGTATTCCCCTGCTTCGATCAACCGGATCTGAAAGCGCGGTATACGGTCACGGCACGGGCGCCCAAGCAATGGTCGATGATCGCGAATACTCTCGAGAAGGACAAAGTCAACGATCCGGAAGACAGCGATTTTCAAGTCTGGCGTTTCAAACCGTCGGAAACCTTCAGTACCTATGTCTTCGCTCTCATCGGAGGCAACTTCGCTTCGTGGAAATCAGCCGCGGGCACGATCCCGCTTCGACTCTTCGCGAGGCGTTCGCAACGGAAGTACGTCGACACCGCGCAATGGTTCAAAGTGACCCGTGAGGGGCTCAAGTTTTTTCCGATTCAGTTCGGCGTGCCCTATCCGTATCAGAAGTACGACCAGGTCATTGTTCCCGATTTTCCGGGAGGCGCGATGGAGAACGTCGCAACCGTCACCTTTTCGGAACGCTATCTCTTCCGATCGCGCGTCACGGAAGAGCGTAAGCGCGGGCGAACCAACGTCATCCTTCACGAAATGGCGCACATGTGGTTCGGCAACCTCGTGACGATGAAATGGTGGAACAGCCTGTGGCTGAACGAGAGCTTCGCGACGTTCATGGCCACCTGGGCGCAGGATGAAGCACTCCAAGAGAAAGAGGCCTGGAAGGATTTCTTCGAAGAAAAAAGCTGGGCCTATAGCGAGGACCAACTCGTCACGACCCATCCGATCGAGACCCCCGTCGGCGACACCGAGGGGGCCTTCGCTCAGTTCGACGGCATCACCTACGGGAAAGGCGCGGCGGTTCTCAAACAGCTCTTTCACCTGCTTGGAGAGGATCACTTCCGCGAGGGCCTCCAGCGGTACTTCTTGAAGTTTTCCGGGAAAAACACCTCAATCCGAGATTTTTTTAGGATGATGAGCGAGGCCTCGAACGTCGACCTCAATCACTGGCAACGAACCTGGTTGCTCACCGAGGGCCTGAACCATGTTCAAGTGGCGTGGGAATGCGCCGCCGACGAGAATGGCCGCTCACGAATCGAAGCCATGACGGTTCTCCAACGTCCTGATGAGCGGGATCGCCCTCTGCGAAAACATAAAATGACGCTCGCGCTGCTGGGAAAGTCCGGAAGCAAACGGGGAACACCGTCTTTGCATCATCTTGAGAAAATCGATGTCCTCTACGAGGGCTCCGAGACACCCGTGACCGAGGCCGTCGGCAAGGACTGCCCTCGGATGGTTCTCCCGAATCTAGGCGACCACGACTATGCCCGCTTCGTCTTCGACGAAAGAACCCGCGCAAGCATCCAAAAGGACCTCAGTGCGGTCGAGGACCCTTTTCTACGCCGCATGATCTGGGAGTCGCTCTGGCATGAAGTCGTCGAGGGCGAATCCTCGGCTCCGGAGTATTTCGCCTTGGTTCTGAAACACGGCGAAAATGAGACGCACGCGGCCACTCTCGAGCTCCTCTTGTCGCAACTGTATTCATCCCAGATGAACTCGCCGTCCATCATGCGTTACATCCCGGAAACAAACCGAGCCCCCTTCTTCCTAAAACTGGAAAAGCTGGCGCTGACAAAACTCAAAACCAGCCGACCCGGCACCGATCTGCAGCTCGTGTGGTTTCAGTTTTTTTCTCGTGTCGGCTCGTCGAAAAGCGCGCGGCGCTGGGCAAAAGACTGGCTGAGCGGGAAAACTACGCTGGATGGCATGGGCGTCGAGGTGGATCGCCGCTGGGAGATGATCGAGATGCTTGCCCGAAGCAGAGATCCCGACGCCGATGCGCAAATCAACACGGCCTTGGAAAAAGACCGGACCGATCGCGGAAAAAAGCGGGCCCTCGCGGCCGAGGCACTCAAGCCAGACCCCGAGACCAAGCGAAAGTGGATGACGTTGGCGCTCGACCAGGAGCCACAGCGAACCGTCGCCGAGATTCAATCCGCCCTGCGCGCGCTCTGGCCGGTCGGACAAGAACACTTAGCCGCAGCCGAACTCGATACCTATCTTCTGGGTCTTTCAACCCTCTCGGGCCGGGGTCCCCACGCCGAAGAGCTGGCCGGCAGCTTTGCCAAACAGGGTTACCCTGCCGCCTGCAACGAGAGCCTTCTCCGCCGCGCGCAATCCTTCGTCGACGATCAGGGGGCCGCGCTCTCGATTTCGGTACGCCGCACTCTGCTCGAAGGGATCCAGGGCGTCGAACGATGCCTTAGATCTCGCCGCTTCGAGCACGAGTCGTCTTGAAAAACACGACCACTCCGTAAAGAACGCCGACCAGCGCGACCGCCGCGACGAACCACACCAGTTCTTGTCGAATCACGCGGGTCATCTCCGCCGGATCTTGAATCAGAGCAGGATACTGTCCCAACACCCGCTGCCCCCACCAGGAGAGTACCGTGCACCAAAGTCCCGCGCCCAGTAAAGTCACCGCGCTGAACCGCCCAAAGGGCATGTGGAACACGCCGGCAGGAATCGAAATCAGATGCCGTACCACCGGCAGAAGACGCGCAATGAACACCCCCGGAGCGCCGAAGCTCTTCACCCAACGCTCGGCCAGCTGGATTTTCGACTGCGGGAGGAGAAAATATTTTCCGTACCGATGAATGAGCGGAAGGCCCACCCACTGAGCCGCGAAGTAACTCGCGACCGACCCCGCGTAACTGCCGAGGGTACCGGCGAGTATCACCCCCCAAAGACTCATCTTTCCCTGAGCAGCCCAAAACGCCGCAGGCGGCATGACCACCTCCGAAGGGACGGGAATAATCGAACTCTCCATCGCCATCAGGATGAAGACGCCACCATAGCCCCAATGCTCGACCCAACCGAACCATACCTTGAGAAGTTCATGCAGCATGCCTCGATTCTCGCCGCTCTTTCTCGAAACGTCGAGAGAAGACTCTACTGATTTGCCCTTCCCTGTGACCGCATGCCATCATCCACGCATGAAGCTACTCAACCCCCGTACCCACCGGCCCGAGTTTCACGATGAAAAATCGCGGGAGATCATGCTTAAGACGATCGCTTTCTTTGAAAGGCGCGGAAAAACGAAGCTCAAAAACGATGACCACGAGCGCATCTGGTATGCCGATTTTCTCGAATTTCAGAAAAAGGAAAACATCTTCGCGACCCTCCTGACACCCAAGGGCTATGGAGTCCGTAAAAGCGAGGCCCGCTGGGACACCTGGCGCAACTGCGAGTTCAACGAGATTCTCGGATTCTACGGCCTTTGCTACTGGTATACCTGGCAGGTTTCGATGCTCGGACTGGGGCCGATCTGGATGAGCGGGAACGAGAAAATCAAAGAGCGTACCGTTCGACTGCTCGAGGAGGGAGGGATCTTCGCCTTTGGACTTTCGGAGAAAGAACATGGCGCGGACCTCTACTCATCCGAGATGAAACTCATGCCAGCCGGAGACGGGGCCTATCAGGCCGCCGGCCGCAAATACTACATTGGCAATGCCAACCAGGCCGCCCTGGTTTCGACGTTCGCGAAGCATTCGACCTCGGGCGAATTTGTTTTCTTCGCCGTCGACTCGAAGCACGAGAAGTACGAGTGCATTCAAAACGTGGTCAACTCACAGAACTACGTGGCCGAGTATGAGCTGCACGACTACCCCCTCACCGACGCCGACCTGCTGTCCCAGGGTCAGAACGCCTGGGATGCCGCGCTCAACACGATCAATATCTGCAAGTTCAACCTCGGGTGGGCCTCGATCGGCCTGTGTACTCACGCATTCTATGAGGCGATCAACCATGCCGCGGGCCGCACGCTGTTCAAAACCCGGGTGACGGACTTTCCGCACGTGCGCCAGCTTTTCGTGGATGCGTACTCACGGCTGATCGCCATGAAACTCTTTGCCGGGCGCGCGGCCGATTACATGCGCTCAGCTTCAAACGACGACCGCCGATATTTGCTCTATAACCCCATGGTCAAGATGAAGGTCACGACTCAGGGCGAAGAGGTGGTGAACCACCTTTGGGACGTGATCGCAGCCAAAGGTTTCGAGAAAAACATGGTCTTCGAAGCGGTCGTCCGGGACATTCGCGCGTTGCCCAAGCTCGAAGGCACCGTGCACGTCAACATGGCCCTCATCATCAAGTTCATGCGGAATTATTTTTTCAAGCCCGGCAAGTTCGCGCCGGTCCCTCGGCGTACGGACGCGACACATGACGAATTTCTCTTCAACCAGGGCCCGACCCAGGGCTTGGGTAAAATTCAGTTTCACGACTACGCTCAAGCCTACAACAGTATCGACCTGCCGAACGTGAAGGTGTTTCGCGGGCAGATCAAGGGCTTGAAACGCTTGCTCGCGCTCGCTGGCCCCAGCAAAGAACAGATCAAAGACTTTGATTTTCTGTTGGTACTGGGTGAGCTCTTTACGCTCGTGGCCTACGGCCAGTTGCTCATTGAGAATGCGAAACTGACTGGCCTGGCTGACGACTTGCTCGACCAGATTTTTGACTTCATGGTGCGTGATTTTTCAAAGTTCGCGTTGCAGCTCTATTCAAAAACCAGCAGCACACGCCTGCAGATGATTTTCAGTCGACTGATGGTGGCCAAGCCGGTGAAGAATATCGCACGCTTCGAGCGGATATGGCGCGATCATGTCTATGTCCATAACGGCGCGTACTCGATGAACGATCCTTGATCCCTTGCTGGGATTGTGACAGCCTTTCACCCCATGAAGCGACTCTCCGTGCGGCGAATCATCTTGGGGCTTCTGGGTCTTGCGTTCGTCTTCTATGCGGCGTGGATCGCCCCCCCTGCGTGTTCGTTCATTCAGTATGTGTGGAACCCTCATGGAGTGAAATCGTCGATTCTTGACGTCGACCAGGGATTCAACTTCCCTCCAGGATTTCCGCCCGATCCTGGGGAGGCCGGAAAACAAGACATCGATGGGATCGACTCGGATCACGATGGGGTTCGTGATGATGTGCAACGGTGGATCTACGCGCTCGTGCCGAATGACCCGAAGAAGCAGATGGCGTTGAGGCAGCTGTCCCGTTCCTTTCAGTTTGCACTCCACCCTGAGTTTGATCATGAAACACGCCTAAAAGCTAACTCTCTTCTGAATCGAGCGCTTGACTGCGAGTCTTTGAGTTTTCCGGACGAACTGCACGGTTATCAGGAATTCGTCCATCTGGAAGCCAAAGTGCTCAATACGAAATTGAGAACGATGCGCCAGATTGAAAATGACTCCAAGTGGACTCAGGACGAGATTTCTCAGGAGCGAGAAAGAGACCCACAACCCTGTGACAACCGTTAGAAAAAGCCTCTTCATTTTCGCTCTGTCGACTCTTTCTGTTTCACACGCATTGGCGACCCCCTGTGTCGGCAAAGGAACGCTCATTTTCTTTGTAAATGGGATCTACAATACCGAGCGAGCCGCTAAAAAAAGCTTAGAAGAGCTTGAAAAGGTAACTCGTCCCGTCTCGCTCATCCCCAACCTCAAGTATGACCTTGCATGGGTTAAGGGCCGAGGAAAGTTGATGCAACTTGCACAGGCTGCATCACAAAGAGGCATCGACGATTTCCAAAGATTTTGGCTTTGGAGCAGCGGCATCGAAAAAGCGCCTGATTGGTTTGACGAGATCGTAGGAAAGACCCTCCTCGATCCAGAATGGCTAGACGCCACGGCGCTCCCCCTGCTCAGGGATCATCTCGAGAAATACTCCAAGGCCATTCTCGACGGTTACGAAGTCATCCTCGTTTCTCATTCCTCGGGGAATTTCTACGCCAACGCCGCCCTTCGCCTCTTGCCTGAGTATGTCTCGAAGTCGTTGCAAGCTACGCTGTTGGACCGACGCGCGGAGAACCCGTACTATCCCCAACCTGAAGAAATGATCTCAAACGTGCAGATCGGGACCCCGGTCGTGGCGACGGTGAATGGATCTCCGTGGGTGAGCTTCAAAGACGACTCCATTCTTCAACTGGTTCGGAGAACCGTGGGCGCGCTACCCGGGAACATTGACGCCTCTGGACCGAGTGCCCTCGATCTTCGGGGGCACAGCCTGGCAGCGTCCTATCTTCGGGTCGATGAGAGCCGAAATCGAATTATTGAACTCATGCGAGCCGCACATCAGCGAATGAAGTACCCCATTCCCTACTTCGGTCGCGCAGCGACCGTCGAGCACGTCACCCTACACAGTGGAAAGCCAACGCCGCATTCATTCTTTCCCTCGTTCCGGCTCGGAGACAAAGACATCACGGAAGCCGAGGAAGTGCGTACTGCCCAGGGAGATCGGCTTTCGCAATCCTCCGCGGGGTGCTTTGCGCTCCGGCCAGGAACGGTCGCGATCTCCGCGCGGACGCTTTTGGACGAGGGCCATACGCATGACTTCTCCGCGAAGTTGTTCGTCGGAGGCGCTGACTCTTCGACGGGAAAATCGGTCAAGCTCCGCGTCCAGCGGCAGGCTCAGACTTGGAAGCTCGGAGAGATTCGCGTCTCCCCAGGAAAGAAAAAGTCCCCGATCGAAGCAGAGGTGGAGTTTTTGGATTCACCCATGACGCAATGATCTATAAAATGGCGTCAGGTTGATGCGCGGGAGCACCTTCTCCTCGCATAGGCCAAATTTTGTAAAAGCTGAAGCCGCCCAAAGACGCCGAAGGTAACAATATTTAACAATATCAGGTTATTATAATTAAATAGAAAATAACTTACTACATAGTAACTCTTGCTTCTGTAGTAACTACGTAGTACACTCGACGAGTGGAAATCACTTGGGATGACCGCAAAGAGGCGGAGAACATCAAGAAGCACGGCATCGATTTCCATGAGGCTGTCACGGTGGTTATGAATCCGCTCAACATGTATCGCCTCAATAAGCACCAGAGCGGAAACCGATTTGAGTACATTGGCCATTCGGATCGCGACCGAGAGCTGTACGTAGTGACAGTCGAGGAACATGACGACCAAGTGCATATCCTTTCGGCGAGGGAGGCGGATCCTCATGAAAGAGAAAAATATGAAAAAGGCTGAGAATACTAAAAAATGGGAACCGGTGGGCGACAAGTTCAAGGGCGCAAAGATCGCCAAAACCTTTCGCATTGATGTCGATGTATTTCTATGGCTCAGGCAGGAGGCCGAGCGCACTGGCATCCCCTATCAAACACTCCTCAACGCAAAACTTCGCGAGTCAATGAATCTGCCTGATCGGGTAGAGACGTTAGTGCAACAGAAGTTCGATGCGCTCATGGCAAAGAGCCAGGCTTCATAATACCTTCACCATGAAACGACTCTCTATACGGCGAATCATCTCGGGGATTCTGAGTCTTGCGTTCGTCTTCTATGCGGCGTGGATCGCTCCCTCCGCATGCTCGTTCATTCAGTATGTGTGGAACCCTCATGGCGTGAAAGGATCGATTCTCGACGTCGACCAGGGATTCAAGTTCCCCGCAGTATTTCCACCCGATCCAGGGAGGGCCGGTAAACAAGACATCGATGGAATCGATTCGGATCGCGATGGGGTTCGTGATGATGTGCAGAGGTGGATCTATGCGCTCGTCCCGAACGAGCTGAAGAAGCAGATGGCGTTGAAGCAATATGCGCGCTACTATCGATTGGCTTTAGATCCCGAATTTGGTCCTGGCGTTCGCAAAGAAGCAAACCGCATAAGCAATCGAGCCATTAGATGCATCATTCAGAATTTTCCAGATCAACTGAGCGGTCACTACGAATCCGTCCATCTGAACGCAAAAATGCTGAATACATACGCCCGAACTCGGCGGTTTCTCGAAAATGAGTCGAAGTGGACCTATTCGGAAGTCACGGCTTCAAAAAAGGAGGAGCCTCAGCCCTGTGACGAAAGATAGTTTCCTCTTTGTCATCTTTTGCGCCCAACTTTTCTGCTGCAATCTCGTTCAAGCAAATCCATGCGCCGGTCGTGGAACGATGGTCATATTTGTGAACGGTGTATTCAACAAAGAGCAAGATGCGGATTCCGGCTTGATCAAGCTGGACAAATTAACTCGGCCTCCGCTTTCTGACATTCCCAATCTTAGGTATGATCTTGCATGGGTCGAAGGCCATTCGAAGCTTCTTCAGCTTGCACAGGCCACCGTCCAGCGTGGTGTGTCGCGCTCAGGCCGGGAACGGTCACGATCTCCGCGCGGACGATCTTGGACGAGGGCCATACGCATGACTTCTCCGGGAAGTTGTTCGCCGGAGGCGCTGGCGCTTCGACCGGAAAGTCGGTCAAGCTCCGCGCCCAGCGGCAGGCTCAGACTTGGAAGCTCGGGGAGATTCACGTCGCTCCGGGGAAGAAGAAGTCCCCGATCGAAGCGCAGGTGGAGTTTTTGGACTCACCCAGCGCCCAATGAAGCCCGATGGCACGCGGGGAAAGTTGACGAAACATCAACTTCCCCCGCGAATGAGAGCTAAATCCATTTGCGCAAGTTGATGTTTTATCAACTTACGCAAACGGAACCCGGCCATTTCAAAGACTTTAACTCACGGAAGAGCTGCCTCTCTCATTCGATGTACCGTCGCGACGAGGGCGGCCGCCATTCATTTGAAATCATCGTCCCGAGTGAGTCGCGAGCCCTCGAATACGCTCAGGATGTAAACGGCATTGTCTTCAATCCTATAGATGATGCGATAGCCTTCATGAATCAGTTCGCGACGTAGCCTCTCGCTGTCTTCGGGTACCAGGCGTCCCGCCTCGGAAAACTTTGCCAGCGTGTCGGCCCGGTCAATAAGTTCAGAAACGAAGCTGCACGCGCGCTCGGGCGCATCGGTAGCGATATAGTCTTCAATCTCAGCAAGCCGCGTGTAGGCTTTGCGGGTCCATACGACTTTCATCGCCAGGCTTTTTGCTTTCGGCGGGACTCAAGGGCCGAACGAACCTCTTTACCGGACATGATGTGGCCCGCAGCCACATCCGCCTCACCTTCACGAATCTCACCGCGAACATACTCCGTGTATTGGCTCTGGATGCGGTCAAACTCTTCAGGGGAAATCATCACAGCTGCGGGCTTACCATTTTGAGTGATGATCACGGGTTGGCCCGATGCCCGAACCCGTTCGAGCCAGGTGGCGGATTTGGCCTTAAATTCAGCTAAGGGCACGATGTCTCTGGCGACCTTCACAGGCTTCATAAAATGGGGCACTCCTTCGTGTTTATTGTAAGTCATTTAAAGGTCTTTTAAAAGACCTCAATAAGTTAATCATATCAACCAAGGGGAACCACATCTGGCACAAGAACCGCCAGACCAACCCATATTTCTTTCTCACGTCGTCTCGGCTCCGGAGACGGCCTTACTCCTCTGTTGCGCTCCTCGCGCTCAAGCCGGACACCCTCAACAATGAGAGGTCACGTTGCTTGATCCGTTGCTTAAGTTGTGACAGCTTTTCGCCCCATGAAGCGACTCTCCGCGCGGCGAATCCTCTTGGGGCTTCTGGGTCTTGCATTTGTTCTCTATGCGGCGTGGATCGGTCCCTCCGCGTGCTCATTCATTCAGTATGTATGGAACCCAGACGGGATAGAATCGTCGATTCTCGATGTCGACCAGGGATTCAAGTTCCCGCCAGGATTTCCGCCTGACCCGGGCAGGGCCGGTAAACAAGACATCGAGGGGATCGACTCGGATCAGGATGGGGTTCGTGACGACGTTCAGCGCTGGATCTACGCGCTCGTACCGAACGAACCGAAAAAGCAGATGGCGTTGAGGCAGCTGGCCCGACACTACCAATTCCATCTGCATCCTGAATTTGGCCACGAAATACGCTTGGAGGCTAATCACGTTCTTGATCGCGCCCTTGACTGCAAGTGGCTGAGCTTTCCTGAGGACTCACATGGATACATCGAGTTTACCCATCTCGAGGCAAAGGTACTCAACACCAAATTGAGAACCATGCGTTTTCTGGAAAATGACTCCAAATGGACTCAAGACGAAATTTCCCACGAACGAGAGAAAGATCAACAGCCCTGTGACAATCGCTAAGAAATACCCCGCTCTGTTTGCACTCTCGGTTATTTTTGCTTCGCGCGCATTGGCAAACCCCTGTGGCGGAAGAGGAACGTTCGTATTTTTTGTGAATGGAATCTACAATACAGAGACAAAAGCGAGAGATAGCTTAGTGGCGCTAAAGAACTTGACCCACGTCCGCCTCGCTCACATCCCCAATCTCCAGTATGACCTAGCGTGGGTCGAGGGTCGGGGAAAATTGGTTCAATTAGCACAGGTCGCATCACAACGGGGTCTCGATGATTTTCAAAGATTTTGGCTTTGGAACAGCGGCGCCGAAAAAGCGCCGGACTGGTTCGACGAGATCGTGAAAAAGACCCTCCTCGACCCGATGTGGCTCGACGGTTCCACACTGCCGGGTATCAAGGGACATCTCGAGAAGTATTCGCAAGCCATTCTCGACGGTTACGAGGTCATCCTCGTTTCGCATTCTTCGGGGAATTTCTATGCCAACGCTGCGCTTCGTCTCTTACCAGAATATATCTCGGAGTCGTTGCAATCGAGTCTTATGGGCCGACGCGCGGAGAATCCGTACTATCCAAAACCTGAAGAAATGACCTCAAACGTGCAGATCGGGACCCCAGTCGCCGCGACGGTGAATGGGTCTCCGTGGGTGAGCTTCAAAGACGACTCCGTACTTCAACCGATTCGGGGAACCGTGGGCGCTCTACCCGGGAACATCACGGCCTCCGGAACGAATCCCCTCGATCATCGAGGTCACAGTTTGGTGCCCTCGTACCTTCGCGTCTCTGAAAGCCAGAATCGAATTATTGAGCACATGCGAGCCGCGCACCAGCGAATGAAGTACCCCATTCCCTACTTCGCGCGCGCGGCGACTGTCGAGCACGTCACTTTTCACCGAGGAAAGCCCACACCGCATTCTTTCTTCCCGTCGTTTCGGCTCGGAGGTAGAGACATCACGGAAGCCCAAGAAGTACGCAGTACCCAGGGCGATCTACTTTCCCAGTCCTCTGTCGGCTGTTTTTCGCTCAGGCCAGGCACGGTCACGATCTCCGCGCGGACGATCTTGGATGAAGGGCGGATGCATGACTTCTCCTGGAAGTTGTTCGTCGGAGGCGCTGACGCTTCGACGGGAAAGGCAATCACGCTACGCGCCCGGAGACAGACTCAGACTTGGAAGCTCGGGAAGATTAACGTGTCTCCGGGAAATAAAAAATCCCCGCTCGAAGCACGAATAGAGTTTTTTGGTTCCCCCATGGCGCACTGACACTCTAAAAGGATGGGCCACGTTGCTTGATCCCTTGCTTGAATTGTGGGAGCCTCTCAGGCAATGAAGCGACTCTCCGTGCGGCGAATCCTCTTGGGGCTTCTGGGTCTTGCATTTGTTCTCTATGCGGCGTGGATCGGTCCCTCCGCGTGCTCATTCATTCAGTATGTATGGAACCCAGACGGGATAGAATCGTCGATTCTCGATGTCGACCAGGGATTCAAGTTCCCGCCAGGATTTCCGCCTGACCCGGGCAGGGCCGGTAAACAAGACATCGAGGGGATCGACTCGGATCAGGATGGGGTTCGTGACGACGTTCAGCGCTGGATCTACGCGCTCGTACCGAACGAACCGAAGAAGCAAATGGCGTTGAGGCAACTGGCTCGGTACTATCAGGTTGCACTTCATCCTGAATTTGGAGCTGAAATCCGAAAGGACGCTAGCAATACGCTCAACCGGGCACTTACATGCCTCCACGCGTCTTTTTCCACGGAGCTCAATGGTCACATCGAGATGTTGCATTTGAGAGCGAAAATCATGAATACAGGTAAACGAACGAATCGGTTTCTTGAGAATGATGCAAAGTGGACTTTCGAAGAGAGCACTATGAAAGACTGGAAAGCACAAAAGAGCCCATGTGAGAATCGCTAAGGGCATTCTTTTCTTCGCTGCTTTAGGGCTGACCCATTATTTTCCCGTTTTCGCCAATCCGTGCGCCGGAAAGGGCACTCAAATTTTCTTCGTGAACGGTGTCTACAATACCGAGGATCAAGCGAGGGATGCCCTTATCAACCTTAAAGACAGTTCTGCGTCCTCCCTTCATGAAATCCAGAACCTCCATTATAATCTCGCGTAGGTCGAAGGACATTCGAAGCTTCTTCAGCTTGCACAAGCCGCTGTTCAGCGTGGGGTAGACGACTTTCAGCGTTTCTGGCTCTGGAACGACGGCATCGAGAAGGCGCCCGACTGGTTCGAAGAAATCGTAAAAATGTCACTCCTCGATCCATCTTGGCTCGACGGCGCCACACTGCCCGGTATCAATGGGCATCTCGAGAAGTACTCGCGGGCCATTCTCGACGGTTACGAGGTGATCCTCGTTTCGCATTCCTCGGGGAATTTCTACGCCAACGCCGCGCTTCGTCTCTTGCCTGAGTATGTCTCTCAATCGTTGCAACCGACACTGATGGATCGACACGCGGACAACCCCTACTATCCCCAACCTGAAGAAATGATCTCAAACGTGCAGATCGGGACCCCGGTCGCGGCGACGGTGAATGGGTCTCCATGGGTGAGCTTCAAGGACGACTCCATCCTCCAATTTCTTCGAACCACGGTAGGTGCGCTCCCGGGAAATGTCGAAGCGTCTGGCGCGAGTGCTCTCGATCATCGTGGTCATAGCTTGGTGCCCTCGTATCTTCGTGTCGATGAAAGCCGGAATCGAATTATTGAATTCATGCGCACGGCACATCAACGAATGAGGTATCCCATTCCCTACTTCGCGCACGCGGCAACGGTCGAGCACGTCACTTTCCATCAAGGAAAGCCCACTCCGCATTCTTTCTTCCCGTCGTTTCGGCGCAGAGATAAAGACATCACGGAGGCCCGAGAAGTGCGCACTGGCGAAGGAGATCGACTTTCTCAATCCTCAGCGGGGTGCTTCGCGCTCAGGCCGGGAACGGTCACGATCTCCGCGCGGACGATCTTGGATGAAGGGCAAACGTACGACTTCTCTGGGAAGTTGTTCGCCGCCGGCGCTGACGCTTCGAAGGGAAAGACAATCACGCTACGCGCCCGGAGACAGACTCAGACCTGGAGGCTCGGAGAGATCCGCGTCGCTCCGGGAAAGAAAAAGTCTCCGATCGAGGCGCAGACGGAGTTTCTTGATCTGCCCACATCAAACTGATGTTCGCCCCGAAAGGTGATGAAACATCAACTTCCGGGGCGAAACAGCTCTGATCCCAGACCGCAAGTTGAAGTTTCGTCACCTTTCTTAACGAGCCGGCTCCCACGCACACCTACCTCCTCGTCGGACCAGGGAATCGTTGAAACAGAATCGGATTCCTCGGAAAAAAATTACCGACATGGAAATCCCTCTCCCTCCTGGCAAGCTCCGCATCGGTGAGAACCACCTGACACAGGAGAAAAGTGTTCTCACGATCCAGAATGTTACACTTCAACGAAAATCCAACTCGCTGGCGCCGAGATCCCGCGACAAAATGATCGACGAGCGGACGCCCCGCTTCGGCGGAAGCGTGGAGGTCCCGCAAGAACTGTACACCCTCCGTTTTTTCGTCACCAAAGAGATAAGGTCCAAAGATCGCTACAGAGAAAATCGAACGTTCGGAAAATCTGAGTTCCGTCATTTGACCCGCGGCTGAAGTGGAAACAGAAACCTCGGGATCTTGATAGACGCCAACACTAAACGCTGACCCGGCCGAAATGGGAAATCGACCACGGGTCATTGGCATTCCTTCGCCCCGTAAAAATGAGTCCGGCCCCATCGCAATTTGCACATTCAGCGTCCCTCTTTCTCCAGGCTGAACCTCAAGGAGTACGTGCTCCTCCGCTGTTGACCTCGAAAATCCTCCATTGAATTTTCCCACCTCGGCCCAATTTCCTATCAGCGACGCCCTCTCTAAAGGAGGAAAATCAGCGGGCAGCCCGTTGAGTACGAAATTTTCCACTCCTTCACTAGTGCCCCGATCAAAGTGAAATGGATCAGTTACGCCTGTCCGCAAATAGCGACTTCCTGGCAAACGAACCACGGGCTGACCTGCCGCGCTTGCAGGAACGAGGTCGGCCCTCGTTACCTCCGCTCCGGAAAAAAGGCGCCCGACCATTTCTCGGGCGTGCTCGGAGGTCCTCTCTCCGAAGAAGCGGTCGATTTTATAGAGAACCTCGTGGGTGAGTAATCCAGCTTGTTCAGTGGGCCCAAGCTGACTAAATTCAAGTGGGTCAATAGAGAGCACCGACGGCTGCCCCTCTCGTTCGAAATAGAGAGCGATCTGAATCCTCACACAGTCCCGACCTCGTAAACTGAATCCCATATCGTGGGTTTCGGGCAGGGCGATGTCCATCGGCAAATCCTTCCGAATCTGGTCAAGTTTGGAATATTCACGACGGAATGCCGCCGCATACTCAGGCCACACGCCTTCCAGCCGATTCATAACGACCCACATTTGTGAGTCTACGGATTCCTGAGATCGGAGAATCTGCCCATAGGGGGGCAAATTCTCCGCCTGCCAAAAATCATATAGGCTCAACGGAGCCGTCGCCCCGCCGCACCTCACCCCGCTCCCGCCATTCCCGACATCGACTCCGCCTTCAAACGCAGCAGTCTGCGCATGGGCTGAGAGTTTCACTCCATTCAGGACCGTGAGGCCTGCCACAAGCCACCGAAAGAACTTCTGAGTTTTCATGATTCCAATCCTTCACTATTAATCAATTCGAAAAGTTGGACGTTGAACTGGTACACGGTCGAACCCTCGGGCGTTTCGAGAAAGTCACCGAGACTCTTCCGAAACTCACGGATGCGACGCTTCGCCTCCGCGATCTTCTCGTGCGTCGTCACCACCGTGTGGCCGCCGAACTCACGGCGGTTCAGAGGTTGATGCTCGAGTGCCTCCAGCGCCCGCTCCATCATCTGTCGATGGTGGTTACGAATGCCTTCGTCCGCCCGATCGGTGGGAGTGACCAACGTGGTATTTGCCCGAACATAACCCCTCTCGGGATCGGGTTCGATCAACCCCAGTCGCTCCAGCCGTTCCAGCGCGTCCTTCACCTGGCTTGGTTTCACGTTACCGCCGAGGCGCAGGCTCAAGCCTTCGGGGTCGGGTAGAAAATTTTTCAAACGGACCATTTCGAGCAAGGCCGCGTGATGCCAATCCGCGATGGCGCGAAACCGATCCAGCTCGAGCGGAATGAACTCGCGCGATCCCGACGGTCGAACGGTACCGAGCAGGTGAGCATAGAACTCTTTCTCCTCCTCCGACCGACTCTGCACGTAGAGAACGAGCATCTCGAAGTAGCGCGAACCCTCGTGATCGAGGCGCCCCACTTTCCGCAGATGTTCGGTGATACGACCCGCGAGCTGCGGCACGAGCTTTCTTCTCCGATGGAGCACCATCGAGAGGATAGCCGCGTGCTTCACACCGAGCGCCTGAGTCCAGGCCCGAAGAGAGAAGCCGGGGTTGGATTCCTGCATCGACGCAAACACCACATGGAGGAAATCGACCGGATCGGCGAAGTCGTAGACGGAAGGGGTAGAGGCCACTCCGGCTTTGCTTTCGGTCTTCTGGTGATGGGGACGGGCCACGCTGCTCATGGACCGGAGCACTACCGGCAGATGTGCAGTGCGTCAACAAAACTGGTAACAAAGTGGTACTGACATGTTAAACATTATGAATTTATTTGATTTTATTGACACCTAGACGCAACCCTCCTCTAAACTGGAAGGAATCGCTCCAAAAATTGATTGCCAATTTTTAATGAAATGATTAAAAATTATGACATGGCCTCATCACCTGTGCATTCGAACCCTTTTCACTTTGGCAACCCGGTCGAAGGATCCAATTACCTCCCTCGATCCGACTTGAGCCGCTCCATCGCAGGGTTCATTGAGAACAAAGTGCACGTCGTTCTCATTGGCCCCCGAAGGTTTGGAAAAACCTCGTTCTGCCTCGACCTTCTCAAACAACTTGAAGCAAAAGGACGAACCACCCTCTACGTCGACATCTTCAACGTCACCTCGCATCGCGACTTCCTCCAGCAATGGATGCGCGCCCTGAAAAGCAAAAAAAACTGGATGCGCAAACTCAAGGAGTGGACGGAGAGCCTGCCCAAGCTCAGGCCCAAGTTCAATTGGAACACCGATCCAAATACAGGAGAGCCCACGCTCTCACTCTCTGCCGATTGGGCCACCTCGGAAGACCCGAAGGAGCTCATCCAAGATCTGCTGGCCGCCTCGCAGCAGATGGGCAAGGAAGTGGTGGTCTGCATCGACGAATTTCAAAGGCTGGCGGAAATCGAGGATGGCGGCTGGTTGGAGGCGACACTCCGGTCGCACATGCAACAGATGAAGAACGTGGCTTTCTTATTCACGGGTTCCCGAAAAGGCATCATCAGCGACATGCTGAACAACGCGAACCGCCCTTTTTACCGCTCCTGCCAGCCGATTGAGTTCCCGGCCTTCGGGGCAGAGTTCACGGAATGGATCGTCAAAAAATTCGATCTTCTCGGCATCCAGTGCGATCCGACCGCCATCAATGCCTTGAGAAAAGAACTCCAAGAAACCCCAAACTACGTGCAGATGGCCTGCTTTCATCTCGTCGCCCTCGGCTACAAGAAGATCGACCCTCAAAGCGCCATGACTGTATTGAGAAGCATCGTCAAACAAAACGCCTATGCCTATCAAACCCTCCTCAACACCCTGACTCTCACGCAGCAAAGAACTCTGCGCCTTTGCGCGAATCACTCGGAGCAGGTCTATGCCAAGGAGCTCGGAAAGCGCTACGAGATTGCCAGTGGCGCCGCGCTTCATAGTGCCATCAAGATGCTCAAGGACAAACAGATCCTCGATGAAGGCTCGGCGAAGGGGCGAGTGATTTTTGACGATCCCTTGTTCGCCATCTGGCTACGAGCAGAATTTCAAGAGGGCGGCTGACGCATGCTATCCTCAATGAAATGACTAAACGAACCGGACCTCTGAGCAAATTGAAGCGACATCACTTCCTCCTCATCGCCCTCGTTGCGGGCGTCGTACTGGGCGCGTTTCTGCATCCCTATGCGGATAACCCCGTCCTTCAGGGATTCAACACAAACTTTCTCAGCCCGATCGGGCAGGTCTTTCTCCGCCTGATCTTCATGGTGGTCGTGCCGCTCGTTTTCTCGGCATTGGTGCTCGGAGTTTCAGAGCTTGGCAAGAGTCACGGGCTCGGCTCGGTGGCCGGAAAAACCCTCGCTTATACGGTAATCGCGAGCGCCGCCTCAGTCGTGATCGGCATCACCCTCGTCAACCTGTTCCAGCCCGGCAAAGGCTTCACGATCGACACGAGCCGATTGAGCGAGCAGGCGTCGAACGTCGCGACGATTCAGAAAAATGCTTCTCAGGCCACGAGCTTCAGCCAGGCGCTGGTCGAGTTGATTCCAAAAAATCCGCTCGATTCTGCAACGAAAGCTCTCAGCGGGGAAATGCTCCCCCTGATGGTGTTCGCGTTAATTTTCGGCGTGGCACTGAGCCTCGTGGGACGAAAAGGGCACGACTTTTCAACCATCACGACCCTGCTCGAGCAGATCTTCGCCATCAGCATGAAGATCGTCGACTTCGCGATGATGATCGCACCGTTCGGGGTGTTCGCCATCGTCTTCAATACGATCTTCAAATTCGGGGCCGAGGTTCTGGGCTCGATCTTCAGCTACGTCGCCATCGTCGTGCTCGGCCTGGCGATTCAGCAATTCGTCGTCTACTCGCTTCTGCTTAAAGGCATCGCGCGCAAGTCGCCCTGGCAATTCTTCAAGCAATGCCGCGAAGTTTATCTCTATGCTTTTTCGACGGCATCGTCGAATGCGACCCTGCCGCTAGCCATCGAGACGGCTGAACATACGCTCAAGCTGTCCCCGAAAATATCGCGCTTCGTCCTGACGGTGGGGTCGACCGCCAACCAAAACGGCACGGCCCTTTTCGAAGGGATCACGGTCTTGTTCCTGGCTCAGGTGTATGGAATCGATCTTTCCCTCGCGCAGCAGGGACAGGTCGTCTTCATGTCCATTCTCGCCGGAATCGGCACAGCCGGTGTTCCAGGCGGCTCGCTCCCCATGATCATGATTCTGCTTCAAAGCGTCGGCATTCCCCCCGAAGGGATCGGCCTCATCCTCGGAGCCGACCGCTTCCTCGACATGTGCCGAACCACTCTGAACGTGAGCGGCGATCTCGTGATTTCGGCTCTGGTTTCGAGCGGCGAGAAGCGCGGCTAAACAGCCCTGACCAGAATGACATGGTTGCCATTCTGGTCAAGACATGAACCGGCTGCGATACCTCACCGAACACATCCTCCGAGACCTCAAAAAGAAGATGGTCTTCCTAGGAGGCCCACGGCAGTGGGGGGATGACAACAGCGACCTACCCGAAGACCCCGGCGCCCGATTTGAAAACCTAGTGGCCACACATTTACTCAAACGGGCTCAATTTCTCGAAGATCGCACCGGAGATCGGTACGAGATCCAATTCATCCGAGATAAAGAAAAACGTGAAGTTGATTTTGCCGTTCTGAAAAATGATCACCTGATTGAGTTGATCGAAGCTAAGTGGTCCGACCGGGAGCCCTCCTCCTCACTCTCGCATTTCGCGGAGAAACTCAGACCGCAGAGAGCCCTACAGATCGTGGGAAATCTGCCCGAATCGTGGAACCGCGGGCGACTCAGCATCGTTCGAGCGGAGGACGAGCTTTCACGCCCCTTCGGGCAGAGCTGGACTTAACTCACGGCAGCCTAATCCCGCGTCTCAAGCACAACCGGGCAGTGATCCGAACCCATGACGTCGCTCGAGATCGCGCAGCTCTTCAGACGATCCTCAAACTCGGGATTTGAAGAGAAGTAGTCGATGCGCCATCCGACGTTTTTCGCGCGCACGCCGGGGCGGTAACTCCACCAGGTGTAGTGAAGTGGGCCCTTCTCGAACTTCCGGAACGCGTCGACGTAGCCGTTCTTCTCGATGAATTCATCCATCCACGCTCGTTCTTCGGGCAAGAAGCCGGGATTTTCACGGTTCGTCTTCGGATTCTTCAAATCGATCTCTTTATGGGCGATATTATAATCACCGCACAGCACGACGTTTCGCCCCTTGGCTCGCTTCTTTTCCAGGTAACTCAACAGGGCGTTACAAAAACCCAGCTTGTATTCGAGACGAGCGCCACCGGGCTGGCTATTCGGAAAATAGGCATTCACGAAGTCGAACTCCTTGAACTGCAAAGTGAGGATTCGACCTTCGTCGTCGAATTCGGGAATCCCGATTCCGTACTCGACCTCGACCGGCTCGATTTTCGTGAAGGTTGCGACGCCGCTGTAGCCCGGTTTCTTGGCTGACTGCCAGTACGAGCGATACCCTTCGGGCGACCGCACTTCGGGAGCCACTTGACCCTCGAAGGCCTTCACTTCCTGCAGGCCGAAAACGTCGAGGGCGCTCTGGTTGATCCACTTCGAAAACAGCCCCTTGCCCGATACGGCTCGAATGCCGTTCACATTCCACGTCGCTAATTTCATGGCTGACGAGTAGCACGGCCCTTCAGCTCGAGCCAGCGACTGAAATAGAGGGTCGACTTCATGCTGCTGAGCCGCAGCATCTGCCCGATGCGGTTGCGTTTTCGAAGCGCGGTTCGATTCCGGTGAGTCTCAAGAAGGCAAATCCGGACGCCTTCCTCGATGACGGCAGCGCCATAGAGCCCCGCATAAACCCTTCCTGCCGCCTCGCTCTGCCGCTCCCACTCCTTCGAATCTTCATGCAGGGCAACCATGGCATTCGCAAACTCTTCGGCACCCAGTGTCGACGTGACGATACCGCCGAACGGATAACCCTCCGTCATCCCCTCGGCCGCAATCGCGGTCCCGACGCAAGAGGTGCCCGAAGCCCAACCGTCAATGACCTTCCCTTTGATGCCCGCGCCGAAACGCAGGGGGGCGAGATTCACTCGATACCGAGCCAACGCGTCGCGAGCGTTCTCAGCCCAGCCCTCCACAAAGAATCCGCTCTTCGGTTCATGGAGGGCCTGGATCTCTTTCTGCACGTACGCGCCAAAGACATGCACCTCGGCCGAAGGAAGGCGGGCCCGAACGAGCGGCCAGATTTCACGTCGCAGCCACAGCACCGAATCGTGGTTCGGCGCGTGCCGAAAATTTCCGATCATCCCGAAATGCAGACGCTCATCCCGGCGCCGGGATGCGGGAGAGTAATCTTCGCCGAGGCGACTCACGCTCACGAGTTCGGCGGGAATTCCGAGCTGCTGAGTCAGCAGATCCCGCTCAAAATCCGACACGACCCAAGAGTGATCGCAACGGTAAATAGAGGCTAGCTCTCGAAGCAGATCATCGCCTTCCCACTCGACTGACTTCAGCCCCTTTTTGTGGGCCTCTTCACGAAGACGGCGCACTGACTGCAAATCAATGGTATCCAGAATCCGCGTCGCATCGGGGCAGACCTCGAAGACCCGGCCGCCAAACTGCTCTTCCATCAAGAAACGTTCGAAGATCACCACCTCCGGCTTCACGTTCTTGAGCCACTCATCGAAGCTCGAATCGTTCAGCGAGATCGCCTGGGTGCGAACACCGGATTTTTCAAGCTCAAGCCGCGCCTCTTCATTCGTCGCAGGACAAGCCACCGTCACCGAAAACGGCGGCTGCGCCAATGCACGAATGACATTCATCACCCGCACGCCCGCCGCCGATGAGCGCGGCTCGGGCCATACGAAGGCGATCAGGAGTACTGAAATGAGCTCGGGTTCCAAACCTGACGATCCGTAGCATTTCTGCTGATTCTAAACCAGAAGCTCATCGTATCGCTATCAGGAAATCCCAGAACTACGTCACAGCTTTGCCCCCATCCCGTAAGACGAGATAAAGTACTTTGTAGCCAGCGTTCTTCAGGGCGAGCAAGGACTTTTGAATCAGGAAGCCCGCCATGCCTCGACCCTGGAACTCCGGCGCGGTCATGGAAAAGGCAAGGAGCGGGTGCCCCTTCCAGAGAGTAATGAGCGAGGCCGATGCGCCGGAATCACCGTCCAGCGAAACGAATGAGGCCTCCTTGATCAGCTGGCCGTATTTCCCTTCGATCGTTCCGCGCATCTCAGCCAAACACTGCTCGAGCGTCTCGCCCTCGTGGTCGATCGTGCCGGTGTAGGCTACGTCCATCAGGCGGGCGAGCGCGGGGGCATGGCCGAGCGTTACCTCCGTTGTGACGAAGCGGTCGCCGGGATCTTGGGCTCGGCCGAGAGTGAAGCGCATCCAGTTGCGCTTGGGTTTCATGACCGCACCTTTTTCGTATAGAAGAGCCGTTTGTACCCTTTGGGATAATCAGCAAGTTCGCCGAACTGTTTGTATCCTAGCTTCTCGTAGAATTTCGGTGCCTGGAACGCGAATGTGTCGAGCCAGATGTTAGCACATCGACGCTTTTTAGCTTCCGCCTCAACCTTTTTCATCAGCTTCATTCCCAGTCCGTCGCTAGAGTGCTGAACACGATATGATCGACAAAATGGTCGTAGAGCCATTCATTGGCTCGGAGCACACCTTCGCGTTGAAATCCTAGTGCTATAGGTACCGCCTGGCTGGCGGTGTTACCGGTCGCGCAACGAATTTCTATGCGATTGAGGTTCCGCTCGCGAAAGGCGTAGTCACAGACGGCCCGGGTGGCCCTTTTAGCGAAGCCTCGACCGCGGAACTCTTGTCCGACCCAGTAGCCGATCATCGCCTTGCGGTTCGAGGAGTCAATCTCGCGGAGGTAAGAGCGGCTTCGGTCGATGAGTTCCATGAACTCGGGCGCGTGCTCTTTATCGAGCAAGCTCAGTGTCTGGGTCGACGGTGAGGATTAGGTTTTGCGTTTCCATCAGGTCAACTCCATCCGGCAGGCTTTGTTCACCTCAGGCTCTTCCACCTTGCGTTTGTCCCATTCCTCCATCGAAGAAAGCTTTTGATGCCAACGAACACCGCAGACCACCTGCCCCCCGGGCGCGCGAAGGCGAGATACCGACCCTGCGCAGCGCAATCTCCAAGCACTACTTGCTCGAAAGAATTCTTTCGAACGCGGTGCGCACCAGCGCAAACGCGCTGTCGAGATCTTCGTCGAGCTCGCACTCGGCTACCAACACGGGGAACGTCTTCGCCCAATTCGCCGGAGGCGGCGGAAGCTGCGCGGGGGCCTCGTGCGTACTGCGCCGCTGGAACGTGGCCTTGATCGCGGCGCGGAGCTTCTTGGTGTCCATCGCCTCGCCATGGATGAGCAGCGTCATGTCGACGAGGTCTTTGACGCGCGAGTTTTGCCGACCTTGGCGTGGCAGCGTGTACGCGTGCAGCTTCTCAGCGAACTGCTGCTCTTTCGAGATCGCCAGAATCGACGGTGCCGCGATTCCGGCAAAGGCCAGCCAATCTCGCGTTTCCATTTTCTCCAGCGGCTCGATCCAGACATCGCCCACGCCGACATCGAGATGGAAGCCGATGAAGAGACGCTGATCCACCTTCACCTCGACGGGAAAGCGACCGCCGCCATTGGGTGCCGCGTCGAGATCCATGATCGGCGCACCGATGGTGAACACGAAAAAGTCGCCGAGGTCAGCGGCCGCATGCTTTTGCAGCTCTTCACGGATCGCCTCGTTGCGCTCACCGTCTTCACTCCCGAACAGCTTGGCGTCGCGAACGGCGAGATCGATGTCTTTCGTCGTTCTCGCGCTTTCGACACGAAGCTCCATTGAGTAACCGCCCTTGAGCGCCCACGGAGTCTGCGCGGTCGTCGGAAAGAGTCGAGAAAGCAGCCGATCGAACGCTACATGCCGCCGAAGGGTTTGGATGTCGGCTCCCTCTTTCTTGGCCAGGGCGTTCAGACGCTCTTCAAGTGCTCGACGAAAGTTCGTGGCGTTCGAGTAGCTCTTGGTCATGCCACGGCCTTCTGCTTCAGCCAGTCACGGATTTTTTCTCGAAGCGCCGAAGGAAGCTTGGGATTCTTGATCTCGCTAAGTGTAATGAGTCCGCGCCGCACACCCTCTTGGATAGCCTGACGGAGAATGTCTTCAGAAACTTCTTCGGCCTCGAAAAGGCTGGCGATGGCCGCCAGCGGGCGCTGAACTCTGAAGCCACGCATGGCGATGCAGTCGGCGGCGGGTAGATCGTCATGGTGAAGTAT
>CAYIHX010000004.1:128602-147031 GCA_964363305.1 uncultured Bacteriovoracaceae bacterium | reverse complement strand
GCGACCTCCTCACGTCGCTCGCCGGGCGATCAACGCGCGAGACCGAGCGGGTTCTCCTCGAAAAATCTCCGGCCCTGGCCGAGCGACGAAGAACTGAAGAACGCATCCGCGCGGTCGCACCAACTTTTTCAGAGGTGCGCTTCACGGCGGACGACGAGCTGCTCGCTCTGATTCAGGAAGCGAAGAGCTTGGTCGCGCACAACGCGGATCTCAACCCGGGCTTGGCGCCGATTCTCAAGAAGGCGCTCGCGGTTTGGGTGGGTCAGCTGAAGAAAAAGAAGGGATTGGGCGAGCTCACGGTGTCGGCATCCCCTAAAACTGTGGAAGTACCACCCGCAGCGCCGCGTGGCGCAGTGCGGCCCGCGCTGAGCTCTCCCGCGCCGCGCTCGGGGTCAACTTTTGCGCCCAGCTCGACGCCCCGCTCAGAAGCAAGCGCCCCGCCCCGATCCCGCTACATCCCCGCGCCGCTTCGGCGCCTCGTCTACGCGCGGGCTCGTGGGCAGTGCGAGTTCGGTGCGCCAGGGCCCGCACGGTGCGAGTCTCGGCACGCGCTCGAGGTTCATCATCTCGCGCCGTTTGCGCGCGGCGGAGAGCACACGGCAGAGAACCTTATCCTCACCTGTCGCATTCACAATGCTGCCGAGGGGCGCTGGGAGTTTGGTTGAGAATCAGAAAAGCCGCCCCTTTAGGGGGAATAGGAGTGAGCCAGCGCCGCCAGGACGTCGGCCACCTGTTGTAGGTCGCGATCCTAGAACCCTAGGTGGTAAGACGATGTACTCTGAGATTGCGGCCAGGTTCCGCCAAAATCCCCACACGCCCAGCGTTAATCGGATGTAAGGCAATCCCCTCCCCCCGCCGATGAGTACAGGGATGAGTGAGGTCCTTAAGAAATTCGGCAGATACTTCCTCCTCGACATGATCGCCCAGGGCGGGATGGCGGAGATCTACCGCGCGCGCCTGGCCTCTGAGGATGGCGGCGGGCGCCTCCTCGTCATCAAGCGCATTCAGGCGGGTTTTGGGGCCAACAGCGAGTTCTTGGAGATGTTCAAGAGCGAGATCAAGGTCACGCAGCGGTTTGCGCATCCCAACATCGTGCAGGTGTTCGACTACGGCGAAGAGAGCCAGCAGCTCTACATCGCCATGGAGTGGATCGACGGGCGCAACCTCCGCCAGTTCACCACGCGCTTCAACGAGCTCAAGCAGGCGTTTCCGGCCGACGTCGCCGCGCACATCGTCGAGCAGGCGGCCAGCGCCCTCCACTACGCGCACAGCTTCAAAGATCGCCTGACCGGCGAGCCCCTGAATATCGTGCATCGGGACATCAGTCCGCAGAACATCCTCATCTCCTACGAAGGCGTCGTGAAGGTCATCGACTTCGGGATCGCCAAGGCGGCGACCAACAACGAGTCGACCCGCGCCGGCGTCATCAAAGGCAAGATCAGCTACCTCTCGCCCGAACAAATCAATGGCGAGACCCTCGATGGTCGCAGCGACATCTTCGCGCTCGGGATCGTGATGTGGGAGCTACTCACCGGAAAAAAACTCTTCTCCGGCGACAACGACCTCGCCGTGCTGAAGCTCATCGAGAATTGTAATTCGCACATCAAGCCCCCCTCGACGCTGAACCCCAAGGTTCCGAAGGAGCTCGATTACATCGTGCTCAAGGCGCTGGCCAAGCAGCGGGACAAGCGATTCCAAACAGGTGAAGAGCTTCAGCGCACGTTGCATAAATTTCTCTACGCCTTTAATCCGGACTTCAACCCCGGTGACCTCGCCTACTACGCGCGCGATCTGTTCAAGAACGAGATCGTCGAAGATCGAAAGAAGATCCAGAAGCTGAGCGAGAAGGTGGGGCAGTTGCTCCATGCCGATGTGACGCCGACTGGTGTCGGCGGCTTTGAGCTGGAAGGCAATACGTCAGCGCCGCCGCCGCCCAAGCGGGAAGACACCACCACCGTGGTCGAGGGCCGCATTCGTTCGACGGGCAGTCGCGAGTTAGAGGGACCGGCTCCAAAAGCCGCAGGCCGCCTCGAGGTCGAATCGATGCGATCGGCGAGCGCTTCGCGTCCCCGAGGGGGCGGGGCGGTGGTCGGCGCCGGATCGCGGCCGATTCCCGTTGCGCAGAAGCAGCCCGTACAAAAGACGCGCTCGAGTTTCTCGTTTGGCGGGCTGTTGAAAGGCGTCGCCGCGCTGGCTGCGATGGCCATCGGCGCGGCTTATTTCGGGCCCGACCTTGGCTACGAGGTGCCGGTGCTCTCTTCTTGGGTGCAAGATTTTGTCTCCGGCGGCGGCGCCCAGCTCGTTCTTCAGGGCTCGGCCAAGAATGTCACGGTCTTGGTGAACGGAAAAGCCATCGCGAATTCGTTGCCCACCACCATCCGGGGCATTCCGGTCGGAACCACTTTTCAAGTCAGCGTCACCGGTGTGGAAGGCCAGTTCGATCAAGAGTTCACGTTGAAGAAAGGCGAGCGGCGTTTGGTCGCGGTCGAGCTCGGCGGCGTTCCTGATCGAGTCATTTCTACTGAAACCGTTGAGAAAGCGAATCAACCTTTGAGTTCCGTGGGGGAGAGTGGCGCGGGCGTCGCAGTGGTCGGGCAGTCTGTTCGTTTGAAACTGAATATCTCGCCTGCAGGCGGCACCGGCACGGTGACGCTCAATGGGAAGAGCGTCTCCTTGAACGATCCTTCGACGATCGCGCCGCTGAACTCTCCGCTCGAACTGGTCGTCGAACGCGTGGGTTACAAGTCGTTCCGCAGGGAGTTCGTCATCGACTCTCGACAGGTGGGAAGCATGTCGGAGTGGCAAACGGATATCGTGCTCGAGCCGAGCCGATTTGGATTTTTGACTCTGAGGAGCACGCCCTCGGCCGACGCGATCTTCGAGTCCGGCGGCTCGACTTGGACGAAAAAGACTCCTCTGAATAACGAAAAACTCCCGGTCGGCACCTACACCGTGCGTCTCGTGAACGAGGTGTTAGGGATGGAGAAGGTCGTTCAGGTGAGCATCCAGGAAAACCGCTCCGTGTCACTTGACGACATCAGGCTCGAAATCAAAGAGTAGGTTTCGAGCGCCAAGTCAGCGTCCAGCCCGTGATCCACATCAGTTGGTGAATCACTTTGCCTTCCCAGAAATTCACCTGGGTCAGGCCGTTGATGAGAAAAACCAGCCAGGCCAGGCGCACGGCGACCGGAGTGGCCAGCGTCGCCACCCGAGCGCCGCTGCGCGTAGCGAGGAGCGCGAATAGAATCCAAACCAGAAATGCGGCGAGGCCGACCACGCCGGTGCTGGTCAGCATTTCGAGGTAGATGTTGTGGGCATGCCCGACGAAGAACTGGGTCTGGCCGGGGTTCTTCTCCTGAAGGTAGTACGTGACGGTGTCGCTGGTTTTTTTAAAACCCGTTCCGAAGAGCGGCCGCTCCCGGAACAGTGCCAGATCAGCAGCCCAGAGTTGGTAGCGATCCGTTCTGCCGAGCGAGTCATGAAGTCGTTGTTGAACCGCGGGCTGGAAATAGGCGGTGCCTCCGGCCGCTAGCAGCAGCAGGACGAGGCCGATCGACCAGCGCTTTGATAAACGCAGCAACCCCCAAAGCACGAGCCCCAAGGGGAGGGCGATCCAAAGGGTTCGTGAATAGAGAAAGAACAGGACGAACGCGTTTGCGGCGAAGAGCGCGGGCCAGAACCCGCGGGGCACGCGCAGGGCCTGGCGATTCTCGGGCGAGATCATCCAGTCGAGCGCTACGAAAAAAGGAAAGATCCAGACGCTCGCGACGGAGAGGTGATGTCCGAGAAAGAGCACCGGGTGGTTGTAACCAGGGAGCGATGGATTTCCTTGATGGCGGGGCCAGCCCGTGAAAAATTGTTGAACGCCGATCCACGAAATCAGGAAGAACACCCATAGCCAGCAGCGGAACACCTGAACTCGCTCGTGCGGGGAAAGTCGCCCCCAGCCCAGGGCCAGTACGAAGGGCCAGATCAGGTACCAGAGTTTCAGGGCATCCGTCGGTTCGAGTCGCGCGGACTGTCCGGCATGAACGACCGGGTCGATCGCGAGATGAACCCAGCTCGCGAGGCAGGCCGCGACAAGAAAGAGTGACGCCAGGAGAAGTCTGCGGGTCGCGAGATCGCCGAGGAGGTTGCGCGTTTCGTTTCGCAGCTGGGCGGCGGAGGGAGTCGTCAGGATGAATGCGAGAAGGAGAAGGCCGGCTCCGATGTTCATTGGGGCCATCGAGGTGAGCGAGAGCACGGCATAGAGACAGTAGGCGTAGAAGAGGGCGCGAGATCCTGAACGCATTATTTCTCGTACTTGTAGCCGATGCCGTAGATGGAAATAATATGGCGGGTCATTGTCGGGATTTTCTTTCGAAGCGAACGAATATGCACGTCAATGGTGCGATCGTTGGTATCCTTCGAATCGTCCCGCCAGACATCACGCAGGATATCGTCGCGGGAGATGACGGTCCCGGGCTTCGCGGCAAGGCAACGAAGAATATCGAACTCCGTCAGGGTCAACACGACCTTCTTCCCCGCGATCGAGACCTCGCGGTTGCCGGGGTCGATCATGAGATCGCCCAGGATAATCGGTTGTGAGGTCGGCTCGGCGGACTTTCGGAGACGCGCCTGAATTCGCGCCATCAGTTCCTTGTAGTCGAAGGGTTTCGGGATGTAGTCGTCCGCCCCCTGCGTGAGCCCTTGGGTGATGTCACTGACGCTGTTTTTTGCAGAGAGAAAAATGATGGGGATTCTCTTGGTGCGCTCATCCTTCTTGAGGAGGCTGCAAGTGTCGTAGCCGCTCAGGATCGGCATCATGATGTCGAGGAGGATCAGGTGGGGCGCCTTGTTTCGCGCGTGGTCGATCCCGATCACCCCATTTTCCGCTGAAATCACTTCGAAATCTTTGCTGAGCATCGCCTCAAGGAAGCGGCGCGTATCCGCATTGTCTTCAATGATGAGGATTCGTTGTCTTTCCATTGTAAAGAAAGTCTAACATCGTGAAGGGAAATTGCGCTAGGGGGCAGTCGAGCCGTTTAGGCCGCCCGCTTGAACCGGGTTTTGACGAATTCCTCTGAAATCTCGTTTTGGAGATCGCCCCAGTGCGGATGGCTTTCTAGGAAGATTTTGACCAGCTGGGGATCAAACTGACGGCCGGCGAATTGCTTGAGCTCCTTATAGGCGATCTCGTAAGCGAGGCCCTTCCGGTAGGGGCGCGTGGTGGTCATGGCATCAAAAGTATCGGCGATGAGAATGACCCTCGCCGTCACGGGAATCTGTTCCCCCTTCATGCGGTCTGGGTAGCCCTCGCCGTCCATGCGTTCGTGATGGTGACGGATTCCTGGCAGTGTCGCGTTGAAGAAAGGGACGACGGCGAGCGGCTGAATGATTTCCGCGCTTTTGACCGGGTGGGCCTTCATGATCTCTTCCTCTTGGGCGGTCAGGCGGCCCGGCTTGAGGAGGATATGATCGGGGATACCGAGTTTTCCGAGGTCATGAAACATGCTGGAAAATTCAATCACGCGCTGATCTTTTTCGCTCAGACCAGCGGCCTGCGCCAGAAGGCGGGCATTTCGGCCCACCCGTAGGCAGTGGCCGTAGGTATAGGGATCACGTTCCCGAAGCGATCGGAGCAGGGAGCGCGCGACGATCATCGCCCATTCCGGAATTTCGCCGGCAAATGGGATATGAGGCTGCGCCAGGTTTACTCTGCGTTCACTCATCTCCTAAGCTTCTCGGGCGGTGCGGTTTCTGAGTTGAGAGTGGATTTTTTGACGGTAAAAGTCTTTCTTCGGTGACCGATAAGAGAGTGTGAGACGGATTACCTGCTTTCTTTTGCTGATCTTGAGTTCGAGTTCTTTTGCTGACCCACGATTCGAACTGATCCCCGGGTCGCGTTACCTTTCGGCCGCCGGGTCTGCCATCGGCGACGCCTATTTTGGGTTCGTCTCAGACGTGGGCGATTCGCTTTTCTACAATCCCGCGGGACTGGGGCAGCTTCGGGGCAAGCACATTGAGCCCCTGAATTTCACGCTCGGGGCGAATACCGGGTTTTTTGCCAATGCGGGGATCCGTTCGCTCGGGGTTTTTAATCTCGGATCTTATGCCGGGACACTCGCTGGGAACGAAAGCGTCAGCGGTGGGATCTATCCGAATGCAGGCTTTCGCTTCGGGGTTTTCACCGTGGCTTTCGGGGCGTTGTTTCACAGCCGTTTGCAGGCGATCTTGCTCGCGGATGGCACCGTACGGAATCGGTCGCGGTATGAGCTCGCTCCTACTCTAGGTTTGGGCGTTCGAATCGCAGGTGGAATCCTTCGACTGGGCTATAGCCTGGCGTGGGTGAATCGCGTGGATGGTGATGTTACGGCGGCTTCGCCGACCTCCTGGAACCAGGGTCTTTCTCAGGGGTCGGGCTTCTCTCACACTGCGAGCGCTGCGATCACTCTTCCTTGGGCGCTTCTGCCTTCGGTGACGTTCACGGCCAGAAATATTCTCAACACTCAGTATGTTCTCCCTGTCAGCTTGCTTCGATTCGCCTCAGGTTCTCCGGGTGCGCCGACGGATGACCCCATGAGTCTCGATGCTGCGTTTTCCATTCAACCCAAGTTTGGGCGTGGTACGATGCTGAATCTGGCATTGGCCTACCGTGATTTGGTCAACGCAAGCGGAGCGACTTTGCTGGATCATCTGACGCTGGGGAGCGAGCTGATCGTGCGTGAGCGATTCGCGTTTCGCTTGGGATTAACGGGGGCCGACGCGATTCAGGGCTATGTGTGGCCTTCAGCGGGCGTGGGGCTCAAAACGAAGCGATCTGAACTCAACTTTTCCTGGTTTAGCGAGGAAATCGGCAGCGCCGCGGCGCCGTTGCGGGATCAACGGTTCATGTTTCAGTACAAACTGGGGTTCAACTGAATGAAGCAGTGGTGGGTTGGAATCATCTGTGGGGACGTGGAAGAAGAGAGAAGGGTCGCACGTGAGCTTGCGCGAACGAGTGGCGGGGATTTTTCGATCCGCTTTGTGCCTCGCTTGGAGGTTCCGCGGGGAGAATCTTGGGTCGCGGGGATCGTCCGTGGCGCCGTGAGTGATCCGGCGGAGGCGGCCTCTTCCGCACGCGCGGCAGGAGCGCGCGCCGTGTATTTGATTCAGCGGCAGGAAGAGGCCATTCCCGAAGCGTTGTTACAGGGACAGGTCGACGACGTGATTTTACTTCCTTTGCGGCCGCTCGAACTCCTCAGCAAATTTTCGCATGTCGAGTTTCTTGGTCAATTTGAGGAGATCTCGTCGCTGAATCTCTCCGTTTCGGGCCTTGTCTCCTCATTGAAGGATGATCTCCAGATTGTCGAGGCTCTCCATCGAGCGCGTCAGCCGCGTCGCTTCGGAAATCTCAAGGGCTTCAAAGTGGAAAGCCGGTATCTGGCAGGTACGCGCTCGGGCGGCGATCATTTCGATGTCATTGATGCGAAGGATGGTGGGCAGATGTCGATGATCCTTTCGGATTCGTCGAGCTTCGGTCTTTCGAGCGCCGTTTTATCCACGCTGATGCGGGTGGTCCTGCGGGTTTCGGTGAATTCGCCCCAGAGCAGCGTCGATACGTTGAAAGCAATCTATGACGACGTCAAGTTGACCTTAAAAGAGCGAGATCAGCTTTCTCTGTTTTACGGAACCATTTCGAGAAAAGACTACGTGCTCCGTTACAGTCATCTCGGGGCCTCGGGAGTTTATCATTCGTCGTCCGGTGGGGCGTTTTCTTCCGTTCCTTCGCAAGGCAACGCATTGACTCAGAGTGGCTTTTCCGCCGTCGGCGAAGCTGAGCTGCGACTCGTCCCTCATGATCGACTGGCGCTCATCTCTGACGGCTTTATCGAGGCCGCGGGCGGGGAGGCGGAGCTGAAGAAGCTCCTGGCGCGTTTTCGACAAGAAGACTCGCGCGACTTGCTCAATGAACTCGTTTTCCGGGTAAAATCGCAGATGAAAAACGCGGACGACATGCCGAACCAGGACTGTACCGCCGTGGTGTTCGACGTGGATTCAAAGGTACTTCGACTCGCGCGGGCGTAACGGGTTTACGGATCAGGCGAGAAGAAAGCGAGACTTGCTTTGAAGCAGGTGCTTCAGGAACTCTTTCAGCTTTTTCATGGTGCTTAGAGGTATACGCGATTGACGCGGCGTCTTCAAGTTAAACCCGGGCAAGGGCCTGTTCGAGATCGTGCTGCAGATCGACGAGATCCTCAATTCCGACACTGACTCGAATCAGATTGTCGTGAATTCCCAGCGCCTTACGTGTTTCAGCCGGAATGGATGCATGAGTCATAATGGCCGGGTGCTCGATGAGCGACTCGACCCCGCCCAGACTCTCGGCCAGGGTGAAGAGCTGCACGGATTCCAGGAAGCGCCGAGCCTCAGAAAGGCCGCCCTTGAGGAAGAAGGTGATCATGCCTCCGAAGCCGGACATCTGCTTTTGGGCGATCGCGTGCTGGGGATGGCTTTCAAGGCCCGGATAAATCACCTTCTCGATTTTTGGATGTTTTTCGAGAAAGTGGGCGATGGCCGTGGCGTTTTGGGCATGTCGTTCCATGCGAATATGCAGGGTTTTGAGGCCCCTCATCACGAGGAAGCAATCCATGGGCGCGGGCACGCCCCCACTCGCGTTTTGCATGAACTTGAAGCGCTCGTAGAGATCGCTTCGGCTCGTGGCGAGAATGCCTCCGACGACGTCGCTATGTCCGTTCATATACTTCGTCACCGAGTGCATGACGACGTCCGCGCCTAAAAGCAGCGGCTTTTGAAAGTACGAGCTCATGAAGGTATTGTCGACGACCGAGACGGCTCCCTTCTCTCGGGCCAATTGGCTCAGGGCCCGGATGTCGAGGATTTTCAGCATCGGATTGGTGGGGCTTTCCATCCACAGCAACCGTGTATTGGGTCGGAACGCGGCTTTCGCCTGGGCCAGATCGCTCAGGTCGACGAACGTGAACTCGATACCGAGGTTCTTGTAGACTTTGTCGAAGAGCCGAAAAGTGCCACCGTAGACGTCGTCGCAGGAGACGACGTGGTCCCCCGCCTTCAGGGTTTGCAGGATTGCCGAGGTCGTGGCGAGCCCCGAGGCGAAGGCAAGCGCATGCTGGGCGCCTTCCAGGGCGGCGACGCATTCTTGATAGGCCGTGCGAGTGGGGTTGTCGGTTCTGGAATATTCATAGCCCCGGTGTTTACCGGGAGACTCTTGCGCGTAGGTCGAGGTTTGAAAGATGGGAACCATGACCGCGCCCGTTCGGGGGTCAGGCTCCTGACCGGCGTGGATGGCGAGAGTTCCGAACCCGAGTTTTTTTTCGTTCATTTCAGTCATGCTTGTTTTCCTTCAGGATCATTTCGATTTCTTGTTGGGTATGGAGCTTGCCGCGGCCCACGCCTGGACAAAAGGCGGCGACCTCTTGGGTCCAGGTCTTCGCCTTCAGGTTCTCGGGCCAGAACGGCCAGGTCCGGCATTGGGTCGGTCGGCCCTCATAAACGCCGCAGCGTTTATTGCGCAGAAATTCGCAGTCTTTGTCCGGGTTCTTGAGATGGAAGTAACCGTTGTCGTCCCGAGCGCAGTATTTCCGCGTGAACTGGGCGGTCGGAATTTTCAGATGAGCGGCGACCCGCTTTCGATCGGCTCCCGTCAGATAGACGAAGCCATAGCTTCCGCGGCTGGTGCAGCACTTTCCTGTCCCCTGGCACTCGAACTGAATTCCGGTCGAGTACCAGGCTTTTCCTGGAGTAGCCATTCAGGTCCGGTTGCTCATAAAGGTGAGAAGGTCGATTTTCGTGATGATTGCGACGGGCTTGCCGTTTTGAAGCGGGTCGGTCACGAGCGGGGTTTTTCCGGCGGCGATCAGCTTGGAGATTCGCTCGACCGTTTCTTCCGGCGTAACGAACTCGATCGATGAGTCGACAAGAAGCTCGACGATGTCGGTTGGTTTGGCTTTACCGGTGTAGAGCGCGTTCAGCAGGCCGCCCTCGGAAACGATGCCCTTGATCCAGCCCTGAGCATCGGAAACCGGCACTTGGCTGATGCCCTTCGATTTCAGAAGCTCGATGACGGACGAAACTTTATCGGTCTGCTTCGCCATGATGAGCGGGCCCGAGTTTCCACGAGCGGCCAGCAGGTCACTCAGGTGGCCGAGCGTTGAACCTTCAAGAAACCCGACTTCCTGCATCCAGTCATCGTCATAGACCTTCGAGAGGTAGCGATTACCGCTGTCGGGGAGCACGATGAGGAATTTTTTTCCGCGGGCCCGCTCGCCCAGCGAGGTGGCCCAGCGGATGGCGCCGACCACGGCCGAGCCGCTCGAGATCCCGCTATACAGGCCTTCTTTGAGCAGGAGCTCCCGCGTCATCAGGAAGGACTCTTTGTCTTCCACCTGCACGATGTCGTCGATCAGGCTGAAATCATAGTTCTTGGGAATGAAATCCTCGCCGATGCCCTCAATTTTATAGGTCTTCGGTTTGGAGATGGCTTTTCCTGTTTTGAACATCTCATAGACGATCGACCCCACGGGGTCGATCGCGATAATTTTGCATTCGGGCCGGTGCTCCTTCAGATATTTTCCGGTTCCGCAGACGGTCCCGCCAGTGCCGATTCCGGAAATGAAAGCGTCGATCTCGGGCATCTGACGGAGAACCTCTGGCCCGGTCGTCGCGTAGTGACACTCCCGGTTGGAGAGGTTGTCGTATTGATTGAGATAAAGCGCGTTCGGAGTTTCGCGAGCGAGGCGGCGGGACACCTGGTAATAGCTACGCGGATCATCGGCTTCGACCGCCGTCGGGGTGACGACCACTTTGGCGCCGAATGCGCGCAGGCTTTTGATCTTCTCGATCGACATTTTGTCGGGGAGAACAAAGATGCATTTATAGCCTTTGATCGCGGCAGCAATGGCCACGCCGATTCCGGTGTTCCCGCTCGTGCCTTCGACGATCGTGCCGCCCGGCTTGAGCAATCCCTTCTGTTCCGCGTCTTCGATCATCCAGAAGCCGATGCGGTCTTTGATCGAGCCCCCTGGATTCATGAACTCGAGCTTGACGTAGAGCTCACAGGGAAGGTCACGTCCGATCTTGTTGAGCCGAACGATCGGTGTATTGCCGATCGCTTCAAGGACGTTGTTTTTGATCGGGCCCGAGTCAGGTCGCAGAGTCGATAAGGACATGGTTATGGGTTACCCAAATTAGTCATTTATCTCAAGGCCCGTCGCGATCGCTGAAATTCGCGCAATCGCGCCGTAGACGAGCTCCAGGATGGGTTCGCTCTCGTCCGCTTCAGACGTATCCGCTTCGGAATCTTCGCTCATGGAGGGATGCCTCAGGTCGCTCATGCAGAGTTTCTTGAAGACCATGCCCTGAGAGTTGAGGTTGTCATCCCGACCTCGTTCGCTGTTCGTTCGCAAGAATCCCCCGATGAGCTCGCACCCGCTCAGGTAGATGACCGGTTCGGCTGGGAGTCGATCGATGATGGTCGCCGTGGGAATGCCCTCCTGAATGCAGACGCTCTCGATCTGCATCTTGTTCTTTCCGACGCTCATTTTGTTCTTGGTTCGACGGTTGGCGTTCCTGATTTCATCTCCCGAGAAGCAAACCATGATTCCGATCCCGTAAGTTCCGGCGTTGTTTTTAACGAAGACGAACGGCTTCTCTTGGATGCCGTGAAGATCATAAGATCTCTGGATTCGACTGATCATGGCATCTACCTGGGCCGCGACCGGCTCGACGCCCACGTTGTCGTTGAAGTTAACCTCGGAAACTTCCTCCGTGTCGATCTGGAGATGCCAAGGGTCGACTCCCACGAGAGCGGCGAATTCTTGAGCGAGGCGGTTGTAGTGTCGGAAGTGATCAGTTTTTTTCCGCGAATGCCAACCCATGTGGTGCGGCGGCAGGATGAGCTGCTCCAGCCCGTCCAACGCCTGGGGATGTCCTCCGGAAAAATCGTTATTGAGCAGAATGATGTCAGGGTCGAAGGATCCCGCTCGGAGTCGGCCGTTTTGCACGCGAATGCGTTCGGCGTGAATGGGTTTGTCCGTGAAGGATCGAAGATCGATGGGAGCGAGATAGGCTTCGTCGACCTGGGCGTCGGTGGCACGTGGGTCGTACCACCCGATGGCGACCTCGAAGCCCGCCTCGGAGATCATCGTTTTGAGATAGTGGAGATTCTCGAGATAGTGGAGATTTGTCGTGTGGCTTTCCGGGATGATGAGAATTCGCTTCGGTGGTTCTCTCTTTTGTCGAAGCGCGGCGGCTTCGAGCTGGGCGCGCAGGATGGGGGGCGCGGCTCGGACGTCATCTGGGCAGATGTTGTTAAAGCCTGCGGGAAACAGGTTGCTGTCGACCGGAACGATCTTGTGGCCTGAATCTCGGAGGTCGATCGAGCAGTAGATCGGCGGCGGCGCGATGCGGGCGTAGCTCATGTGCCAGTCCCAGATCTGCTTTTGATTCTTCTGAATCCGATCGGCGAGGAGCAATTTGTATGGCGCAATTTTTTTCTTCATGGTCGCGGGTTCTCGATGGCGGCTTTCCATTCCTCGATCTCATTTCTTCGATCCTCGGACAGCATCGACTCCTGGGATGAGAGAATCTGAATGATGTTTTTGACCTGCTTTTCGCAGAGGCTTTTGAGTCGGAAAACCAGCTCGGCTCGATATTTTTTTAGCTCAATTCGGTTTCTCTTTTCGGCTGGTGGCGGTGGATTTTGGCAGGCCTTCAAAAAACGATCGACCGAGGAGGTAAGACTTTCCTTGGTTTTTTTGAGCCATCCGGGGTCGGTGGAATGCGTCAGGACTCGCGTTGCGATTAAGATGGCCTCTTGAAGGCATGCGCCTCGTCGTTCGATCTGGGCGAGGGTCTGCGCCTCGTCGAGGGGGCCCTTGGAGGGAAGACGTTCACACTCGCGGTGCTTCAGAGTGAGTCGAATCCACTCGGCCTCGGAAGCTTGCTCATCCTTGAGTAATAGGGAGGCCTCCTCGACGGCTCGGCTCGCTTTGAGATTGTTTCTGAGTTCGAGATGGGCTTGCGATTGGAGCAGAAGCGCCTCAGAACGGATGTCGACCGGCGCATTTCGAATCTCAAGAACAGCGATCAGCGCTGCCCGAGGGTCGTTGGCTTGGAGGTAGGCTCGGGCGAGCGGAAGCCTTGCTCGCATTCCATCGGCGGAAGAGCCCCAAATTTCGATGACCTTCTGGAGGTAGGGAATCGCCTCTTTGGGTTTGCCGATCGCCAGCAGGGAAAGAGCGAGGGTATGACGTGTGCGCGCGATGCCGGCGTGGGATGGATAACGCGCGACCAGCCTTCGGAGGAGTCTGGCGGAGTCCGCGAACTTCCCGTTTTTGAAAGCCAGATTTCCCTCTTGGAGAAGGAGCGCCGCCTCCTGCTCGGAGTGGGGGCCAATGCTGACTTGATCGGGTACCGGCTCGGAAGCCAGGACCCCGGGAGCGGTGATCGTGAGCAGTGCTGCAAGCAGGAAAATAATTTTGCTCATTGGTTCTCCAGAGCTTCCGCGACTTGGAGCAGATCATCCATCGAGTGCACGTCGCGCGCAAGCTCGGGAAGCAAGATGCTCAAGGAACCGGCCGTCATGGGGAGTATTTTTTTCAGCGACTGGACGGCGAGCTCTTCACGCTTTTGGAGGGCTTCGAGTAACGCCAGCGACTCTTGGAGGCCGGGGGTTGTCCCGGCTGTGTCACGCATGCTGGGATCGATTTTCAAGTATCCGAGCGTCCGGTTCAGGGCGACCCCCATGAAGTGGAAGTCGTGATCCTCGACCGACTGGATGAAGTGGGCCGCTTCGGGAGCAGTGTCGGGGGTAGCAGCCGCGACCAGCAGGAAGCCCACCGAATCGTTTTTGAGGAGATTCATGACTTTGGTGAGGTTCGCTTGAAAGTTGACTCGCACTTCGAAAAGCGCCGAAGCGAACTCAAGGAGATCTGAAATGAAGCCCGCGCCGGTCAGGCGTTCAAGCATTTCCAGGGCTTTTCGCATTCCAGTGGCGACGATTTTGTTGGTGGGAACCACGAGCCATTTGACGATGCGGTCTTCGAAAAACTGATTCAGGAGTCGGGGAGCGTCCAGGAAGTCGAGGGTGTTTCGGCTCGGCGGTGTGTCGAGTACGATGAAATCGAAATCGGCCGATTTACTCAACGCATAGAGCCGCTCCATCGCCATGTACTCGTTCGTTCCTGAAAATTCTTTGGCAAAAATTTGGAAAATCGGGTTTGCGATGACCTTGTCCGCCAAGGTGCCGACCGGAGCCATGGTCCGCACGAAACTCTCAAAGGTCTTCCGAGTATCGGGCATGAGTGCCCAAAGTTGTCCGGTCGGACGAATGCCCCGTTTCTCGCCAGCCGCCAGGAGGTTCGCGGTCAGGTCGTGAGGTTGGTCGCCGAGTGCCTCAAGGCCCAAGGATGTAGCTAGGCGTTTCGCCGGATCAATCGTGATGACCGCGACGTTCCTTCCCTGTATTGCCGCGCGGATCGCGATCGCGGCACTCAATGTGGTTTTTCCTACGCCACCGGTCCCGCAGGTGATGAGAATTTTACGCGAAGCGATGAGTTCGTCGATATTCATCTCCAGCCCCATTCCGCGAATCGACGGGCGAGGAGCGCGGTGATCGCGTCAGTCGTTTCGTCGAGAGGCGGGGGGAGGTAGGGAAGCGATTCGTATTGGATTCCCGCGCTCTCCCACAGGCGAAGGTTGTGCGTTTCCAGCCGTCTGCGTTTTTTGAGGTAGTCGATTGGCCCGGAGGGAACCGGAGAAGGCCACTCATCCGGGCGCGGCAGATCGTCGGTGGCGAGATCGACCGGAAGGCAGCGATTGACCAGGAAGGCGGGCGCGTTTTTCGGAAACAGTTCAAAGATGAAATCCCGGAGTTCGATGGATTCGCGAAGCGGCATCTCCTCTGGAAGCGAAACGATGAGGTGCCCCGAGAGCGTGGCGTCAGAAAAAGTTTCCATCATCTCCTCCGCGTCGCGATGAATAGGACCACCGCGAAACAGTCGCGCGAAGTTTCGGGTACTGTGAAACATGGCCAGCCCATAACCCGTGGAGGGCATGTCGCAGATGACATGATCGTAGTTTTTACGTTCATGCCAGATTTTACCGAGGAGGACGAGTTCATGAATGCCCGGTGCCGCCTCGGCCATGTATCGGATGAGGCTGTTTTTCAGAAAGAGCTTCGTGAGACTTGGAATGCCGATTTTGAGGCCGACATACTCCTGAAACGCAGTCGTCGCTTTACAGTTGAGCCAGCTCAAGTTGCGGCGCTTCTGAATCACTTCCCCTGAGGGGAGGAATGGGTCTTCGAAGGCGACCCAGAGGGTCTTCTTTCCGCCGTCAGCTAGAAACGCGGCGAGAGCTTGGCTCACGGTGGTCTTTCCGACTCCCCCTTTTCCGCTGACGAAAACGATATTTCGGGTGATGGCGTGGCTTAACGCGGCTTTGTTCATTGAAGGGTTCTCAGCAACAGAACGTCGATATCAAGCGAATCGAGGAGACGGCGCTCCGTCGGGCTGAGTTCAAAGTCTGTGTCTAGGGTTAGCTTTCTGCGATTCGTCGGAGCGCTTCGAGCAAAGCTCTGGCATTCCTCCGCGGTCGGGATCGGGCCTTGGTTTTGCCATTCCACAGAAATCCCGGGGAGCTGGTTCCAAATTTCAGTTGTTCCCGCCGGAGACTGAGTGTTGAATCGCAGCCAACTCAGCCGCTCAATGCCTCGGAGATAGCCGAGGGCTTCCGCGTCGGGAAGGAGGTCGCGAATCCACAGGTCTTTTTCCTGAGGGAGCATGTTCAGGACGTCCATGTGGATGTAGCCTGGCCAGTAGTTCTGAATAAATCGGAACCGCACCGAGAGAGGAGCGGCGCGGAGCGCATCGCGATCCATGAAGCGAGGAAAGCCCAGGGTTGCAAATGCTACGGTGACCTGGATTTTCGAATCCAATCTGCCGAGGAGGGCAAAGATCTCGGGACCGGCGTAGGCTGTGACGGCAAACTGCAGCGATCGAGGGAGAAGGATGTTCATCCGGTCGAGATCCCATTCCGTAGGATAGGTTCCCTCGAGCACGGTGAGGCGCCAGCCCAGGCGAGTCAGTCGCGTAAGCGCCGGAAGCAGGTCTTCGCTCGGCCAACGGCCGATGACGAGCGAGCGGGTTCCTCCGCTTTTGAGGTGTGCGAGAGGCTCAAGTTCGTAGGAGGTGGGATCAGCCAGTTGGATCACGAGCGTTTGATCGCGGAGGTGCGAATTGAGGTCCGTCACCGCTTCGACGCTGAGAGGTGAGTCACGAAACCAGGATTCTTTCGTTTTCGCCACTGCCGATGCAGGCGCCCAATAGGAGACAATGAGGAGGAAAACAAGGACTGCTCTCATGTGCATCGTGGTCGAAAGCAGACCACATCCGCCCTTCCGTTTCAATTCCACTTCAACTAGCATCGGAATGGGCGCCAAGAAAGAACTGAGATGAAAGGAATGCTGCGATGCGTTTAGCCGCTTGGATGGTGGGTGGAATTTTTATTGCTGGGATGGTGGGATGTGGCCCCAAGGCCTTCATCAAGGGAGAATATGATGACCCCACTCGCGTTGAGCTACTGGACGACAAGTTCAATGAAGCGGACATGCAGCAGATGGCCGAGACGGTTGTGCAGGGCATGGTGTCCTGTGGTTATGTCAGAAATGCACCCAAGCCGCCCATTGTGATCGTGGAGCGAGTGCAGAACCGGACCGAAGAGCATATCGACACCAAATCGATGACCGATAAGATTAGAACTGCTTTGATCAAGTCTGGAAAAGTTCGGTTCGTGAACAAAGAAGAGCGTGAGACTCTTGAAGAGGAATACAAATACAACGAGGGTGGAAACGTTTCGGGGCCCACGGCAAAGAAGCGTGGCGCGCAGGTGGGCGCGGATTACATTTTGAGCGGGGCGATCGCGACGAATGTCCAGCAGGTCGGAAATGACAAGCTGATCTACTACAAGCTCACGATGAATCTGACGAACCTGGACACTTCTACCATCGACTGCGTCGAAGAGCGCGAAGTCCGGAAGAAGTACGAAAAACGTAGCGTCGGTCTGTGACTTTGTCTCGATTCTCGAAAAGGCCGCTGCTCTTGACCGGGCTTGCGGCTTTTTCTTTTCTGAGTGCGTGCATGTCGTCTCGGATGTCGGATCGCGAGACGGATCGGCTTTTCGTAGCAGGCCGCTTCGAGGAGGCGGCCAAGCGCCTCCTGCAGGGATATGAGGAGCACGGAGGAGAGTCAGGAAACGATTCCCTTCTTTATTTGCTCGATCTCGGACTCGCGCTGCATTACTCGGGCAAGAATGACGAGGCGGTGAAAGTGTTTCGCCGCGCTGATCAGCTGGCTGAGATCAAAGATTACACATCGATCGCGGCGGAGGTGGGGACACTGCTGACGAGCGAGAATATTAAGAACTATGGCGCGGAAGATTTCGAAAACGTGCTGATCTCGGTCTACCTTGCCATTTGCTACGCTGAGATGGGCGAGAGCGAGGATGCCTTGGTTGAGGCGCGGCGAGTGAATCGCAAGCTTGAACTCATGGTGAGCGAGGGGAAGCGAAAGTATAAACAAAACGCTTTTGCTCGTTATCTATCGGCGACGTTGCACGAGAGCGAGGGCGCTTGGGATTCGGCCTATATTGACTATAAAAAAACATTTGATTTGGAACCAGATTTCTTTGAACTTCGTAAAGACCTGTATCGTGCCGCATACGCGCAGCGCATGATGGATGTCGCCCAGGATTGGTCGGAGCGTCTTGCTCTAGCGGAGGATGAGAAGGAACAGTCACGACGAGGATTGGCGCGTGACCGGGGCGAGATCATCGTGATCTATGAGAATGGACTTTCGCCAGAGAAGCGGCCTCATCGGAATTTCTATTCTATTCCTGAGTTCGTTGCGCGGCATAATCCAGTGGTCGAGGCGCGAGTGGAGGTTGGCGGAAATCCGGTTGGAGTTACCCATTCGTTGTTTAACATCGAGAAGATCGCGATTCAAAACCTGGAGGAAAAGTACGCTGGCATCATCGCGAAAAAAGTGGCCGGCGTGGTGGTGAAAGAAAGTGTTGCCTACGGTATCGCGAAGGCTACCAAAGAGCCGTGGCTCTATGAGTTGACGCGTTTGATTTTTTACGTGAGCGATCAGGCGGATGTCCGTTCGTGGAAGCTCTTGCCTCGGGATTTGCAGATCTTACGAACTACGGTCGAGCCAGGGACCCATACGGTCCGAGTCACTCCGCTCGGCGGAGGCGAGGTCTCGATTCGCGAGCGCACGGTGCAGGTGCGAGCCGGGCAGAAGGTATTTGTGAGCGCGCGCTATTTGCCGTGAGGGCTTGGAGCTTTTGTTGGGTTCTCCGCGTGGCGCGGGCTCTTGGGTTCTCCGCGTGGCGCGGGCTCTTGGGTTCTCCGCGTGGCGCGGGCTCTTG
>CAYIHX010000004.1:0-128502 GCA_964363305.1 uncultured Bacteriovoracaceae bacterium | reverse complement strand
CGCGGGCTCTTGGGTTCTCCGCGTGGCGCGGGCTCTTGGGTTCTCCGCGTGGCGCAGGCTTGTATAGCGTCTAATGTTCGATAATAATTTTAAAATTAAAAATTAATATTTATCCTGATTAAACTAAGTGATACACGAGAAAAATGCCTAAAAATAAGCAAAATCAAGATGAAGATATCGATCGCAAGGGTGATGTTTTGATGTCAGATATTTCTAAAATATCTGACGACTCGCTTTGGTCGAAAACTTATTCTGCCCGCGGCCGCGAGCGAGCGGCTTTGGATGAATTGCTTGAGTTGCTTATCGAGGTAGAGCGGAGGGGGTTGCATCTAGATCGTGGGTTTGAGTCCCTATTCGCGTTTATCGAGCGGGGCTTGGGTTATGATTCGGGTTCGGCCTATCGACGATTGATGGCTTTGCGAGCCATCGGCAGGATTCCGGCGGTAAAGGAACAGCTGAATAGGGGGGTGCTGACTCTTTCTGCTGTGGCGATGACAGAGAGTCATTTGCGGCAGGTGAAGAAAGTGAGGCCGGTCAGCGAGCAAGAGGGGAGAGATTTATTCGAAGCGATAAAAAACAGGACGAAGCCGGAGGTGGAGGCGTTGCTCGGAGAAAATCTGAAAAAACACGGACTCGCGCCGGCGCCCGCCGCTGATCGGGTTTTGCGCATCGACGCTGAGAGAGCGCAGTTGTCTTTTGGAGTAGGACAGGACTTCATGGAGAAGTTGAATCGCCTCCGCGAGTTATTTTTTCATCGAAACCCTGAGGCGACGCTCGAGGATTTGCTGCTTTTTTCTTTGCGTACTACTTTGAAGGGGCATGATCCCAAGGAACGACAGGCGCGTCGGGACGAGCGGATGATTCCCCATGGCAGCGTACAGCTGGCATCGAACGAGGGGGCGAAGGTGTTGGCGCAGGGAGAATTTCCTCGGGGACCTCGTGGCATTCCTGCGTTATCGCGATCCCCACTTCGCGGAGAACCTCGTGCCGTTGATTTGGAGGCGGCTTATCTTTACCGAAAACCGCTTGAGCCGACTGACGACGAAATGCTGAATCATCCGGCATTCCTGCATTTGCGGCGCCCTTCGCGCGTCTCGGTGCCTAATCGGTTGAAGGATGCTGGGTTGGCGCGTGCCGACTACCGGTGCGAATTTACCGATTCGCATACTGGGGCGCGTTGTTCTGCAGTGGTGGCGTTGGAGCTGGATCATGTTCGTCCTATTGCGCGAGGAGGTGAGAACGCTTTATCGAATTATCAGGTTTTGTGCTGGGGACATCACCGGCGCAAGTCGGGTCTTGATTTCAAGGCATGGGCCGAGGTGGGTCATGGCTGACACCCGTGGTAGACGTGGCTGCGCTTTTGGGCGCAGTGAACAGGTATGGAACGACTACAAATGGGTGTACAATAGTCAGTGAATGGTAGCGACTTGGGTTTCCGGCATCGCGGCGGTTTCGCCAACACATGGAGAATCCCTTCTTCGGTCGAGAGGGCACTACTCGCAGGTGGAGGGCCCCTCGCGCGCCATGACTGACTATCGTCGAGCCCGCGAGTGGATCGATACCTCTGAGGATCGTGTCCATCGGGAGCTTGCGCAATACTCGGGTACCCATGGCGAGACAGTCGAGTCCGATGGGTTCGCCCGTGAGTATATTCATAAGTGGATTTTCTAAGGCGTCTAGGTGGGTGGTCCGCGGTGGAATCGGCCGCCGTGAGAGCCGAGGGCCTCTGAAAGCCTCAGGTCGTGGAGTTTTTCACGGAGAGTGCACCGACGGTGACGCGATTCCTTCCTCGTCGTACCGAGCTCTGGCATGCCCGCTCGGTGACCTCAATGAGGTGATCTGGGGCTCCAGCATGCTCGGGAAATGATGCGACTCCGATGCTGAGCGTGACGGATCCGTTCGGCTGGTGCTCGCTGTTCGGAAACGACGCCCCGGCTACGGCGGTGCGGAGGCGCTCGGCTACGTGTGCGGCGTATTCGCTTCCGACTCCTGGACAAAGAAGCGCGAAGCTTTCGTCGGATTTTTTTATGAGAAGGTCTTTGGGTCGGGGCTCTTCCTGGAGAAGTGTGCAGATGTGGCTGAGTAGTGCGTCGCTGGCCTGGAGACCGTTTCGATCGCTGTAGTGCTTTAAGTGGTCGACTGAAATAAAAACCAGTGAATACTCTTGCTGCTGTTGGGCGGCTTGAGGGTGGTACATCGCGAGTTGGGCGAGAAAGTGCCGGTAATTTTTGAGGCCGGTCACTTGATCTGACTCGGAGAGTAGCTTGAGTCGGTCGTTTGATTCTTTCAGTTTATAGAGCAGCTCGCGTATTTTTTGTTCCATCTTGCGGCGAACGGTGATGTCGCGAGCGATGATTTGGAGGACTGTTTTGTTTCCGGCAAGTTTGAGGGGGCAGGCATGAACTTCGATAATAAGGGTCTGTGGATCGAGGGGGCTTTCACCGCGCACGGCCCAGGTCGACTCAAAGCGCCGAGAATGAAAACGCCGTGCGGAGACTCGAATGGCTTTGATGAACTCGGCTTTTTTTGCGGGAATAACCACTTCCGCGATGCAGCAGCTGATCCAGGTCTTGTCGGAAGTCGTAGGATTTTCCCCGAGGATCCGTTCGGCAGCAGGGTTCATTTCGAGGATGGTTTGATCGACCGGGTCGACGAGAAAAATGGGATCGAGCAGCCGTTCAAAGAGGTCGGCATAGGCGGCTTGCAAGGAGGGTAGTTTTGGGGTTGCGCCCATCTCTCCTCTTATCGACCTCCGTCGTAAGGAGGTGAGCGTTGAGAATTTGACGCGAGACGACCTACGCCTGCGTTCAATCCTTGAACGCAGTTGCTGCGCTGGCTCCTCGGCTTGGAACCTCATGGGTCACGACGACGTATTACCTGGGGTCTGATATAAAACAGTAATAAATACAAATAGATCCATTAGTTGACCATTTGGGTATGAAATGGTATTCCTCTGTTCGCTCGGAGGTTCGAGCAAGACAGGGTGATCGCCCGATGATGAGTAGCAAAGGCAGACTGAGCCAGTGGGGGCAGGGGAGATGGGCGGGCGTGTTTGCGCTGCTGAGCGCAGCCTTCGCTTTCTCGGCCTGCGAGTCGATCTCCTCGCGCCCGGACTCAACGGTGGTGCTTCAATCCCAGGGCGTCCTGGCGATGAAAGACTCGGCTGGCTCCTGGCGCACGCAGGCGGTGCTGATCGTACGGCAGAACGAGTCGGGAGCGGTACGGGTGGAGGTGCGGGATTCCAAAAATTCTTTGGCACTTTTGTCGGCGGCCCTGTCGTCCACTCTCGATCATGGAACTCGGGAACTGGAGCCCATGAGCATCGAATCGTCTCACTCTGGCCTCGAGCTGACCCGGGGCGAGGTGACCAGCGCTAGCGTGACACGCGTGGCGACGTTGCGCTCGCTTGGGCTTTCGATCAACGCGGGAGATTTTTTTTCGGGCTCGCTGACGAGCACTGGCCGACGGTGGGCGAGCTATCGCGAAGGTTTTTTACGGACTGGTCGAGATTCGCGAGTTGAACTGACTCTCGCTCTAGCTGGGGGCCGTTCGGTTTCTTTTCTGGGCCATACGGCATCGCGAGATCAAGAGATGGCCTTGGGCACTTCCGGCCCGGTTCAGCTCGAACATCAGGGTGCGAATGCTTGGATGATGCTGGGGCACGAGGCGCGATTCGGTTTGGATCTGCCCGGTCGCTCCGGTTGGCTTGAGTCGCCCGGACGTTGGAGGAGGGATTTTACGTTCGAGGTGGGTGAGACGGTACGAGGCGCTTTCGAAATTCTGAATCGGGACGCGCGCGAGGTGGAAGTGCATGATCGTCTGGTCGCGCAGCTCACGCTTCGGCCGATGGAAGGCCAGATCGAGGGGCGAGGCTTGGTCGACTATGATCTCTCGATCGCGTTTTCAGAGACCGCTATCGCCGTGAGCGGCACCCGTCGTTTCACGGCCGAAGTCGAGCAGAGCGGAGAGAGGAGCGCGCGGACGCGCATGACTCTCGCACCCCAGGCCATGCGGTGGCCTCTGATCGCCTGGTAGGAACTCCGTCCTACCAGCACATGACTGAGGACAGGAACCTGTTCTGCGAGGCGAGACAGTTGCTCCGAATTTCCTCGGATGACAGGGCTCGGCCGTAGATCGAAGCTCGCACAATCTGGCCACCATAGTTCAGGGCGCCCGGAGCGGAGCCGAGTCGAACGGGGGCGGGGTGATAGTGAAGAGGTTGGCTATAGGCCTTTGAGCGGACCAAGCGACCATTGAGATAGAGCCGGATTCGCGTCCCGTCGTAGGTTCCTACGACATGAGCATAGTTGCCGAGAGTGGAGGAGGACATTTTTACTTTGCTCGCATCGCTGTCCTTCTCGTTCACGAAGAAAGAGAGAACGTTGTTGTCGAGATAGAGGCCTGCACCATCGTTCCAGTTTTTTCCGGAGGTGCGGACCAACAGGGGACGATCGCCAGCGCCCTCGCGCGCTCGGTACCAGGCTTCATAGGTGATGTTCGCGGTTTGGTAGAGGGGTGAATCATCCAGGAGGACCTCATCCGTTCTGCCGTCGAAAGTGAGGCGATAGGGGTCGCCGGATTTTCCGTTGCCATTCCATCCAGAAACAAGGCTGCAGTGGTCAAAGCCCTTGAGTGTGGCCGTCACGTTGACCGTTGAGAGATCCCTCCATTGTCGCACTTCACAGCCCGATCCAGGAAAGCCGTTCGCGGTTGCTCGTGCCGCGTCCAAAGTGGCGAGGGCTCCGTCCGTGACCTCAGGCACGGAGTGGACCACTCGCATGTTTTGGGTGCGGGAATAGCCGAGGGAATCGATGATTCGGATGATGTTTTCTTGTTCGAGCGCGGGGGCATCCACCAGGAAGGAGGCGGCGGAGAGCCGCCGTACTTGGGCGCTCCCTCGTTCGACTTGCGCGGTGTACGGCGCTACTCCTCCTCGGGCTTCAGTTGAATAGGTGCGACCAGCGATCGCGGTTCGGCTCGAGGGGTTGATGACCATCTCGCCGCAGCGGCTGCCCGCGAAACGGTCGCGCCGAGTGAGGCAGTTGAGTCGAACTTCGATCGGACTGAGTGCCCGGTCGTAGAGTCCGATGGCTGAGATATCGCCGCTGAACGTGTAGCCGGAGAGACCACCGATACTGAGCGCTTCGCGGCTATGGGCGACCGAAACAGGATATTCGCGGCTGGCCGCGAGTGCTCCATTCACGTAGAGACGGCTGGTTTGACCGTCGAATGAGGCGACTGCATGAACCCATTGGCCCGCTTCACTGCGAATGGGGGCGATGGTCATGCTTTCAGCGTTGTCCCAGCCATTCGTGAAGAACACGATGTTTCCATTCGGGTCTAGGTAAAGGCCGTAGCCGTCCGCCCAGGTTTCCGAGTTAGTTTTCATCACGACGGGGCGATAGCCGCCCCAGCCGTTTGTGCGGAACCAGGCCTCGATCGAAATCTTCTCGGGACGTTGTTCATCGCGATCGGCGAGGCTTGCTCGTTGATTGTTTTTTCCCTCCAACGTGAGGCGATAAGGATCTCCCGCGGTGCCGGCTCCGTTCCACCCTCGGCGCGCGTTACAGGAGGAGAAGTTGAGAAGCCGTGCGGTGCCTTGTTGAGAGGGCGAGAGATCGCTCCAGGCCTTGTGGGCGCAGCCGACGCCGGGGAAGGTGTCGCCAGTGGCTCGAGCGGCATCGAGTTGAGCCGTCTGGCCGGCCGAAGTGACGGAGGGAGGAATGATCTCAACCGTGGCTTCAGAAACTTGGCCGGCATCGTCTGATACAGCGAGGGACGCGGCTCCGCCGTTTTTTCCCGCGAAATATTCGATGGTGGCGGCGTTGATGGATTCGAAGCGCCCTTGCCCGGATACCTGGCTGAATTTGAATGTCCCGTAGCCTCCCTCGACATGAAGGAGGGTAGAGCTCAGCGGTTCGATTGAGCGTGTTTCGGCGATGAGCTTCAGCTCGGGAGGGGCTGCGACGGTGAGTCGGAGGAGAGAGGTCGTAGCTCCCGCCGGGTTTTCAGCCGCGATCAGGTAGGAGGTTTCTTGCGAAGTGAGGATCGGGCGTCCTGAGATTGCGCAGGTTTTGTCTTCGAATTGTATTCCGGCCGGTAGGAGCGGTGTCGCCGAACAGCGAAGGGGTGTGCCTCCGCTCGAAATCGGGCGAATCGCCTCGACTTCCACCCCACGCGTAAGCTGCTGAGCTGCAGCGGGATAGGAAAGTTGAGGGGCGACGGAGAAATCACTCTCGGGCGTTTCAGTTGTTCGGGGAAGAAGAGCGTCGAGTCCGGGGATCGCGTTGCCACAACCGGCTGCGCCCAGGGCGAGTAGGGTGAAAACACCGATTTTCCAGAAATTCCGTCGAAATTTTTCTGATTGAGTCACGCGCACGAGGATTCTCCTGTCCTGGATTTTCAAAAATGCTTCTGTTCATTGTGAGGGGCTCTGGTCGCGTTGACCATGAGCAACATTTGCCGATTCCTCTGAAGTTCTAAAATTTAGACGCGATTGGTCGCTGTAACAGGATCGAGATATCCACAACGCATGGCCGCGTTAAGCTCTCGGAATGAATCCTATTCTAAGGATACCCACAATAGGTAGTGGGTTATCCACAATGCCCTACTACAAAATGTGTAGACGCGGGTTTGAAAGCGTTTACCATCGGAGATGCAGTACCCACTCAAAACGAAATGATCGAATCAGGAGAGATGGATGACAATGCAGGTAGTCAAAAGGGATGGAACCCTAGAAGAAGTGAAAATTGAAAAAATTCTTCACGCGGTGAATCGGGCCTGCCGCGGTCTCGAAAGAGTCGAGAGCATTGATGTGGCGAAACGCACCATCAGTGGGCTGCACCGGGGGAGCACGACCGAAGAGCTTGACGAGCTTTCTATCGCGAACGCCGTGATGCTCATGGCGGATGAGCCTAATTACTCCAAGGTCGCCGCGCGAATGCTTTCGGAAGGCATTCGGAAGGAAGTAGGCAGGGATCTCGCTTTCCGCGATTACCTTCAGACCGCTACCGAGAATGGCCTGCTCGCTTCGCAGGTCGCGGAGCTGGCGAGCCAAGATCTCCGGACGCTCGAGTTCGCCATTCGCCATGAACGCGATGATCTGTTCGAGTACTTTGGACTGAAGACGGTTGCCGATCGCTATCTTCTTCGGCACCCCAAGACTCGCAAAATCATCGAGCGCCCGCAGTGGATGCTGATGCGCGTGGCTTTGGGACTTTCGAACTCCGTTCGCGAAGCGATCGAATTTTACGAGATCATCAGCCAGTTTCATTACATGCCCGCGACGCCGACTCTTTTCAATTCGGGCACGCGGCACCAGCAGATGTCGAGCTGCTATCTGCTCACGATCGGCGATGACAGCCTCGATGGGATCTACAAATCGATCTCAGACTGCGCGCGCCTTTCCAAGTTCTCCGGCGGCATCGGAATCGACTGGACGCCGGTTCGCTCTTCAGGCGCTCTGATCAAGGGTACGAACGGACTCTCGAATGGGATCATTCCTTTCCTGAAGGTTTTCGATTCCTCGGTTCACGCGGTCAACCAGGGCGGCAAGCGCAAGGGCGCCGCCGCGGTGTACCTCGAGCCTTGGCACGCGGATATCGAGACCTTCCTCGAGCTTCGGAATAATACCGGGGCGGAAGAGCGTCGGACGCATCACCTCAATCTCGCGCTTTGGATTCCCAACCTGTTCATGAGGCGAGTCGAGGCCGACCAAGAGTGGAGCTTGTTTTCGCCGAGCGATACTCCGCTGCTGCTGTCGACCTTCGGCAAGGTCTTCGAAGAGCACTACGAGCGTTATGAGCGCGAGGGCAAGGCGATGAAGAAGGTCTCGGCCCGGGCGTTGTATGCCCGCATGTCGCAGACCTTGGCGGAGACGGGCAATGGCTGGATGTGTTTCAAGGACCACGCCAACGAGCGTTGCGCCCAGACCTTGAAAGAAGGTCGCGTGGTTCGATCGTCAAATCTCTGTACGGAGATTATCGAAGTCACGAATGAGTCCGAGACGGCGGTCTGCAACTTGGGGAGCGTCAATCTTCCCATGTACGTGAAGGCTGATCTGACCTTCGACTACGAGAAACTGGGTCGGGTCGTTGAAGTAGCCGTGAAGTACCTGGATCGAGTGGTTGATCGGAATTTTTACCCGACGCCGGAGGCCAAGCACTCGAATGACAAGTGGCGCCCGATTGGCATGGGCCTGATGGGTTTGCAGGACGCGCTTTTCAAAATGCGACTTCCGTTCACCAGTCCTGAAGCCAGGAAGGTGTCCGCTCGGATCAGTGAAACGCTTTACTACTATGCCATTCAGACCAGCATGAAGCTTGCGGATCAGCATGGCCCGTTTTCTGAATTTCGGAACTCACGATATGCTGACGGCAAGTTGCAGCCTCAGTTGGCACAGGACGCGAATCAGGCTCACGTGCCCGAATTCCATTACGACTGGGATGCGTTAGGTCGCGAGGTGGCCAAGCGCGGTCTGCGCAACTCCTTGCTCATCGCGATCGCGCCGACGGCGACGATCGCCTCGATTGTGGGGAGCTACGAAAGTATCGAGCCCCAGATCAGCAACATCTTCAAGCGGGAGACCTTGAGCGGCGAATTTCTGCAGGTGAACCGTTACCTGATCAAGGATCTTCAGATGCGTGGGCTTTGGAACGAGCCGATGCGTGAGAAGATCATCGCGGCGGAGGGCTCGATTCAGGGGATCTCGGAGATTCCGGCCGATTTGCGGGAGCTTTACAAGACGGTTTGGGAGACCTCGCAGAAGGATCTCATCGACATGGCGGTCGATCGTTCGACTTTCATCTGCCAGTCGCAGTCGCTGAACCTTTTCATGGAGTCGCCCTCGGTGGGCAAGCTTTCGTCGATGTATATGTACGCATGGAAGCAGGGAGTGAAAACGACCTACTACCTGCGTTCTCGGGCGGCCACGAAGATCCAGAAGGTCACCGGCGGCGGTGTATCAGCCGAAGAAGCGGTGGTGTGCTCGCTCGATAACCCTGAAACCTGTGAGGCTTGTCAATAATGATTTTGAATCCAGAGATCGACCTGACCCTCAGACCGATGAAGTATCCGCAGTTTTTTCAGCTCTACAAGAGTTCGATCAAGAACATCTGGACGACGGATGAGATCGACTTCTCGATGGATTACGAGCATATCCGCGACAAGCTCACGCCGCAGGAGGCGCATCTGGTGAAACGCCTCGTTGCTTTCTTTGCGACGGCCGACAACATCGTCGCGCATAACCTGGTGTTGAATTTCTATAAGCACGTCAATTCGCCGGAATATCGGATGTTCTTGGGCAAGCAGTTGTTTGACGAGATGCTGCACGTTGAAACCTATCTGCTGCTGGTGGACAGTTATATTCCGGATGTTGACGAGCGAAAGAAGGCGTTCGATGCATATAAGAGCGTCCCGTCGGTCAAGAAGAAGGCCGATTTTTGCTTCAAGTACATGGATTCGATCGACAAGCTCGATAAGCTCGACACGGACGTGAAGCGTCGGCAGTTCATCGAGAATCTGATCTGTTTCGCCTCGTGCGTCGAGGGGCTCTTTTTCTTCGGCTCCTTCGCCTACGTGTATTTTCTCCGTTCGAAGGGGCTGCTGCCGGGCTTGGCGGTTGCGACGAATTGGGTGTTTCGTGACGAAAGCGTGCACATCGAAGGCGCGATGGAAGTCGTGAAATCGATCCGCGAGGAGTGTCCGCACCTTTTTGATGATCTTCTCGAGCAAAAGACGCGCAACATGATTGCCGAAGCGATCGAGACTGAAATGGAATTTTGCGAGGACGCGCTGTCAGAAGGGGTGACTGGACTTTCTCCCGCTCTGATGCGCCAGTACCTCGAATTCGTGGGAGACATTCGGCTCGCGGCCTTGGGTTTTTCGAAGCAGTATCACACGAAAAACCCCTTCCCGTTCATGTTACTGCAGGATGTACAGCCGCTGACGAATTTCTTCGAGAAGCGAGTCACGGAGTACACCAAGGGATTCGATGCCTCCTCGAACGCGGTGGCGTTCGATCAGGCGTTTTAGCGGGCCTCTCGGATTCAAGGTTAGCTCCAGAAGGTCCATGGTATGACACTCACGCCTGTGGTTTCGAGCTGGGGACGTTCTCGCGGGGCGACTAGAAGTCCTCTTTTCGCGCCCAAAGCTTTCATCGCTCCCTCTAGGGCTCTCTTTTCCCAGCCCAGTGCAGTTGCCGAGGCGGTTATTTTCAAAGGAATCCCGTTCCAAATCAGATCGACCGGCGTTCCAGTCGCGCTCTTGTAATAAACAAGGGGGAGGCTGCGCCCGTGGTACTCTTCGTGCGCGGAGATCTCATTGAGCAAGGTATGTCGTGCGAGGCTGAGCGTCGCGCCCGCTCCCGGTTGGTTGGACATGAGATAGTGGGCCAATCCAGAGTCTCCTAGGATCCAAACGTCTTTTCCTATGCCGCGTTCGTGGCAAATGAGACGCCGCAGAAGAAAGACGCCTTCCATTGCTGCGAGGTAGCTGCGGAGTTTTCGCGATGGGAGTTCGAAGTGCCTGAGGGTGGGAAGTTCCCCTTCGGACAAGAGGGCTCCGAAGCGACGCAGGATGACCATCGCTAGGTCTGGGTCATACGAGGTTCCAAATAATTTTGCCGTATCGCGATAAATCGTGGTTTCAATCCAGCTTTTCCAATAGAGATCGCGGGCGCCAGCATCCCGAGCGAACATGGGCACCGGGAGGCCTCCCTTCACCATTTGTTTCGCAAAATTCTCGATGGTGAACCGCGTTCCTTGGAGATGAAACGGGCTTTTAAAATGGGGACGCATGGGCTGTCCCGCTGCTTCGCCGAGCGTGAGGGGGAAGAGGTGCATCAAGCCGATCCGTCCCGTGAGAGATTCCCGAATTCCAAGCTTAGCTGAAAAGGAAGTTGATCCGGTGAGGTAGTACTGGCCAGGAATTCGTTCCTGATCCACCTGAACCTTCAGGGCATCAAAGATTCCAGGCGCCTTCTGAACTTCGTCGATGACCACCGGAAGGTCCAGCTTCGCCAGGAAGACCTTCGCTGAATTTCGCGCATCTGAAAGGGTGCCCTCGTCGTCCAGCGTCACTCCGTTGGGCACTTTCGCCAACCTGCGGAGCAGCGTTGTCTTTCCGACCTGCCTGAGACCTAAGACCCCGACGATGGGCCAGAAGGAGGAAAGTTTTTGAATCTGCGGCAGCGCAAATCGGAGGCGTTGATGAGGCATGAATTGACTATAATAAATGTATTCTAAATGTCAATTATTATGGGCAATTTATCAGCAACCCCTGGGGGTCCCGTCATGCCGCTCTGGCGGAGGGGGGGCGTTCGGCGGTGGTGCGTGCAGACTCCGTCTCCCGCTCCCGCAAAGCCTGGTTCCGCCTGAGTACTTCTTGCGCCAAGGCAAGTCGGGTGGGCAGAACCCGGAACGGTGAGCAGCTCACGTAGTCGATGTTCTTGTCGAGGCAGAATTGGAGGGTTGAGCGGTCACCCCCTTGTTCTCCGCAGATTCCAAAGCTGACGTCCGGTCGCACGCGCCGCCCCCGGCTGACGGCGATCTCGATGAGTTCTCGGACTGGAGCCGCAAGGACTTTGAACGGGTCGGACGCCATGAGGCCGTTCTCGAGATAGAACGGCAGGTAATGGGCGCTATCGTCGCGCGAGATTCCAAGAGTGGTTTGCGTGAGGTCATTCGTACCGAAGGCGAAGAACTCCCCGACGCGGGCGAGGTTGTCGGTATTGAGCGCCGCGGCCGGGAGCTCAAGCATTCCGCCGACCTTGTATTTCAGCCGGGTGTTGAACGGGACTTTCAGTTTTTCGCGGACTTCTTCCTCGATCTTGACCACGCGGGCTCGCAGGCGGGAGATCTCCGCTTCGCTCTGCACGAGGGGGAACTTGATACCGACGGAGACCTGAACGCCCTCATTGAGGACGCTATATGCGGCCCGGACGATGGCCCGGATCTGCATGTCGTAGACCTGGGGAGTGATCAGCCCGAAGCGGCAGGCTCTTAGGCCAAGCATCGGGTTGTGCTCCCGGAGTTGCTCGGCGACCGTGCGGATCTGCGCCTCGTTGAGATGGGGGAGCTGCTCGTCGAGCTCCTTGAATGCGGCGTCGGTTTGAGGTGAGAGGTCGTGCAAAGGCAGATCCATCAGGCGGATGTTCACCGTGCGTTCTCTCATGACGAGGAAAATCTTTCTAAAATCCTGATACTGAGTCTCCTCGAGTTTGTCGAAGCTCTCGGCGCACATCTCGGGGTTTTGCGTGAAGACGATATTTCGAATCTCCCGGAGGGATTCAGCCTCCATGAACATGTTCTCGGTGCGGCAGAGGCCGACGGCGTCGGCGCCGAAGACTAACCCCGTTTCGGCGTCTTTGGCGTTGTTGATGTTGACTCGGACCTGCATCGGAGATTTTTCGGCGAGCAGCAGGCGGTTGACCAGCTGGGCAACGTCTCGAACCACGCCCTCTTTGAAGGAGAGATTAGTCAGTGAGCCTTCTCCAAGATAGAGGCGCCCCTCCGCACCGGCTTCGAGCGTAACAAACGTGCCCGCATCGTAACGCTTCCCGTTGACCGTCATGTGTGTGCCGTCTTCGGCCACTTCAAGCCCCTTGTAGCCCACGATGCAGGGAATTCCGTTCGCGCGTGCCATGACGGCGGCGTGGGAGGCGATGCCACTGGCCTTCGTGGCAAGCCCGCTGATGATCCCTAAGCCTGGGGTGTCGCTGATGAGGAGTTCATCCGCGATGAGAATAACGCGCTTATCGGCCTTCTTTTTCGCGGCGTTCTTGTAGTGGTCCATCGCGTCGGCCATTCGAAAGTAGATATGGCCAACGGCAGTACCGGGAGCAGCCGTTACACCGGCCGAACCCAAATCGGTGAGGCTGGCGCGTGAGACGTCATCGAGCGTGGGATGTAGCAAGACCTCGACGTCGGCGGGTTTGATTCTCGTGAGGGCGGTGGCATCGTCGATCTTGCCATCCAAATTGAGGTCGATTGCGCTGACGACAGTGGCCTTGGCGGTGGTGCTTGCCTTGTCGAAGTTGGTGAAAAAGAGGCGGCCGTCCTCGTCGGTGACGAACTCCGCTTCCATCACATCTCGGTACGCGCCCTCGATTTCCGGCAGATAGCGCTTCAGAAGCGAGTAAACGGAAGGATGCAGGCTTCGCAGGCAGGTTTCGTTCGTTCCCTCGGAGGAGGGTTCGAGCGGGGATTTCTTCGGCGCTTCTCCCTCTCCATGTTGAAAAACTCCGTAGATATCACGTTTTCCCGTAAAGGGGTTTCGCGTATAGGCTACGCCCTGGATGCTTTGCCCATACTGGGCTCGCATGATCTGCGCGCGGATGAATATTTCGTCTTTTCCGGCGGCGCTCTCTTGGCTGACCCGGGTGCAGTGCAGAAGAGTACTGATGAGCTGCTTCTCCGGGGTTTCCGGGAACGCCTTCCCGATTTTCTGGGAGATGAGGTTCTGGTATTCGCGAACGTGCTGCAGGAAGCGGTCGGCCGTCAGGGCGGCGAGGCCTCCGGCGCCGCCTTCTCGCTCCGCGGTCAGGTGAAAAGTCCGTCGAAAATCAGTATGGGCCGCTCCCAACACGATGGTCGAAAAGCTTTCTAGAAAGTCAACGTAGTAGGTGTAGGTGGTGCCCGCACCATGGTGATGGACCAGCCCCGAAAGCGAGGCAGGCGAAACGCCGATGTTCCGGATCGTGCCGCAGTAATCGCCGATGACGCTGAGAAGCAGCGGGCGCTCCCGTCCGCCGAATTTACCATGAGTCTGCGCTTCGAGACGCTCGAGGGTGAGGCCCAGTTCGTCGAAAAAATGAGGATCGAGTCGTCCGCCGCTCTTGGTGACTGCCGGAGTGAGATAAGCTTGCGGCAGGGAGGGAATTCGGGCGTTCAGCAGTTGAATGGCTCTCGCCAGAGTGCCGTTCGGTCGCTTCGCGATTGCGCCTTCATATTGGCGAAGAATCTCGGCCGACAAGTCGGAGTCGAGGGCCCAGAAGTATTTGGAGGGTGTCTTGTTTTTCATTTCTTGAATTCCTGGAGGGTTCTACTCGTTAGCGATCTTGTCCATCTGCGTGTATTTATTGACGCGTTTGCCTAGTTCTTTGACCCAGTCTTCTGAGGGCTGAGGGCCGAAAAATTCGAACAGCACGGTTTCTCCGTTGCGGATCTCCGCGCCCCAGATGGAGTCAGCATCGAGTTGCACTGCCTTTTTTTCGCCGCGCATGACGAAAAGCAGGACCTTGCCCGCATAGTCCCGCATGTGGCTGATGATTTGATGGGCGTTTCCAGCATGGACGAACGTGTCCATTTTGTTGACGACGACCTTGAATGAGAGCACGGGGGGCCCGGATGGCTTCGTGAAGGGATTGGGGGCCGAGTTGGCGTAGAAGCTTTTCCTTTGCGGGACCGCCGCGACCGCGCGGGGTTTTTGGGGAGTGACGGCCTTGGGTGCGGCAGTGACTTCGAGGGCGGGAACGGGCACGCGATCAATCTGGTCTCCGCTGTCCTGAACGGTGTCGAGTACGGCCTCCCATCGATCGAGCGCGAGGTTTTCCTGCGTGGCAATGCGGCTTCCGCTCGCGGTCTTCAGGGAGATGGTGAACTGCGTGCCTTCGGGGATGGTTTCGAGGCCTCGCCAGGATTCTTCGGAGAGAGGATTGAAAAGGATGGTGTGAGCATCCTCGCCTGTGGGCATCCGAAGGATGACGGTCGTCTGAAACTGTTTCCAGCCACCCACGGCACGGTGGAGGAATCCGAATTGGCGCAAGCCTTCGATTTTTTTGCGAATGGTGACTGATTTTGTTTTATAATCTTGCAGCGCGATATGCGTGATGAGCGTGAGGGCGCTTTCGATGTCGTCGTCTCCCACGACCTTGCAGATCGAGCTTAAGTTCGCGGGATCAGAGAAGATATCTCCCAAGTTCGCGCCCTTCGCCACTGCGGCAGAAATTTTTTCGGTCTTCTCCAGGAATGAACGCATTCGTCCCAGGTCATCTCGTGATCGAAGCAGGGGATCCAAGAATCGCAGCATGAAGAGGCTTCTCCTTCTTGAGACGTATCGACCTGATGACGATGTTTGTTTAAACTCTGTGCAAAGGAATTGAATTTTTTGGCGGAACTGCGCGAGGGCTACCTACAGACACGAGACGGACGGATCTACTATCGTTCCCTGGGTGATGGCTTTTTGACGCCGTTGGTGTTGCTGCACGGGGGGCCTGGTTTTCCCTCTGACTATTTGGTCGGCTTTGAGAGTTTGGCCGTGAATCGTCGGGTCATCCTCTATGATCAGCTGGGCTGTGGGCGCTCGGATCATTGTGAGGATCGCCCGGAGCTGTGGCAGCTCGAGCGATTCATTGACGAACTCGGACAGGTGCTCGATGAGCTCGGCGTACAACGAGCCGCTCTCTTCGGTAATTCGTGGGGGGCTATGTTGGCTGCGGGTTTCGCGTTGAGGTTTCCGGAGCGAGTCAGCGGTCTCATTTGTGCAAGCCCCTGCCTCAGTACACGGCTGTGGTTGGAGGATGCCCAGATGTGTAAGGAGGAGATGGGTGAGGAGTGGAATTTGTCACTGGCCCGGCTCGAGCAGGAGGGGCGCACGGAGTCGCCCGAGTTCGAGCGTTTGAAGGAGGAGTTCAATCAGCGGTTTGTGTGCCGGTTGGTGCCGAGCCCGCAGGTCATCGAGAAGGCCCACGAACGCTTTGGCGCTCACGTCTACCGCGCGATGTGGGGGCCAGCCGAGTTCGTTTGCACGGGGAATCTCAAGGATCAGGATCTCTCCGATGAACTTTTTAAGATCGGAGTTCCGGTGCTCTTCACTTGTGGGAAATACGACGAAGCGCGACCGGAGACGGTTCGTTTCTATGCTTCGAGAATTCCTGGGGCGAAGGTCAACGTGTTTCACCACAGCGCCCACCTCGCGCACCTCGAGGAGCCAGGCGCATTTTTCAGCTCTCTGGCGAATTTTCTCCATGAAATCGGCGAATAATATTAGTTGACCAAAATGATCAATAAATGATATCTATCCTCGCAAGGCAAGGAGTCTTCCATGGTGTCATTTCGAGCTTATCTCTCTGTATTTATACTCTTTTTTTCTGTTTTGAGTGTCGGCTCGGGATGCAATGGTGATCCAACCGCGGTGGGGATGTCTGCCTGTGAAACCGGCGTAGCCGCAGTCGATTTAACGAATCGGTCCGGCCTTTCAGCGGTCTTGGAGTTAGTGAATTTCGAGACCGGCGCAAGCGTCCTCACGCAAGAGTTCCAAGCGGGCGTTGATATGATGGCGCGCCGGGAAGTTCCTGAAGGGAGTTACGAGGTGCGAGTCACGGGCGAAGGCGTGAAGCCATCCGTCACCGAAATCATCGTGGTTTGTGGCGGCGCCATACCGGTGTCGGTTGATTTGAAGACGCCTCCTCCCGTGGTCGAGGGCCTCTTGTCGCCCGGTCCCGCGCTGCCGTTAGCACTCCAGCAACAGCTGCTTTTGCAGAATCGCGCGTTTCGAGGGAATCCCGTACCGCTGAGAATTCCAGTCGATTCCTGCGCGTCCCTGAGCCGCGATCCGGAGTTTCTTTCTCATCTTTCTCCCCAGAACCTTTGGTCGATTTCGACGATTCGGGAGCAGTTCAATCTGAACCTGGTGGCCGTCGAAGAGTTTTTGAGCGCGACTTTTCCCGAGCTCGTTGCCGAGGCCGGTGGGCGGGCGATCGACGTTTATTATCTGGGCGATGGGGTGACGCTGGAGGGGGAGACGCCTGTTGATGCATTCGAATTCAGGGTGCGGCCGCAATTCCGGTTTCTGAACGACGGTTTGGAAGAAGGCGGCGTGTTCGCCTTACAGAATGTGGGGCCGGAGTCTTTTGATGGGCACGATTACCCGAAGATGCGGCTGCTTTCGGTTTATCCCCGACGTCACGATTTCCGTAGCTCGATTCAGATCAAGCAGTATCAGACTGAGGACGCGGTAGGTTACGGGATGAACGAGTTTGACAACATGGTTTGGACCAACGCCCCTCAGCAGGTAGAGGCTTTTGAGGCGGGCTTCACGACGCGAGCCTGTGAGCATGACCAATTCAAAGATGACTTCTTTCTGAGTTTTCAGTTCGGCCTTCGGGTCTTCGGGGAGGCCTATGCGGTGTTTCCGGTCGGGTGGGAGCCGACTCACGCAGGCACGATCCGATGCATCCAGCGTAAGCTCGGCAAGGCCGTCCATGGTCGCGTCGATTTCATCCGTCGCAAGCTGCTCGACCTGAACGGGACTGACCGCTTCGAATTGGTTCCGAGCGAAGATGGAACGAGTTTCGCCGTGAGCTACGTGGGCGATTACGATTGCCCAACCGAGTCAATTCTCGGTCGCCCTTAGGCCGCTTTCTTCTTCACGGATTTCAATGTCCCCGCTGACACTGTGTACTGGGGAAGGGCATCGATCTCGCTCTCGGTGAGTTCGATGCGATCCTCCTGCACCTGATTCGCCGCCGCGCGGCTCTGTTCGCGGCTATCGAGCGAGTAGAGAGCATGCTCCAGGTCGGGATCACCTTTGGCCTCGAGTACCGCGAGCTTCGATAGGTGGAGAATGTACTTCGTCATGATGGCTTGCATGCGGTCTTTGACGATGTGGTAATCCTTCGACGTCGACACTTCGATCAGGAAGAGGAGCCCTTCGCTGAGCTGGTTCGGGTCGGGCGTGGTGCCGACGAAGAAGTCCCGCTCTTGCGTCAACTTGAGAAGCTCGGCCCTCAGTTTCATGAGGCGCGGCGAACGGGAGTCGATGGCCGTTCCTTTGAGACGTGCCTCCAGACGCCGGATTTTCTTCTCATACTCGGTCACCTTCTTGTTGAAGGGGGCGATCATGTCTTGAATTCGTTCAGTGGTATTGTAGTCCAGCGTGAACGAGAAGTACTCGTCGGGGAGATTGGAGCTGGATCGCAGATCTTGCTTCATCACGAAACGGCCGTAGTGCCGATCGTTCTTCGCGTATTTAGGTTTGAGGCCGGTCTCGGCGATGATCTGCGCGAGGGTATTCACGGCATCGTCCCAGGTTGCCTGCAGGGGGCTTCGCGGATCGGAGTCTTCCGCCGAGACTCCCCTTTTCTTTCCCGACGTCCGTTTCACCGTTGAGGGGCCTTCCACTTCGGCATCGTTTTTCCACGAGCGTTTCAGTTCGAAGCTGGGGAGATTCACGGAGAAAATCAGGCGTTCGCGGTAGGAGTAGCGCGGGTCTTCTTCTTCGAGAAAGACGACCGTACTTCGGGCGAAGCAGCTTTTCAGCTGCGAACTGAAGCCACCGAGCCCGGCGAGGAGATGATTGATCTGCTCTACGCGATCTTCCACCGCGCGTTGGAGCGCGGCTTTCGTGGTGCGAAGCCCGCGCGCGAAGTTCCTCTCCGCGTCGCTCATGTTGAGGTCTTCGGAGATCATCGGCCCGATGTTTCCAGGCTGGTGGTGAGGGGCGATTCTGCGAGCATCCACTTCGCGTTCATTCTCGATCCGAGCCTGGAACTCGTCCATCTTCTCGGTCTCGAAGCGTTTGAATGCGTCCATGATGTAATTCTGAAGCACCTGTTTCTGCGCGGGATCTTTGAGGAAGCCGACGAACTCCTCGGCGGCTGCCTTCATGTCCTCTGGCCAAGGCTTCGCAGGGCCCTTGGGGAGAGGGGGCGCTTCGCGCAAATCATTCCAATCAGGGGCTTGGGTTTTTTTCTGGTTCTGGTCAGCCATGGTGGGCTCCTCGGAGAGCGTCAATTAGCTCGACGCGTTAAGTTTTAGGTAAAAGTTTGGGGGCAGGCGAATCGCCAACCCCCAGACTTGAATTGGATTAGGCTCGGAAACGTCCGCCGCCTGCGGCCTTTTTCTTGCGCATGAGATCGTCTTTCATCATGACGACCTTTTCATCCCCGTGCCCATGGGCTGAGGCTTCCTGGGCGTCCTTGATGAGGGTCTGGAAGTCCTTGGGCTTGTTCTGGCCGCGTTGATAAACCGTGCTGACCTGTTGATCGAGCGGCTTGTCGACGGCGATCTTCGAGAGGGCCAAGATGAACTTGGTCATGATGACCTGCATCTTGTCCTTTGTGATGCCGTAATCCTTCAGAGTGTTCACGCGGATCGAGAAGATCAATCCGGTGTCCATTTCGCGAGGATCGGGATGCGTACCGACGTAGTGATCTCGGTGCCGCTCCGCTTCGAGGGTTTGCGCTTCGTACTGTTCTCGTGCTCGCCCACCGATGAACCACTTCATGGACTTCGCGCGCAGCATTTCGATCCGCTCGTTAAATTGGCTGATCTCCGCTACGTATTCTTTGACTTGTTTTTCGCGAGCGTCTTCGTTCCAGTGCCGAAGGTCGAACGTGAACAGCTCGTCTGGCTCGCGCTCACCCTTCGAAAGTAGGTACTGGCGCATCGTGAACACGCAGCTGTTTTTGTCGTTCTTGACGAACTTGGGTTTCATGCCCGTGTTCGAGACGATTTCGGCGAGAGTGTTGACCGCTTCATCCCACACCATGCGGCGCAGGGTGCGGCCGTCTTCCATCGTCTGGTCGTCCGCGCTCTCGTCGAGCGGAAAGCGAAGCTCGAAATCTCCGAGGTTGACGGTGAATTGAACGGTTTCGCGATGCTTGTTGTCCGGATCTTCCTTCTCAAGGTAGACCACGGCGCTTCGCGAGAAGCTGGCTTTGATCTGGCGATTGAAGCCGCCGACGCCGCGAAGCAGCGTGTTGATCTCGTCCACCTTCTGCTGGACGGTTTTGACCATCGAGGCCTTGGTGTGCTGCAAGCCGCTGACGAAAGCAGCTTCTACACCCATCATATTTAAATATTCATACATCAGCGGGCCGATGTGGCCAGGCTTGTAGAACGGCGTCGAGCCGCGGGATTCAGTCTCGTGCTCGTGAATGACGCGGTTAATGGTTCGATCGACGGACTCCGCTTCGTACTTCTTGTAGGTTTCCTGCAAGAAGTCAGACAGCTTGCGTTTGTCTTTCGGGTATTGAAGAAAGTCGACGAGCCTTACTTTGTCTTGCTCGAAGCGTTCCTGGCTTGCGTAGTCGGCGTCGTCTCCTCCGCCTCCTTCGCCGCCCTCTTGCTGACTTTCGTCAGCGGCCGCTTGTCCTTCTTCATCGTCAAGATTGAAACGATTTTGGTCACTCATAAACCCTCAGCCCCCTATTTAACTTTCAAGAACCTATCGACGCACCTTGTTTGAAACTTGAGTATTTTAATATTGTTAGAATTTCTTTCGTACTTTCAGATACTTCTTCAGCTTTTTTGGGATGATCTGGTGGTATCCGCTGGGGCGAGCAAGGTCGCCCTTTTCATAGGGAACCAGCGTTTCATCTACTTTGTATTCTTCGATCGGCCGCCGTTTGAAGGTGGCCATGTAACCCTCTTGGGTGTTTGGCTCGAAATTGGGTTCGCTCTCGAACTCGAGGCGCTCGGAACGAGGCGGTTCTCTTCCTCCGCTGACTGGCAAAAGTCGTTTCCGAGGTAGGGAAAAGGCGAGGAGCAGGAGGCCCGCGGCGATGCCCCACCAGAAGTAGGCCGGAATTCCGAAGAATTCCTCGATCTCGGGTTTGTCGGTGGCTGGAGTTCGAGCCAAGTTGACGACGGTAACAGGCTCTCGCGTGGCTTCGGTTGGGAGGCCATTCATCACGGTTTGTCGCGTAGTGGTGTTTTCAAGCGAGCCATCGGCACGAAAAACCAATCGATCGCCGGGATGAATGAGGTTCGGGTTGGAGATCGCCGCCGCGTTTTCCCGGAGGATCTTCTCCCAGTGCTCGATGTCGCCGTATTTCCAGGTGGCGATCCGAACGAGCCAGTCACCGGGCTGCACCACGTATTCGGTGCCGACCTCCGCGCCTTTGTACTTCACCCGAGTTCCGGTCGGCATGCGCCAGTCGGCGTTCATGCCCTTCATTCCGGGGTTCAGAGCCACCAGCTTTGGCCACCAGGTTTCATGGCCGTAAAGCAGTCTTGCGACGAACCTCAGCGATTCTCCGCGTTTGGTGCGGTAGAAGCGTTCGGAGTTGAGTCGACTTTCAAGCGCCGGGTCACTCGTCGGCGTTTCCGTGACGAGCGGCTCTTTGGCCCAGCTCGCGGTCGAGGCGGTGGTGATTAAAATGGTGAGAAAGAGGAGCCTACGCATCTCATGGGCTTATCGGCAGATCTTGCCGGGCCTTGAACTTTTGAGTGCAAGACATCAGAAGGGAGGCGCCTTTCGAGGGCCGCTGGGGCGAAATTGCGCCCAAATTTGGCACTTAAGGTTCCTTTTGAGGAACTTCGCTTTCATGGAGTCTAGGACCGCGACGGCGCACCGACGATCCGGTGTAGGTCACTCAAGAGGTAGGTGTGAAGAACTTGCGGGTGATTTCGGCTGCGATCTTGTTAATTGATGCGTTCACGGCCTTCCTGAAACTCAAGGTACGGGTATCTATTCGATCAGTGATCTGGCTTTGGTGAAGCCCGTGGCGCGAGCGGTTTTAGAAAAATTTTAGGAGGAGTCAGGAGTCGTAACACCTCACCCGTATTTTCCGGAGTGGTGCGGAAATGAGATCCAAATAAAGAAAAAACTCGACAAATAGCGCATTGCGCCATAGTGCCCCACTTCGTACAATAAGGGGCAATTCATGGCGAAATATATCGGGTTGATCGCGGGTCTGTTTTTGGCGGTTTCTTCGGCGCAGGCGGATCAGACAGAGGTCTTGGCTCATTTTAAAGAGATTTCGCGAGGCGACGTGTACGCTGGCCAGACCGACGATGGCCAAGCCTGCCAGGTTTTCGTGCTCGATCTGTCAACCCACCGGCCCCTGGGTTACAGCATCACGTTTCCGGATTGGCTGTATCAGGTCTATTTCGTAGTCGAAGGCTCGGAGCCCGTTGAGACCATGATTTTTGATGCTGATGAAGACGAATGGTCTCTTCAGGACAGTCAGATCAAGGTGAAGTTCTCCAAGAGAGGCGAGTGGTCAACGACTCGTTATGAGTTCCTCCTGGCTCTCGATTCCTCCGGCCAGGCCCTTCAATCGGTGACCTTGAAGAAGTTGGGCCTTCTGCGGAACAAGCGCGTGGTGTGTAACTTTCGCTAGGCGTTGGCCGCGCTTCAGCCCTTCGCGCCCGCGAACTCGCGCGAGAGCTTTTGCTTGCGTTCGTGGCGGGCGATCGCCAGGTCGATTAACTTTGTCAGAAGGTCGGCATATCCAAGGCCGCTCGCCTCCCAGAGCTTCGGGTACATTGAGATGTGCGTAAACCCCGGGATCGTGTTCACCTCATTGAAGAAATAGGCGCCGGTCTTGCGGTCGAGGAAGAGATCGACTCGCGCCATTCCCTCGCATTCGAGGGTGGTGAAAATTTCGCGAGCGAGGGTTTGCCCCTGGGCCAACTGTTCGGGCGTGATCTTCGCGGGAATCGACATGTCCGCGCCGTTTTCGTCGAGGTACTTCGCTTCGTAAGAATAGAATTCGTGGGTCGGATTGATTTCGCCGGCGACACTGACCAGAGGTGGCTCGCCGTACCGAGGATTTTCGAGGACCGCGAACTCGATTTCACGCGCATCGACGGCTCGTTCGGCCAGCACCTTGAGGTCATACTGGAATGAATCATTCACGGATGCTTCGAGCTGGCTGGCTTCCTTCACCTTGTGAACACCTACACTTGAGCCCATGTTCGCCGGCTTGACGAAGACGGGAAACCCGAGGTCTCGGGCGATCTGCTCTCTCAATTCGCGGCACTTCAGTTTCCACTCGCCTTTGCGCAGAGTCACGAAGGGTACGATGGGTAAGCCCGCATCGCGGGCCAGGCGCTTGGCGACGTCTTTGTCCATGCCAACGGCCGAAGCGAGAACGCCGCTTCCCACGTAAGGCACTTCGGCGAGCTCAAGGAGGCCTTGCAAGGTCCCGTCCTCGCAGAGCGGCCCGTGCACGACCGGAAAGATGACGTCGAAGGCGCCACGTGCTCCACCGGTAGCCAATCCGCCGGACGAGATTGAAACCAGGCCGCGCTCCCCCTTCTCGGGGTTCGGTGGGAGCACCACCTGTGGGGCATTTCCCGGAATAGGAAGGGCACGTTGGGCCGACTCAATCGCCTTGAGGTCGCCGAGGTGCCATTTTCCTTGCTTGTCGATGGCGATCGGCACGACCTCGAAGCGTTTCGGGTCGAGATTTCGGATGACCGATCCCGCCGAGATGCAGGAGATCTCGTGCTCGCCCGACCTGCCACCGTAGATCACCGCCACCTTGAGTCTTCGAGTCGTCATAGGTTCCCAGTTTAGCATTCCAGCAGGATATGTCGCTACGCGTAATAAAATCTCTCTCGAGTTCCTTGATTCCGGACGCGGCGAAAAGTAACCTTTGGCGAAAGAAGAAGGGACGACATGGGCAATCTGAGTTCGCATCTCTGGGATACCAGTGATCTGTATAGAAATTCGGTCATGCAGCTTCAGGAGGCTGCGACGACCATGCGCCTGGATCCGAATATTTTTGAGCGCCTCAAGGTTCCTAAGCGGGCTTTGATCGTGAGCGTGCCGATTCGCCTCGATGACGGCAGTATCAAGGTTTTTGAGGGATACCGAGTTCAGCACAACATGACCCTCGGGCCCGGCAAGGGCGGTATTCGCTTCCATCCTGACGTGAATCTGTCCGAAGTGGCCGGTCTGGCGATGCTGATGACTTTTAAATGTTCTTTGGTTGGGTTGCCACTGGGAGGCGCGAAGGGTGGAATTCGGGTCGACCCGAATCATCTCTCGCGCCAGGAGTCGCAGGCTTTGATGCGTCGTTACACGACTGAGATCAATATGATCATCGGTCCGGATAAGGACATTCCGGCTCCTGATGTCGGCACGGATGCCCAGCACATGGCTTGGATGATGGATACTTTCTCGCAGGAGAAGGGCTTTGCTATCCCGGGAGTGGTGACGGGCAAGCCGATCGAAATCGGAGGCTCACTCGGGCGCGCGGAGAGCACCGGGCGAGGCGTGATCTACTGTGTGCAGTATGCCGCTCAGTATATGGCATCGAAGGGCCGCAAAGATGCTCCGAAACTCGATAGTTCGACGACCGTCGTGATTCACGGTTTCGGCAAAGTCGGCGCGGTGGCGGCTCAAGAGGCTTACCAGCTCGGTATGAAGGTCGTGGCGGTGAGCGACTACCAGGGAGGCCTTCATTCGAAGAGCGGCCTCAATATTCCTGCCGTGCAAAAGTACTATGACGAGCACCGTACTTTGAAGGGGTACCCGGAGGCCACGGCAATCACGAATGACGAGTTGTTTGCGATCGAGTGCGATGTTCTGATTCCGGCGGCGATCGACGGCGTTATCACCGAGAAGAACGTGCATCGGGTGAAGGCGAAGATCATCTCGGAAGGTGCGAACGGTCCGATCACGGCCGACGCCTTGAAGGTCCTTGAGGACAAGGGTGTTTTCGTTGCGCCGGACGTTCTCGCCAATGCGGGTGGCGTGATCGTTTCGTACTTTGAATGGGTTCAGGGGCTGCAGAACTTCTTCTGGTCTGAGAATGAGGTGAACGAGAAGCTTGCCGAAGTGATGTCGAACGCCTTCAAAAAGGTCATCGCGGTCAAGGAGAAGCACAAGTGCGGGATGAAGACCGCTGCCTTGATTTCAGGGGTGGACCGTTTGAACCGGGCGATGTTGCTGAGAGGATTATTCCCCTGACCGCAGCGCGAAGGTCTCTTTTTTGTTGTGGAGCACTCTTCCTGGTCTGGGCCCCGAACACCCAGGCCTGGGAGAGGCACCAGATCCTCATGGAGTGGTCCATTCGGGAGCTCCCATCGGAGCTGCAACGGAAGCTCGATCAGCCGATCAAGGCACCGTGCCTCCGGGACGACGAAAGAATGTATCGGGAGCTGAGTGCCCGGCTTGGGCTTCAGTCCGAGCTGGTGGTGCGTCCCACAGCGGCGACGGCATGTTTGGGAAATCGCGCGACTTCGGGTCGAGAGATTCTCCTTTCCGAAGCGGTCGATGATCCGGACAACGGAATGGATCAAAATCTGCCGGATTCGGCCGACCCGGCCGGAGATCGAAAGTGGATGGGGGGGGCGACGGGCCCGACCAGTCAGGGATTTCGACATATGTATTTCGGCGGTTGGAGCGTGAGGGCTCCGGTCGCGACGTTTCAGGTGCCCGTGAGGGAAATGGGTCAATCACCCGAGCGTGTGGAAAAGCTGGCTCAAGTCGCGCGCGAATTTTTTGCTCGGGGTGACGCTGCCTGGGGATATCGGGTTTTGGCCTGGGCCACGCACTTCATCCAGGATCTGGCTCAGCCCTTTCATAGTGTGCAGATCCCGAATCTCAAGCTGGTGCCCTGTTACGCTCTCGTGACGGGGCCTCCGGGGTGGGATTTTGTCGAGTTGGTAGCGGAGACGACCCGGTCGATTTCAAATTATCACTTCGCTTACGAGGGTTATACCCTTTATCGGCTCGGGCAGCGGGAGAAGGGGCCTTTTTCAGATTGCCTTCCGCAGGCGCGCGAACTGTCCAAGATTCAGTTTGATGCGGTCAATGAGACGCCGCGGGGTCTCGCTTTCGAAGTGGCCAGGCGCTCGATCAACCTCGGTGGTGGGCTGGGGTCGGGGGTGCTGGCTTTTTTCGGGGGTGGCCTCAAAGGCAGGGATCACGATCTTCCTCGGGGGGTGGGGGTACCGAACTATGCTGAGCTTTCGATACGACCGGAGTTGCTCGAACAACGGGCTCGGCTTGATGCCATCAGTTGCCGCGCGCTTTCGAACTCGATGGTTGCGACGCGGTTCCTTTCCGAGTGGGTGCTGCGCAAGTAGCGCCGCGTGTCTCATACTTAAGAATTTGAATCTCGTCGTTTGAGACGCCATTGCCCTGCGACCGCGAGAGCCGTATTCCTTTTTTTGACGCAGGGAACGCCGTCTCCCCCCTCATCGCAAGATGATTGGCGGCGCGCCTGAAATCTCAGCGGTGACTCAGAAATGGGTCACCGTTTTTTTTTGCTCAGCTCGCGTCGCCGGCTTCCCGCTGCACACCGAGTTCTTTCATTTTGAGCTGGAGGCCCTTTCGCGAAAGGCCCAGTCGCTCGGCCGCACGCGTGACGTTGCCGTGGGTCTCGTCCAGGGCTTGCTCGATCAGAGCGCGCTCGACCTCCTGGGTGCGGCTCTTCACAATCTCCTTGAATGACAGCGTAGCGCCCTCGGTGTCCTCGTTCTGAGAAGCATTTTGCATGGCCTCCGGAAGAGTGGCTCGAATCTCGGGCGGCAGGTCAGCGCGAGTGAGGACGGTGCCGTCGCACATCAGCATCATTCGTTCGATCACGTTCTCGAGCTGGCGGATATTCCCCGGCCACTGAAAGCCGCGTAAGGCTTGCAGGCAAATCGGCTCGATTCCCTCAATTTTTTTCCCGAGCTTCTCGTTGAACTGGGCGATGAAGGTTCGAAGGAGCGCATTGATGTCCTCCCGTCGATCCCGCAAGGGGGGGAGTTGAATGGGAAGCACATTCAGGCGATAGAAGAGATCCTCCCTGAATCGCCCCGCTTTTACTTCCCGCTCGATGTCCTTGTTGGTGGCGGTGACGATGCGGACGTCGACACGGATCGGAGAAATTCCACCGACCCGCTCGAACTCTTGTTCCTGCAGGACGCGCAGAAGTTTGACCTGCATCTCGAGCGGCATATCCGCTACTTCGTCGAGAAAAAGCGTACCCTCATGGGCGAGTTCGAAGCGCCCCGGTTTCGACGTGACGGCGCCGGTGAATGCGCCCCGCTCATAGCCGAAGAGCTCGCTTTCGATGAGAGTAGCCGGGATGGCTGCGCAGTTGATCTTTACGAAGGGTTTTTTCACGCGGGGTGAGTTGCGGTGAATCTCGTAGGCAACGAGCTCCTTGCCCGTTCCGCTCTCGCCGAGAATGAGGACGGTGGTTGGAGAGGGGGCGATTTTCGCCAATATCTTGAAGACCTCTTGCATCTGTGGGCTTGAGCCGACGATCGAGGAAATGGCGAAGCCCGGAGGGGTTTCGAACATTTTAGCTTCGGTGGTCTCGGAGGCGGACCAAGCGGGCACCGGCTCGGATTCCCGAAGGCGGGAGGTTTGAACGGCCTTGTGCACGACGGAGAGCAATTCGTCGCGATCAAAGGGTTTGGTGATGAAATCGAAAGCTCCTTTCTTTAGGGCAGCGACAGCCGCCTCGACGGTTCCGAACGCCGTGATCATAACGACTGGAAGGGTCGGACGTTCCTTCTGGCAGAAGGCGAGCAGGTCCATCCCGGTTTTTCCGGGCATATAGAGATCCGTGACCAAGGTATCGAAACGTGTCTCCGGGCTGGCCAGTCTCTTGAGGGCTGCGTCGCTATCATTGAAAACCTCGATGTTGAAGCCAGCCTTCTCGAGGATGGCCTGAATAACCAGCGTGAGGTTCTTTTCATCGTCGACGACTAGAATTTTTCCTATCGCGGTGGTCATGGATTCAGGCCTCTGAGTGGGGTAATATCACAGTAAAGCGAGTGACGCGGTCGAGTTCGCTAGATACGTCTATTCGCCCGCCGTGGGCTTCCACGATTTTCTGACAAATGGAAAGGCCGAGGCCCGTACCGCTCGGCGACGTCGTAAAGAACGGGATAAAGAGTTTTTCGAGGTTTTCGCGGGTGATTCCGGGCCCGTTGTCTTCGACGCTTAAGTGCACTTCTCGCAGGGATTCGGTACCCGTTGCTTCAACGATGACACGAATGGTCTTCTCGCGCGTCAAGCCGTCGAGGGCTTTGACGCTGTTTTGAATGAGATTAATGAGTACTTGTTGAAGCTGCTCGGGCGACGCGTTCACACGGAGATCTGCTTCAAGGTCTCGTTCGACCTGAATGATCACGTCGGTAGGAATTCCGGGCTTGGCCTTGTCGGTGGTTTTTTGGGCGAGTAGCCCGAGATCGGTCACCCGTGAGTCGCCGGTGGAGCTTGGCTTGGAGTACTCCAGAAATTGCGTGACTACGCGATTCAGGCGATCGACCTCTTCAACGATGGCGGTGAGAAAACGCGGGTCGGCCGCTTCTCCGGCCCCTGCCTCGAGAACCTGCGCCGCCCCTTTGATGGCGCCGAGCGGATTTCTGATCTCGTGCGCCAGGCCCGCCGCCATCTCCCCCAGTGCGGCGAGCCGGTCTTTTTCTCGGCTACGGACAAAAACCTCCATGCTGCGCAAGGTGCGACCGACCAGCTCGAAATAGGGGTAGACGATCGGGAGCAAACCCCAGTTCGCCCCCCAGGGCTCGGGCGGAACAGGCGCGTGCAGAGTGACGAAGCCGAGGATGTCTCCGTCCGCGAAGAAAGGGATGAGCACGTTGCAGCGGAGGGCCCGCAGCCCCTGGAGCAGGCCTTCGAGGACCTCGCTTTGCCCTCGGGTGGCAGAACGATCGATCTCGTTTTCGAGGATCTGTTCGAGAAGAACCGGGATCTCGCCCTTCCTCCTCAGGAACTGGCAGTAGTCAAGAAGCGCGTGGTGCGCGATAAGCTCTTTGGGGGCAGGTTGGGCGTTGGGATCGCCGTCCACATCGGTGCCTACCGAGCGGACCCTTCTAAAGCGCGTGGCATGAGGGCGCAGTACGTAGATGGCCGCCCCGAGGGGTTGGATGGCTTGCTCAAGCGTGAGAAGAATCTCGCTGTAAAGCGCCCCTTGGTCGACGATTCCGGTGAGTCGTCTCTGTCCATCACGGAGAATTTGCTCGAGCCTGCGATGCTTCTGCGAGAGCAGCCGCTGGGTAAAATAGGAGGTGACCGTGCGTAGCGGCTCCAGGAGCATGAGAATCAGAAATGAGGCGATGAAGGAATTGAGGAAAAAAAGCCCGGGGCTGTTCTCCACCCAGGCGACGAGAAGGGAGTAGAAGGCTGCGAGTGTGATGGCCAGCACGCCCATCACGAGAAAGCGGCTGAGGAGGGCACCGAAGTTGAGCAGGCGCTGTTGCGAGATGGCCTGGCTGACGAAGTAAAGGTAAATGGCGAGGAGAAGGTTTCCGATGGAGGGAATCATTACGCCCATCCCCGGAAAGTGATCCATGAGGCTGAGGCTGAGCGCGGCCAGTGCGCCAAGATAGATCCAGATGCGGCGTCCGAAGCCCACCAGGGGCAGCTTTCGGCTTTTTCGAAGGCCGAGCTTGAGTCGCCGGTCGAACCACATCAGTTGCAGTGTCTGGACCAAAATGAAACTGGGGCAAAAATGGATCAAGCTCTTGATCCAGACCCAGCTTTCTAGCCCAAAGAGGAGGCCGACGGACAGGGCAACGCTGGTAGCGAGCGAGAGGTCGAGGAGTCGTCGGCTCAGCCGGTCGTCGACCCGAAGCATGATGCGGATGAAAGCGAGGCCTACCGGCGGTAGCCAAAGGTGGGCCAAGAGGTGGAGCCGATAGAAGGAGCCGCCTCCCCAGACGCGCTCGAGAAAAAACGCGAGCGCCCAGATCGAGACCACCGAACTGAGTAGCGCAAATGCCAGAAACACCTTGTTGCGTGCGTTTCGCGCCAGGACGGAGAAACTCAGCGAAAAGCTGGTGAGCGCGAGAACGAGCGCGGACTGGCCCAGGGTATCCATGGACGGGGGGGGTGTCAGCTCTTTTTAGCTACAAGGTTGAGCTTGAAGCGGATCTCGTCGCGGATCACCTTGTCGCCCAAGCTTTTGAAAAACTGGTCTGAGCCGTAGCGCAGGCCCCACTTCGTGCGGTCGATCGTGAGCTCGCCCTTGGCGCTGAGTTCGTCGCCGGACTGAGTGATCATGGCCGGGAACGTGACAGGGAGGGTTTTGCCCTTGATCGTGAGCTCGCCGGTCACTTCATGGGTCGTTCCGTCTTTGCCTGCGATGGCTTTCACTTTTTTCACGACGAACTTCGCGGTCGGGTGCTTGGCTACGTCAAAAAAATCCTCGCTCTTGAGGTGTCCGATGAGCTTCGCATTGTATTCTGCGCTGTCGAGGTCTTTGTCGATGATCGAGTTCATGTCGATTTCAAATGAGCCGGTGATGATGTCCGTATTTTTCGCCTGCAGGGAGCCGGCTTTCAGGGCGATCGTCCCGGAGTGTTTGGTGTCGATCAGCTTCTTTTGGCCTTCCCAGGCTAATTCGCTGCGGGCGGGATCGAGGGTGTACTGAGTGGCGCCCACGGCAGCATAGGCTCCGCCAGAAGCGAGTAGTGCGACGAGAAGAATCATTCGGTTCGTTTGAAACATGGGTTTTCTCCTGAGTGAGGTGGTTAGGTTCTCAACCATACGGCGATTTCAGGATGAAGGGTAGCACGGAGAGGGTGGCACGACGCACCGTCGGGGGGGCGCTTCACGCGCCTGAAAGGCGCAAAGTGCGACTTCTGGGCGCATGAAGAGCCTTCACGGCTTCGAAAGTCACGGAATGTGACTTTCAGACCCGTGAAGCTCTAGGTGTGCGTGGGACCGAAGAGCCTTCGGTCGCCAAAGAAGGCGCCCATCACTCCCCGTAGATTTTCGAACTGTGGCGTTCCTGGACCCTGGCGATAGCGGGATAAAATGCGATCAGAGATCTGGTACTCCTCCGCGATCGCCAAACCGGAAGCGCCGCTATATTCTAGAGCGAACGGCAGCAAAATGGATCGCGCTGTCCCGCGCTGGTGACACTCCTCGATCGGGATGCGGTGGTAGATCGAATATGCACGAGTTAACTCCGATAACGAACCGATTTGGATGTCGGGGCGGGACGCTGGAGGGAGTATGCATGCTTGAGGACCAACGGTATCCTCGCGGCAAACGTAGTCATGAAATTTTTTTCTGAACTGATTCGTCGCCCAACCTAAATTCCTCCTCAAGTGATCTGCGGTTACCCAGGGTTGTGCCACCATTCCGAGCAGGTCTCGGTGGGTTGAGAATTCCCAAAGAAGGGGATCATTGACGATTTTTCGCCTGCAAGGATTCAGAAGGATGTAACGCGTGGTCCTTTGAAGGTGCTGCTGATCGGCGACGTCGCGCGGAGGGGGGATATTTTCCCAAGTGCTGCGGACGCTCAAATGCCGAGAAATCCCTCGGAGGACGCCTCCGAGTTTCCAGACTGCATCTCGTGATCGTGGAATCAGAAGGTGAAGGTGCTCGGGCATGAGGAGCGAAGCGAGTGCTTCGGGGAACGTTTGCCTCAAAGAACGCCAAGCCCAGAGCGCGATATTTCGATCTTGAAAGATGGGGCGGCCGTGAAGAGTGCGAGCGACCAGGTGAATCCAAGGCGATTGTTTCATGTTTGCGTAGACTGGCAAGGACCGTACCCAGGTGTGGCCGATCTACGCGCAGAAGGAACGCGAGCATTGTTCGATTTTAGATCGGCCGAATGGATTGCCGACTCGTCGAGTGCTCGCGTCGTCGTCGCTCGTACTGTCGTAAGTATTGCCTCATTGTATAAAAATCTTGTGGATTCATCCTTTATGATGTACTAATTTGCTCAACTTAAGGATGCTTGCTGTTTAAAAGAGAATTTTCTCTAACAGTTTCGAGCCGTTCTGAATTTATGGCCCCTTCAAAATTTGTAATAAAAAGCGTCGCTGGTCTTTTGCTCGTGGGGGCCCTTTCCGGATGCCAGTATCATCCACAGCTGAAACCCCTCGCCCACGCTAGTCTTATTCTTAGCGAGGGTGACGAGGATCAAATCCGGATTCAATTTGAACAGCTAGGGTGTGATCGGAGCTGTCAGTCCACTCTGCGAACATTTAATGATTCAGTGGTGACAGAGTACTTCCGTCTCTTCGAGGAGCGCCCTCCGGCGACGCCCCTGGGATCTGACCGTGTCGGCGCCATCGGTCCCATCGCCTACGAAAACTACGCTCTTCAGGCTGCACCAGAAGGCAGCCCTCTCGGGCACACCACCTATACTGCGGTCATCAGCGATGGGGGCAAAGTCGTGGTACGTGTTCCGGTTGAGTGCTCGTTTCACTACGGTAATTACGAAGAAACAATCCCCGAGGTCCGCCTCAATCCTAACGGGCGCTTGCTATGGGCATACGATGACGCTGATCAAGCCTTGGTCGAACAGGCCGCGCAGGAGGGCCATTCTCTCCCTGGAGTGGACACCGTCGAATGTAAGATCCTGAGCTTCCAACTCTAAGTTTCTCGGTTTGCATGCTCCTTTCGAAGCCGCAGTATGCGCGAGGGCGTCCGGAGGAGCGCAAAAACCGGGCGTCAAAAGAATATCATCAACGTTTCTCAGGAATTGACCGACTCCTGAGTGTCATGGCGGCAACTGTAAAAAAAGCACTAGTGATCGTCGAGTCCCCTTCCAAAGCGAAAACCATCCAGAAGTATCTGGGGAGGGAATACATCGTCAAAGCGAGCGTCGGTCATATCCGCGACCTGCCGCGAAGCCAGCTGGGCGTCGATCCCGACAAGAATTTCAAGACCAGCTATGAGCTGATTCCCTCGAAAGAGAAGGTATTGAGCGAGCTAAAAGAAGCGGCCGCGCGCGTGCCGACTCTTTATCTGGCCACTGACCCGGATCGCGAGGGCGAGGCGATTGCCTGGCATATCCATGAGGAGTTGAAAGGGAAGGGCAAGAAAATCCACCGCGTACTCTTCAACGCCATCACGAAGCCGGCCGTGCAAGAGGCCATGCGCAATCCGACCAAGCTGAACAACGACCTCGTCAACGCTCAGCAAGCGCGGCGAGTTCTGGATCGCCTCGTGGGATACAAGATCAGCCCGATCCTTTGGGACAAAGTTCGTCGCGGAATCTCCGCCGGCCGAGTGCAGTCGGTCGCTCTGCGATTGATCGTCGAAAGGGATCAGGAGATTCGCGCCTTCAAGCCGGTCGAGTACTGGACGGTGGAGGGGCAATTCACGCAGAACGGAGTGACTTTTCCCGCGCGGCTGTTCAAAGTGGAAGGCAAAGATCCGGTGTTGCCGGAAAAATCCGTCGTCGACCAGCTTCTCCGCGAAGTGGAGCGGGCGGAGTTTCTCGTCAAGTCAATCGATCAGAAAGAGCGTTCGAGAAAGGCCCAGCCTCCGTTCATTACCTCTCGAATGCAGCAGGAATCGGCGCGCAAGCTCGGCTTCTCGGCGAAAAAGACCATGGGGCTCGCGCAGCGTCTGTATGAGGGGGTGGATCTCGGCGACGCGGGCCAGCACGGTTTGATCACCTACATGCGAACCGATTCCGTTCGAACGGAACCCGGCGCCCTGGCGGAAGTCCGTGAGTACATCGGTCGAGAGTACGGCAGGGACTTTTTGCCCGAAAAACCAAACGAGTATAAGACCAAGAAAAGCGCCCAGGATGCCCACGAGGCGATTCGCCCGACTTCGCTCGAGTTCACCCCCGAGAAGGTCAAAAATTTTGTCGAGCCTGATGCTTATCGACTCTACTTGCTGGTCTGGAATCGCTTCATGGCATCGCAGATGGTCCCTTCCATCGCGCTTCAGACGACGGTCGAGGTGTCGGCTAAAGCTTCTGGCGCCGCCGAGGTCACGTTTCGCGCCAGCGGCTCTGTCGTAAAATTCAAAGGGTTCACCGCCGTCTATGAAGAAAGCTCAGATGAAGACGACGATGAAAATTCAAATGCGCTGAAGTTGCCTCCCGGCCTCGAGGTGGCACAGAAATTAGCCAGCCCGAAGCTTTTGCCGACTCAGCATTTCACCCAGCCGCCGCCCCGATTTTCGGATGCCTCGATCATCAAAGAGCTGGAAGAGCAAGGCATCGGCCGGCCTTCGACCTATGCCTCGATTCTCTCCAACATCACGGATCGCGAATACGTCGAGAAGCGAGAAGGAAATCGTTATTATCCGACCGAACTGGGCTCGATCGTCACGGAGCTGCTCGTCGATTGCTTTCCGGTGATCTTGGATTCGAAGTTCACGGCGGAGATGGAGGAGAAGCTCGATCAGGTCGAAGAAGGTCATGCCGACTGGAAGAAAATTTTGGCCGAATTCTGGAAGCCCTTCGCGAAGACGTTGGAGAAGGCTAAGAAGAGCATGCGGAACGTGAAGCGTGAGGAGACGCCCACGGAGTTAAAGTGCACCGAGTGTAAGCATCCGATGGTCATCAAGTGGGGCAAGCTCGGTTCCTTCCTCGCGTGTACGAACTACCCGGAGTGCAAGAACACCCAAGATTACAAGCGGGGGGATCTCGGTGAGATTCTGATTGTCCCGAAAGAGTTCACTGATAAGTCTTGTCACACCTGCGGAAAGCCCATGGCGGTGAAGAACGGCAAGTTTGGAAAATTCCTCGCTTGTAGCGACTATCCGAACTGCAAATTCACGATGGCGGTGACCCTGGGAATCGCCTGCCCTATTTGCACGGAAGATGGCGGCGAATTGGTTCAGAAGCAATCACGTTTTCGGCGAGTGTTCTACTCCTGCTCGAGATTTCCGCAGTGCAGCTACGCGGTCTGGGAGAAGCCTCTGGACAAGCCGTGCCCGCAGTGCAAATTCCCGGTCACGGTAGAGCGCCATACGAAAAAGGCCGGCCTCATGCATCGCTGCCCCGAGAAGGGGTGCGGTTGGACTGAAATAGTCGAAGTTCCGGAGAGTCAGGCCGGCTCGTCAGACAAGGCGGCCTGATCTCGCCCGGAATTAATTTGCCAGGGCAGCGGCGCGGGAGAACATCAGATCCATGAAGTGCGACGCGACGGTGATGGATTCCGGCTGAAACTGAGAACGTATACTTTCCCAGAGCACCTTGGCATCTTCGACCGAGCCACCGGTGCGGGCGATCTCCGCATCGATGCTTTGGCGAGCGGCGTTTAACTCCTCCGTCTCGGTGTTGTAGATTTCGACCATCGCAGGCGTCACTTGGGCCTGGGCGAGGAGATCCGTTTGCGTGGGATCGACGGGCAGGAAGGTGAGGTCGGCTTGTCCGTTGTCCGCGTCGAGGATGATGAGGCCGATGCCTGCCGTCACCGTGCCGATGGCGATCCCGTAAGCGGCCATGATGACCACGACCAACGCCTCAGCGAGGTTGGAGGCTCCTGCTGTGAGGCCGATCACGAGGGACGCACCGGTGATTACGCCGCCACCGAGGAGGGTGATGCCGCCCGCGGTGCGAACCGCCGAGGCGCTCGCCGCGAGGCCGATGATCGCATGTGCGGGCCGGGGAGCGACGATCGCCGAGCTGAAGCCAAGAAGAACCGTGAGAGCCAAAATTTGGAGTTTGAGTGATTTCATAAGGAGGGCCCTACCGCGGGGTTTTGACGGCGTCTAGATGCGCCGACCGCTCTGTGTGTCCAAAGATTGAACAGTCGTCAGGGAACTGACCTCGAATAGCCATGGGGGATGGAATAAAGTCCTGTGGTTTCAGCGATATTTTGATCATTTGCCGCTGGCATTCTCCATGCAAAAGGGGCCGCGGGAGTTAGATTTGGAGTGTGTGTGAGATGAGAGTTTTCCCCACGGGCCGCGTGGGTATCGTGATCTTCACTTGCGTGGTTGCAGTCGCGCTGGGTTCGGTACTGAACGGGTTCATTCAGCAGGTCGGTGAGATGCTCGCGAACGACGCCGAGGTTGTTCCCGCCCGCTCGACCGCCATGGTTCGGCCTTCGGACGAACACGTTTCTTCCTACGTGGAGCCCATGCCCACAGAGGTGGTCGATCTGACTCCCTCGAGCCAGGCTTCGGTTGCGCTCCCGGTGGTCGTGAGCGCTCCGATCGCGCCGACCGAGGAGGAAGCCGTGGTTTTGCCGATGCGAGGTCGATTCCCCGAGGCCGTGGTTCGTCCGCGCGCACCGGTGGAGAGCGGATGGATCGGCACCCACATCAACGGAGGCGCACCGGCTGTGGACGCTCCCCCTGAGGCGAGGGCAGACTTGGTGATCCCTTCTGCCGCGGGTCCGTCTGAGACCGAGGTCGAGACGCAGGTTTTAGCGGCCTGTACCGAAGGGGGCTCTTCCGGAGCGACTCCTCGCCATGGCATCCTGGGGACTCGGCGCACCCTTTCCGAATGGAACGATTTTCAGACCTTTTCTTTATCGGAGGAGCCACGGAGAGCCGCGGAGACCTTTTCGACTGAGTTGCATTTGAGTGATTCAGAAGAGCCTGGTCTGTATGAGTTTGCCGTGTTGAGCGACCTTCGGGTGCGCCTCGAAAGTCAGATCTCCGGTGATCAATGGGAGGTGCTCGCCTCGGGCAATGGCGCCTCCGCTGAGACTCTTCATTGCGGGCGTCGTTGGGTTCGGATGCAGCGTTATACCTGGGCACCGTTGCGCCTTTCCGTTTCAGGCCCGAGCGGCAGCGATCATACCGTGGCGGTTCTCTGGAGGAAGGTTTCCGAGGGCCGCGCCGGCCGGGCGGAAGAACCGCTCTGCGGAAGCTCCGGCTCGCCTATCAGCAGCGGGGCGCTCACCTCTGAGTGGAGCGAATTATTTCGGAGAGGTTGGTCGGTGATCCCGGTTCGTGATTTTTATCTGCCGGGTTCAATGGCGACGGTCAGCTGCGCGTTTGATTTGGGAACCTGGAGCGGAAGCCAGGCGTCGAGCGTTTCTCCTCACGTGCTCTTCGGTGCGGCAGAAGGCACGAGTTGGAGCTGCTCCTCCGGGGTCCAGGCCTTTCGTCTAGGAACCCAGGTCGTTCTCGATTTTGGCTCTTCAAGTTGCTCTGGTCCCGCGGGAGCGGAAGTTCCTCAGCATGCGAGTTGCCTGCTCACGCCTCCGCCAGAAGTCAGCGCACAGGCGCTCGTTGACAAGGTCGCGGCGACTCGCGGCGCGTTGGGCATGAGAGCGCTCTTCAGCGGATCATCTTGCGTCGATGTTCGCGAACTTTCTTTCTAGCCCTTTCCGGTGTGGGGCGAGATCCACACCGTGAAGTCGATGTCCGGCTCATCTGCGATCAACATGACGAGGCGATCGACGCCTACGGCAATTCCGCTCGAGGGAGGCAGGCCTTCCTCGAGTGCCTCGAGAAATCCCTCATCCAGAGGAGTACGAGGGAAGGACGAACCATAGGTGCGTTCTCGCAGCTCCATGTCCTCGTCGAATCGTCGTCTTTGTTCGATGGGGTCGGTTAATTCCTCAAAGGCGTTGCCGAGCTCAAGCCCGCCGGCGTAGATTTCAAATCGTCGCGCCCAGGGGTGTCCTTGCGGGTCGGTTTCGAGTACGGCGAGCGCGGCTTGCGAGGCCGGGTATTGGTGCACGATGATGGCGCGATCATTGGGGAGCCGAGGCTCGACGCAATTGAGCCAGATCAAGAAGGAGTAGTCATCCCAGGTTTTGCCGTCGGATTGCCCTACTTCGAGGCCGAGGCGTAGGCACTCGGTTCGGAGTTGTTCGGTCGCCGTGGCGCGGCCGAGGTCGACTTGCGCATGTTCAAGAAAAAGTTCTCGCACCGTGTACCGGGGCCAAGGGGCTTTTACCGAAATAGTGCGCCCCTGAAAGGTGACTTCTTCTTTTCCCAGGCAAGAGCGGGCGAGATGGGCCACGAGGTTTTCGGTATCGCGCATGATCTCTTCGTATCCGGCGTGGGCGCGATACCACTCGAGCATCGTGAATTCAGGGAAGTGGTGGGGCGAGCGTGGCTCGTCTCGAAACGATGGACAGATTTGGAAGATTTTTTTCAGTCCTCCCACCAGCAAGCGTTTCATCGCGAATTCTGGTGAAGTGGGCAGAGAGGCTCCGGTGCTGGTCGAAATGGGTCGGACGTGGGGCTCCATTCCCGGGCAGGGCACGAGAAGGGGGGTCCGGGTTTCCAGGAAATCTCGCTGGAGAAAAAAATTGCGAATCTCCGTCTCGACCCGAGCACGGATCGCCGTCCCGTGTTTTCGTCTAGGGTCTTGAATTCGAGCGCGCCACTTCATGGAGCCATGCCTTATCTGATTTTTTGGGGTGTCGCATCTTGCAACATACGGTTGCGGTAACCTGCAACGACACTTCATTGACAGCGGGTCGATTGAGACGCAGGGCGGGGGGTCTAGCTCGCAGAGATGATTGAAGAATTTTAGGTTGCATCCTCCAGGGATTGCGACCTGCGCGTTGGCACCGACCTTGCTTTCTCTTCATGCATTGACCGGCACAGGGTCGGTCGATGCACCTCCAGATCTGGAGAAAAGGAAGAACGTTCTATGAATAAATTCATTGTATTGATGATTGCTGCTGTGTTCTCGATGGGTTCTGTTGCTTTCGCTGCCACGACTAACGACACTGTTGTCGTTTCGAAGGCAAAGGCTAAGAAAGATAAGCCCCGTCATGACAAGAAAAAGGCCAAGAAGATGAAGGCAGCAACCCATGAAGCGGCGACTCCTGCTGCTGATGTCCCCGCCGAAGCTCCTGCTGGCGAAGCTCCTCACGCTGAGTGATTGATTTCTCGTTTTAAGAGACGAAAGGCCCGCCCCGGGAACCGGGGGGGGCCTTTCTATTTTTCCGGGTCGGGAGCTAGACTGGGGGGGTGAAGAGAAAACTCGATCTCCAGGCTAAAATCACGCTCGTGTTGGTCGGGGTGATTCTTCCGACCTTCGTGTTGGTGACGCTCCTGGAGAACCAGTTCACCACGCCCGTTCTGGTCGAGGAGATGAGGCAGATCGGGATTACGAGCGCGAAGACGTTGTCAGCCGAAATACTCAGTCAGAATTTACTGGTGGGCAAAGGAAGCGCCCAGGCTGTTGAGTCGGCGATTCAAGAATTTCTTTACCTTCAGCCGAACGTCCTGCGCGCGGATGTCATTGTTCCAGGGAGCATGGGTAACCCTTTTCTGTTGGCTACCAATATTGAAGAGGCTGCACCCAGCCCCAAGGGGGAGGATGGAGAAATCGTTCAGGTACCCTCACCTCCGGAGTTGAAGCTCGTTGATCATCTGGAGACGGAGCTTCAGACGGACGAGAGCGGGCAGGGACTTTGGAATATCTGGCTCCCGATCGAAGCCCGGTCCCGCGATGGAAAATCGCCCCGGAGAAACGTCGGCACCATTCGTGTCGTCGTTTCGACCAAGCTCGTGACTCAGATCGGTCAATCTCTTTGGAAGGTGACGACGGCGGCCGCGGCGGTTTCTTTTGCTATTTTGTTTCTCGCTTTGACCTACTTTTTACGCAAGACCCTGAGAAACGAGAGGCTCCTCCGAAGGGCCGAGACTCAGAACCTGCACCTGACCGAAAAATTGCACGAGGTGGAGCGGCAGTTGATGAACACGGAGAAGTTGGCCGTCATGGGGCAACTCACGGCCAGTTTCGCGCATGAAATCGGAACGCCGCTGGGATCGGTCGGCGGCCACCTTCAGCTTCTCAGGGAAGAGGTGGGCCCCGGGGGTTTCGAGGATCGTTTTTCCGTCATTACGACGCAATTGGCGAAAATTGAGACGATCGTGAAGAACTTCCTTCAGAGCACCTCGAAGCCTCATTCTCAGCGGCAATTGGTCGATCTGAATCGGATCGCCGATCAGACATTGGGCATTGTGCATCCGAGGGTGGCCGCCATGGGTGTCCAGATCAAGCGGAATTACGATCGGAAGCTGGGGCCGATCCGGGTCGTGCCGGTCGAGATGGAACAGATTCTCTTGAATCTGGTCAATAATTCTCTCGATAGTTTGGCCTCAAAAAAACACGCTGGAAAATCTCAGATCGAGGTGGAGACGGGGGTTCGGACTGAGGAGGCGCGTCAGTGGGCCTTTGTTTCGATTTATGACACGGGGGTAGGGATTCGCCGAGAAGACCTCCCCAATGTTTTGAAGCCTTTTTTTACCACGAAAGGACCGGGTGAGGGCACGGGCCTGGGTCTGACGATCTGTCGGGACATCGCCCGGAAGTACGGAGGCGACCTCGCAATTGACTCCCGCGAGGGGCATTGGGCGCGAGTCACCTTGCAGTTACCCTACCCTGCTGAGCTATAACGCTGAATATGCAGGTTGATCCCCTCTCGATTCTTGTCGCCGATGATGATCAGGTGATGCGTCATCTTTTGAAGGAAGTTCTGGTGCGTCAGGGCTACCACGTTCGTCTTGCCGCCAGCGGAGAGGAGGCGGTTCAGGTGCTCTCGGCAGAAACTTTCCCGGTGGTGCTTTCGGATATTCGGATGCTCGAGGTGGGAGGCGTGGATGTTTTGCGCCAAGTGAAGAAGCGCGATCCGACGAGTTGCGTGATTCTGATGACGGGATTTGGGAGTATGCAGGGCGCGATTGAAGCGATTCAGGAGGGCGCCTTTGACTACATCAGCAAGCCTTTTCGGATGGAGGAGCTCCAGGCCGTCGTCGCTCGTGCGGTCAAGCAGTGGGAGTCACTGCAGCGGGCCAGCAAGCAGCCCGGTGCGACGCCGACAGTCGCTTTCGAGTCTCGGCCGAAAGAATTGACCGGAAAATCACCGCGAATTGTCGAAGTCTACAAACTCCTGGCTCGCGCGGCGCTTTCATCCAGCACAGTGCTCGTGCGGGGGGAAAGCGGTACGGGAAAAGAGCTGGTGGCCCGCGCGATTCATGAAAACAGCTCGCGCAAATTGAAGCCATTTGTCGCTGTAAATTGCGGCGCGGTGGCGGAGGGTTTGCTGGAGAGTGAGCTTTTCGGCCATGTGCGCGGGGCTTTCACCGGAGCGATTCATGACAAGGCCGGGCTGTTTGCCGAGGCGGATCACGGCACGTTGTTTCTGGATGAGGTGGGCGACATCCCGCTGTCGATGCAGGTGAAGCTGCTGCGCGTTTTGCAGGAGAACGAGCTGCGCCCGGTAGGTGGAAGCGAGAACCGGAAGATGGATGTTCGCCTGATCGCGGCGACGCATCGTGATCTTGATGCGCTCGTTCAGCAGGGAAAATTTCGCGAAGATCTCTATTACCGGTTGAAAGTGATCTCGATCGAGATTCCGCCGCTCCGTGAGCGGATCGAGGATTTGCCGGAGCTTGTGAGTCATTTTCTCGCTCGTTACGCCTCGAAGAATCGGAAGCTGGTGTCACACGTGTCGGAAGAGGCGCTCACTCAGCTGAAGGAGTACCCCTGGCCCGGGAACGTGCGCGAGCTGGAGCATGCGATTGAGCGAGCCGTGGCGATGACGAATTCGTCGGTTCTGTTTCCCGATGATTTCGAGTTGGCGGTCAGTCCCTCTTCAGGCGAAGAGGATGGATCGTTGGAGGATCTGGAGAAGTTGCATATTTTGCGCGTTCTCGGCGAGACTCAGTACAATAAATCGAAGGCTTCCGAGAAGCTGGGGATCGACCGCGCGACGCTCTATCGCAAGGCGCAGAGGTATGGGATCGATCTGAAGAGCCGCGGATGAGTTTCAAGGGTTGGGACGATCGAGTTCGGAGGGCTCTAGAAGTCGAGCTCGATTACGATCATCGTCGGTTGCAGCCCGAGTTGCAGGATGTCGGCGCTCGTCTGTCGGCCGTGTTGCTTCTGTTGCGGCCTTTGGATGAATCGGATGCGGCTCTGGTGTTGACGAAGCGATCGGAGCAGCTCGAGCAGCATCGGGGACAGATCGCCTTTCCAGGCGGAGTGACCGAGCCCGGTGATCTGGCGTTTTCGCCGGCGTATCATTTGACTGCCTTGCGAGAGGCGGAGGAGGAGATCGGGTTGCCTCGGGAGCGAGTGGAGATCATCGGCGAGTTGCCAGAGCTGCGGACTCCCACCCGCTTTTTGGTGAATCCGGTCGTCGGGTTGCTGCGGCCCCCGTTTGAGGAGCCGCTGTTGCGTCCCAATCCGGTCGAAATCGCTGAAATTTTTTGGGTTTCTCTCTCGCAGTTGACTGCTCCGGGTGTCTATCGCCTCGAGCAGATGACTTTTCAGGGGCGTTCAGTCGGAGTGCACGTCTACCAGGTGGGGCCGCATCGCATCTGGGGAGCCACCGGCGCGATGATTCATAATTTCCTCCAGCGCCTTTTCGTGATCTGATGCGGCCATGAAGCAAAAGCTGTTCGTAGCGACGATTTTTGGGTTTGCGTCTCTTCTTTCTTTTTCTGCCGGAGCCGCGGAAGCCTGGAAGGGAAAGCCGCCCGGGGGTGAATTTTTATTCGGTTTTGGCGGAGGAATTTCTCAGCTAGGCTCCCTCGGGGGCGTGCCGCTGATTGGGAACGTGGCCGCGAAGATCGTGCATCTGGGGTTCGTGCCCGATATGAACAACCAGGTCTGGATCGAGGCGGCGGGCGGCGTGCATCTCACCTTCAATGGGGGGTTCACCTCTGGCTTGTTTAGCACTCACCTGCGCTGGGACTTCGTGAAAGATGACTATTGGACTTTCTTCGCAGTCGGTGGGGTTGGCGGCGCCGTGATTTCGGTGGCGGGCCTGACGAGCTACATCATTCATCCTCGCTTCGGCGTGGGCGGTGTGTACTATTTTCTACCCCAGATGGGCGTCCGGCTGGATTTGAGCCACGAGTGGATGACGCTGGGGCTGCAGGTTCAGCTTCCGTAGGCTGGCGCAGGGGAGCGAGCTGAGATAGGCTTTTAGCATGTCGGACACTTGGGGCGAGCTGACTCAAAAGTTGGATGTATTATTCTCGGATATTCTTATCATCAAAGAGCAACGTGAGGAGTCTTTGGCTTTTCTTGCAATTTCCGGAAGTACCTTAAAGGTGACCGGGAGTTTATGTTTTTCTATCGCCTGGAGAGCCAGCGCTTTGTTGTTGCGGTCGTAAAGATTATTTCTGCGGGGGCATTTCTGGCGAGCATGTATCCGACGGGGACTCAACCGAGAACTGCCCACCGAAAACAGCGGAAGGTAAAATTATGACAAGACCAAAGGTATCCTTTCGAGTGATCGGGGACTCCGGGCCGCTTTCTCTGTCCTGGTATCCTGGCCCATGGGGTGATGCCGTCGAGGCGAAGAGGGGGCGGGGGGTCGGCTTTTTCTCTCCCAACGGCGAACTTCTCGGCGTTGAATTCGACGATGTTCAAGAAAAGAGCGATCGACAGGCTCTTGTATTTGATCATTGTACGGTGCTGATTTCTGTCGCCCATGGCAAGGTGAGTTATTCGCTCGGAGAGGGACCTGTGGGTCGGAAACGGAAATCAGCAGGAGACCGAAGAGGCAAGGCCGAGGACGTAGCATAGGCTTTGCGGTGTTTCTCAATATCAATGAGAAACACTTTGTATCTTCTTAGTTGACCGGTGGCGCTATCGGCCGGTAGGCAGCCCGTCATGAAGCCGTCGAGTCGAACCCATCAGCAGGATGCTCAGCTCCAGAGTTTGAACCTCATTCGCTCAGCGATGGCGGAGCTGCAGAGCCGCAACCCGAGCTACTCACTGCGGGCGTTTGCGAGGAAGCTTCAGATCACGGCGGCTGAGCTGTCCTTGCTTCTCAACGGCAAGCGCCGGTTGAGCCGCAAGATGGCAGCGCGGGTTTTTGAGCGCTTGGCGGTCGAGCCTGCGGTGGCCACGGCGCTGGTGGAGGCTCTTCCGGAGCGGTTGTCTCGGAAAACACGGGCGGCGAACGAGGTTCCTGGCGCGAAGAAGCGCACGACGGGCCCGGTGCTTCAGTACATTCAGCTTTCGACGGACGAGTTTCGAGTGGTGGCCGACTGGTATCACCTGGCGATTCTTTCGCTCGCGGAGACGCAGGGGTTTCAGAGCGACGAAGCGTGGATCGCGCGTCGTTTGGGGTTACGCGTTCGCGAGGTCCGAAGCGCGGTGCAGACTTTGGTGCGGCTGGGGTTGCTTGTGGAAGTCGCCTCGGGGGCGGGCATTTCGGGGGTCGAGTGGCGCGCGACGGGCAAGCGCTTCACGACGACGAATGACGTCTCGGATGCGTCGCTGAGAAAAAATCATGCGCAGGGTTTGGACCTGGCGCGCACGGCGCTTGATGAAGTGCCGGTTGAGCTGCGCGAGTTCGGCGCCTCGATCATCGCGATCGATCCGGATCTGTTGCCGGCGGCGAAGGCGCGCCTGCGGGAGCTGCGGCGCGAGGTCGCGCAGCTGCTCGAGGGCGGGAAGAAAAAGTCGGAAGTGTATCGGTTGTCAGTTCAATTGATCCCGCTGACGCGGGTGGGAACGTAGGAGTATGAAAATGAAAGCGAAGCAGGGTGTTTGTCAGAGGTGGTCGACCGGGGTTTTAGTCGCAGTTGCGTTGAGCGGCGTTCCCTCAGCACGGGCGCAGGCGCCGAGTCCCGGCCACGAGATCGGCAACGGAGGGGGTGCGTGGGTGTGTCGCTCGCAAGCCGGCGCGATTGAGTGGATTCAGCTGGTCGATCTGTTCGAGGCCGAGTCGGAATTTGGGCTGACGCTAGAGGCGTACACCGGATCAGTAGAAGATATCCTGGATCGCGTGATGGCCAAACTATTTAGTGCTGATCCCACATTGTTCGAAGTGATCTCTCCTCGTCTGGAAGCGCTGGGAGCGTTCGAGAATCATCCACCGCAGGTGGTGCGTACACCCGCTCATCTGACTGCGGTCAACGAGGGGCCATATCGAGTATACCCACGGACCGGGGGTCGGTGCCGAGACGGCACGATCACACGCGATCCAGAGCAGGTGGTAAACTACAAGAATGACGGCGGCGTCTTGGTTCAAGAGCAGTTGTTCACGTCTCTCGCTTCGAACGCGGAGCGCGCGGCGATGGTTATCCATGAGGCTGTTTATGCGTATCGCAGGGCGGAGTTTCATGATCGAAACTCTTCTGATGCGCGTCGCATGACCGGGCTCTTGATGTCGAACCTTTCTTCGGCGGCGCTTTTGGAAGAGCTTCGAAAGCTGGAGTACTCTATGCCTGCCTTTGTTGAGATGGAGTTCACGAAGATCGATCCGGGGACTTTTGGGATGGGGAGCCCAGTAGGGGAAGCGGGGCGAGAATGGTGGGATGCGCGAGAGACGCTGCATTCGGTGACCCTCAGCGGAGCCTTTGAGATGCAGACGACCGAAGTGACCCAAGCGCAGTGGGTGCAAGTGATGGGGGGGAATCCTTCGCGTTTCAAGACTCGTTCGGATTGTCCGAGGACATATGGGGAACCCCATGGAGTTCCCATGTGCCCGAATCATCCGGTGGAGCAGGTCAGCTACGGAGACGTTGAAGCCTTCTTGTCGCGGCTCAACTCCCGATTGGGGACTTCGCATTTCTATCGCCTCCCCACTGAGGCCGAGTGGGAGTACGCCGCGCGAGCCGGAACTCAAACGGCTTACTCGTTCGGGGATGATTGGACCATGCTGCCTGCTTATGCCGTTTTCAATGGCAACTCCGGGGGGCACCCTGCGCCGGTGGGAAGTCAGCGTCTGAATGGTTGGATGAATGCCTGGGGTCTTTATGACATGCACGGCAATGTTTGGGAGTGGACCAGCGATTGGTACGTGCGCGATCTTGGTTCAGCATTCCAGCGTGATCCTCGGGGTCCATCGTCGGGCTCGTACCGCGTGATTCGTGGCGGCGGTTGGGACCACGACGCCGGGGCCCTGCGGTCGGCTTTTCGTAGCGGCGTCGAGCCGTCCGGCCGTTACGGCATCGTGGGCCTTCGCCTCGTGAGGACCCGTTTGTAACCCTGGTTTCTCTTACGCTTGTACCCTGGGCGTGCCACGACGACGAACGGGCGCCGATCGAGCAGGTGCAGGTCCTGGCTACGAAGGAGTTGGGTCTATCCCCGGGAGGTTCGGCCGGTATCAGCCGCCAGACCTCCCAGGGGTAGACCCTTTTGCGTGGAAAGCTGACCCGTTGGCATGACCACAGTACCATGGTATACTGGTCATGGCATGGAGGTTCTTTAATGCGAAATCGGAGAGCGTTCGGCGGTCAGGTTCATGTGAGGCTGTCACCTGAGGCTCATGAGGATGTCGCTCAGGAGGCTTTTGAGAAAGGCACTTCCATTAGCGGGATTGTCGCGCAGTCGTTGATGATTCGGCGTGCTTTGAGGAACATCGATCCCTGGAAGGCCGTAGCCGAAATTCGTGAAGCAAATAGGGGTGTAGACCCGAAACAGCTTGAAAAGGACATCGCTGAGTCGATCAAAGCGGTAAGAAAGCAAGCGCGCATTGGAAAGTAAACCTCGCCTGGTGGTCGATACGAACATCATCGTCAGCGGCCTGATGACCATGGCGACTCCGTACGCTCTTATCCTCGATACTGTTCACAGCAAAAAAGTCGTTCTTCTCGTGTCGGATGAGGTCGTGATCGAATATTTACGGGTGCTCGATTGTCCGCGCATTCGGAAGTATAAAAAAATCACGGACGAAGCCGTAAGAGACCTCACTTCTCTTTTCATTGAGGACACGGAACGAGTTGAAGTCTTGTCCCCGATCAAAAAAAGCAAAGATCCTGACGACGATAAATTCCTGTCGCTCGCTATTGAGGGGAAAGCCGATTTTCTGATCACCGGGGACAAGGCGGATTTGCTCTCGCTCGGAGAAATTGAGCGCATCCCCATCATCACCGCGCGACAAGCCGTCGAAGCGCTTCGGCTTTAAGGCTTCGCGTTCCATGTTTTATTGTTTCTGTCATAAAATGACATTGCCCCTTGATTTAGGTAAGCGTTTACTCTAATCAAGAAAACCAGATGGCGACGAGAAAGAAGCAGCAAGAACTGCCCCTTGGACGAGACTTCGAAGCCAGGCGCGAGCACGGCGGGGATTTGAACGAGAACCGCCGCAAGCTCAAGCGTCCTCTCGACCCGCGCCTTTCCCTCCATGTTGTCATGCGCTCGAAGCGCGCGCATGGGGAGTGGTCGTTCCTGCATCGGCGCAACCGCGCGGGCGTGGAGAAAATTCTCTACACCCACGCGGTGAAGAATCACGTCACGATCGAGCGGCTCGCCAATGTCGGCAATCACCTGCACTTATTATTGCGCTTCCGCGCGCGTCACGATCTTCAGCGCTTTTTCAGGACGGTGGCGGGCCTGATTCCCCGCGCGATCACGGGCGCGCAGAAGGGCGTCCAGAGAGGTCGTTTCTGGGATGCGCCGGTTTACACTCGCCTAGTCACTTGGGGGCGTGAGTTCAAAGCGGTGTGCGCTTATCTGGCCAAGAACCGGCTGGAGGCGATCGGCTTTCGAGGCGCGCGTTTGAAATTCTCAGGCCGCGGCTTGGCGGTCGTGGTGGTGGGGCGGCTCCATCCTTCCGGGCGAGAACGAGACTGGGAGTTTTTGACGGCTGAGCAGCGGCGGTTGGCGACTCGTGATGCTCGGCCATCACGGCAGGGATGACAGACCTTTCATTCCCGCTTTTTCCAGTTTCTGGTGGGCCTTCTGGTCGAAGGTGATCCACTGCCCGTGGAGCAATTCCGCCGTTGCGGCGTAAACGGAGTCATATCCGGTGAGGCCCGTTTGAATGGCGATCTCCGCTGCCCGGGCGAGAAGCTCATGGCCGTTTCCGACGCGATGAAAACCGATGTTCTCGAGGTTTCGAATCTGCTGCTTCACGGTCTCTGCTTGCGTCACCAGGCGACAGAGCGCAGCGAGCATCTCGTTAAAGAAAAGTTCGGGCACCGCGAAGTTTCGTGGATCTTTTTCAATCTCCGCCAGGAGCGCTAGCGCCGATTCGCGCCCCACATCGGCCCGAACAAACCATTTCACCGCGACCGAAGCGTCGATCACTCTCAGCTTGCCGTTCATATTGAGCCGCGCAGCTCCCGGATGAGCTGCTCAGCGGTTCGGTTTGCCGGAAGTGAAAGCTGTGCTTCGCGAATGGATTGAACCAGCTCGCGGCGGGCCTCATCGCTTTCGACGTCGGCAAAACGCTTTTGGTAGTCCTCGATCGAAATGATCACGCCCATCGGTTTCCTGTTCTTTTCGAGAAGAATAGGGCGTCCTGTTTTTTGAAGCTGTTTGAGGATAGACCCTAGATTTTGTCTTAATTTCAATGCGTTAGTCTTGAGCATAAGTAGATATGAATATATCAGTATGCATGCTTAGTGTCAAATTAAAGGGCGGCGATGGCCGCCCCGAGCGGTGACTGGTCTCTGTACTTTTCGGCCTGAATGGGCGGTATTTATGCTAGACTCAGCGTGTATGAACTCTTCCCGCATTTTGTCTCAGTAGGAGATCATCCGAGACGTTCGAGGCTTGTTTTTTGGCCATCCGGAAATCGAGTGGGTGGCGCTATTCGGATCCTACGCTCGCGGCACCGCGGGTTCGTTGAGCGATATTGATCTCATGGTTTGTCTCAGGGCCGAATCGTCCTGGGGACGGCGTGATGTTTGGGGTTTCTGGGATCGGGCAAGCGCGGGGTTGGAGTGGAGCAGGAGCGCGTCTCTCGTGGTAAGAAAGGACAGGCCGACTTGGCAAATTGAGACGCTTCTTCTCGATATGCCGGAAGAACACCGAGTCATCTGCGATGTACGGGGAAGGTTTTCGCTTCTGAGGCAGGCGGTGCTGGATTGGAGAAAAAAAAATGGCTCGATTCGCTTAGAGGCCTTCGGTGGCAAACCCTATTGGCAATATGCCCGATCGTTTGGGCCGCTCGATGAAATCGATTTTTCATTGCATTTGGGGCCTGTTCAAAAGGGAGGCAGCCGCGATGTCGCCTAGGGATATTCCGCGGGCTTACCTCAAAAAGGCTGAAAGCCGCTTGAAGGCCCTCCAGATGTACCGTGCCGATGGAAATTTTTCGGACTGCGTGCGCGACTCAGGAGTTGGTCGAGCTTTGCTCGAAAGCACTCCTGAGACTCGCCAATCAAGATCCTCCGCATATTCACGACGTCGGGCGAGAGCTTCTGGCTCTGAAAGATCAGTTCAGCATGATTGCCGCTGGGGATCTCGATTTGTTAGCCCAGGCTAATCATTGGCTCCGGCGCGAGAGAGAGATGTCTTTTTATGGCGCTGATGATTTTGATCCGACGGAGGGGTACTCCGTCGGAGACGCCGACGAGGCGATCCAGGCTTCTGAATTGGCTCTCAAACTTCTGCGGGCCGCCCTGCTTCCATCCTAAACCCTACCGATTCAACGCGACGAAAGCTCCGCCGAGCAGCCCTGCTTCGTTGTCGAGCTTCGAGACCGCGAGCTTCGGCATCAGGTCGACGCCGGCGCGCCGTCGCTTGAGCAGGCGCTCGAGATGGTATGAGGTTTTGTCGAGGAAGAGGTCGGCCGATTCGGCGAAGCCGCCGGTGAAGACGAAGATCTCTGGGCTGAACATCGCGACATAGTTTGAGAGCGCCACGGCCATGAGCTGCGCGTATTCTTCGAATGCGGCATGGGCGCGCGGATCGCCGGCGCGGGCGAGCTTGGCGATGTCGATGGGCTTGAGGTTGGGGTTGCTGAAGCGGGTGCGCGCGCGGCGGGCGAAGCTTCGGCCGGAGAGATAGGCTTCGGCGCAACCGGAGTTGCCGCATCCGCAGGGCGCCGAAGTGTCGCCGTCTTTGATGATCATGTGGCCGGCTTCGGGGTGCAGCCCACGCCCGCTTCGGAGCAACGAGCCGTTCGTGATGATGCCGGTTCCGAGTCCGGTCCCGAGCGTCAAGATCATGGCGTTGTCGTAGCCCTTGGCTGCGCCCTTCCAGTGCTCGGCCAACATGGCGGCTGCGGCGTCGTTCTCGAGGACGACCGGTTTTTTCAGCCCTTTTGAGAGAATTTTCGCGATGGGAACGACTCCCCAGCCGTGCGGATCTTTCGCGCTGACGAAGTTAGTGGGGTCAAAGAGCAGGCCCTTGATGGGATCAAGCGGACCGGCCGAAGCGATGCCGACCCGCTTCACGCGAGGGTGTTCGGCGATGAGGCGCTTGCCGAGTTCGACGAGCTGCTTGAGCACTGCGGCCTTTCCCTGCTCGATCACCACCGGTACTCGAATTTCCGCGATAATTTTGCCCTTCGAATCGACCACTCCGACGGCCACCTTGGTTCCGCCAAGGTCGTAGGCGAGAACGAGGCTTCCGGAGGCTGACTTCTTGCGTTGCGAGGCTTGGTGTCTCATGAGAGGCCATGTACCATAGACTCATGGCGATCCGACAAGGAAGTACACGCGTTTCGAGGAACGATTCGAGTGGGGGCAGGGGCAGCCGCCACTTGCTCAGCGAACTGGGGAGTATGGTGGCCTTTGGGGGAATGGCGTTCACAGTCGTGGCGCTGGTCTCTTATGTCTCCGGCGATCCTTCTTTCGCGACCAACGCGATGGGGGCTGCGCGGAATCTTTGCGGGAGAATCGGGGCCTTCTTCTCCGGCTTGGTTCTTCAATTTTTTGGGGTGGCGGCCTTTCTGATTCCCGCTGCCCTGTTTTTCATCTCCGCGGCGCTCTACAAGCGTGAGGGTGCGACTCGGGTGATCGGAACCTTGGGCGGGATGGCCGTAGCCGTCATGTCCCTGACCGTCTTTGTCACGCTTCAGTGGGCCGATTGGTCTTACGGAGGCACGGTGCTTTTGACCGGAGGGGCCTTTGGTGCTTGGCTGGCCGAGGTGCTCAAGCAGTATCTGAATCCGGTCGGATCTTCACTGGTTTCCGCGCTCGTTTTCTTCGTGGCAATCGCGGCTTCTACACCGATCAGTGTGGCGCGCGCCGTTGCCTGGTTGATGCATCATGCTGCGCAAGTCAGCTGGAAATTGACCCGGCTGCTCGGCACCTATTTGGCTTATGTGGTGAGCGTGGCCGCGATGCGATTTGCTCATGCGGCCGGAGATTTTCTTCAGAACCTCATCGAGGGCGCGATCGGTAGGGCGCAGGAGCGCGCGGCCTTGATGCGCGCGCGCAAGCAGCAGCGGCTATTGGAGAACGCACGAGGGGTGGCAAGCGAGAAGGAAGCACTGGCGATCGCCGCTTCTGGGCGCGTGCCTTTGACCATTGGGCAGGAGCGGTTGCTGGAGGTGGAGCCCCCGCACGGTCTGGCCGAGCAGATCGAACTGCCGAGTCCGGTAGGCGAAGATCCGGACGAGGTGACCGCGCGTGTGGGCGAGGTCTCCACTCAAGCGGCGGATCGAAGCGTTCCTACGATCGTGCCCTGGGAGAACACGCCGCAGGCGGATGGCGGCAACGGCGCACTGGCCGGAAAAGAGAAAGAGGCGGCAGGGCGTGCGGCGGCCAAGCTCGCGGCGCGCGCCTCCCGAACGAGGAAAGGGCATTGGAAACTGCCGAGCATGGAGTTTCTCAAAAAAATCCCGAAGATCGAGTCTTCCATCGACAAGAATAAGCTGATCGAAAATTCGAGAATCCTCGAACAGAAGTTTCTCGATTTCGGGATCGATGGCCAGGTGACGGCCGTGCGTCCCGGGCCCGTGATCACGCTGTATGAGTACAAGCCGGGGCCGGGCGTGAAGGTCTCGCGGATCGCCGCGCTCGCGGATGACCTTTCGATGGCGCTCTCGGCGCAGTCGGTGCGCATCATCGCGCCCTTGCCCGGCAAGAGCGTGGTGGGGATTGAGATCCCGAGCGATGATCGCGAGACCGTCTACCTGAGGGAGTTTCTCCAACACCCCGATTTTTACGGTCAAAAGCACTCGATTCCGGTGGTGATGGGCAAGGACATCGCTGGTCAGCCCTATCTTTCCGATATGGCGCGGATGCCTCATCTTCTTTGCGCCGGGCAGACGGGGTCTGGAAAATCAGTATTCATGAATGGCCTGATCTGTTCCCTGCTCTATCGCTTCACTCCGGACGAGTTGCGCATGATTTTGGTCGATCCGAAGTTCATTGAGTTTCGGGCCTATCAGGACATCCCTCATCTGCTCCTTCCCGTGGTGGATGACCCCCATCACGCCAGCATCGCCTTGAAGTGGGCGGTTCGTGAAATGGAGCGCCGGTACCGCATTCTCGCGGCGATGGGCGCGAGAAATCTCGCCGCCTTCAATCAGAAGGTGGAGGACATGGGGGCCGACGTGGTGAGCGATCTCCTGTTGGCGGAGGAGAATCAGGCCGTCGGCGGGGCGCCCCAGGTTTCAGGCAGCGATTGGATCGAAGCCTTCGAGCCGGACGAAAACGGCGCACCGAGGATCGGCAAGCTCCCTTACATCGTCGTGATTATCGATGAGCTGGCGGATCTGATGATGATCGCGAAAAAAGAAGTGGAAGTGTCGATCGCCCGGATCGCTCAAAAGGCCCGGGCGGCCGGTATTCATCTGGTGATTGCTACGCAGCGACCTTCCACAGACGTCGTTACGGGCCTCATTAAGGCCAATTTGCCTTCCCGCGTGTCCTTTCAGCTTTCAAGCTATGTCGATTCGAAGACAATTCTCGACCGCAGCGGTGCCGAGCGTTTGCTGGGGCAGGGGGATATGCTTTTCATCCCGCCTGGCGTGTCGCAGTTGCTGCGTCTGCACGGTGCCTATGTTGACGACGACGAAATCGGCAAGGTCACCTCCTTCCTGAAGAGTCAGGGTAAGCCGGCTTATCGGGAAGAGATTCTCGTGGATGAGGCGGACGATGATTCCGATTCACAGGACGGCGACGATTCCGACGATGAGTTGTTCCAAGAGGCGATGGAGCTCGTGCGCCATTCTGGCCATGCTTCGGCTTCGTTTTTGCAGCGCCATCTGAAGGTGGGTTACAATCGGGCTGCCCGCATGATCGAGACGATGGAATCGCGCGGTATCGTCGGGCCTGCTGATGGTGCCAGGCCGCGAGAAGTATTGATGAGATGACCATGAGATTTCGATATTTGTTGCCTCTTTTATTGACCGACATTGTTTCTCTTCGTGTGATGGTTTTCGCGCAAGAAGCCGTCGAGGAGGAATCCGCAGTGCCAGCACCTGAGACACTCGAGATCGACATCACGGAGGGGGGCGACGAACAGGAGCCTCCTACACAAAAAAAGAAAGTGAGGATCGTTCGTGAAAAAGAAACGGACGGCACCCAGGCCGCGAACCGCTTCAAAGGCGATCCCGTCATCCGCAGCCGTTACCAGCTCAACGGACAACCCCTCGAGGTGGATCCGAATTGATCGACCGTTTGCTCTTCCGGGAGAGGTGAGAGAGGCGTTGTCTCGACTGGATGAGGCCGGTCACCTGGCTTATGTCGTGGGCGGGAGCGTGCGGGATTGGTACCTCGGTCGACCAGCCAAGGATCACGACATTGCGACCAGCGCGGTGCCCGACGAAATCCTGCGTTTGTTTCCGAATGGTTTGACTGTGGGGAAAGCCTTCGGGGTCATCAAGGTGCCGCTGCCGACAGGAGACCTGCTGGAGATCGCCACGTTCAGGGAGGATCTCGAGTATCGAGATCATCGTCATCCCCAGGGAATTCTATTTTCGGGTCCGAGTGAGGATGCTCGGCGGCGTGATTTCACCGTCAATGCACTTTTTTACGATCACAAGACTCAGAGGATTCTCGATACCGTCGGTGGCCTTGCGGATCTGAAGGTGAAGTGCCTGCGAGCGATCGGAAATCCCTCCGAGCGGTTTCGTGAGGACGCCTTGCGTCTGGTGCGTCTCGTGCGGTTCGCGGGGCAGCTCGGCTTTGAGGTTGAAGACGGAACCGCGCAAGCGGCTAAGGCCCGCGCCAAGCTGATCGGCAAGGTAAGCCCTGAGCGGGTTCGCGACGAGCTCGATCATATGCTGACCGGACCGGCTCCGGCCGTTTGCATACGCAGATTGAGCCAATATGGGCTGTTAGAACTCATTTTTCCTGAAGTAGAGGCGCTCAGAGAGGTGCTCCAGCCGTCGGTTTTGAATCCGGAAGGGACGGAGAAGAACATATTTCTTCAGACCTTGAAGGTGCTCGAGTTCTTGCGTCGGCTGGAGGCGAAGATCCCGCTGGCTCTGGGCTGGGCCGCTGCCCTTGCGGGAATCGGGAAGGTCGCGGCTGCGCGACGTAGCTCGGGGAAAAACTTCAACGGTTTTGAGAAGGACGGCGCGGCGCTCGCCCAGAAGATGTGCCAAAGATTCAAGCGCTCAACCCGCGAAACGGATGCCATCGTGGCGATGATCGAAGGACAGCTTAAATTCAAGGATGTTTTTCAAATGCGTGAATCGACGCTCTCGCGTTTTTTGCGGGAGCCCTACTTCGAAGAACGTCTTGCGCTGCATCGTGCCGATGCGATGGCTTCGGATGGCAACCTGGCCTATTACGAGTTTTGTCGGACTCGTCGGGAGGAGATGCTGAAGAATCCCACAATCGACGTGGCGAAGCTCGTGACTGGCGAGGATCTGATTCAGCTTGGCTTTCAACCGGGTCCGACCTTTTCCCGCATTCTGCGCACGGTGGAGGATCTCGCTCTCGAGCGAAAGCTTTTCACCAAGGATGATGCGCTCGAGTACGTGGTCAAGACGTTCGTGAAGTAGCCTGACCCCTCAGCGTTCCATTACCTTTAGTCGATGCGGGTCACCGTAAAGGTGGTGCTTGAGACATCGGCTCCGCTGGCATTCTTCCAAGTCGTGATGCTTTGTGACGCGCCGACAGCGATGTCGTAGGGGAACGATGCGGTCCAGTCGCCATTCGTGTCCACATAGTTAGTCACCATAGAGCCTGAGCCCATGGCGGTGTCGGCTGCACCTCCAGAGTAGTCGGAGATGGTCAGAGTCGTGCCGCTGAGGGACGCCTTTTTGAAGCCGGAAGGGAAGCTGGGCCAGGCGGTTTCGGTGGTCGTTCCGTCGGTGTACGGGCGATTGTATCCACCGATCGGAGTGCCATCAGAAGCCAGGAAGAGGCCAAAAAGGAGCGGAGCAGCTCCCGCTTCCGTTACCTTATAGCGACGGACTTCAGGTGTTCCGCTCGTTACGGTTCCTCCTACATCGGGGAAATTCAAGCACAGGAAGGGTGTGGTTGCGGCGGCGGCGTCCGAGGTCGTGCAGCTCATACGATTGATTGCGGCGCTCTTGAGAGTTGAGCCTCCACCTGGACCGAACGCCGATGCGATTTGTCGAAGGTCAACGTAGAGATTCACCGTTACGGCCGCCCCATCATAGGCGATCGGGTTGGAGAGCACGGAATAATTCCGGCAGGTGGAGAAGGTGAGTTCCACTGCCGAGTAGTCAGCAACGGTCGTCGTCATCGTTGCGGAGCCTGTTTTTGTGTAATATGTTGCTCCGGCGAGTGTCGCCTGCGCCTTGACCTTGGCTGTGTAGGTCGTCGCGCCACCTGCGCCACAGGTTGCGATCATGACCGACGTGTAGGTCGAACCTGAAGTCAAGCTGCCCGTGTTCGTGCCGCCAGTGAGGAGGTTTTCAAGCGCGTTCCCGACAAGCTCGACTTCGCAGTCGGCTGCAGTGCTGCCGGAGCACTGATAAATCGTTCCAGAATCGCTGCTACCGAAGAGTTCGTTTGCGCTGCCTAGGGCTACGTCGAAGATCGGAACCTTCAGTGAATCGATCGTCACTGTTGAAGTCTGGTCAGTACTTGCCAGCGTCGACGGATTCAGCTTCGCTTGAAGTTCGGCCACGGTGATTGACTTCGCGTTCTTCAGTTCGATGGTAACGTTGCCCCCGCCGCAGCCGGCGGCTAAAGCTGCGAATACGAAAAGGGGAATGAGGCCGAGGCGGAAATACATAGCAGGCTCCTATTGTGAGTGTTTGTGAGGGTGGAATAGATTCCATCAGGACAAAATTCATGCGTCAATTTTTTAAACGGAGGGCCTATTTTTCAGTTTGCTCTTGTTGGCCGAGCAGCCTCTTCAGCCGATCGGCTTCGGGCTGAACGATGAGCGTTTTGTTCTGAGTGTAGCTCGCCTCGGAGGAGTCTTTGATCCGCTTGACGTACTTTTTCAAGGTGTAGTCGACCTCGGTCTTGCCCCAGCTTTCTCCACCGGAATAAAAGACAGCGAGAACGGCGGCATCGAGCAGAGTTTCGAGCGAAGCGTTTTTTCCCGGCTGAATCGGGACGACGACATGAGCGCCCGGGCGCCCTTTCACATGCAGCCACATGTCGTTGCCGCGCGCGATTTTGAAGGTCAGTTCGAGGTTTTCGTCCTTGCTCTTGCCGACGAGGATGACTTGGCCGTCCTTGGAGCGAAAGGTCCGTCCGAACCACAGGGCCTTCCCGGAAGTCTTTCGCTCTTTCGGGGTGGCTCCGGGAGCGTTCGCGATTCCGAGCGCTGCTTCCATCGTCTCCAGGCGAACCCAGTCCTCCGAGGTTTCGAGCTTTTTGGGGAAGTTCAGCAGCAGTTTTTCAAAACGCTCGAGAAGTTTGCGGGCGTTCAGCGCCCGCTCTGTTCCATCGTCGATGCGTCGACGTTTTCTTTTCTCCAGGTGGTAGTAGCGCTCGGTTTGCTGGCACGCGGTCAGTTGCGGGCTGCCCTCGATCTCCACGGGCTCTCCGGTCTCGAAATCAGGCACGCTCCAGAAGCGTTTGCCCGGTCGATCCAGCGGCGCGGGGTTCTGATAGAGGACGCATTTCAGCTGATCGCCGTATCTCTGGTAGTCGGGTTCCTGGAGCGCGCCCGCCACCGCATCATCAGAGGCGGCGCTTCGCTTCTTGGATTGTTTGAGGTGGTCTCGCAGGGTTCGCTCCGCCGCGCGGGCTCGGATATCGAACGCGTCCTCATCGAGATCTTTTTCGAAAGCCTCGCGGTAGCTTTTGAGTGAGGAAACGAGTTCGTCCCGTACCCGGAGGTCGAGCGGGGCTTTGCTGCCATCGGGCAGCGAGATCGGACCGAGCGCGAGGTTTCTGGTTCGGGCGAGGAGTATCCATTCGTCCGAGGGAGAGCCTCGAGTCGCGAGCGAAAGCTCCGGAAGCGCAGGGATCAGGGCGAGGAAGAGGGCGTACTCCTGCTCTGCCCGGAAGCGCAGAACGATCATGCGCTCCTGCGGTAGGCAGCTGAGCTCAACGAGTTTGGCTCCTTTGAGGTGCTTGTTCGCAGCGAGGTCGAAGCCCGAATGGGTAGCTTGCAGGGCCGCTTGGGGACCCTTGCCGTCAATCAGGTAAAGGGTGGGCTTGCGAGGTCGACAGCTCAGAATCAGGCATCGGTCGGAGGTTCCGCGCCCGGTCAGGCGCATCGCCCACTCCCCCTTGAGGAAACCCTGTGGAAATCGGGCGCGCGCCGGCACGATCAGGCGATCGACGAAGCGACCCTCGACCTCCGGCTTGAGTCGATCGACCCAGATTTTCAGTTCTTTCCAGTTGAGCGGGTTGAGCCCCATGGAGCCTACTGTAGCGCGAATCGCGCCAGAACGCTGCTCGCGGTCGGCAGAAGCGCGTCATTGGGGTCGGTGGCGCCCGGAGCGCGCACGCTCAAGAAGACTTTGCCGTCGCCGAGGAGGCTTCGAACTTGTGGAGGGAGGTGGTCGAGGCCGAGGGCGTCGCGGCCGTAGATATAGAGGGGGTACGCCAATACTGTGAAATCGAAAGCGTAGTAGCCGTTGATCGCGAGTCGGCCCAGGGCATTTGCGTTCTGGAACTCCTCATACACCGATTCCCGCATGTTCGACCGGTGGGGGGTGATGAGCGAGATATAGCCCACATCGAAGAGCATTCGATTACGGGATTGGCGGAGATACCGCTCCCATTTTTCAGGAGTGTCAATCTTATCGTCGTTGAGTGCGATCGTTGAGGCGGCACCTACCACCGAAGACATCGCGATGATCGGGGTGAGCATGGTGGCCGAGCGAGCATAAGGATGCGCGATGTAGAGCGAAGGGCGCCCCGGCGCGAGATCTCTTGCGCTCACACGAGAGATGCGGTCCACTCGGCTCGGCGATCTCATGACGACAAAGAACATCAGGGCGAGATCCATACCGAGATCTGCCGCGACCTGGGGTTGAGTTTGTGACAGTGTTCCGGCCTGTGATCGCTGGTAGACATTCACCAAGGTCATGAGGCCGGCGCTTTGGACTTCTGTGCGCATGAAGTCCCTCAGCCAGGGGACGGTGACGACATAATCGAGCGGGACGTCATTCGCGAGCCCTGCTCCACGTCGAATCGATTCGGCCATCGTCCGGCCCATCAGGCGGTTAAGCCAGCCTTTCAGCCCTCGCCGATACCATGCGGCCTCTCCGGCCGTGACGGCCGCGTCCGAGAGGAGAGAATTGTGCATTCGGCGCGCCAACGCTTCCATCGCCGCATTCGGCGCGCGTGCCAGCGCGCTGAACCACTCGCCGAAACGCTCTCCCAGGCGGGCGCGAATCCAGGCGGCGCTGCGGCCTTCGAGAACGGCCATCCGTTCAATCGCTAAGTTGGCCGGAACCGCCTTGACGAAATTCGGGCCAAAGACGCTGAGCCCTTCGAGCATTTGAATCGCTCGATTGGTGAGAATCGGTCGGATGATGCCGCCCCGTTCGGCAAGCGCGGCGGATTTTTGGAGGGCTTGCAAAGTCCACTGCTTCACCCCCGGGGTCCGGAAAACTAGCCGAGCGGCTCCACGAGCGACAAGGCCCGTGGCTCTGAAAATTCGGTCGAGCACCATGAAGTCGCTGACCGCGACCATGAGTGACGAGTGGAATTGGATCATGTCGTTCGCCGTCATCTCCTCCGCGTTCGACATCTCGTCCGGTCCTATCGTGCCCGGGATGCCGCGGAACATGGCGCTGAGGTAGCGCTCCTCGGTCATCGACTGGTCAAAATTTGCGTAGGCGACGGCGAGGTTGGCCATCGAGGCCGTGGTCATCGAATAACGCACGCCCATTTGCAGGGGCGTGCTGACGGAGGCGCCCATCCCAAAGGTCACGGCGACTTCGACGGCGATCACGCCCCAGAGAAAGTAGTCGACGTAGTCACGCACTCGGTCTTGGCTGGCATCGGCGCGCTGAAGCGCGTTCAATATCGGTGCGCGAACCGCATCCATGCCATTGAGGGAGTCTGAGTGCGCCGGAAAAAAATCCGCGTTCAAGAAGGTTCCGAAGCGCCGCTTCGTCTGCTCGTGCAGGAGGTCGTGGCGGGCGAGATTTTCGAGCATGCGGCAGTGGCGACCGACCTGGCGGCAATGATCCAACTGGCCCGCGCCGGTGGTCGTGACGAAACGGCGCGATGTGTTCGAGAGGGCGGCGAGCGAGACCGTGTTGGCTGCGAGGGATTCAGTAAGTAGTTTTTTCAGGGCCCAGCCGCTGTGCGACATGATTCGGCGTTCAAGATTCTGGTAGCCTTCGCTTTCAAGCTCTTCGATCAAGGCGCGGAACCGGCCGCGGAAGCTATTCGGCAACTCAATAGTTTCGGAATCCCGGATCATCTGGTTCGCCGAGGTGGTGATCATCGGGAGATAGAAATCGGGGAAGCCCACGCCCTCTCCGCAGTACTGGGTGCCCGCTTGAGCGGATGCTACATTGCTGCGCCCTTGAAGGAAGCAATAGATGAATTCGAAAAAGGGTCGATCGCCGACCCGGACGGCGAGGAAGGGAACCTGCGATAGAATCGTATTGTGGGCGATCGCGATGCGATCGAGCTGGGGGCCGAACTTTTGCTGAACGATCTTTTGGATTTTTTCCTGCTCCAGCGTGAAGTTAGCTCCTTCTACGCCCGCGAGATTCTCGGTCGCCGCGTCTCGAACGAGATCTTCCTTGATGAAGCGTTCCAATCTCTTGAGTTCGATGAGCTGCAGTGAGTGGTAAATGAGGGTGCCGAGCACTTTGTCCCGTAGTTTTTGGGCGCTCTCCATTCCGGGTTGGTAATCCGTGGAGGCGGGGAGGGGGCGCTGGAGGTAGGCTTCGATTCTGCGGATGGATTCGAATTTTCCCCTGAAGAGGCGAGCGTCGTCCATCGCCTGGTCGCGCAGAGGGCTGCGGTTTCGGGTGGGCGCCATCATCGCCTGGTGGCCACCCCAAGCCGGGTCGAAACGTGGGTCGGGGCAGTTGTCGTCGAAGAGATTGAAGAGAGCCTTGGTCTCGCAGGGAAGCGCGAACGAGAGTTCACGTATGGCCTGAGAGGAGGCGAGGGAGCAGACGCGGTGTTCTGGATCCAGTCGGCAGATTGCTTCTTTGAGGTACTGAGCGCCGGTCTTCTCGGAGGTGCGCAGATAATCGCGAATTCCTGAGTTGCCGCCGATGAGGAGGGAGAGCATCCCTCGTGCTTTGAGTGCCTCCTCGATGGCGGTTCTTCTGAGCAGGGTGAGGTAACGGCTCTCGGGATCGAGGCGGGTCACTTCGGCCTCCTGGCGGGAGGAGTTCCAGCGCATCAGAGGGGGGGTAAGTGCATCCAGGTAGCCTTCGTCGGGAGGAAGTTTGGAAATATCAATTCGGAAGTGGTCTTCCTGGTTCAGCTGCTCAAAAGTGCGTCCGTCTGGGGTCGTGGTCGATGATCCTGTCTCAACAATATCCAAGGCATGGAGCTGGTCGTCCGCGCGAGCGAGGGGCAATAGCAGGGAAGGAGGGAGCACGGAGAGAGCTGCCAGGAGCGAGGCTAAATTTCTGATGAGGAGATCCTTGAACTTCACCCGGCACCACATTTCACGCTGCAATCTAGTCAATTTAACGCCCAATGTCAAATCTGTTCATTATTTTGTATTGCTGGATAATATTAGTAATATTGATACGTTATATTTATATTTACTCGTTGAATATGGCCCTGGGCTTGCGCCTGTGATAGCCGCCGAGGCTATGAAGTTAAAGAAGGGGCTGGATCGTCGGTTTAAAGCGGGCCATCCGTGGGCCTACTCAAATGAGCTCGAGGGGAGTCTGAAGGGCATCGAGCCCGGGACTCCGACGAGGCTCGACGATCCGTCCGGGAAGTTTCTGGCTTACGGCTATGTGAATCCGCATTCACTGATCGCGTTCCGAACGGTGAGTCGGGATGAAAAAGATTCGGAGGCGATGAGTACCCTCGGTCTGAAAGAGCGACTGAGCCGCGCTTGGAAAATGCGAAAGAGGCTCGGCCTCGATCGATTCAGCTTCAGATTGGCTTTCGGCGAAGCTGATTTGCTGCCTGGCCTCGTGATCGATTGCTTTCGGGTGGGAGAGACCCCTGTTCAGTGCAAGACGGTGTTTGCCATTCAGGCGCATACTGCGGGTGCGAATCGTTGGGTAGGGGCGCTCCAGGAGATTCTTCCGATGCTGGCCCGTGAGCAGGGCGATGAACGCGACAGCTACGCGGTGGTTCGCAATGATCTCTCCGTCAGAAAATTGGAGGGAATCGAGATCGAGGAGCCACGCTGGTTGATCGGGCCGGCAGTCGGTATTGTTCCGAACCAGACCCCGATCTGGGTACGTTCGGGGTTGCAACCTTCCGAGCCGCTCTCTTTTCAATGTGATTGGTTTTCGGGTCAGAAGACCGGATTTTTTCTAGATCAGATCGATAATATTTCCCTGTTGATCCGGACGTTGGCACGCGCGGAATTACCCCGAAAGGTTCGGATACTCGATCTTTGCTGCTACGTGGGCCAGTGGAGCGCGCAGCTCGCCACTTTTTTTCGACTTCGCGGAATCGAGGCGGAGTTCACGCTCTTCGACGCATCGGCCGAAGCGCTCGAACTGGCACGGGAGAACGTGCGCGCCAGTGGGGCGAGCCAAATTCGAACGATCAAGGGAGACGTGCTTCATGACCTTCGTCAAATCGACGAAGAACGCTTCGATGTGGTCATCTCTGATCCTCCTGGGCTCATTAAGAGCCGGAAGGATCTGCCGACTGGATCGCATGCCTATTTACAGCTGCATACCCAGGCGGCTCGGTTGGTAAAAACGGGCGGATTTTGGATGGCCTGCTCTTGTTCCGGGCTTTTTTCGGAGGATGATTTTATTCAGAGCCTGGCGAAGGCCATCCTTCGGAATGGCATCGACGTGCGTTGGGTCGCACGGGGAATGCAGTCGGCGGATCATCCGGTGAGCGCGAGTTTTCCTGAGGGACGCTATCTGAAAAGCTGGCTCGGAATTCGCGTTTAGATCCCTTGCCAGGGGTAGGCGGTTTTGGCAGTCTTTGCTCATGGCAAAAAAAGTGAAGACGAAGAAGAAGCCTGTGGCGAAGCCTGTGGCGAAGCCACTGAAAAAGAGCAAGGCCATCGCGGGTAAAGGTTCCGCTCAAAGAGCAAAAAAGAAGGATGCCCCTGCCGCCAGGAAGGCTGTGGTTCCGGTAAAAAAAAGCGAGACTCCCGCATTTCGTGGCGGGAAGAAGCCGGGCGCTGAGCCGCGGCCCGCAATTATGCCGACCGCGCTTCACGCGTCTGGAATTGTGCTGAAAGAAGGGCAGGCGGCGCCCGCGTTCGAGCTGCCATCGGATTTGGGTGAAAGGGTGTCACTGGTCGGCCTGAGAGGTAAACGCGTCGTCCTTTATTTTTACCCGAAGGATGACACGCCCGGGTGTACCCAGGAGGCCTGTGATTTCCGTGACAGCTTTGCTCGGATCCAGGGCGCTGTTGTTCTCGGCGTAAGTAAGGACACGGTCGAGCAGCATAAAAAATTCAAGGCCAAGTATTCCCTCCCCTTTGCCTTGCTGGCGGATGTCTCCGGAAAAACACTTCTCGATTACGGCGTCTGGAAAGAAAAGTCGATGTACGGGCGCTCTTACATGGGGATCGAGCGAACCACTTTCCTGATCGATGAGGCCGGGGTGATTCGAAAGATCTACCCCAAGGTTTCAGTACCCGGCCACGTCGATCAGGTGCTCAAGGATTTGAAATCGATTTGAGCACTGGAACGGTGGCCGTAATGCTGTTATTGGCTGGCGGCTGTGCAAACTTCTTCTTCTGTACGCTCGACTCGGACCTCTTATTCTTTCTTCGTCACCTGCGCCAAAGGGATTGAGGAGACGCTGGCAACCGAGATTCGGGGATTGCTGGGCCGTGAAGAGGTCGCGGTCAAGAAGGCGGGAGTCAGCTTCGAGGGGACGCTGGCCGACGCCTATCGAGTATGCCTGTGGTCCCGGGTGGCGAACCGCGTTCTTCTGCCGCTCGGAACGTTTGCCTGCCGAGACGAGAAGCAACTCTATGGTGGCATCAAGAATATCCGCTGGGGAGATCATTTAGATGTCCGCGGTACGCTCGCGGTCGACTTTGCGGAGAAGGACTCCGCGATCACCCATACTCATTTTGGCGCGTTGAAAGCGAAGGATGCGATCGTCGATCAGTTTCGGAGCAACACGGGCGAGCGACCGTCAGTCGAGACCCATGAGCCGAGTATTCGAATCAATGTGTATTTGATTCGAGATCAGGCGACCGTGAGTCTTGACCTTTCCGGAGAGAGTTTGCATTTGCGCGGCTATCGCACGCGTGGCGAGAAGGCTCCCCTGAAAGAGACGCTGGCGGCCTCGATTCTTTATCTTGCGGGATGGCCCGATGCGGCGCGCGAAGGAAAATCGCTCTTAGACGCGATGTGTGGGTCGGGGACGATTCCTTTAGAGGCGGCGGCGATGGCGGCTGACGTCGCGCCCGCTTTGGGGCGGCGCTATTTCGGCTTTCTCGGTTGGAAGCAGCACGATGCGGGCGTTTGGAGTGAGTTACTCAGTGAGGCCCGCGTCCGCCGCGAAAAAGGGTTGGCCGGATCTCTTCCGCAGATTTTTGGTTCGGATGAATCCGCGGCGGCGTTGGCGGCTGCGACGGAGAATGCGAAGCGCGCCGGATTTGAAAAGTACGTTCATTTCTCGCGAGCGCGGTTCGAGGAGGTCAGCCCTCCGGCCGGCGCCGCCCCGGGCTTGATTATTCTGAACCCTCCCTATGGGGAACGCCTGGGAGAAGAGGAGGAGTTGAAGCCGCTTTATTCCCAGATCGGGGATTCATTTAAGAAACGTTTTTCGGGATGGACCGGATTTGTCATCACTTCGAGCCCGATCTTGGCTAAGGAAGTGGGCCTTCAGCCAAAACAGAAGTTTCCGCTTTTCAATGGCGCGCTCGAGTGTCGACTGTTTAAGTATGAGCTTTACGCGGGTACACGCCGGACTTCCTGAAGGGATCGATGCCATGAAGTATCTGCTGGGCATGTTTGTTTTATGCGCGCCGCTGTTGGCGAGCGCCGAAGTTGTGGAGCGCGGAGATCTAGTCGATGAGATCTCGTTTTCCCTGGGGAAGGCCCAGTCCGCTCCAACACCTGAAAAAATTTCAGAACCCCCGGCCTCTGCGCCGATCCATGAGGGGGCTCCTGCCGGGTTCAGGTGGCGTTTGCTTTATTCAGTGGGGGCCACGCGAACCTATGTCGTTCCTCCCAGTGAGATCGCACGGATGGATCCAGTCAGTTTGCTTTTGGGAAGGGACTTGGGATCGGCCGCGAAGGCGGTTCGTTTTGCGGAGTATGGGCTCGAGTTGCAGGGCCGCTACGATGCGAAAGTTCCGTTTTTTGGTGAGGGGCGCGTCTATCTGCAGCCTTCGTCGATTCGGGCGTTGACTAATGGTTCGACCCAGAACTTCTGGGGCCTGGGGATCGATTTGCTCGCTGGGTTTCGGCTCGAAGTAGACGGGTTTGGCCTTCTCAGAGCGCGCACGGGCTTGCGCGCGCAGATCGACTGGGCGGAGCGCGGGCTATTTCCCAATACCTATACCCATTCGTGGCTTCTCTCGGCGGGCGTGGAGGTCCGGAATTTTGAGTTCCTAGTCGAAGGGGCGTATCTCTGTTTTGGTGGGACCAGTGTATCTACTCTCGGGACGCTGAGGAGTGGCCTCGCCGCGCGAGGGCGCCTCTCCTACGGAATTGCATTGGGTGAATCGTGGCGAGTGGTTCCGGCGTTGGAAATTTCTCGGACTCAGCGCAATTTCGGAGGAGGCACTCTCCTCGCGGGATTGAATGCCTTCTCGGTCGAGGAGGCGAGTTATCTTTTTCTTCTTGGAATCGAGTTTTGACAATCTTGAATGGTGGCTGGCACGGCAAGGAGATTTCTGCTAATTTTCTTCCCCATGGCAGACATTCCAGATCCGCAAAGTGAAGCGCTCCTCCAGCTTTTAGAGCAGCAGGAGAAGATAAAGACGGTCCGAATTCCGGGCGTTCGAACGGTGCTCGTGGTGCTCTCCTCTCGCGGCATGGTTTACGACATCGAGTCTTTGCGTCAGAAGATCCAGCAAGCATACCGAGAGGCGGCTGTTTTTTTCAGAACGACCGGTGGTCATGCGATCGGCTCCGTGGCGCCAAGTCAGTATGATCTCTTGGTTGATTTCACCGGACCCCGCCAGATGCAGGGGCTGTTTTATGCCCAGAGGCTTCGTCGTGGCGCCCGGGTGGCCGTTGGGCGTAACGCGGGCCTTTTTCGTAAAAGGATCTACGATCGGGTTTTTGACGAAAAAACGGCGGTTGGTTTGCCGGTCGAACTCTTCGCTCGAGAACGAAAAATTCAGAAGGAAGTCCTGGCCCTTGCCGGGGTAGCGCTCGAGCTTTCGGGCGAAGTCTCACAGGATCGTGGAAAATCGATCGGGCTTGAACTGTCGGCGATGGTTCGACGTTAATTCGAAGGAGGCGTGATGCCTGCTCGTCGGTCCCTTTGGCATAATAGGGTGATGAAGTTTTTTAGCTCGCTTCAGTTTGCGGTGATCGTGATCCTTTCGTTGACCCTGGCTTTGATCGTGGCCACCGTGCTGGAATCGAAGTTCGATACTCCCACTGCGCAGTATTTTGTCTATCAGTCGATCTGGTTTCGTCTGATTCTTCTCGCGTTGGGAATTAATATTTTCGTTGTAGCGGTTAGTCGTTGGCCCTGGAAGCGGCATCACTTGGCCTTTCTGCTTGCCCACGCGGGAATTCTCCTTTTGTTGGGCGGCTCATGGGTGACTCAGCGGTATGGTCTCGATGGTTCGATGCGGCTCGCCGAGGGGCAGGCGACTTCTGTGGTTGATCTGCAGGAGCCGGTGCTTTTTATGATGGACGGAACCCGGGTTGAGACGGTGCCGATCGGATGGCGACCGCCCACAGTGAGTTTCACTCCTCAGACAGTGAAGAACTATCCGCTACGGGTGGAAGAGTTTCTTACGCACGCGGACCCGGATGTTTCTTTCGTAGCCTTGCCCGAGAGGGAGGCTGGCACGAAGCTTCCGGCGCTGTTGCTGAGGGTGCAGGGCGGGCCCATGAGAATCGTGCAAGATTATTGGCTCTGGACCGGCCACACTCAATTTAGTTCCGTTCAGGCTGGTCCGTCGTGGCTGACCTTGGAGGCCGGCACGATAACGCCGCCGGCGCCCCGGACCGCGGGACCGCGTTTTTTCGCATCCATCGGTGGCGATGGATCACTCAAGTGGATCGCGTTCTCGAGCACTGGAAAAAAAGTGTCCGGGCATTTCGCGACTGGGAAAGCGGAGGGACAAGTTCTTCATCCTGGGTGGAGGGGGGACGTCACGTTGACTCTGGTGAAAGTGTTGGCCGACGCGACTGCGGATACACGCTATGTAGCCTCTCGGGTACAATATGGAAACCAGGCGCCTTCATCGGCGATTCGGATCGTGACGACAGAGGGCCCGGTCGCCAATAGCATGTGGCTTGGCTTGGGTGAACGCGGGTCGCTTGAAATTGCAGGCAAGGAGGTGGGGCTCGCGTATCTTCCGCGTCGAGTTGTTTTGCCCTTTCAGATTCAGCTCGATCAGTTTCAGATCGATCGTTACGCCGGTACCCGGGATCCCTCCGCATACTGGTCTCGCGTTCAGATTCCGGGTAAGGAGACCGTTTCAAAATCAATCAAGATCAGCATGAATGAACCCCTACACGAGGGGGGGATCACTTTTTATCAGGCCAGCTATGAGGATGCGGATCCGCGTCCCACAGTTTCTATTCTATCGGTGAACCGCGATCCCGGGAGAGCGATGAAGTACGCAGGCTCTCTCCTATTGGTCGCTGGCTGCGTGTTCCTATTCTATCAAAAGTTAAAGAACGCGAAGCCTGCCCGGGTTCGCCAGGAGGTCGTATGAGGTTAAGAGTTTTAGCGTTCACGTTACTATTGGCCAGTGTCGCGAATGTGAGTGTGGCCGCGGAGTTTCCAGACCCCAAGAAGGGCTTTGATTTCTCCGCGCTATCCGAGACCCCCGTCCTCAGTGGCGGCCGTTTGAAACCCCTCGACTCGTATGCGCGAGAGGTGGTTTTGCACGTCACGGGTTCGAGAGTTTTTCAAGGCTGGAACCCCGTCGAGTTGATGGTTTCTTGGGCGGTCGCGCCCGCTCTGTGGGAGGAGTTGAATTTTATTTTGATCTCCCGAGCGGACGTGAAGCGGCAGATCGGCGTGGAAGAGAGGCGTTCTCATTTCTCTCCTAAGGAGCTCGTGGAGAATTCAGCCCTCGCGCAGTACGCGGACCGAATGGGTGCGTCCGCGAGCCAGCCGATGCAGGTAGGGCTGGCCGGAGCACCGAAAGAGGACCCTCGCGAGAAGGAGCTTCGCGCCGTGATGGAGCGCGTGGGAATGTATCGGGCGGTCGTCAGCGGTGATGGGTGGCCCCTGATTCCGATGCCGGGCGACGAGGCCTGGCATGTGTTGTCGAGTCAGGAGAAGGATGGCGGCGAGGAGATTCGCAACCCATCTGCCGCGATGATGATTTCGTACCGTGAGGGAAAAATAGAGGGATTTTCCAAGTCGGTGACCGCGATGGGAGCGGCCATTTTAGCGCGCATGGAGAACGTCACGGATCGCGTTCATCAAAGTCTTCGGGCGGAGGTGTTCTACAATCGTTTTCATCCGTTTCGCCTTGCGTGGGTTTTCTATCTCTTCGCGGTCTTGGCCGGCGCTTTGGCGCTGGGGTTTCAGGCGACGTTGAAGGGCAGGGGCGAAAAAATCCTCAAAGCTTCGTGTCTGACGTTTGCCGGTACAGGCGTGGCTGTGCATGTTGCGGGAATGGTGCTTCGGGTTTTCATTTCGGAGCGCCCGCCCGTGACGAATATGTACGAATCGGTCATTTGGGTGGCGTTCGGAGCGATGGTGTTTGGCGCGATTTTGTTCGGGGTGACCCGCCAGCTGATTTTGATGGTTTGCGCGGCGGCGGTGGCGACGATCACGTTGTTGATCGCGGATTCCGCGCCTGCCGTCATGGATCCATCCATTCGTCCGCTGGTACCAGTGTTACGGAGCAATTTGTGGCTGACCATCCATGTGTTGACGATCACGCTGGGCTACGCGGCCTTTGCCCTTACGCTGTCCTTGGGCAACGTGACGCTTTTTCATTATGCCCGCTTGGCTCTGGGCCGCGGCGGGGCCGGAAGACAGGCGAAGATCTTGAATTTGAACCAGCTGACCTATCGGGCCACTCAGTTCGGCGTGGTTCTCCTGGCGGCGGGAACGATTCTCGGAGGCGTGTGGGCAGATTATTCCTGGGGACGTTTTTGGGGCTGGGACCCGAAGGAGGTCTGGGCATTGATTGCATTGCTCGGGTACATCGCGATTCTTCACGCCCGTTATACTGGATGGATTGGTCAGTTTGGCTATGCAGCCTGGACCATCGTATCTTTCGTTCTCGTCTTGATGGCCTGGTACGGCGTTAATTTCGTACTGGGTGCCGGATTGCACGCCTATGGCTTCTCAAGTGGAGGCCAGGGCACTGTGGCAGCCTTCACCTTTGCTCAGCTCGCTTATGTTGCCGTCATTGCTTGGCTGAGGAAGAGGAAACAGGCTCACTCTTGAGCGGTAGGCGGAGCACGAATCGCGCGTGAGGTGAGCTTGCGTCGTAGCGCAAATCTCCACCGTGTTGCCGCGCAATTTTTATCGACAGACTGAGGCCGGTACCTATTCCCTCACCCAGAGGTTTTGTCGTGAAAAAGGGCGTTCCAAGCTTTTTGGCCATTTCGGGAGGGAGGGCAGGCCCGGAGTCGGTGACAGAGATTTCGAGAGCGTCGAGATCCGGGCGGGAGAACTCGATCCGTATCCATTTTTCGGGGAGGCTGTTGATGGAGTCGCACGAGTTGTTGAGGAGATTGATGATAATCTGAGCGATTTGAGTGGGTCGGCAGGGGAGGTGGATTGGCGCTTCTTTAAACTCGACCCGGATGTCGTGGCGCTTAAATCGCGGTTCCGTAAAAAGAAGAACATCCTGGATCAGCGACTGGATATTCGTGGAGACCATCGGTTCTTCGGTCGAATCACGCGCGGCCGCGCGCACATTCTTGATGAGGTCTTGAATACGAGCCGCGCTTCTCAGGAGGCGTTGACTGAGAGACTCGAGCGCCTTGGGGTCGATCGGCACCTGGGTGGCGAGATCAGCGAGCCGTTCGCCCGCTCCCTGGACCACGACCAGGGGATTCATGATCTCGTGCGCGAGCGTTCCCACTAGCTCACCTATTCCCGCGAGGCGCGCGGCTCTCCCCATTTGCTGATGTTGTTTCCGAATTTTTTCGGTCCGTTCGATATGCGGCGTGATGTCGTGGCGAATGGAGAGGTACGCGATCGGCGGGCCCTCGTCTCCCCGCAGGGGTACGATCGTGGTGTCGACCCAATAGCAGGTGCCGTTTTTTGCCTTATTTTTGATCTGGCCACGCCAAACTAGACCGCTGGATATCTGCCCCCACATCTCCAGGAAAAAAGACTTCGGATGGTGTCCGGAGTTGAGGAGTCGATGGTCCTGGCCGATGAGCTCGTCGCTGCCGTAACCGGAGATCTTGCAGAAATTTTCGTTGGCGTGGGTGATTTTTCCGGCAGCATCGGTGATAGCCACGATGTTGGCGACGTTGAGGGCTTTGTAATAGAGACTAAGAAGGTGTTCCGAGGGCACGCTCTCTCATCATACCGGAACTATTTTTTCTGAGGAGAGAGATTCAGGTACCGTGTCGGCATTTTTTGGTCGCCAGTGTTTTTACCATTGTAACTTACCGGAATTTCGTAAGTTTCCGCGTGCCAGCCTGAGAGTGTTCGGGCCTCAATGAGGTTGACTCTGCGATCAGTGAGGGAGATTTTGCCCCATCCTCCGGGAACATCGAGGATGTAGTCAGGCAGGGCTGGGCCACTGACTTGTTCGCGAACCTCGTCGATGAGTTGGCGGCCTTTTTCAATCGGAACGCGAAAACGTGAAGTGGCGGGAGTGTAGTCAGGATGGTGGAGGTAGTAAGGGTGCGCGCCAAGCTCGTAGAGCTTTTGAAAAAGTTCGCTGAGAATAGTCGCGTCGTCGTTGATTTGCGAAAGCAGCACCGCCTGGTTGTAGAGCGGAATTCCGAGGCTCACGCACCGTTCGAGGGTGTGACGAGCGACAGGAGTGAGCTCTCGGGGGTGGTTGAAGTGGGTGACGAGCATCACTTTGAAGGAGCGGGGCCGACCTAGTTCAGAGAGCAGTTTGAGGGTGAGCCGGTAGGGAAGTGTCGCCGGCATCCGGGTGTGAATTCGCACCACCTGTAAGGAGGCCACCGTCTCCAGCCGCAGAAAAAGACTGAGGAGGGAGGCGTCGGTCAGGGAGAGGGGATCTCCTCCGGTCAAAATCAATTCTCGAACTTCCGGATGCGCCTGAAGATAGCGGAGCGCAGGCTCGAAATCTCCGTTGTAGAGATCTGGCTCTTTCGAGGAGAGGTGGCTCTTCCGGAAGCAGAACCGGCAGTACATGGAGCAGGCGCTTGAAACATGGAGAAGCGCCCGATTTCCATAACGATGAGTGAGTCGCGGGGCCGCTAAATGCGCCTGATCGCCGATCGGGTCGGAGAGCCAAGGCGTCTCCCGTCCGAAAATTTGTGAAGAAAGCCGCTGAAACGCAGGAGGGAGAGGAGGGTCAGACTCCTCCGGGGTCGGGATACATTGAAGGCGAATGGGATCGAGCGGCCCCGAGCCGATGAGCGAGAGATAGTAGGGCGGGACCCGAATGACTGTTTTTCGGATGTCGGAAGGAATGCGGTCGGCCACTGCTCCGGATATCCAGCCAGCGTCTACGAGCGCTTCGACGCTGGAAAGCGACTGTCTGAGCTGCTCTCGCCAATCTTGCAGCGCCATGGGATGTGGGGCGAGGTTTGTTTCCACGGCCCAAGCCTTTAGCGTATGGCGTCTTGAAAAACCAGCCACCCGCCTTCGAAGCGCACCTTGCCTAGTTTCTGAAGCTCGAGCAGTTGGGGAGTCAGTTGTTCGGGCTGTCCCGCCCAGGCAAGAGCCAGTTCGGCGGGAGAAAGCGCCTCCGTTGAGCGAGTGAGTGTCTGGATCAAGCGTATGAGATCGACGAGATGAGCGGGTATTTCGTCTTTCTTTCTGGAGTTGCACGAAGGCTGGAGGGCGAGCCAGGTCGAGCGGAGATCCTCACTGCTCCAAAGGGCCCAGGCCGCGTTCTCAGCGAGGAGTTTTCGATTTCCTTGTCCCGGGGTATCGGCGGGATGGAAGGGGGAGACGTAGAGATCAGTGCCGATTTCTCGCGTCCATCGAGCGGTGTTGAGGGCGCCGGAGCGCTCTCCGGCTTCAACGATCCATGTGGCTCGGGCCAAGGCGGCGATGATGCGGTTGCGCGCGAGGAACGTATGTTTCCGAGGCGTAGCGGTGTCAGGGTACTCGGAGAGCAGCGCGCCCCCCTGATTGATGATTCGAAGAGCGAGTTCTCGGTTCTCCGCAGGATAGATTTCGTCCAACCCGCTCCCGAGTACGGCGAGGGTATCGAGCCCCCTCTCGAGCGCGATGCGGTGGGCCTCTTCGTCGATTCCCTTGGCTAGCCCAGAGATGATGACCCAGTTGTCGGCAGGGTTGAGTGTCTCGAGTATTCTGCGGACTTCAAGGAGGCTGCGTCGGCAGGGATAGCGAGTCCCGACGATGGCGAGCCCCCGGGTGGGGAGGCGCTCTAGCAGGGCCTCTGAGATTGCTTCATTCAGGGTTCGAATTCGAAGCTGAAGCGGGCAGGGTTTCAGGGAGGGGGGGAAGAAGTGAAACGGGGGGAAAAGCGAGGAGGTGTGCATGCGGTGTGATGGGGAGTTAAGCAAAGGTTGTGCCTAAAAACGGTAGATTTGTATCGGGCAGGCGTTCGAATTTGAGTCGTCCGAGTCGAAACTCGGTCAGTTCGGAGTGCAGCACTAGCGCATTGCGTTATATTAAGGTAAGGCCCGAGCATGACTCATCTATCTCAATGGCTCACGGCCGCAGGGCTCGTTCTGATGAGCACGGCTCCCTCTTGCACGGGCTCCGCCGTGACAGATCCCGCCTTCCACGACACCCCGGTCGTCAGCGGGTTGGATGCGCCCGGCGCTTTGAAGTTCACCGCGGACGGCGGTTTTTTCGTGGCCCAGAAAAGCGGAATCATTTTTTTCTATCGATCATTGAACGACGCGGATCCGGTCACGGTCGTGGATCTGCGCGCGCAGGTCATGAGCTTCTGGGATCGCGGCATCATGTCTTTGGAAATTCATCCGAATTTTCCCGCCGTCCCCAAACTTTGGGTGCTTTACACGCACGATGCACCTATTGGCGGAGCGGCTCCCGTCTATCACGACAACGACAATCGGCCGCTCGGCGCCGCCAGCGCGCGCCTTTCGAGCCTGTCGTTGGCGCCGACGGGCACCGGCGGCTGGATCTCGACCCACGAGAGAGTGCTGATCGAAGACTGGTGCCAGGTGTTTCCTTCGCACAGCGTGGGCGACGTGAAATTCGGGCCAGACGGCGCTCTCTACGTTTCGGCGGGCGACGCCGCTTCGTTCGGCGAGATCGACACCGGACAGTTTGAGAACTTCTGCGGGGATCCCGCCGATGAAGGCGGGGCCATCCGCTCGCAGGACGCGTTCACGCCGGGGGATTCGCAAACCTTGGACGGAACCCTGATTCGAGTCGATCCGGATACCGGAGCCGCTTTACCGGACAATCCGCGCGCGGCTCTGCCGGATGAGAACGCCCGCCGCGTGATCTCGTATGGCTTCCGGAATCCATACCGATTCACCTTCATGCCCGGAACCAGTCAGATCTTCGTGGGCGACGTGGGCTGGAACACCTGGGAGATGCTGAAGCACATCCCTGACCCGTTGCAGGTGAATAATTTCGGTTGGCCTTGCTATGAAGGCAACGAGGTCCATGATTTATACAGCTCTAACCCCCTCTGCCAAGCTCTTTATGCCACCGCGGCCGCTGAGCCTGCCACCTGGACTCCGCCTTACTACCAGTATCGGCACAATGAGGAGTCAGGAGGCACAAGTCCCTGCGGCGGAGGCGGGGCTGCGGTCACGGGCGTCGCTTTTTACACCGGCGATAGATATCCCTCCGAATATCGGAACGCGCTCTTCTTGGCCGACTATGGCAGAAATTGCATCTGGGCCCTTCCCCCCTCGGCGGAAGGTGGCATGCCGAACGCCGCAGCTCCGCGAGCGTTCACGTTCGATGCGCACGGACCGACTGACCTGCAAATGGGCCCGGGGGGCGATCTCTACTACCTGTCCATCAACGAAGGAACCATTCGCAGGATTACTTACGGGCTGGCGCTCCCGGACGAGGAACCAGAAAACCCCGATCCGCGCGCGCCGCTTCCCACCATTCTGGAGCCCACGAATGAAACGCTTGTCGCGGGGGCCGGTACGAGCGTTTTATTCGCCGGCACAGCCACTGATGCGGACGGAGCGGCGCTTCCTGACTCCGCCCTGACTTGGAATATCATCATCCATCACTGCAACGACCTAGACGCTACGGACTGCCATTCTCACGGAATGCTGGAGCTGGATGGCCAGGCCGGAGGATCATTCCTCATGCCGCGAGACCACGAAGCACCGTCGTACGTGCGGATCAAGCTCACGGCGCGCTGGGTAGAGGCCGGTGAGATTCATACGGGGTTCACTAGTCGGACGGTGACCTACGCGAATTAAACTGAATACTGAGCTCACCCAAGAGGAGCTGATTTACTTTTTAGTCCCCACAACTGGATGCGTAAAGCCAGGAACCGGGGCCTAAGTAAACGGAGGTCGAAGCGCCTGAAGAGTTCCTTGCTGAAGCAACACTCCAGCCTGATACGGCAAAATTCAAGGCTGCAGTTCCTGCGAGGGATGCGTTCGCGGACGTCGTCACGGCTGAACTGGTCAGGCTCCCCGGGGCACCTTGTGCCAAAACCATGCGTCCGTCATTGCCTTGGCCGCGGGGATAGAAAATGTAGGCCTTTCCGTCGGTTCCGAACACGAGGGACGCACTGAGAAGTTGTTCGTTGGTATTGATCAGTCCGCTGACTCCGGCCGCTGTTTCAATCTGCGTCGTCGTCCAACCGGCTGTCGCACAGCTGGTCGCCGTACCGGAACATGAGCCGTAGTAGACCGCATTATTGGCGCGGTCAAAGTAAGCGATCGCGGGACTGCCGGTAACTGGATTGAGTCGAATCGTTACGCCCATGCCTTGATTGACGGAAGAGATCGTGAGGGGGGATGTCCAGGTGAGGGTATCGGAGGTCGTCGAGTAGGTCGCACGCGTGGTCCCCAGACTTCGGTAAGCCACGGCCAGGGTGCCATTGCTGTCCTGATCGACGCTGAGATGAGAAGCGCCGGCAGCGGTCAACGCGTCGATCGTCACGGGTGAGGACCAGAGCCGGGTGGAGATGTTTAGCTTGGCCGCTTTGACGCCTTTCGAAACCGCATTGTTGTCAATCAGGATCATGACCGGGTGCGCAGTTCCCGAAGAATAGTACATCGCTATCGCTGTATGGTTGGCAGCAGGGAGTGCGGCAGGAGCACCGCTTGGGGTGGAAGGAAATTCATAGGTGCTCCAGGTCCCGGTCCCGTCTGATGACGAGTTAGTAGAAAGATAAAAGCGGTTGGGACTTGCATCGAAGTATCCAACCCAGGGCTTATTGCTCGCATCAAATGCCAACGACGGAAACTGCGGGTTGATCGTGCCGGGAATTTGCGTCTTGGTCCATGAATCCGAGGCGGAGGCCCCGTTGCGGTAAGCAAACTTGAGCTTGGCGCTGCCCACCGCGCCCACCGAAAAATCGATGTATGCCGCTGCTGGGCGTCCACTGCCGGTCGAGCCTACGGCGATTTGCGCAAGCTGAGTCGCGGCGGTACTGAGTTGAAGATTTCCGGTTAAGTCCACTACGGACCGAGTGACCGTGGCGCTGTTGGACGCGAGTGAAATATCCGATACCCGCGCAAGTTTGACGTCGAACGCCGCGGAGCCTATGCCATAGCCGATATAGACGCCCGAGTCAGACGGACTGTACGCGGCACCTCCGCCTTGGGCGGCGGGAAAAGTAGCGGTATCGACGATTCCCGCAGTATTCCAGGCGCCGTTGATGTCCGTAGTGGTGCTGTTGTAATATCGAATGGTGGTCGTGCTCTCGTTCGCGGCGACATGAAATTTCCCAGAGGAGTCTTGCAGAAGACTCATCCACTGGGTTCCGCTGGTAGCGGTTCCGAGCGTCGCGGCGCCGGCAGAAAACGCCGTGAAAGCCGCCGTACACGCGATGGCTCCCATTTTGTAGGGTTTGATCCCCGCCGCGCCCAGCGTCACCACTTTGGGAACGTCTCCCGGGACCGTCGGATCCAAGAGCAATTTACTGCTCAGGTTGCCGGTCGCGATAACGGTCTGGGTGGTCCAGTTGGCGTTGCTTAAGCAGTTGGTCAGGCTGTTTTTGCAGATGGCATAACGGGTGATTCCCGTGACTGAATACACCACGGCTGGATAATAGCTCGTCGCGGAGTTTTGGCACCAGGCCATGCCCGTCGCCGTCTGGGCCGCGACGATGGCGGTATTTTCGATGTAAGCATTCGGCGTCATCGCTTTGAAAGCGGCAGCGCTCGTGCAGTCCGTATCGCAGTAAATGAACTTTGGCCGTCCCGTGGTCGCGGTATCCGTCAGGAAAGAAACCGCAATTTGATCCAGGGGGTTGACCGCCACTTCGAGAGCTCGCGGCGCGACTCCGGTGTCGATGACTCCGGCGGTCCAGGTTCCGGAAGCGGATACCGTTGCGCTCCGGATCGCCACCTTGAGATTGGCTCCTTGAGCCCAGAACACGAGAGGAATTCCTGTCGATAAAAACGCCAATCGGACAAAAGTGGCCGCGCCATCGCCTGAGATGACTTCAGTGACATAGCTGGTCCCGTTCCAGAAAGTAAACTTAAGGCTGATTGCTCCCGGGTCACTATAAGCCAATGCCGGACTTGTGGTGCCCGGGATGATTCGGGTATCCGTGTAAACACCCCGTCCCATTGCGGTGACCGATCCCTTTTGCCCTGATTCGATAAACGGGGTGGAGCTGCTGACGGGACCGGAGGGGGTGGGGGGGCTTGCCGTCGGAAGGACCTCCTGCTCAGGAGCTGAACCGCATGCCGCGAGCATGCCAAAAGCGAGAGCGGAAAGGATCCCTTTCTTGGTGTTTAAATAGCGGCGCTCCATCTAAATTCGATTATCGGTCGCCAGAATCGAATTCTTAATGATTCATTAATGATTTGATTATCTGATCTTACTCTTGACGTAAGGAATAAGAAGCAATGCGGTAATTGATATTCACGCGGAATGGGTGGAGTGGTAGGCGTCTGCTCATAAAGAGGTGCTTATGAATTCAACGCGAATTTTGGTTCTTGTCGTTACTACTGGTCTTTTCCTTGGTTTTTCCGGAGCGGAGGGATGGGCTCAGGCCCGAGTCAGCCCGGATCCATCGGCCTCTTTGCAGATGGTGCGGGACGCAAAGGACGCGATCGCTCCGTTGTTTTTTGTGATGAAAAACGCGAGCGGAATTGGCATCACTCGTTGTGATCTCGAAACGGGAGTGCCATTTTATCGATTGACCGATGAACGCTCTTCGGAACGACAAGTGCATTGCGTCACGGCGCGATTCACCTCGCGCGCCTCGTTGGCCGCGGCGAAGAAACTCTTCGGAGGAGAGTCTTTCCTGTTGGAGAGCGGAATTTGGGTGGCTCTCGAACTGAGTGGGATAGTGCGACCTCAGCCGGCAATCGGAATCCATAATTGAAGGCGGTCTTCGAGTATTCGGACTTCAGGCGATATCTTTGCGACTATTATCTTCAACGGAAAAAGAGCTCGTCATCCGGGTACTCGTATGAGCGCTTTGCGCAAGATGCTGGATTCCAGTCTCCGAATTTTTTTCAACTGGTGATCGACGGCAAACGGAATCTCACGCTTGAAACCTTGCACCAGACCGCCGACGCGCTCGGCTTTGAGGGAATGGAGCGGGACTACTTCGAGGCTCTCGTGGGAGAGAACCAGACGCCCAACCCGAAGTTGCGGGCGCGTCTGAGCGAGAAGCGCTTGGCGCTGCGGCGATCCTTCCCATCGATCGTTGAGGAGCCCTTGGCCCCGGGAATTACGCTTTGGTTTCAACCGGCGGTGGCTCTGCTCAGTGACGGCCTCGAAAGGGAAGGGGCTGTGTCGCTTTCTTCAAAAAGACTGCGAATCACCACGACGGAAGCAAGAGAGGCAATCAATGCACTTCTTCACTCAGGTCTACTCATCGAAAAGGTAGATGAGGGGGGGCGAGTGATCCTGCGTTTGGCGGCTCAGAGCCAAATATTCAGCGATCCCCGCTCGTTGGCAGAGGTGCAACGAATTTACCTTCAGGGCCAGCTGGTTCGGTCTGGTGAGGCGTTTGAACGAGACTATGGGGTGACGCCGTCCAAATTCCTCTCGGAGACGCTTTTGGTTCCACCGGGAAGCGAAAAACGGCTGCTCGAGAGCCTGAACGAGCGGATTCAGACGTTGATCGCGGAAATTGACCGAGAAGAAAGCGACCGAGAAGTGGCCAAAAGCCTGGTTCCGGTGCAGATCAATTTGCAGATATTCGAGGCTCGGCGCAGGCCGGTTTAAGCAGCACCATACTTGCAGAATTCGAGTGCCACGCCTCGTGCTACTTCGCGCGCGGCTAAATCATGGACCGACTGAGCTGTCGCGCTTCGTCCTCGTCGGAGTGTCAAGTCTGTTGAACCTGGTTTCATTGTTCCACGACACAGGACACAAATAGAGTTCGTCGTTGTGAACCACCTTTTTTTCGTCTTGCGGTAAAATCGGGTGACCAGAGCGTAGGATTGGGCACGTAAGCTGTGATTATATGAATTGAATCCGGGGTTTCAGCGACAACCATATGGATGGAAACGGCTTATCAACAGGGTAACTTTCAATCACTTTTGAGTTGAGAAAAGCGGCCGCGCATTCTTCCGGCGAAAGTCCCCGTTCAAAAAACCGTTGGAATGCATGGGTCGTAAATCGAAGGGGCTTCACGTTGTCCATTTTAGGCTAATTTGAGGGGAGGTGCATTCCCTAGAAGTGAATTGATTTATCTATTTGAATTGATTGATATTTTTTTTTCTCAAGAGCGCAAGACTGGAAGCCGATAGTACTCCTAAGAGGTCAAGGTCGATGGCTATGAAGAATAAACGCAAAGTGTTTCTGATCAACCCTCCCTTTCAGCTCGCCTTCATGGCGTGGATGGTGGCGATCTCTTTCGTGGTGATCGGCGTGTTCTATGGCGCGAACTGGTACTTCTTCGAGAAGTTCTGGGATCAGGGCGTGGCCCTCGGACTTCCGCAAGATCACGTTTTTTTTGAATTCTTAAGAGATCAACGACGCGAGATGTTTTACATTTTCCTGGCGACTGCATGTGTGGCTTTCGCGGCCGTCTGCACGCTGGGCTTGGTGCTTTCTCATCGAGTCGCGGGTCCGCTCTATCGTCTTCGTAAACACGTCATCGACGTGGCGGAAGGCAATACGAACGATGATGTGAAGTTTCGTCAGAAAGACTATTTTCAGGAAGTTGCCGCAGCATATAACTTACAAATGGAGCGGCATCGGAAGCTTGTGAAGAAAGCGGGCTCCTCCGTGAAACGCTTCGTCGCATAGGTGATTCATGAGGATGCGGATCGGTGAATACCTCGTAGCAAAGGGCGCGTTGACGTCTCGCCAGGTGGACGAGATCCTGGCTCATTCCCGCGCGACGGGAAAACGTTTCGGAGATGCGGGGCTGGAGCTTCGCATCTTGACCGAAGAGTCGATGAAGAAGGCGCTCGGTAAAAGCTTTCGTGTCGATTTTTTTCACGTTGATCCTGCTTATCTTTCGACCGAGGGACAGGATTTGTATACGCGTGAGCAAATTGTAAAATTCGGGATGCTGCCGCTGGGCTTCCGAGTCGAGCACAAATTCTTTCGCTCGCGACGCATGCTTTCGGTGGGCTTCCTGGACCCCGCGCGTCTTGATGCGCTCGATCAGGCTGATGCGCTGGCGCGAAGAAAACTCGGCCAGGCTGGGATTCATGGCATTCGGCCCTGGCTGATTATGCCTGAGCACTTCTGGAGTACTGCCGAGCACCTTCATCGCCTCACACCTGAGTGGGTTCTCTCCCTCTCTCCAAAGGGGCTCGACCCCACGCTCGCGGACTATCTGAGGGCGTCTCAGTCGTCGCTGGCTAGCTAAAATGAATACTTCTTTCTCTCCTTTGTCACGGGATCAACAACCTCGATGCTCTCCAGGCCTTCGAAATTGAAGATTTTGTGAAAGTTGTTTCTCAGGTCATATTCTCCAACCACAAAGTATTTTTTCCCCAGGCGTACCGGCGATTGCTCCCGATCCCAGAGTCTGGGTAGGGCGTATCGATTGACGAATACGTAATTTTTTTTGAATTTCATCGTGACCTGAATGGAGGTGAGGTCCTCCCTCGTGTAAAGTCTGTCTTTGGTCGTCCAAATCACGTTTTCGAAGGAGGTCGTGAGCCATTGGTTTTCCAGTTCGACCAGGGGGTCGGCTGAACGAGTCAGAAGGCGATCGAACCATCTCATCCATTCCGCGCTATTGATGGCAGAGCCGAACTTGAGTCCCAGGACCTGGTGCACATAAGCCCCTGTCGCGGGGTAGGTTTGAATGTTTTTCCGTCCAAGATGGAAATCCCTGAGGCGAAGCTGCTCTGGAGAGATTTCAGCTCGCTTGGAAACTCTGAGTCGTTCAAACACCCTTTGAAGGCGCAGTGGGGTGCAGTGCTTGTTCGGGAGAGGGGTCGCGAACGATTTTTCAGGAGGAGAGAAGAAGGCCAGGCAAGCCGGTAAGAGAATGCCCGCGATCAGCGGTTTGAGAGTGCGGAGGTCAGCCTTTCCCACAGAGTATCCATCGGATTTCTCGTAGCAATGTATGAGACGGCAGCGTCAGTCAAATGGATGGCGGTGGCTCGGGTGCCTTCGCCCTGCGGCTTAGTACGAAACAGAGACTCCGAGCTTCACGCCAGGCTTGAAGGTCTCCAATGCCTGGACGAGGCAGCTCTCGTAGCTCTCCGCGAGAGCGGAGTTTTTCAGATCCTCGACGACCTCCACCTTTCCGCTCTCCGCTGCGTAGCTGGCGTCGAGGTGGAGGTGACCGGCTCGAACGCGGTCCTGTGTGAAGGCACTGTCATTGCCGCAGTCGGCGAGAGCTTGAGTGAGGGCGGTCATTTCGACGTTCTCTTGTCCCTGAAATTTCGTCACTTTGATTTGAAGCTCGCCGGAGCTTCCGGCTGCGAGCATCGAGGATCGAATGCCGCGACCGGTGTAGCCTGAAACGAGTTGGGCTCGTCTCGAGGGATGGAGCTTGTGGTAGGCGGTCGCCAGAAACTCGAGCGTTTCTTTGCGCGGAGACGGGACGAGTGAAAGTGATTTGGCATCATCGCTGAACTGAAAAAGGATGTCGCCGCCGTAGGAGATTTTTCCCGAGGCTACCGAAATCCCGCCAGGGAAAAGAGAAGAGATGTCCCAACTGCGATAGCGGGCGCATTGAATTTCTTTTCCAAAATAGCGCCCAGACCTGGCTTCGATGAGGACCGTCCGAGCGTCTGGTTCGAAATGGGCCTCGAAGAACTGACCGGAGGTCTCTTCGCGCAGTTCAATGCGGCATTGGCCCAGATTGAGGCCTTCTCGTGAGCCAGAGAATCGGGCACCCAGGAGAATCCCTGAGCCCTTCCATGAGCCATCCTCCATGTTCTTCAACGAGAGGTTCTGCACTACCGTGGCGCACCCCGAACCGAGAGAGAAGAGTACGAGAGCGATGAACGGGGTATTCACGTACTTCATTTCAGCGGCCCTGATCTTTGTCGTCGAGCTTCTTCCGTTCCTCATCTTCGCCGTCCAACCCTTTCTTGAAGGCGCGCATGCCTTTTCCGAGGGCCGCACCGAGCTCGGGGAGCCTGCGGGCTCCGAACAGAAGAACGACGACGAGAACAATCAGGAGGTGTCCAAGGCTGAGTCCAAACATGATGCGAGCATAGCGCGTTTTAGAGCATCAGGGACCCCGAAAATTTTACGGAGCAAGGTCTTCGAGGTCTTGTAATGCCGAGTCAGGAGGTGGAGGGGGTAACGGAACATCATTACCTGTTGCGTCAGATGGTGGGGGAGGGGGCGGGGCGTCTGCTGGAGCCGGGAGGGGTTCACCGGCCGATGGCGGTGGCGCGGTCTCTGGGGTCTCCATTTCGGCGGCCATCGGGTCTTCCCCGAACTCCTCTGCTGCCGGAGGGGGGGGAGGGAGTACGGTCTCGCCGTCCTCCGCCGGAGGGATAGCTTGAGGGTCGAGTGGATCGGCGCCAGGGGCTGCCGGTGCCGGGGGAGCGCTGTCAGGGGGGTTCTTTTTCCAGTTCTCGAGCTGTTTGAGTTCGCGACGCTCGTCTTCGGTGAGGGGTCTTCCGTCGAGCCTGTCGAGGTCATCGAGTTCGCGATCTCGTTTCACCTCGTCCGAGGTGCGAGCCCTAAAGCCGGAGAGGCTGTTGAGGTCGGAGATGTCAGTGAGGAGCACGACGAGACTGTCCTCGTTTACCGGCGCGAAGTTACGCAGCACCCTTGCTACGCAGAACTGCGGCGAGACGTAGGTGACGATCATGTCGGCTTGAATGATGAAGTCAGAGTCAGTGATGCGTTTCTCGTTAACCGGGTCATGATACTGATAGGAGCGGAAAACCATCCCTGGCTGCACGCCGTCGTCGGTTCCGCGATCGATGAAAACGTTCTTTCCTTGCGCGGCGGCATAGGTGCCAAAGCGCTTGTCGAACATAATAACGCCTTCGAGCGGCGCAGGCCCGGTTTGGGGCTGGAGGGCGGGGACTCTCGGGGGGTTTGGCATGAGCATCGCGCCACGGGTCAGGAAAAATTTCGATTTCGTGATGGTGCCGATGAAGAGTCCTTCCTTCACGCCGATGATTTTGATCTCGCCGGCGACGGCGTAGCTGAAACCCGTACGGGTCGACTTTCTTGACTTCAGCACGACGGGGTCGATGGTCACGGCATAGCTGGCACCGACTTGGAGCTCTGAGTCGGCGATGATGAAGACGGTATCTCCGGTCGAGAGATTTTTGGAGTTCGAACGGGAGCCGGAGATGTGCCCGAGCGGTTCAATCTTCTCAGTAGCGGCGATAGCCTCTAGCTCAAACCCGGTGTTGACCTTGATTTTTACTCGACTGGAGCGATCAAAACCTTGGGCATCGACGGTCGGAGGGAGCGCCAAGGGGACGTGCTCCCAGGTTTGCCTCGGAAGATCCCGCCACTCGGGCGAGCGTCGATCTTCCCGCAAGAGGTCGGCGACGGAGGAGGGGGCGCCTGAGAAGTCGCTTGCGGTTTCTTGGGTGCGGAAATCTCGCGTGCCACCCACGTCCGCGATCCGGACTCCAGGGAGGCTGGTTCCGGTGCCGGGAACGAAGGAGATTTCGGCCCCAGGCCGAATCCAGTGCGGATTGGAGATCTTTCGATTGTTCAGCGCCCAAATTTTCGGCCAGTAGCGCGAATCACCGAAAAGTCGTTGTGAGATGTCGTAGAGCGTATCGCCTCTGACGATTTCGTATTTTTGGTCGACCCTTTCGCCCGCGATCTGCTTCCATTCCGGATCGGAGATGGGTTTCAAGGTGGGGAGAGCCGCAGACGCTGATAGGCCACTCAGGAGACTGAAGAGGGCGCAGGGTGGGAGTTTTTTAAGAAGTCGCGGTGGTTTCATGGGCCCGAGGTTTCAAGGGGAGCGGTGGCCGGTATCTCCGGGGTGTTTTTTTCGCCCTGAATGGCATCGACAGCGGGAGGAAGGGACACTGGTGCTTCCGGGGCGACAGGAGGCGGCGGCGCGCTCGCCGCCAAAGCGTTAAAGAGAGGTTCGGCCGCCGGTGACTGAGGAAAAAGCGAACTCAGCATTTGCTTGTTCTTGTTGGCCTCGTCATGCATTTGCAGGCTCTCATGGGAGGTCGCGAGTTGTTTGAGCGCGGTGGTGACATGCGGGCTGCGGTCATAGGCGGTCAGGACACGCTGATATTCCTGTGCGGCCAGGCGATACTCTTTTTGCCGGAAGTAGGCTTCTCCGACGTAAAATTGTGCGGAGCCCGCCAGGGGATGATCTGCGTAGCTTTGAAGAAATGTAGAGAAGCTCAGTATGGCGTCCGCGTGTTTGCCGGACCGGAAAAGAATCATGGCCTGGCGATACGCGCGTATCGCGTTGTTGTTGGTGAATCCCGCTTCGGGATCTCGACGAGTGGGTGTGGTTTCGATCTCGTCCCCGAGATCTTCGGCTGGGTGCGGAACGGCCGCAACTCTCTCCGCCTTCGAAAAACCGGCATTCTCGAGCGAGACGCGGGTAGCGTCGAGTTTTTCGTTGAGCGCGGTGACTCGGTTTTCGAGAAAATCAACCCGCTCCTGAAGATGGAGGGTTGCGCTTTGGGGCGGAGATACGCCAGGGGAGGGATTGCTTCCAGGCACGGGATCGATGTTGGCCAAGGCCGCGTCGGGGGTTGCTGCGGCGGCCGCAGGAGCCTCGACCGCTTCGTCCGGTTTAATGCCGGGTTCGAAAGTAGTGTGGCTATCTGGGCTGGTTTGAGGGGACGTAGAAGCGCAACCTACTAAGCTGCCATTTAAGCCGCTGAGAAGCGTAAGTCCAATCCAAACACGACTGCGGAAACTCGAGTCCTTGAGCATCCTTCATTCAGGATAAGGTTGAGCGACTTGCCAGGGCAAGCGCTGTTATGAAGGAAAATGCCGTCAAATTTACGTCGCTCGGCCGACATGATAGTGTTTGCTTCGATGAAGCCCATTCCGCCGGAGTTCAAACAGGTTGTTATTCGCCGTATTCGAGTCAAGAAGGAAGAGTCAGCCTTCATCTACACGGTACTCGAAGCGAATGAGGGGATTGCCAGCTACTCGACCCTTGATCATCCGGTCGGTGCGGCATACCGCGACCTCGAGTTGCAGATTCCTGTGAAATTCGAAGAAGATGTGGATCGGGTTCTGAAAGAATTGGGAGATATGATCTATGACCTCGAATCTGAGCGAAGCCCTAGCCGTGTTCGGTCTGAAGACTGAAGAGGTTGAATCCGTTCTTCACGAGGCGCTCTCGCGCGGCGGAGATCTCGCGGAGCTGTTTTTTGAGGAGACGGCTTCCACTCGTATCGCGCGGGATGGAGGGAAGATTGATCGCATCACGGACGGTATCGATCGAGGCGTGGGCCTTCGCCTCCTCTTCGATCGTCGATCGATCTACGGCTATACGACCGATCTCTCCCTCGATTCGATGAGAGTGCTTGCGAGAACTCTCTCGGCGGCTGTCGACGTGGGAAAACCTTTTGCGCCTCAGCGGTTTGACTGGCGCTCGAGCGTGCAGTCAAACCGGGCCGTTCTCGAATATGTGGTGAAAAACTCACCACGTAAACTCTCGATCGGGGAAAAGGTGAAGTACCTCGAGCGGGCGGAAAAAGCGGTCTACGAAGTACTGCCGAACCCTCGTCAAGTGACGACGCTTTTTCTCGACTCTTTGCGGAAGACCTTGGTCGTGAACAGCGACGGTCAGTTCGCGCGGACGGAGAAGACCTATCTCCATCTAGTGGCGCAGGTGGTTGCGCATAAGGGAATCCGCGTTGAGACGGCCTACGAGAGTGACGGCGGTTGGGTCGGTACGGAGTTTTTCGAGAGCCGCACGCCCGAGGCGATGGGCCGAGAAGTAGCGGAACGCGTGAAGCTCCTCCTCGACGCAAAGCCCGCTCCCGCCGGCGCGATGCCGGTGGTGCTCGCGGCAGAAGCCGGTGGGACGATGATTCACGAGGCCGTGGGGCATGGTCTCGAAGCCGATCTCGCCTGCAATGGCCTGTCGGTCTACCAGGGAAAAATCGGTCAGCAAGTGGCTTCGCCGCTGATTACGGTGCGGGATGACGGGACGATGCTAGAGAAGCGAGGCAGTTTCACGTTTGATGACGAGGGAACTCCCTCCAAAAATACGACGTTGATCGAGAATGGAATTCTCAAGGGGTATCTCGTGGACCGTTTGTCGGCCATGAAGTTTGACTTGATGGCTACGGGAAATGGCAGGCGGGAAACCTTTCGCAGCAAACCAATCGTGCGAATGACCAACACCTATATCGCGCCGGGACAGGATGATCCGGAGCAGATTCTTCGCGATACGAAATGGGGCATCTACGTGAAAAAGATGGGTGGCGGACAGGTCAACACGGTGACGGGGGATTTTGTTTTTGCCGTGACGGAGGGGTACCTGATTCGCGATGGCAAACTCGCGGAGCCGATTCGCGGGGCTACGCTCGTGGGCAACGGACCGAAGGTGCTCTCGATCGTGGACCGCGTGGGAACGGACCTCGGGTTTTCGACAGGGACTTGCGGCAAAGACGGACAGCGCGCGCCGGTGACCGACGCGCAGCCCACTTTGCGGATTCCCGAGTTGACGGTTGGCGGCGAGGTTGCCGCCAGCGAATATTTTTCGTGAGTCGGGCGGATCGTTACCTTACGCAATTGCTCGGCGGGATGCGGGGACTTCCCGGTAAACTGGGGCAAACGCTGAGGGGGCGGGCAGGTTTTGAGTTCTCTGAGCAGAGGATTCAGCCTGAGCCATGGCCTGAAATTCGAGCCGTCCTTGATAGCGCATGGGGAGCGGAACGCCTGGCCGCCGTATTTGGAGCAGGAGAGCCGGCGCCCGCGGCGGTCGCCTCTCTCTCGCAGGTTTATCGCGCGCGGGTAGAGGGACGGGAGGCGGCCATCAAAGTGCAGTTCATCGAAATCCGAGAGGCGATCGAGCGTCAGCTGCGAGTGCTTGGGTGGCTGGGACAACCATTGAAGTTTTTTGGCGGGGCGTTTTCGCTCGAGTCATATCGCGAAGAATTTCGGCGGGTGATCGATGAGGAGCTCGACTACCGCCGGGAGGTGGCTTCGATCGAGCGGGCTCGATCGACCTGGATTGCGCGTGAGGGGATCGTGGTGCCTGAACCCTGTCGCGAATGGTGCGGGGATAAGGTGATCGTCACCGGTTGGTTGGATGGATTGGGAGTTGAGGATTTCGCGCGTGAGGCCGACAGGCAGGCTCGTGAGCGAGGAGCGGAGATTCTCCTGAATCATTTTCTTGAAAGCGTTTTTCGGGATCGATGGGTTCATGGTGATCCGCATTCGGGCAATTTTAGATTCCTTCCGGAGGGTCGGGTCGGGGTGCTCGATTTTGGCTGCATGAGCGAAATTTCTGAAAACTTTTGTGCGGCGCTTGTTGGTTTAGTGAGGCAGTTGCGAAGGGGGCAGCCCTTCGACGCGCTTCCTTCTTTTCTGGCGCTGGGGTTTGATCCGGCTCTGCTTGAGCCTTTGCGCATGCAACTGTCCGAGGTGGCGCGCGTTCTTCTGCTTCCCTTTCTCCAAACAGGATTGTTCTCGGTGGAAGAATGGAACCTGGGTGAACGACTGAAGGCGGCGCTGGGGGCGCAGCGACTGGCGTTTCGCGCGGCTGGGCCCGCGTCTTTGTTTTTGCTGATTCGGGTCCTGCATGGTTTGCTCCAGCAGCAGCGCCAATTGGGTGTCCGCCTTCCTTGGGCGAGCGCCTTTGATCGCTTTGCGGAGGGATCGACTCCTCAGGCGTCAGCAGAGAGCGTCGGTCAGGTGCTCAAGCTGCGCGTGCGCGTAAGTGAGAAGGGGGAAATGAGGGTTGAGCTCGCTCTTCCCGCGCACTTGGCTCTCGATCTGGCATCGGTGATTCCGGATGAGACGCTTTCGCGCCTTCCGAGCGAAGGCATCCGGATCGAGGTGATTCAAGCTCGCTTTCTCAATCCCTCAGACCTCGTGCCTGGGCCGCTTTTTGAATCTCGGGCGGGTGGTCGTGAATGCCGCGTTTGGCTTGAGTAGCATCGGTGACTGATTTTCGTACGCTGGGTCTCAGACTCGGCTGTTTCACCAAGCGTCGTTGGGCCTAGTATCGTCGCGCTGGGCCCGCTTCCTGCACTGGGTGTTTCCATGGTCTATTGGTTTCTATCGGTGGCGGGTGCTTTCTTGGCGCTTCATGACTTGGTTCTTCCATTCGCGACTTCGCTTTTGCGAGCGTTCCGTACGCCGGCTGACGGTGAGCTTCTTCGATTCGCCGACGAGCTCGGAGAGTTGCGAGAGATGCTCGCGGCCGGCCTGGTGCCGCCCGAGAATCGCTGGGAAAGAATCTCGCGCAGCGCGCCTGTATGGGGAGAGTTGGCGGTTGGAATCCTGCGGACTCTCCGCGAGCAAGGGGCTTCGATCGCGCCTACTTTGCAGCGTTTAGAAAGAGCGGCTCGCGATCAGCGCTCGGCGCGGATCGATGCCCGGACGCAGACGGCCCAGGCCCGGGCGCAAGCGTTGTTAGGCGTTTTCTTGGTTCCGTGCACGGCCGTGGCCCTGACGGCGTTTCTCGAACAGATTCTCCATTGGCCGGCCTTGTGGTGGGGCGCGGTCGCCGTCGCGATGATGTTGAATCTGCTCTGCCTAGCCTCTATTTTCGAGATGATCGAGAAGGGGAGTTGGGGGGATCTATCGAAGGAGCGGCGGCTATGGCCCGAATACGCCCGGTGCTGCGGGGAAGCGATTCTGGCTTCGGCGCGGGCGGGCTCGCCGCCAGACCTTGCGTGGGAGCGCGGGCTGACCTGGTTGCACGAGCGAGATGGGCGCTTGGCGTTGCTCTGGGGGGCTTCGCTTTGGAATGAGGGGATCGGTGGGTGCGACGCGACCGAGCGTCTTTTTCTGGGTTGGGGAGCGGGCCTGAAGAAGATTTTGCAGATCTCGATCCTGGAGGGGGTGTCGAGTGCCGCGAGACTGGAAAGTGCGTTGAATGGTTTGCACCTCGATTGGAAGGCTCGTATCGCCGAGACGGTTTCGCTTCTCGCCACTCGCGCTCTTCGTCCGCTTTTTCTCGGGGTGTTGCCGTCCGTGTTGGGCCTGCTGATTTTAGCGGTGGGGCTCGAGGTGTTCGGAGCGATCGGCGGATGAGGAATCCCTTTGGGATGGGTGTTTTGGCTCTTCTTTTGGCATGGATCGCGGTGGGAAAAACCTGGCGGTTTCCGGTTACGGATACGTGGATGCAGAGAGATAGGGATTCCGCTCCCGGCTGGCGATCTCCAGTTGGGCTGAGCCATTCGAGCGGGCCGCGAGCTCCAATTTTCCATTCCGGTAAACGAGCAGGGAAAGTTCGGTCAAGGGGGCATAAGCGACATGGAGGAAGCTCCCGTCGGTATCCTCCTCCGACCAAGCCATGAAATCTCGGTTTTCGGCGCGGATTTCCCCCCGGAAATCGAGCTCGCCTGATTCGGCCGTAAAACTCCATCCTCTGAGCGAGGGTTTGGATACCGTCTTGAAGAGGTGAATCGGCTTAGAGAGCGTGTAGCTTTTCCCTTCGTATCGAAAGAAGAGGGTCGTGATGCGGGGAGTAGTGAAGGGGCCCACCCAGGGGAGCTTCCCCGTGAAGCCTTCAAAGATCAGATCAGTCGGTTCGCCATTTTCTTTGGAGAAGCTCGCACAATGAGCCCAGATCCAATCCGTGGGTTTTCGCCTGCCGAAGCGATGACTTTGCGTTCCGATCTGTTCATCGAATTTGTGCTCGCGGCCGTTGATCTTGATCCAGCCCGAGAGTTTCAGATGCGGAGAGATTGAATCGAGAAGAGTGCGTGCCGGATGAAACGGGCGCATCCATTCGGGAATGCGCTGAAAACCTTCCGCGGTGGAGTTTACCCACCGCAGGTTCCACTCGATCGAATGCCCCTTGTTCTGAATGAGGCCGTGGGTTGCGTCATTCTCGAATGAGCAATCCGGAAGAATGAGGGGAAGGCTGGGTGAACGGATCGTATCGAGTGAGGTGGTGCTTTTGACGAGCACTCGAGATTCTCCGAAAAAAATGGCGGTGACCTCGGCCGTTCGTTTAAAACCGTTTTCGCTTTGCATGATGGCAAAATCGAGGGCGAAGGATTTTTTCTTCTGTGGGTCGCCTCCGCGAAGCTGCCAAGATTCATGAAAACCGCCCTCTCTCTTCGCGGCTTGGAGTCCGACGTTCGATGGGCCCGTAAATGCCGGCCAGAGGGGTTGGTTTGACAGTGCGGGAATCATGGGCTTGATCGTAGCACTGGGCGCAAGAGGATGGTATCCCCCTCTCGACCCGCGAGTTGGACGATTTCCATGATTTTTCGGCCTTGCTCGGTTCGTTCCAGGTGGACGACCCACTGGATCCCTCCGGCGATCAGTTCACGCACCACGGGGGAGGGAAGCGTGCTGCCCAGCAGGGCAAGCAGCTCGAGCCTGCGCAGAGCATCACGAGCGCTGGACGCGTGTACGGTGGCAAGGGTGCCTCGATGCCCGGTGTTCATGGCTTGCAGAATGTCGAGCACTTCCGGGCCACGACACTCGCCGATGATCAACCGGTCGGGCCGCATTCGAAGGGCTTCCCGGATCAGGGTGCGCAGCGTGACTTCGCCATACCCATCTGAGTTGGCTGGACGTGACAGGAGTCGAACCGAGTGGGGGTGACGGGGCAGAAGCTCAGGCGTGTCCTCGAGCAAAAGGACGCGTTCTTTTCCCGCAACATCTGAAAGCAGGGTGTTCAAGAGTGTGGTTTTACCCGAGCCCGTTGCGCCGGCGATGACGAGGTTCTCTTTTCTTTGAATCACGCTCCGGAGGAGGTCGTAGCCGGCTTGGTTCTTCCAGGTTTCCTCGATGCTCGGGGCAGGGTTTGCACAGAGGGCGGTTCTCCTCAGGGAGATTGCGAGAGAGGCGGACGCGACGGGTGGAAATACGCAATGCATCCGATGTCCTGAGGGCAGGGGGGAGTCGACGAAGGGGTACTTCGCATCCCAGGTTTTTCCACCCTTGGACAGTTGGTCAAGTACCCAGGAACGGACGTCCTGAAGTTCCCAGGCGGGGGTCGAAAGGAGTTCAGTGCCGAGTCCGCGATCGACGTAAATGGACTCGGCACCGTTAATACAGATGTCAGTGACCTGCGAATCGCTGAGAAGTTCTTCAAGCCAGGAGGGAGTTTGAGCCATGGGCGTTAATTCCTTGGGAGGAGGGAAAAGCGGGGCGTACGCCCCAAGAAGGGATGAAGAGGTTTTGCTATCGTAGCGTCGAAGGGCGGCGGTGAGGTTGGTTGGTTTGCCGTCGATGCCGGAGGGGGAGGAGGGGAATCATAGGGAGTGAGAACCGCGACGAGTTCGGAACGATCATTCTGGAAGTCATCTGAGCCGAATAACGCTCCAAGCACCGGAAGTGATCGTAAGGCGGGAATGCCCTTGGCTTGGTTCCTCATGCCTTCTTGAAGCAGGCCCGAGAGGAGGAGCGGCCGTTCGATTTCCGCATCCACCTGAGTGCGCATGCGATTTGCCTGCAGTCCCGGAACTTCGCCCACTGAGATGGAGTGGTCGAGGTAGCTCACCTCGGTGAGGATATCGAGTCGGACCTTGCGGCCCGCTTTTTGGAGGGTTTTGAGTCGAAGAGTGAGCCCGTAGTTCTTCCAGCTGAGTTGCGTGGCCCATTGCGTATGCGAGTGGATCGGAAGCTCGCCCCCCGCAAAGAGCTCGGCCTCGCCCGGTACCCGGACCGCGATTTCAGGGCGGGAGAGAACACGAACCGAGCCCTCGCTCTCGAGGGCGTCGAGCGCGAGCTCCAGAGAGGCCGCCGAGCTGATGGCTCCGGGGCTGACCAGCAGGGCTGGCGCGATCCGTTCGGGCCAGGCGATGCCCAGCCGCCGAAGCGCAGTTTTGCGAATTTCGAGCAGGTTCACCTTGAAGTAGAGGGTCGGCGACGAATCAGTGAGGGCCTCGATTCGTCGGTTCATTCCGGGGGCAAGCCTCTGGAGGGCCATCTCGACGGGCTTTCGATCTTCCGGCCGGGTGAGCGCTCCTTCGAGGGTCAAGGGGGGCTCGTCCCCTGACCAGCGCAAGCCTTTCGCAAGAGGGGTTCGGCGCATCCAGCGATCGACCTCAGTTCGGTAGCCAGCGGACAGTTCGGGGCTCGGCATCGACTGGTTTTTGGTCTTCTCAGGGAATGCATCGATCAGGTGCTCGATGCGGAGACCTTCTTGTGGAGTGAAGAACTCGCCCGAAAGGAGGGCGCCTTCTGAGGTCCAGGTGACCTCGACTTCCTCTAAAGCAGAGAGGAGGTCTCTCCAGCGCCGTTCGTTCTCTTTGAGGGGGGGAGAACGCAGGGCGGGGCGGACCTGAATCCACCGGTGTTCAGTCGAACCGTCTTTTTTCCAGACCCAGAGGTCGGTACCCCCTTCTTTCAGGGCCTTGAGAAGGAGATGGGAATCGGAGGAGTGAGGGGGGCGGGCTCCTCGCAAAATTTGGGAATTTCCGAGGCTGTAGCGATTGAGCTGCTCGATCTTGAGGAGTTTTTGCTCTCCGACCGTGAGGTCGAGAGGAGGGAGGGCCCAAGCCAAGGGTTGCGTCATTGAAAACAGGATGAACGAGAAGAGAAGCCACATGGTGGTTCGTCTAAGCAAGGCGCGCGCCAACAAGGGTGAATAGACGATTGACATCCTCCGGCGCTCGGGGCAAATCTGCTCGTCGAACGTTCAAAGCATTAAATCAGTACAGTTTCCGGAGGTTGTCATGTCAGCACGTAAGAACAAGACTAATATGGCGCGTAAAATTCGTCAGGCTCGCAAGGGCAAGACTCGTAAGCGCAAAGAGCAAAACAAAGGGACAACCCCGAAGTTTGCAATTCATCAGTAAATTAATCCTCTTTTCCGCAGGAGCGGTTGAATGTCGAACTACCTGTTTACTTCCGAGTCGGTGACCGAAGGTCATCCTGATAAAATGTCCGATCAGATCAGTGATGCCGTCCTGGACGCCATTTTGACTGAGGATCCGAAGGCTCGTGTCGCTTGCGAGACCTTGGTGACGACCGGCTTGATTGTCGTGGCTGGGGAAGTCACTACGAAAGCCCGCGTCGATTACGCACAGGTGGCGCGTGAGACGGTTAAGAAGATCGGCTATGACCACTCCGACAAGGGGTTTGACTACAAGACTTGCGGAGTCATGGTGACGTTGGATCGGCAGTCCCCGGATATTTCTCAGGGAGTGACCACCGGCGCCGGGATGCATAACCAGAAAGAACAGGGAGCCGGCGATCAAGGCATCATGTTCGGTTATGCGGTCAACGAATCCGATTCGTTCATGCCGTTGACCATCGATCTTTCTCATCAGCTGGCTCGCCGCTTGAGTGAAGTTCGCAAGAATGGCACGCTGGGTTGGCTTCGTCCGGATGGCAAGACGCAGGTCACGATCGAGTACGAGAACAACCGCCCGAAGCGTGTTGATGCCGTGGTGGTCAGCTCTCAGCACGACGAAGCTGTTACGCACAAACAGATTCAGGAAGGGATCATCGAAGAGGTCGTGAGGAAGATTGTTCCCGCCCATCTTCTCGATTCCAAGACGAAGTTTTTTATCAATCCGACCGGACGTTTCGTGGTCGGTGGCCCGATGGGCGATTGCGGTCTGACCGGGCGAAAGATCATTGTCGATACCTACGGCGGCCATGGCGCTCATGGTGGCGGTGCATTTTCCGGGAAGGACCCCTCGAAGGTGGATCGTTCGGCCTGCTATATGGCCCGGTACGTCGCGAAGAATATCGTCGCGGCTGGTCTGGCAGATCGTTGCTTGGTTCAACTAGCCTATGCCATCGGCGTGGCTGAGCCGGTCAGCGTCATGGTGAACGCCTTCGGCACGGAAAAAATCGAACTGAAGAAGCTCGAAGCGGCGGCACGTGAGATTTTCCATCTGCGGCCCAGCGGCATCATCCAGTCGCTCGATCTCCTTCGTCCGATCTATTCGAAGACGGCCGCCTACGGTCATTTCGGCCGGACGGAACCGGAGTTTACCTGGGAGCGCCTCGACCAGGTCGCGGCTCTTCGTTCTCTGAAATAGCGTTGAACTGAGGTACCCTGGGGCCGATGCGTTGGATCTTCGTGTTCGCTCGATTCTATCCCTACTGGGCGATGCCTCTTTGCCTGCTCTTTTTCGAGATCGGCGTGCATTTTCGTCGTCGAAGGATGCAAATGCAGTGGCCGTGCTGGTTCATGGTGGGTCTTTTGGGGAGCGCAGGTCTCTCTTGGTTCATTTTTCGTGGCGATTTGCACTCGGATAAGTGGGTTCGGGCCATGCTGTTTTTGAATCATTGATCGGTTCTTTGGCGGCTTGGAAAATATTGCCGACTCGGGCGTCAATTTTGGAACCGGCACAAATCCTTTAGTTTTCGTTATTTAGTTGAATAAACATGAAGCGCGGCGGTTCCGCCCAAGATTCCCGTCAAAACTTCTTTGACACATAGGCAAAAGCTGCTTAACCTTTTTAAGTGTCGAGGCCGGAGGGGTCTCACAGAGTGAAGGCAGGCGAAAGTAGTAACCAGGGAAGGTTTAGAAGGGAGAGCATTGATGCTCACGTTTCGTTCACCGTTAGTAGGTACAAGTCTAGCGATCCAGGAAGTTCTCACGACGATCCAAAAGGTCTCGCAAACCGACAGTACGGTGTTGATTACCGGCGAAAGTGGCACGGGTAAGGAGTTGATCGCTCGCGCGATCCACGACAATTCCCAACGTAGCACTAAGCCACTCATCACCGTCAACTGCGGCGCGATTCCAGAGGAGTTGCTCGAGGCTGAGCTCTTCGGGCATGTGAAGGGCGCTTTCACCGGGGCGATGCAAAATCGTCAGGGCCGCTTCGAAGCGGCGAACGGGGGAACGATCTTTCTCGATGAAATCGGCGAACTGCCGCTTCATCTGCAAGTGAAGCTCTTGCGCGTGCTTCAAGCTCGCCAATTTGAGGCAGTGGGCTCCAATCGCACGATCGAGATCGACGTTCGAATCATTGCGGCGACGAATCGCGATCTTGAACAGATGGTTCAGAAGCGTGAGTTCCGCGAAGATCTCTATTATCGCCTGAACGTCATCCCGGTAAAAATCCCCGCGCTGCGGGATCGGAAAGCGGACATTCCGATGTTGGTGACCCATTTTATCGAGCAGTTCAATCAGGTGACTGGCCATAACGTGGAAGCGCCCAGTGGGCAAATCCTCGATGCGCTGGCGGCCTACGACTGGCCCGGAAATATTCGTGAGCTTGAAAACCTCATGGAGCGTCTCGTGATCCTCAAGGGTCAGGGAACGGTCGATCTCGGTGATCTTCCTCATCGAATTTTCCAGAAATTCGCGGAAGGGCAGCCACAGGGAACTGGGGCGCTTTCCGAGTGGGAATTCCCCCGCATGGTTCTGCCGAACACGGGCGTCGATCTCAAGGCGATCGTGGATGCGTTTGAAAATCATCTCATCGATCAGGCCTTGGCCCGCACCGGGAACAACAAGAACCGGGCGAGCGAGCTGCTTCACATGAATCGCACCACGTTGGTCGAGAAGCTTCGCAAGCGCGGAATGATCACTCCGGCTCCGAAGCGCAATCGCGACGGCATGATCATGGGCGGCATGGAAACGATCGTCTAAAGAGATTCAGTTATTATTGAAAAAGGCCGCCTCGCTTCAAAGCCTGGCGGCTTTTTTTTGTCCTAGAGATTGCCGACACAACAGGCTTCCATCCCTCTCCTTTTTCGCTTTTGGAGAGCGTTCGCACTCACAATTGACTCATTGCGTTATATATGCTATCGCCGCCCCAAGGAGTGTTATCATGAAGAAAATCTTTATCTTTTTAGCGTTGATGGTCAGTACAGTTTGTTTTGCGCAAGAACCGGAGTCTTGCGACAGTGTCCGGGATTGCGGTTTTGAAGCCTATTGCTCCCTGCATACTTGTTATAGCGCGATCTGCCTCAATGGAAGCCTTCCAATTGTGGCCAAGCGTATTGAAGCGGACGTCGTCATAGGGGTTCGAATGACTGGTGGCGAAGTCGTTGCAATTCTTCCCAAAAGAGAACTCGTCGTCCTTAATTGTGGCAACGGTATTTCCGATCGTTTGCTCTCCGACATTGATAGTGAGGCAAGACTAGGCCAGGCATCCGTCGCCAGTGAGGTGAGTGCCGCCGCCAGCAGGCTTCGCGCTAGACACTGATTCCACTAATCAAGTCTCTTTGGTCGCTTGATGACCTCATTGGTTATTTTCGCACTTGGTCGTCAACTCAACTCTTCGTTGATTATCATCAAATGGACCCCACGCTGGCGCTGGCTGGAAAGCTTCTGCCCTATTGGGGTAAGGCGACTGATCAAAAAATCCTGAAATGGCCTCTCACGTTTAGGGTTGGAAGGTCATGAGAGCTTTTCACTCGATTCGTTTTAAGTATTCAATCGGTAGAATATCTCGGCAGATCCATCTGCATTGATGCCGTTCAACGAGCCGATCTCCAGGAAGCCGAGATGCTTGTGCCAACTTTGAGGCGAGGATTCATTGGACTGCGAAGAGCTGAGGATGAAGGTCTTGCCTTCATTCCTATCGAGTTCTATCAGGTGCGAAAGTAGCGCCCTACCCACTCCTTGGTTCCTGAAACCCTGACGTACGGAAATCAACGCAATGAATGGAAACTTCGACCAAAGGTATTCAAAACGCAGGTAACCTATCCGCTCGCCTTTGTTCTCCACGACGATGATCTCAGATGCCTTAATTTTTCCAATCAATCGATCGCGCTCGATCTCCGCATCAAATAGCTGGCAGGCCGCCCAATCTGATTCGGCCGCATTTCGAACGTTGAATATTTTCATAAATGACTCCGCAAAAAAATTGTGATTCAAAATAGCGGGAACCTTGATTTTTTTGGGCTCTCGACGCACTTGAGTCGAGCGGAAACTAGGTGGTTTATCAGATCGCTTCCCTGAGCCTAACTTCGGCTTCCAGCTTGGCCGCCTCGACTAGTCTCAGTACCCGATCGATCGTTACCTTTTGAAGGCTCCCAGAAAGAATCCCCGTTACCGCACTCCGAGGAAGGCCTGAGCGTTCGGCCAGCTCAGCATGAGTGAAACCATGCTTCGCAATTGCCTTCAATACGGCGCTGATCATCTGAGCCTTAATCACAGCTTCGGTCCCGCGAGCATGCGGAATCTTAAGTATCTTCGCTAGCTCTGCTCCCGACGTTTTTTTTCTCATGGTCTAAATATCCTCCGCAGGCGGTCTTGGGCGACCTCTATACTATGTTTGGGTGTCTGCCCCGTCTTCTTCATGAACGCATGCAGCAGCCAAACGGTTTTGACTCCAGCCAGGTAGTAAATCATTCGGTAGCGAAGCTCATGAACTCCCGAACCGATGCTGGGCATGGGCCGAGAAAGCGGCAGATCTAGCATGCGTCCCTCTTCTTCAGGCGAAGAATAGTCTCATAAATAAGACGTATAGGCAAGCAAAAAAATTCCATTCCCGCCTCGATTGTTCATTGCGCACGAGCTGAAGACTGGGGTTGATCGCGTGGATCTGGCTCCTTGAGCGTTACATTTGATCGAAGTAGTTTTGTATTTCATGGTATTCAGAGCTTATGAAAACGCCGTTAGCGGCCGTAGTAATTTTGGCGATGTTGGTTCTTATTCGTTGGAGGCTTGAGCCACGACAGGCTCCTTATGTCGCTGTAAACTTGAATATCGCGCAGCAGGAGAGAGTTATTGACCTCTCGCGAAGTAAAGTGTCCCTTGATCAGTTGGCTGATCAACTCAAATCCACTCGAGTCCTGCTGATTGGTGAGGATCACTTTTATCGGGAGACAGTTTCTTATTTTCTCCAGCTTCTGTCGAAACTACACGACAGGCCTTTAGTGGTTCTTCTTGAGTTGCCCAACTCTAGACAGAGACTGATCGATCAGTATTTTTCGAGTGGCACCGAAAATATTTTCGATGAAATCTGGGACGTACCAGATGTTGCCTTGCCTTATTACGAAATCCTTCGATGGTCATTTCAGAACCGGCAGATGGTGAGAAGTGTTTTGGCCATTGATGAGAACCGGGCGCATATTCGTCTCATGCGATTCTTGTTAACGGACACCAGAAACCAAACCATTGCCGATTCAATAGAAAAGTCCTATCGGGAGTTTCCGGAAGCAAGGATAGTTTTTTATGGCGGACAGGCTCATACCCTGCGGAAGGGACGATATCTTTTTGATGTTGCCAATCGCGAAGCCGCAGGAGCGCGACTGGCCCGTACGGAGATTCCGCCTTACGCCGTTAAGACACTCATCCTGAGCGGAGGTAGGTTGACCGCGATAGATCCCATATTCCCGGGCGTTGGCGCTATGATGATCGATAGCGCCTCCAATGAACTTCCCGTTGGCGCATTCTTGAGTTTTCCTGTTTTTGGAATTGGCCAAGCACGAGAGGCCATCGATTATTTTGTTCACTTAGGGCCGTTAACCCGAGAGTTGGGGTGGAAGCCTTGAGTCAGTGGCTTTAACCATCACTTTTCGAGGCACCTACTCTTGGTGGTGCTATGATAAGTATTGTAAAATGGAAAGTACCTGTCCTCCTAAAACTGTGGACGTGCCTCTAAAAGGGGAATGGAAATGCTTTAGTCTTCCGGGGCATCATCCGTATGCCCTGGACTTTGCCGGCCTGCTTGCAGATAAGTCACAGGTTTGCCGTGGGGGCCTCTTGCGCTACGCGGTGAGTTCGGTGCCTGTTTCAGATTGGCATGGTTGGTCACGCCCTATTGTTTCGCCATGCGATGGCGTTGTTCGACGAGTTGGCGATTTCTGGCCGGATCGAACTCACGTCAATTTTTTTCGAGAATTGTTCAGCGCGTATCTTCAGTCTTTTCGTTTTCGCCCGGACTTAGGCGATCCGAATATTGATCTTCGTCCGAATATCGGAAATTTTGTAATGATTCAATCAGGCTCCGGATTTGTAGCACTGCTGGCGCACCTCCGCGCTGGATCAGTCAAGGTTCAGTTGGGTCAGAGGGTACGGGCCGGACAGGTGCTTGGCGAGCTAGGATGTTCTGGGAATTCAACAGCTCCCCATTTGCATTTTAATCTATTTGATCAGGTGGATGATTTGTTTAAGACTCAAATCGTTCCATTTCGATTTCATCGTTTTGAGCGCTGGAACAAGACACATTGGGAAGTCTTTGAGAACACTTTGCCAAGGAATGGGGACCGAATCAGGGTTTTGTAACCTCTATTCGTATTGGATCACGGCGCGCTTCCCGGCCCGGGGTCGTTGTGAGCTGGTCGCTTGATGACCTCATCAGCTCTAAAAGATCGAAGTTAATTCCCACGGGCTGTTCTTCAACAATGAGCACCCAAATTTCTCAATTTAAAGAGGCCCTAAAAGCCCGTACAAGGTCTAGCAGGTAAACGGCGTCTTCACCGACGTTGTCAAATGCGTATGGATTTAGGAATTGACGATTGGCGAAGAGTTTCCTGTCGACCGCGCTCACTTCGGCGAGGTCGCAAACGGACTCCCAATTCTCCACAATTTTATTTACCTGATTTTCAATCAGCGACAAGGCCTGTTGCCTTGAAAGTAAGAAATTAGCCGAAGCACTGAGGCAGGTTTCGATTTGGCTTTTGTTATCGGTGCCAGAAATAAGCATGGCCTGAGTAGCTACGGTCCCGGAACGTTGCTGAGGACAAATATCATAGGCCGGAGTGAGCGAAAGCATTTGTCCGTCCCAGAATGCAGCGTGGTTTCGCGCGTGATCGTCAGTGTTACCGACAAGAATGTTGAAGGTCAGTCGTTGAAACAGCTCTTTGAGGGTCAAAGAGGCGGATCGGAATTTGTGACGGATGATCTCTGCAAGTTCCTCGTAGCTGGCATAGCGGGCCATCATCTCGTCGAGTTCAAAAAGGGTGAGTGCGGACACCATGCTTTTGCGGTGCCAGCCATTCCTCGTTCGCATGCGATCAAAGCGTTCAACCAAGAGGACATCCTTATGTGACGCTTTTCTCAGCATCACTGGAGCAACGTTTATCCCAGAAAGTTCAGCCAAGCGCATGGAGATGAACTCGGCCTTGATCACGCTATAAACATCAGAGGAGGAAGAAAACTTGGCAATGTACTTTTTGTTGTCGGCCTCAATGAGAGCTTTTGGTCTTGCTCCGCCGATTGGGCTACCGTGGTGCAGAGCCAAATCTAACTCCGGGGTTAATGGAACTCCCTTTTCTACTGATTCGGCTGCGGCCAGCAACTCCTCCAGTGTGACGTTGGTTGCGAAGCGTGGCTGGTAATTTGTTGGCGAGAGCTGAAAATCCAGGGCGCCAATACGGTCCGAGCCTGACTCTAAGAGATAGGTCAGCTCGTCGAGCTGAATCTCATCGATGGCGCCTCGCTTGGCGCCGAATTTTTTATTGATCAGTACGCGCCGCCCCCAAGCATCCGGTGACGCATCACGAATGCATCCGGGCATGGTCAAGGTGTCGAGCAGTGGAAGAAGTCCTGTTTGCAACGGCAACTCACGATCATAGATAGCGATTTTATTTGGACGATCTAGATAACTTTGACCGTAATTAAAGACCAGTCTGTCGCCTTCCGGTGTAAGTTTGCCAGCGATGACAGGTTCGGTTTCGCCGGGTAACCATATCCATACAAAGGCTTCGCTGTATGTTTTTACTTTAGAAGGCATCGTCTACCTTCTTGCTGCTTTTACGAATGCGCTTAGGTAGCAAAGCCAACTTGTCGTTCACACTTTCAAACTTCGATGTAAAAGGAGCATTGCTGTGCGGATCGACGTCAAAAAGTTTCACTCCGGCTAGGGCGGCTGCCTCTAGAACTATTCCGAGTTCACATTTCAAATCGCCTTTTTCAATTTTTTGTAGAGTAATGCGCGAGATGCCAACTCGATCGGCAAAGTCACTTGCGGTGAACTGACGCTCTTTGCGGGCGAGCTGGATGTCCTTGCCAAGCAGTACTGCGGCATCCATCGTGTAGCGTGAGTAGACTCTTTTCTTTTTCGTGTTCATCCATCCCTCACCGGAAAAATGAGTACTAGAGTGATCGTAAAGGCATTATGTGATCACTCTAGTATACATCCCCCCGATGGGAGTTCAAGTTTTAAAATTTATTTTGTATATTATAGTGATCGTAAGATGTCGATACGATCACTATAATATACAAAATGAGCCAGGCGGGCCACTTGGTGAGAGTCTAGGGCGCGCTTCCCGGCCCGGGATCGTTCTGCATTTCCCGCTTCTCGCCGTCCTTGATGCTTTGCCGAACGAGGTTGCGCATCACCTTGTTGCGATTGGCGCCGCCCATGAGGGCGCGCACGTCGTAGTAGAGCCCCGGGTCGTTGACCAGGGCGCCGAGCGTGCCGGTGCCGTTGTTGATTTTTCCGAGAATGGCGTGGAGCTGATCGACGCTCTCCTTGAGCTTCATGCCGTCGAGTTGCTTGGAGAGGTTCTTGGTGGTGCTGGCCAGACTCTCGAAGAAAATCTCGCTGCGGCCGTTGCGTTCGAAACCCTTGACCACCTGATCGATGCTGGTGGCGAGGCTGCTGAGCGTGCCCATCAGCTTGTCGCCTTGGGAAAGGAACTGGGTCAGATCTTTTGCGATTCGAGGGGTGACTTCGGCTCTATCTGGGAGGATCTCCTGCGAGGGGTCCCCTTGCACGATGGAGACGAACTTATCCCCGAGCATGCCTTGCGTGAGGATCTCCGCCATCGAGTCCTTTCGTAACCACTCCTTGTACTTGGTGGCGACCTTGTAGGTCACTCGCAAGTCGCGCTTCTCAGGATCGAACTCGACCTCAGTGACCGATCCGACCTGGAACCCGCCGACCGACACTTTCGCGCCCGGGATCAACCCATCGATGCTGTTGAAATGGGTGTAGTAGGTGTTGTTGCGGGTCAAAAGGTTGTCCGAGCCACCCAGGGTGATGATGGCGGCGGCGACTAGGGTTAGCCCCGCCAAGACAAAGGCACCGACTTTGAGGTCGAGTTCAAGATTCTTCCTTGCAGCGTTAGCCATGTGCCACCTTCATTGTTTCAATGTGGGAGCCGCTGACGAAAGACTGAACCAGTGGATCTTTCGATCTTCGGATGTTTTCAACGGTGTCGATCACGTGAATTTTTCCTTCGTGGAGAATCGCAATTCGGTCGGCGATGTCGAACGCCGAGGGGATGTCGTGCGTGACGAAGATCCCGGTGATTCCGCGTCGTTTGAGTTTGAGCACGTTGTCGATCAGCCGCCGTGTGTTGATCGGATCAAGTCCCGCGGTGGGCTCGTCGAAGAGGATGACTTCAGGCTGTAGGATCGTGGCGCGCGCCAGGCCGGCTCGCTTCTGCATGCCCCCGGATAGCTCGGCGGGGAGGAGCTCCCGGGCTCCGGGCATGTCGACGAGTTCGAGCATCTCGTCGATTCTGTGGCTGATTTCCGCCTCGGTGAGTTTGGTGTGTTCACGAAGTGGGTAGGCGAGGTTGTCTTCGACGCTGAGGGAATCGAAGAGGGCGCCGTTTTGGAAGACGAACCCTATTTTTTTTCGTACTTCGATGAGTTGAGTTTCAGTCATCTGGCAGATGTCGTGGCCCTCGAAGATGATCTGGCCGGAGTCGGGATGTTCGAGTCCGATGATCGAGCGCAGGATTACGCTCTTTCCCGTGCCAGAGCCTCCGAAGAGGCCTAAAATCTCGCCCTTCTGGAGTTGAAAGCTCACGCCACGGTGAACGACTTTGTCCCCGAAGCTTTTTTTGAGTTCTCGGACATCGAGAACAATGGGTGTCAACGCCGTGACGGTTCGCATTCTTTATCCTCTCAATGTGGATAAACGGTAAGAATGAATATTTTCGTGAGGAAGAAGTCAGAAATCATAATAAAAATGCTTGAGGTCACCACCACCCAGGTGGTGGTGGCGCCCACACCCTGGGTGCCGCCTTCCGTGTTTAGGCCTTTCCAGCAGGCCGTCACGGAGATGAAGAACGCAAAGACAACTGTCTTCACCATTCCGGTCGTCAAGTCGTAGATACGGAGTGTTTCAGTCGTTTTCGCGTAAAAATATTCGGGACTGATTCCGAGTTCGGTCATGCACACGACGAGGGCCCCCAGGAGGCCGACATAGTCGGCGAACAGGGTGAGCAGCGGCAGGGCGATCATCGTGGCCAAGACCCGGGGGATGACGATTTTTTTGACCGGGCTCGTGCCGAGGGCGCGGATCGCGTCAATTTGTTGGGTGACTTTCATCGAAGCCACCTCGGAGGCGATGCCTGAACCGATGCGACCGGCCACCAGGAGGCTCGTGAAGACGGGTCCCATCTCCCGAAGGACCGAGAGGGAGACGATCTTCGGAACGTAGAGCGTCCCGCCAAACTTGGCCAGGCCGTAGCCGAATTGCAGTGCCATGACGGAGCCAGTGGCCAGGCCCGTAATCAGAACCAGCATGAATGACTCGACTCCGATCGTGTAGACCTGTTGCACGATCAGGTGAAAGTAGAAGGGCCTTCGGAAGAGCTCCTTGAAAATTTGGCCGCTCAGCACGCCGAAGCCTCCTGCGAATTTCAGGGCGTCGAGTGTGCGAACACGGATTCTTCTCCCCAACGTGGTGATGAAATGGGGCGAAAGGGAGGGCGCGGGCGCATCGGCTGAGGAGTTCATCTCTCCAGGTTAACGGTGCATCTTCAGAGAGGCAACAAAACGACTAAAGAGGGGTTCGTTGGCGTCAAAAACCTGTGGTTTGGAGACATACATGAGGTCGTAGATGCAGTCACCTTTACGAACGACCACTGTGCGAACCCGCGTCGGGCTTCCGGCCAGAGTGCCACTGAGCGTTGTTTCGAGGGCTGGCTGATCGCTGACGGAGATGAATTTCTCCCCCGGTTTCTCACTGGGCCGAATGCCCATCAGAAGCTGCTGGGTAAAAATTTTCAGCTGCCGCTGGTTTTCGCTCTCTCGGTTTTCGGCTGAAACCTGGGCATCCCAGTTCAAGCTCGGGCGGCAGGCCGTATTGAGCGACATAATGGAGCCATTGGCCTTCGATTGAAATGCGAGGTCGGATTGCCCCGTGTCATCCGAGCTGTCCGCGCCAGCAGGGTTGTCGTTCGGCATCGCGACCCATTCATCATTTTCCAGGGTTGGGTCGAAGACCTCATAGTGACCTGCCTTTTCCACGACCGGTCGAATATTGCCGAAGAGAATACTGCATCCGGCGAGCGACAGAGAAATCAAGGGGATCACGACGAGCTGAAGGTACCGCATGAGAAGAATGTAATCCGTCAAGGCTTCGCCGTAAACCGTAGGATTTCCTGACGCCTTGAGCTCGAACCTTGGCGCTTTTTTGCCGTAGGAAAAGGAGTGCCCTTCTCTCTTTTGCCTAAAAAACGAAATCGGATCGGTAGCTTCTGCCCGGAACGGGTTGACACGGCAACATTGGCACTACCCTTGCTACTCCCCACTTCGGGATTGCCCTTTTTTCATGGAAGAAATGGGGAGTGTGCAGGTTGAGTACCCGAATTTGGAATCACCTAAGGAGCAGGATGCTCGAGACATTGATGGCGCTCAGTACGCTCGCCGTGAGCTCAAGTGTTCACGCTGGACTTCCCGCCGAGGGCGTGCATCTTGCCGAGACCGATCCGAATAGAGCGATCCAGCTGGTTACCTTCCGAACGCATAGTCGTCTCGTCCTACGGGTTGATCAAGGTGTCGATCCACAATGGAAAACGGATGCTCGGGGCTTCGAGCTGACCCTCAAGGGATTGTCGCTGGCCGACTTCGGGGCCCCGGTTGGTTTGGAAGAGTCGTGGGCTAAGGAAATCCAGGGCGAACTGACGGACCCGCGCATCGAGCGACTTGAGCTGCTGGAGCGTGCGGGCAGCCTGGTGATTCATGGAAAGTGGAAATTTCCATCGGGAGACGAGGCTCCGGCCGCTCCTCTGATGGAGAAATTCGACTATCGGCAGGATTCGCCAGTTCGTTACGTGGTCGATTTTTGGACCAAGCCAGGTCCGACGGTGGCGGAGGCCCGGCATGCACGCGAGCTGGCGCTGCGGGAGGCCGAACGAAAACGAACCGAGGCGGAAGCTCTACGAAGAAAAGAACGGCGGATCGCGAGTATTCGGAATCGGCAAGAAGAAGAGGATCTCTCTCGCTTTTGCGGAAGTCCGCTCCGGGACTCCACAGACGTGTTTCTGGAGTTCATCCCCTTTCACGAGGCCCCGGATTACACAAAATGGCTTCCTTCGACGACTCCCGACTCAGGTTATGATTACTACCTCGACTCGAGCCAGGACGTAAGGAAAGCTCCGGGGCAAGACGCGACCTATGTCAGAACCGCCTTACAGCTCTATCGCGAGGGAAAGTTCGGATTGACGGTGAAGACCGTCGAGCTTTACGAGCACGATTTTCCGAAATCGAACTTCCAGTCGGAGATGAGTTTTCTACGGACAAACGCTTTGATCAAACTAGGGCACTTGGATCGCGCTCTTCCTCTGTTGAAGCGGCTCGTGGTGAAAGAGCGGGGGTCGGCCGTCGCCCTTCACGCGGCGATGTACCTGGCGGCTCGTCATGCACTGGCCGGTGAGACCTTGCAGGCGTTAGAGTCGTTTCTGTGGCTGAGTACCCATTTCTCGTCGCATCGTTTGAATTGGGTGTTTCATCTGGGTGCGGCCGAAGCCCTGTATCAGATGAGGCAGAGCGCTCGTGCGGTGAAGGAGTATCAGTGGGTTTCAAAGAATGCGCCGCAAGAGAAAGACCGGGCCTATGCGGCTTTTCGGATCGGAGACCTCTACATTGAGAAGCGGCAATTTGAACGGGCTCTGGCCGCGTATTACCAGGCGATGCAAAAATTCCAGGCTCAGGCCGAGCTCGATCCCGGCGTCTATCTCAATCGCGCCGAAACATTTTACTGGTTGGGAAACCTTGCGCGAGCGGGCGAGGCATTCAAGGAGTTTTTGGCCCGTTTCCCAAATCATCCGGTGGCCTGGCGCGCCTCGTACCGACTGGGTGAGCTCGCTGCCCGAAGCGCTGCTGGCCGTAGCGGTGCCGAGGCGCGGGAATGGTTTTCGAACACGATCAACCGCTATCCCTACAGCCCAGGGGCCACGCTGGCGCGTTCGTTATTGATTTCGTGCGGCGACCACTCTGGAATGACTTCCGAGTCAGCGAGCCGCTTTTTCGAGTTGGATGCATTGAGGTTTGACGGTGGCGCGCAGGTCAATATGAAGCGCTATCCGGACTTTCGAGCGCTCAGCCATGTGAGGTCACTGCTTTCATTCGACGAGCACGCGCATGCTTTCTTGGCTTCCGTGGACGAGCTGAAGAAAGGCGATCTGACGGCTGCGGGTCGTGAATCGATTCAGGCGCTGATGAAGCCGATATTTAGGAAGGCGATTTTGGCCGACCTCGATGCCGGAAGATCCTACGAGGCTTTAAATTTCTATAGAAAGTACTCTTCCGAGGTGCTGACGATTCCCGAAAAAAGGGGTGTGATCACGGGTTCCGCCGATTATATGCTCCGGCTCTCTCGTGTGGCCGCTGATTTCGGAATGGCGACTCTTGCTCAGGAGATCTCGTCCGCTTACAAAAAATTCGACGAAAAAAGAACGGCCCAACGTCAGCTTGCAGCCGTTCTCAAGCCGGGGTCTGAAAAGAAGGATCTGGAGTCGGTCGAGATCGAGCAGATTCAGCAGGAACGAAAATCGTCGGAGAAGAATTACACGTTGGCGAAAAGCCTGTGGATCAAGGCTGGCGCTGGCACGAAAAAGGATGTTCCTGACGAGCAACGCCTTCGTGACCTTCTGACCGCGGTGAGCGACGAAACGGAGTTTTCATATCCGAAAGAAATTATTCTGGGACTTTTAGATGAGCTCAAGGCTGCCTATCCCGCGGCGCTCACTCACGCTCAGCGCGCCCAGCTACTCATTACGTCCCAAAGCGATCCGCGAGACGCCGATCGTTTAGAGGCTTGGGTTGCCAGGCTGCAGGCAGAGGCTGGGGATCCTCTCGCCGCCATCGATCTCTATCGAAAGCTCCAGAAGCGCTCCGCTCATCGGACGGTCGATCGGAAAACCTCGGCAGTCAGTCAGGCGGCGGTCCTTGGCGTGAGTCCGGTGCCACCCCTTGAGGATCTCATTCTTTCAGAGGGCGAACTGCACGCACGAAAGGGAAACTGGGGAGGAGCGGCAGACGCGTATTCACGCGCGGTTGACGCGGGTCTAGGGGGGAATCGGGCGCTTTACGAATACGCCAGGGCGCTTGATCGAACGGGAGAGAAGGAGAGATCGAGGAAGGCGATGGAACGCCTTGCCGAGAGCAAGCAGGAAGACTTTTGGAGAAAGCTGGCGACCGAGTCGATCGCCAGGCACAAACTTGCAAACTGATCTGCCAAGGAGGGCAGTGAGAATGAATGAAATCATCACGTCGGATCGAAGAATGAAGGAATTGATTCAGTTGGCGAAGACTGTCGCCCAAAGCAAGGCGACCGTCTTGATTCAGGGTGAGAGCGGCACGGGCAAAGAACTCATGGCGGCCTTGGTTCATGATAACAGTACCCGCGCTGGCAAGCCCTTCGTGGCGATCAACTGTGCGGCGATTCCTGAAAATCTCTTGGAGAGCGAGCTTTTCGGCTACGAGAGAGGGGCCTTCACCGGCGCCGTGACCAGCAAGGCGGGGCGCTTTGAGTTTGCCAACGGCGGGACCATCCTGCTCGACGAAATATCAGAGATGGATATTCGTCTTCAAGCCAAGCTGTTGAGGGTGATTCAAGAGGGCGAAGTGGATCGTATTGGCGGACGGCGTCCGATCCCCGTGGACGTTCGCATCGTCGCCACGACTAACCGAAATTTGGGCGACTGCGTAAAGCAGGGTACATTCAGGGAAGATCTCTTTTATCGGCTGAACGTGGTGAACCTCACGATTCCTCCCCTGCGGGAGCGTCTCGGCGATGTGCAGTTGCTGTCGACTCATTTCGCCAGCATCTTTGCCGAGCGCAATGGAAAGAAGGTCGCGGGCCTGAGCGATGCGGCTGTCGCCAGCTTGAATGCGCACTCGTGGCCGGGAAATATTCGGGAGCTTGAAAACGTCATTGAGCGAGCCGTCATTACCAGTACGGAGACGTCTGAGGGCGGTTTGGGTTTCCTGATTTCAGATCGTGATATTCACGTTGAGCGTTCGTCTCAGCAGTTTGGCTCAGACGAGACCGGAGACGAAAATGGTTCATGGAGCCCAGGGCAAACACTCGACGACATCGAGCGCAGCGTGATTATTACCGCGCTTGGATATCACCAAGGCAACAGGACGCATACGGCACGCGCGCTCGGAATCTCGATTAGAACCCTACGAAATAAGCTCGCGGACTACCGACGAATGGGAATTCATGTGTGACAGTTTTAGCCGGGCGGGTAATTCCTGCCCGGCTGAATCGAGCGGGGTAAGCCCGGTCCGGGCACCGGACTATCGGACAGCTCGGCACGGAGCTTGAATAGATTCTGTTGAGGATTTCGGATGATTGATGGTTTTGATCCAGTCATAGGTGCGTTGAACACGTCGCTGAATTTGCGATTGGCGAATCAAAACGTCATCTCCGGCAACGTGGCGAATGCCGACACTCCGGGCTTCAAGGCCAAGACCATGGAGTTCGAGCATGCCCTACGGGACGCGCTCAACGTGGGGGATCGTTTGCAGCTCGAGGGGGATGCCCCGGGCCATATTATTCATCACGCGACGGACGCCATCGATCCGGAGATCTACGACGATCCGAACGGAATTGAATCGCTTGACGGGAACACCGTGAATCGAGCTAGCGAAATGGCAAAAATGGCCGAGAACCAGATTCTCTATGATGCGTCAGTTGAGATGATGAAGAAGAAGATCGCGATGCTGAAGTACGCCATCACAGAAGGCGGAGGCGGTAGATAATGGATTTCTTTTCGAGCATGAGAGTGAGCGCGTCGGGGCTTGAGGCGCAGACCCAGCGCATGAATACGATCTCGAGCAACATCGCGAATGCGGAAACAACCCGCGCTGCCGATGGAAGCAAGGGCGCATACAAGAGGAAAGATCCGATGTTCGCGGCGACGACGGATCGGGAATCGTTTGGGGAGGTTCTTCAGAACGAGATGGACGAGGGAGTTCAAGGTGTCCTGGTGCAGGAGATTGTGGAAGACACCAAGCCCCCGAGGTTTGTTTACAATCCCTCTCATCCCGATGCGAACGAGGCGGGATATGTCGCGATGCCGAACGTGAATCCAGTGGAAGAGATGGCAAACATGATCAGCGCCCAGCGATCTTACGAAGCCAACGTGACAGCTATTGGGGCCGCAAAGGGCATGGCCCAAAAAGCACTTGAGATTGGGAGGTAGTAGGAGATGAGCACGCTTTCAATTGAGAACATCGGAAAGTCTGTGCAGCTCGATGGCGCGCCGGTTTCGGAGGCGCGGGTGCTGCGAGAGATGCAGAACCAGGGCATGCAGCCGCCGAAGCTCGAGGGCGAGGCGGGCGGAACGCCCGAGGTGACCTTCGGCAAGATCCTTGAGAATTCGCTCGATCAGGTCAATTTGATGCAGCATCAGGCTGATGACGCCGTCAAGGAATTGGTTGCGGGGCGCGCAAAAAATATTCACGAAACCATGCTGACTATTGAGCGGGCGGATGCCTCGTTGAAGATGGCCATGCAGGTTCGAAACAAGATTCTCGAAGCTTATCGAGAAATAATGAGGATGCAGGTCTAGTACCTGGGAGAACTGACGCTTGAATCAGTATTTACAGAAAATTTACCGACAGATCTCAGATTTTATAGGCCAGCTCTCAGGTCCGAAGCGCATTGCGCTCGCGGCGACAGGGGTGACGGTAATATTCGCCATTGCCAGCATGTTCTTCTGGGCCGGGGATAAAACCTTTGCGCCGCTGATGACCAATCTCAATCCGGAAGACGCGGCGAACATCATTCGGGTCCTTCGGGAGAAGCAGATCCCGTTTAATATCGATGCGAGCGGGCGGAACATCACCGTACCGCCGGAGAACCTTTACCAACTGCGACTGGAACTTGCGACGGTGGGTTTGCCGCAGTCAGGTGTCGTTGGGTATGAGGTATTTGACAAACAGAGCCTTGGGACCACCAGTTTCGTGCAGAAACTGAACCAGAAACGGGCCCTCGAGGGTGAGCTGATGAGGACCGTGGCGACGCTTCGGGGTGTAAAACGTTCTCGGGTGCATCTCGCGCTCCCTCAAAAGTCGACTTTTGTCGAAGATCAGAAGAAAGCGACGGCGTCAGTGGTGCTCGATTTAGAGCCAGGCGTTCAGTTGGCGGACAAGCAGATTTTCGGAATTGGGAATTTGGTGGCTCGCGCGGTCGAAGGCCTTGAGATGGAAGACGTCGCCATCATGGACTCGAACGGCAAGATGCTGTCGAAAAATATCACGGATTCTGTATCGTCGCAGACGATGGGGCAGCTCGATTTTCGTGAAAAGATTGAGACGGAGACCGCGCGAAAAATTGAAGCGCTTCTCGGCCGAATTGTCGGTGATGGCAGAGTGACCGCCAAGGTCAATGCAGAGGTGGATTTCTCTCAGGTTGCCGAAACCTCTACCCTCTATGATTCCGAGGGGTCGACGGTGAGATCTCGCGAGGCGGACGTACAGACCATGGAAGGAACCCGTCCAGGGCCCCAAGGACTGGCCGGAGCGGTTTCCAATGTTCCCGGAGCGCCCCCGGCGGCGAACTCGGTTGTCAGAAATGACACGAAGAAGAATCGTGAAATCACGAATTACTCTGTACCGCAGACCGTTCGCACGACGCGGAAGCCTTCTTGGAGCGTTCAAAAGCTGTCAATTGCCGTTCTCGTCGACGGGAAGACCGTAAAGACCACGGACAAAGACGGGGTTGTCTTAACGAAGATCGAAAGCTGGCCGCCAGAGAAGCTTGCTGAATTCGAACGGGTGGTGGTGAGTGCCGCCGGAATCGACAAGAAGCGCGGCGACACACTTGAGATCAAGAACATGGAATTCGCACGAGAGGATCTCGATGAGGCGCAGCGCCTGCTGGCCGATGCTGAGCGACGTTCGTATATTACGAATTTGCTCACGTCTCTCGGTATTGGTCTGGTGATCGTTCTGTTCTTCTTGATGGTCGTTCGTCCCTTCATCAAGTGGCTTACGGAGAACACCATCGACAACGTCGACTCTTTCTTGCCGCAGACGATTGAGGAACTGGAGAAGCTTCAGAAGAGCGCTGGTTTGCCGGGGATGGAGGACGTCATGCCGATGATGCCCGAGTCCGTAGACCCGGATAAGGTCGAAGGCGAGATGATCAAGGAAAAGGTCATTACACTGGTCGACGCGAGCCCCCACAAGGCCGCGTTGGTTCTGCGCGATTGGTTACATGCGGATTCAAAGAAGAAACCAGAGCCCGGCAAGGACGGCGGCGGGGCGGCTGGAAAGTCGAAAACGGCTTGAACATGATGTCAGCGTGAGGGGATTTTCATATGGCTTTTGAGGTTTTCGAAGAGATGTCAGGGTTGGAGCGCTCGGCGCTTCTGCTCAATGTGCTCGGCAATACAGTGACTTCGCAAATTTTCAAGAAGATGAAAGATAACGACGTGAAACGCCTGGTAAGCGCCATGGGCACGGTGAGCAAAGTACCGATTTCCGTGGTGAAGAATGTGCTCGAGGCGTTCTATAGCGAGATCGCCGAAGAGGATACTTTGATCTTTGGGCACGCTCAGGGTCGTGATTTCGTGTTGGCCACCCTCGGAGAGGAGCGGGCGAAAACCGTTCTGGGGCAGCTCTCGGTTGTCGAGGGCAGTCGCACCCTAGAGGCGCTCGAGCTGGTCGATTCTCGAACCTTGGCGAACTTCCTGGTGAATGAGCACCCGCAGACCATTGCTCTCATTCTGGCCCATCTGGAACCCACGAAAAAGTGTGAGGTCCTCAAACGTCTACCGGAATCGATTCAGACCGAGGTGGTTCTACGTATTTCCAATCTCGACTTCATCTCCCCGAATCTAATCGCTCAAGTCGATGAGGTGCTGAAACAGGAGCTGGCTACCCTCGGGTCGATCGACACACAGCAGCTCGGCGGCGTTCAACCGATCGCAGAGATGCTCAATGTCATGGACAAGACGAGCGAACAGAATATCATGGCTCGGGTCGAGGAGAAGGATCCGCAGCTCGCGGAGGAAATTCGCAAGCTGATGTTTGTATTTGACGACATCGTCTTTATCGACGATCGCGGAATGCAGATGTTGCTTAAAGAGGTGCCCAACGACAAGCTCGTCATCGCGCTCAAAACGGCACCAGATGAAATCAAGGATAAGATCTTTCGTAATATCTCGAAGCGGGCGGCGGACCTCCTCCGGGACGATCTCGAATCGATGGGTCCTGTTCGTCTGTCCGATGTGGAGATCTCGCAGCAGGAAATCGTTAACGTAGCGAAGCGCCTCGAAGCGGAAGGTAAGATTATCATCAGTCGCGGCGGCGAAGCCGACGCCCTGGTATAGAAAGCGGGAAGAGCGATGCAACGAGGGGCGCCTAAGTTCGAGAGTAGGCAACAGTTCGAAGTTCGGACGGAGCCGGAGCGTGGCGAGGCGGATGTCCGCATCTTGAAGATGGATGACGGCGAAGCAATGAAGGTGACGGACTTCAAATACCAGGCCTTGGCAGAGCGTGGACGCGGTCAGTACCACGCGGTGAAGAAGAAATTCGGCGCGATCGCCGCGACCGACCCTGAACGACATTCTCGCAGCAAGAAGGATTCGCGCTTCACGATGAATGAGCTCTTACGCGGTCCCCTTGCCGTCGAGGATGAGGAGCGAAAGGCCATTGAGGAGAAGGTCCGTGTGCGCGTCGAAACTCTCTCGGAGGAGGCGATGGCCCGCGCTGGGGCTCGGGGCTATGAAGACGGACTCAAATTGGGCCAGCAAGAGGCATTCATAAAATTCAAAGAAGAGGGTGCGGGGGTTCTCGCTCAGTTCGAGAGTCTTGTGACTTCGTTCGAGAACGCCAAGCGTGATATTTTTCTAGCGAATGAACGCGTTCTCATTGAATTTCTTTTTCGCGTTGCGGGAATGGTCGCACTGAAGGAGATCAAGCAGGACCCTCAGTACTTGACGAGGCTATGCCGAGAGATGATCGATCGCGTCGGAGTTCGAGAGAACATCCGAATCCGGGTTCATCCGGACAAGCTTGCAGCGGCAGCGGCTTTGAAAGGTGACCTCGAGCAGATCTTCGGAAAACTGACGAACCTGAGTGTCGACCCGAGTCCGGATATTATGGGCGAGGGATGCCAGGTGGAAACGGAGTGGAACTCCATCGACGCGACGTTTGAACGCCAACTCGAGGGAGTTCGTGCGGCTCTTTTTGCGGACGGAGAGGGCGGACGAGAGTGACCTGGAAAGTCGACTCCGAATTGCATTTTGCGCGGCTGTCAGAGGCGCTTCTGTACCATGAGGCCGGAAAGGTCACCAAATCCGTCGGCATGGTTTTCGAAGCGAATCTTCCAGGCGCTTCAGTGGGAAGTATTTGCCGTGTTCAGGCGCTTCCGGGCTATCCGCCCATGGAAGCGGAGGTGATCGGGTTTCGAGATCGCCGTGTGATTCTGATGCCTTTCGATGACTCGGCGGGCGTGAACAACGACAGTCGCGTGATTCTTCATCGGCGGACGTCCTCGGTTCGCGTCAGCCGCGGTCTTTTAGGGCGAATTCTGAATGCGAAGGGCGAGCCGATCGATGGTAAGGGTCCGATACAACATGAGGGCGAAATCAGCGTTCGTGGTCTCTACGATAAACCTTCGCATCCTCTCGAACGGAGTTTGATCCGCGAGCCGGTTGAACTGGGCGTTCGCGCCATCGATGGGTTACTGACCGTGGGCAAGGGCCAGCGAGTGGGGATCATGGCGGGTTCGGGAGTCGGGAAGTCGGTCTTGCTTGGCATGATGTCCAGGCATACCTCGGCCGATATCAACGTGATCGCCTTGATAGGTGAGCGCGGAAGAGAGGTACGAGAGTTTATCGAGCGGGATCTCGGAGCTGGCGGCCTGGCACGGTCCGTTGTCATTGTTGCCACGTCCGATCAATCGCCCTTGTTGCGTATGCGGGGAGCTTTTTTGGCAGCGACGGTGGCTGAGCATTTTCGTGATGAGGGCTCGGATGTTCTGCTGTTGATGGATTCAGTCACCCGGTTTTGCATGGCCCAACGGGAGATCGGTCTCTCGATGGGCGAACCTCCCGCGTCGAAGGGCTATACCCCGAGCGTCTTTTCGACTCTTCCGAAGCTCCTTGAACGCTCGGGCACTGGAATAGGCAAAGGCAGCATCACCGGACTGTTTACCGTTCTCGTCGAAGGGGATGATATGGACGATCCGATCGCTGACTCGGCTCGGTCCATTTTGGATGGGCATTTCGTTCTTTCACGGAAAATTGCGCAGCGAAATCATTTTCCGGCCCTTGACGTGCTGCAGAGCACGAGTCGAGTCTTTCGGTCGATCACGACGGAGTCGCATCAGCAGTGGGCTGGGAAGATCCGGGAGTGGCTTTCTCTCTATAACCAGGCCGAGGACTTGATCAATATCGGAGCCTACGCCAAAGGGGCGAATGTAAAGGTCGATCAGGCCGTCGCGGTGATCGATCGAATTCAGGCGTTGCTCCGTCAAGGGGTTGAGGAGAAATCTACCTTCAGCGAAACGCAGGCGATGATGCATTCGATCTGCCGGGCTGCAGAATCCGCCGCGTTGGCATCTGAACAGGGCAGAAAATAGCCCCTGATTTCTGGCAAAACATTCAGTCTAGTTCTTTGATTCACTTACCCTGAAACTAAAAGAGATGAAGCGGTTCAAGTTTCGGTTTGATGCTGTCGAAAAGGTACGTCGCAATCGCGAGCAGCAGGTGCTTCGCTTGCTGGGCGCCTCGCAACGTGACCTCGAGGCGGCGCAGGCCCGAAAGAGAAAATTGACAGAACGTCTCGCAACCGCACTGGCTGCGCGGGAAAAGATCGGGCTTCAGAGCGCGTATCCGGCTGATTTCGGTATCTCGACGGATTTCATTCAGGGTACCAAGCAACGAATCATTCAGGCTGATGGCGCCATCGCACGCGCGAAGAGGGCTCTCGAAAAGGCCACCCGTGTCTATTTGATCGCTCGGCGTCAGCTTCGTGCGATTGAAACTCTTCGGGAGAAACACCATGAAGAGTGGAAGCGCGAACGATCTAAGAAAGAACAGAAGGAGCTCGATGACCTCGTGATCATGCGATCGTTCTACCTCAAGGGGGCAGAGGGATGAGAGCGATGCGGCTTTTGTGCTACTCGTCCCTTCTCTTTTTCGCTTTGAGCCTACGTGCGGAGGCTGAGGCGCCGGAGTCGGCGGAGGTCGAAACTGCGAAGGCACCTCGATTGCGGCGGGACGCGGACGAGTGCATCACCGATCCGATGGCGATCGAGGATATGAGGGCGCGGCGCGAGGAGCTCGAAAACAAAGAACGCGATCTGTCCTCGCGCGAGGGTGAAATTAGCGCGAAGCAACGGGCGCTCGACGAGGAGCTCAAGAGACTCGAGGAGATTCGCGATCAGATCGCGAAGATCGAGGACGCGCAACGAGTTGGAAACGAGGAGAAGGTCACGAAGGTGGTTGAGACGGTGGAGGGCATGAGCCCCAAAACCGCGGCGGCGATGTTCGCGGAGCTTGACGATGGGGTGGCGGTTGTTTCGATGATGCGGATGTCGAGCCAAAAACTTTCGAAGATTATGAATCAATTGCCGGCGACAAGATCGTCCCGGCTCACGGAATTGCTAGCCGGAGTTGCCCGGGCTAGAAGAGCGGGAAAGCCAACTGCTCTCGACACGTCGACTGACGTGGCTGAGGCGCAAAAGAGGAAGGGAGGTGAAAACATACCATGAAAATAACAGCAAATATGATCGCGGCGACGCCTTCTACGCAACCGACGACCGGAGTTACTCAAGAGGCCGAGACCGGAACTGAGGAGCAATTTCAGGCTCAGCTTGAATCTGCGGAAGAAGATTCCGAGACTTTGGGCGGAACTTTGGCGCTTCAGATGCAGCAACCGCAACTGCAACCGCGGAAACTGCAAACTCCGGCCACGGAGGTTACAGTTTCGCCAGCCGGCCAGAAGTTAGAAGCGGCCGCAATCAAGCAAAACGTCCCGAACGATCAAAATGAGATTCCAGTTTCTCAGGTAGAGGGAACGGAAAGCTTATTCGATCAGGCGATGAGGGCTTCTTCCCGGAAGTCTCCACGTCAGACGATGATCGACGCCGTTCGAATGCAGGAACGTCAATCCGCCAGTACGAATACTGTGGATTCAATGACCGGACTCCAGCCTTGGAGTAAAAAATGGGTCTTTAAGCGAGACGATGAAGCGTTAAATCCTCGGCCCGAGATGGGCGCCGAGGAGCACGTTGCATTGCAAGATCTTGCGAAGAAGATCCAGGGCATCAAGGCTCAGATGAGAGGGAATGAACAGATCGATGGGGCCCAGCTTCCGGGCGCCCTTTCGGTAGCGGAATTAGACGGAACTGAGGAGATGTCGGCGACGGAAAACGGGAAGGGCTCAGTGGGCACGCAGGTCCGGGGAGCGCCCGGCGTTCGTGTCTTAGATGAGCAAGCCATGGCGAAGCAGGGAATGACGGAGTTGGGCGGAGCCGAGTATCTCGGCATTCGTAATGCTCTTCAGAGTCGTTCTGCGGCGGCCCAAGATCCGGCAAAGACGTCGGGACATCTGTTTACAGATGGACCAGTAGGAACTTGGAAGCCGGGTAAGCAACCCGGTAAGAACGGGCTTCTTCCCAGCCAAGATGTGGCTTGGCGGGATGCCGTTGCGGCGGCCAGTACTCACGCCGGAATGAATCAGCTGAACCATAGTCTTTCGAACCCGGGGGCATTGAATCCCGGGCCTCGCGAGATGACGGCTTGGGTGACTCAGGGGGCAATGGCTCAGAATCGCTTGTCGACTGAGGCCATGGTGGGGCTCGGTGGCGAACTGCGTGCCATGACTCTCGGTGGTGGGGGTGAGATGCGGATTCGTCTTCGGCCCGATCACTTGGGTGAGCTTAATGTCCGCGTAAATACGCGGGGCAACGAGGTCTCCCTACAGATCGTGGCTTCAGATGAAAAGGCGAGAAAGGTCATCGAGGATAGCGTCGGCTATCTGAAGGAGAGCCTTGCTAGTCAGCAACTCACGGTGAGTAGAATTGAACTCACGGTAGCCCCACCACAGGCGAACCCAGGCAACTTGGATCAGTTCGGTCAATCGAACCAGCAGCAGTCGAGTCATCAGCAGTCCTTGGGAGCTGAGATGGGACAAAGTCAATCTGGACGTCAACAAGGGAATTCCGAAAACGGGGGGCCTGGCTCGAATCGAGCCGGTCTTTCGAGGAGTCAGGGAAGCGACAATGTCTCTTCCGCAGCCGGAGCACGTTTCGCTCAGACAGGTCGAACTTCCTCGACCGGTCGGTTCGACGTGATGGCTTGACGATGAACAGGTAGTAGAAGGAATTCCCAAGAGTGCGCCCAGTGGGTGTGCTCTTGGGAGGAACCGAAAGGACCGGTAAGCACATGGATGGTATTTCAGTCGACCGAATGGCGGGAGTTGAGCTCGGAGTGCAGATGAAGAAGACTCGCGCCGAAGGACTGGCCGGGAGTCACGATCAGAAGGATTCGGCTCGCGAGGCTCAGTTCGGCGATGTCTGGAAAGATATTCAGTCGAAGTATGGCGCAAAGCCGGCGAAGCCGCGTGAGATCAAGAAGACGCTGGGAAAAGACGATTTCATGCGCATTATGGTGACGCAGATGCAGCACCAGGATCCATCCCAGCCTTTCAAAGCGGAACAGTTTGCGCAGGAAATGGCACAATATGCATCGGTTGAGCAGCTGCAGAACATCAATACCAGCGTCGGCAAGCTGATGAATCAAAATCAACCGCTCGAACGACTTGCCATGACGAACATGATCGGGAAAACGATCGTGGTGGATCGGGATCGGTTCCCTCATGCCGAAGGGAATCGAGAGAGCGTGAACTTCGCGATTCCGCGAGACGCCAAGAACGTCAAAGTTTCGCTCTTGTCCGACAGCGGTGAAATTGTCGCGGAGCGAGAGTTGGGAGAGTTGAAGGCCGGCGAGTCGAGTTTCGACTGGGACGGAATGAAGATGAATACGTTGCCTGCGAAGGCCGGAACCTACACTTTAAAGGTAGAGGCGACCGATCAGAGGGGCGGGACAATCGAGACGAATTCTCAAGGCACCGCGAATGTCGTAGGGGTCAGTTTCGAAGGCAATGAACCCATTCTCCTGGTCGGAAATCCCATGAAGCCAGATAAGGTGGCCATGAAAAACGTCATTCGAATTCAGGAAGGGCTAATCGCTTCAAATCAGCCCAACGCGCCTGCGATGAGCCCGCCGTCTCCAGCCGCGATGGCGCCCGCACCGCCGGTTGATCAGAGCAGTCTTATTACGTTCAAGAAGGGCGTCGGCTCGGCCACGGTCGACGCCTCCGGTCTTGATCCGAGGGTGCGAGCCGCACTTGAGCTCGCGCAGAACGCGGAAAAAGGTTTTCCAAGTGGTTTAACGGAAGAAGGGGGTGAAAAGGAATGAGTTCAGGCGGAACTTTCATCTATCCGAACGTCAGCCAAGTCCCAGCGAGTCGGACCGACGGGCTTTCCGAAAGGAAGCTGCGTGATGGTCAGGGCGCGAAACCAGGCGAGTTCGGTAAGATTTTTGACGAAGCGATTGAGTCACCGACACTCGCGCCGCTGGGCGAAGTGCGGAACGGCGATTCGCTCAAGCAACTTCGCCCTTCGCTGAAGTTCTCAGCTCATGCATCCCAGCGAATGCAGGAGCGTAAGATCTTGATCGATGCGCCGACGATGCAAAGGGTGAATGATGCAGTCGATAAGGCGGAATCGAAGGGAGTGGAGGATACGTTGATCATTACCCAGGGGGCGGCGCTCATCATCAACGTGCCGAACCGCACGGTGGTGACAGCGATGGATCGAGGCTCTTTGAACGGGAATGTGTTTACGAATATCGATGGTGCCGTGATCGTTTGATCCGACTCCGTCCTAGGTAGCAGTGGTGTGTAAGTAGACAGATGGAAGACGGGCTGGACCCTCACGGGAAGTCTCTTCAGATCCGAATGATTGAGGATTTGAACCATCTGGAAATGGGTTGAAACCAGATTAACGCAGGAGGCGTTTCGTATGGGTATTTTAAATTCGCTCTATACCGGGATTACCGGTCTTCAGGCACAAGGGGAAGCTCTCTCCATCTATGGTGATAACATCGCCAATGCCAACACGGTCGGATTCAAGACGAGTCGACCGGAGTTTCAGGATGTGATCGCGAAATCACTCAAGGGGCTCTTGGGAGGGAATCAGATCGGTCGAGGAACTCGCCTGGCCGCGGTCAACCCGATTTTTTCGCAGGGCTCGATCGTACAGACTGAGTCGGCGACCGATTTGGCGATTACCGGAGACGGCTTCTTTACCTTGGAAGGGGTGGACGGCCGAAGCTTTACGCGTAACGGTGCGTTCCACTTTGACAAGGACGGAAAGCTCATTAATGCCGATGGCTACAAAGTCCAAGGATTCAAGGCTGACGCTGAAGGGAAGATCAGTTCGAAGATGGCTGACATCTCCGTGGATCGCACCGTCATGGACGCCAAGAAGACCGAAGAGGTGAAGTTGTTTATGAATCTCGATCTTCGCGCGGATAAGATGGTGAAGTTTGATCCCAAGAAGCCGGATCAAACCTCCCATTTTGCGACTGGTGCGACCGTCTACGATTCAGCGGGTACGGCGCATACTTCGACCATCTACTTCAATAAGACGAATGACGGCGAATGGACTTGGAGAGCCATGAACAAAGGCGAGGAAGTTGTCGGTGGGAAACCCAATCAGATGGTTGAGCAGGCCCGCGGCAAACTCACCTTCGATACCGATGGCCGCTTGCTGGAAAATAAGTATGAGAAGAACGCGTTTAACTTCGTCGGGGGGGCGGTGCCCGACCAAGAGATTCAGTTCAACTTCGGCAAGACCAAGATGGAAGGCGGAGAGGGCATCGAGGTTACTCAGTACGGTACGAACTCCGAGGCTTACAAGACCTTGCAGGATGGTTTCACCGGCGGAACCCTGGCGGGGATGACCTTCAATGATGATGGGATTTTGTCGGCCATCTACACCAATGGGGAAACCGTTGCCGTCTCACAGGTGGCTCTGGGTAAGTTCGAGAATCCAGAAGGCCTGTTCAAAATGGGGCAAAATCGCTACCGCGAGAGTCGGTTGTCGGGTCAGCCGACGATTGGGGCTCCTGTTTCTGGGGGTCGAGGAAAGATTTCGGCCAAGAACATCGAATCGTCGACCACGGACATCGCCAACGAGTTCATCAACTTGATGACCGCTCAGCGAAGCTTCCAGGCCAATTCGAAGATCATCAGCATCTCGGACGAGCTGATGGGAGAAGTCTTGAACTTGAAGCGTGGATAAACTGACGTAATTCAATAGCCGCCGAGGCGTCATTTTGACGCTTCGGCGGGCACTTCTTGCCGATTGTAGACCCGTACTTCGCCATGCAGAATGGAGAGAGAGTGAGGGGGCCTGCTCGACCATGTCGGAAGAAAAGCAAGAATCAGCGTCAGTATCAGGACCCTCACCGGGTGGTGGCGGCGGAAAGCTCGTGCCCATCCTGACGATCGTAAATCTTCTCGCGACTCTCGGAATTATCGGGATGCTCGCAGTCTCCTTCCAAAAACAAAAACACAGCGAAGGCTTGGATGATCTCTCCGCTCATGAGGAAGCTCATGGTGGCGCGCCAGATGCCGGTCACGGCGAGCCCGGTGACCACGGCCCAGGCGGCGACGCGAAGAAGGCGTCTTCGAATTACGGAAAAATGCTCGCGCTTGAGCAGTTCACAGTAAATCTAGCGACACCGGGTTCAGTTTCTGCAAAATTCGTTCGCGTGAATATCTCTCTCGAACTGCCGACGGGAGATATCGAGAGTGAGGTCACCCAGAAGATGCCGCAGGTTAGAAATGCGGTGATCGATCTTTTCAACAGCAAGACTCCGAAGGAGCTCTCGACCGCAGATGGCCGGGAATATCTGAAGGAGGAGATTCGCAACGCGATTAACGGATTCCTGGTTCAAGGGAAAATTAAAGGTGTATTTTTTACTAACTTTTCACTCGGCGGCTAGGAAGGCTGGACGATGAATCAAGTACTTACGCAATCAGAAGTCGATGCGCTTTTGAATGCCGTGTCGGACGGGAACGTAGACGTCGCGTCACAGAATAATTCGCAGCCATCAGGGTCGGCCGGCCTGAACGCTCCATCTTCGTCTGGCGGTGGTGGCGACAATATTTTCGGTAGCAGCGCGGCGGCAGGATCAGATCCGGAGATCACTCCGTACGATCTCACAAATCAAGACCGGGTTATTCGTGGGCGAATGCCGACGCTCGATATTATCTACGAGCGTTTCATCCGTCTGTTTCGAATGTCACTTTCGAATTCCCTTCGAAAGATTGCTTCAATCAGCATTATATCCACCGATCTTTTGAAATTCGGAGAGTTCGTTAATACGTTGCCGATCCCCAGCTGCATGTGCATCATGCGCTTCGAGTCACTTCGCGGGCCTGCCCTGCTGGTTTTCGAGTCCAAGCTCGCTTATGCGCTTGTCGATAGCTATTTTGGCGGTACCGATCGGCCTTATACGAAGATCGAGGGCAAGGAATTTACCCGCATCGAGCTCTCGATCATGCAAAAGGTGATGGATCTCGCCATCAAGGATCTCGAGGAGGCCTGGGCCCCCGTTCACAAGACTGAAATTTCATTTCTTCGGACTGAGGTGAATCCCCAGTTCGTCGGGGTGGTGCCGCCGTCGGATGTGATCGTTTCTACCACCTTCGAGGTTGAACTCGAGAATGCCAGCGGGACAATCGCGTTGGTGATTCCATACTCGACCATCGAGCCCATCAAGAATAAGCTCAATGCCTCTTTCCAGACTGAATCAGATCGGCAGGACAAGGAATGGATGGCGAAGCTTGAGGATCACCTTCGGGATGCGCAGGCGGAAGTTTTGGTCAATCTCGGCACCGCTGCCATTACGGTTGGGGATCTGGTGAACCTGAACATCGGCGACATTATCCCTTTGACTCAGGACGCGGATGGGCAGCTCGAGATTTTTGTCGAAGGCGTGCCGAAATACCGGTGCTATTTCGGAATATCGCGCGGTAACCGAGCGATTCAAGTAACCGGACCGATTGAGGAGGAATAAAATATGGCAGATCAAACGGCAGAACAAGCGGGTGGAATGGATATGACTGATCTCGGAGCGGCTCTTGCCGCCGCGGGTGGTACGCCGGCAGATGCGGGCGGCGCTCAAGGGGGCGGCGTGGCTAGCGCGCCCAATCGAGGGCCTGCCCCGCCGCCGGTGCAGTCTCTTGATTTTATCCTGGATATTCCTCTTCGTGTGACGGTTGAACTCGGAAGGGCCAAGATGGCCATCCGAGAAATTCTTCAGCTCGCGCAGGGCTCGGTGGTTGAGCTATCTAAGTTTGCCGGCGAGCCGCTCGAAGTGCTGGTGAACGAAAAATTGGTGGCTCGCGGAGAAGTAGTGGTAGTGAACGAAAAATTCGGAATTCGACTGACGGATATTATTTCCCCGGTCGAACGTATCGAACAACTGAAGTGAGGTAATACATGATCACGATCGCTAGGAAGGCGACCGCGATTTGGGCTCTTCTCATCTTAAGCTCTTCCGTTGCGGAGGCAGGACGCCTTCGGCAGCTGAAGAGGATTCACGTGTCAGGGGACAGCCAGGTCTCCCTCGTGTTCGATGGGGACGTGGATGTATCCCGAATCAAGACTGAATTTTTTAATGACATCGTTCAGCTCAGTTTGAGTGATGTTGCGGTCTATCCGGCCAAGATTTCAAATGTCGACACGCCCGAGTTGAGTAAGATTTTCGCCTACCAATATGCGCCGAATCTTACGCGTTGTCGGTTGACCGTAAAGGGCAAGGCGGAGGAGTTTCAGAAGAAACTAAAAATTTCTCCGGATGGGAGATCTATTACGATCGATCTTCGGGGTGGGGGATCGGTAGCCCAGGTAGCGGCCCCTTCTGCCGAGAAGGTAGCGGCGGCCGCGCCTGCCGTGGTGGTTGCGCCGGTAGCGGCGATTAAAGCCCCTGTCAGTGTTGTTTCATCCACGCCCGCAGGCGTTCTCGGTGATTCGCTGACCGGGCGGAAATCAAGTTCGGCGCCCAAGACCTTAACGGGAGATCGTCCGTTGCCGAGCCCATGGCGCGCCTTGGGCGTTTTGGCGGCGATCGTTGGTTTGCTCGTTGGGGTAGCGCTGCTCATCCGAAAGGCTCGCGGCGACGGGATCCAGACGCATAAACGATTTCCTCGGTTCGCCGCTGGCCTGATGAGGCAATTTGGCGCGGCACCCGGCAACAAACGACCGGCCATACAGGTAATCGCCAGTCATCACCTCGGCCCTAAGAAGAGTATCTCAGTGGTCAAGGTGGCCGGACGTACTTTAGTGCTCGGCGTGACGGATGATTCGATCAATCTGATCTCTCAGCTGGAGGACGATGACTCTGGTGAGGAGGCGATTGCGGAGGCATTGACGCCGAAAAACCCAGTGCCCCCAGCAAGTTCGAAGTATGGGGCTGGGGCGGTTGCTGCTGGTCCTGCCCAGTTTTCAGATATCTTTCGGGTCGAGGCTGATAAGCCAACGACGCATTCTCCGACAGTTCGAACAAAAATTCGTGACCGTCTACAGGGAATGAAGGAGTTCTGATGCGACGAGTGAGATGGCTTGCATTCATTGTTTTCCTCGCACTTGTGCCATTGGTCGCGCAAGCAGAGCCGGGCGTGAAGCCGAATCTCATTCCTGGTACCTCCGGGCTCTCCTTGCCATCTTTGAGTCTCTCGTTCGCGAATTCTCAGAAGCCAGCCGACGTCGTCTCCGTGATCCGAATTTTCATGATGTTGACCGTGCTCTCGTTGGCGCCGGCCATTCTTATCATGATGACCTCGTTCACGCGTATCGTGGTGGTGCTGAGTTTTCTCAGGCAGGCCATGGGTACTCAACAGATGCCGCCGAATCAGGTCATTGTCGGACTGGCCCTCTTTCTCAGTTTTTTCGTCATGGCACCGACGTTTAAAGCGGTGACTCAGGACGCGATTGATCCCTATCTGAGCGAGAAAATCGACCAAAAGGTTGCCATCGAGAAGGCCGAGGGACCGCTGCGCGAATTCATGTTTAATCAGACTCGCGAGAAGGATCTTGAGCTTTTTCTTTCGCTGTCGAAGGAGGCGAAGCCTCCTAACCGTGAGGCCGTACCGACCTACGTGTTGATCCCAGCCTTCGTGATCTCGGAGTTGAAGACCGCGTTTCAGATCGGATTCATGATTTACCTGCCGTTCCTGGTTCTCGATATGGTGGTTGCGAGCGTCTTGATGGCCATGGGGATGATGATGCTTCCACCGATCGTGATTTCGCTGCCGTTTAAGCTGCTGTTGTTCGTCTTGGTCGATGGTTGGGAACTGGTCATTGGAAGTCTCGTGAAAAGTTTTGGGTAAGGGGAGGGGCGTATGACGGAGGAATTCATTCTCAACACCGGTTCTGAAGCCATCAAGACGATGATTTTGATCGGCGGACCCTTGCTGCTTGCTGCGATGAGCGTCGGTATCGTGGTCAGTGTTCTGCAAGCGGTCACCCAGATCAATGAAGCGACCTTGACCTTCATTCCGAAGATGCTGGCCGTTGTCCTGGTGATGGCAGTGCTGGCTCCCTGGATGATCGAGGTGATGAAGCATTACACGACTGAGGTGATCAGTCAGGCGGGAGAAGTGGGTCGCTGATGTACCTCTTTCAGTTCTCAAACGAAGAGATGCTGACCTTCTTTGCGGTTCTGGTGCGGTATAGCGTTCTTTTTGCGCTGATTCCATTCGTAGGAGATCGTTTCGTGCCTGCTCCCGTGAAAGTATTGCTCGCACTATCGGTGACGATGGTGGCGTTCCCGCAGTTGGTCCATACGGGGGTTGTCAACGTTGAGGCGGCGAAGGCCTGGGGCGCGAGCGTGAGTGGCATCACCACGACTCTTGGGCTCGAAGCGCTTTTCGGGCTTACCCTGGCGTTTGTCGCAAGATTGACCTTCGACGCGATTGTTTTTGGTGCGAACCTCTCTGGGCATTTTATGGGGTTCGCGGCGGCCAGCTCCTACGATCCCCATCAAGAGACTCAAACGCAGGTCGTGGCCGAGGTTCAGCTCGCTCTGGCGATGATGCTCTTTTTAGCTATCGACGGCCATCATCTCCTGATCCGCTCAACGATAGACAGTTACGGGACGGTCGGTATCGGCGCATTTCAGGTCACAAAAAGCTTCGCCCAGGTGCTCATCAAGATGACCGCTGACGTGATCACGTTCGGAGTGCAGATCGCGGCACCGGTGGCGGTCTCCCTTTTCGCGGTAAATGTCGCGTTTGGCGTGATGTCTAAGGCGATGCCGCAACTCAATGTCCTTGTGCTGTCCTTCGCGGTGACGGCGCTGGTGGGGCTGTTGGTTTTGGGACTGGGCTTGCCCGAGTTTCAGGCAGGGGTGAAAGAGATTTACGTTCGAGGTTTCGAATGGCTCGAGGCGGCGAAACGCACCATAGGGCAGGGGGTCTAGACCGTGGCGGATGGTCAGGAAGATCGCTCAAGAGAAGACTTAAGCGAAGAGGCCAGTCCCTACCGCATCGAAGAGATGCGGAGAAAAGGGCAGATTGCCCAGAGTCGAGAGCTTTCGGGCATGCTTGGTCTGATAGCGGCGGGCCTGGCACTCTATATGCTTGCGCCTTCTTTCGCGGGTTCGATCGCCGAGTTCATGAGGGAAGTGTTCTCCGCGCCCTTCACGTCGCGATTTGATCTCGCGCAGGGCGATTCGATGAAGCTGTTATTTATCAAATCGATGAAGATCAGCATTTTGATCATTGGCCCGGTCTTTGGGGCGGCGATGGTCGTCGGGATACTGAGTTCGTTCGCGCAGGTTGGGAGTGTCTTTACTTCGGAGCCCATCACTCCGGACTTTTCTAAGATCAATCCGCTGGCCGGGTTGCAGCGTTTGATTTCAAAAAAAATGCTGATCGAAGGCGCGCGTTTGATCTTCAAGGCCTCAGTGGTGGTTTTCGTGGCGTACGGCCTGGTTAAAACACAGATCTTGCAGGCGCCCATGTTGGTGCTCGCGGAGCCGCAATCGACTCTCCCGATTTACGGAAATGGCGCGAAGGACATGTTCATAGCGCTGATCATGATCCTCCTGGTTTTTGCCGCGATCGACTATTTTCTTCAACGCGATGAGTTTCAGAAGAGCGTTCGGTTGACCAAGCAGGAGTCGAAGCAGGAGCACAAAGAGCGTGAAGGGGATCCGCAGGTTCGCGCGCGCGTTCGCGCTATTCAGCGCGATATGGCCCGGAAGCGCATGATGGCGGCGGTGAAAAAGGCGGATGTCGTGATCACAAATCCGACTCATATCGCCATCGCCATCGAGTACGACCGCGATGGCATGGCCGCGCCTAAGGTCGTCGCAAAGGGCGTCGACTTCGTGGCTCAAAAAATCAAGCAGATCGCCGCCGAGGCCGGAGTGCCCACGGTCGAGAACGTGCCGCTCGCGCGAACACTCTATAAGACAGTCAAGGTTGGACATGCGATTCCGCGCGCCCTCTATCATGCGGTTGCGGAAGTGCTGGCTTACGTTTATCGGCTTAAAAACAGGAGATTTTAGAGGATGAATTCAATTCTAGACAGGATCACGAAGAACTCAGACCTGCTCCTGGCGGTGGGTCTGGTCGCGATCCTCGGCGTGATGATCATTCCATTGCCGGCTTTTCTTCTCGATATCCTGTTGACCATGGGCATCGCCATGTCGATCGTCCTCCTTCTGACTTCGGTTTACGCCACTCGCGCCCTCGATTTCAGTGTTTTTCCATCGATCTTGTTGATCACCACGCTGTTCCGCCTTTCGCTGAACGTGGCTACCACGCGGTTGATCCTGCTTCATGGCGCTGAGCGGGGAACGGGCGCGGCCGGCGAGGTGATCGAGTCGTTCGGCGAGTTCGTGGTCGGCGGGAATTACGCCGTCGGGATAGTCATTTTCGTGATCCTCGTGATCATTAATTTTATCGTCATCACGAAAGGCGCGGGCCGTGTCGCTGAGGTGGCGGCCCGCTTCACCTTGGATGCCATGCCTGGCAAGCAGATGGCGATCGATGCGGATCTGAATGCCGGTCTGATCAACGAGGAGCAGGCGCGGACTCGCCGCTCGGACATCGCGCGCGAGGCGGACTTCTACGGCGCCATGGACGGAGCTTCGAAGTTCGTCCGAGGGGATGCCATCGCAGGAATTCTCATTGTGGTGGTGAATATCCTCGGCGGCATCATCATCGGGGTATTGCAAAAGGGCATGGATATCGCCCAGGCGGCCCATGTGTTTACCTTGTTGACTATCGGTGACGGTCTTGTCAGCCAGATACCCGCCCTGATCATCTCGACCGCGGCCGGTATTATCGTCACGCGCACGGCGACCAGTACTGACTTTTCGAAGGAATTTTCTCGGCAGCTCGTCATGCAACCTAAAGCCTTGGGTGCTGCGTCGGGAATTTTGGGGTTCATGGCCTTGATTCCCGGTCTGCCGAAGTTGCCGTTTTTCATTCTGAGTGGGATGCTGGGATATTTGTCTTATCACTTGCAGCAGAAGGCGCGGGCCGTGCTTTCAGTGAAAGCGGCGGCCGATGATGCGGCCAAACTTAAGCCGCAGCACGATAAGCTGGAAAGTCTTCTCAGCGTTGACCTTCTCGAGCTTGAAGTCGGCTATGGTCTCATCAGCATCGTCGACGCGGAGCAAAACGGAGATCTTCTCGAGCGTGTCTCGAATCTGAGAAAACAGTTTGCGATGGAGATGGGACTGATCGTTCCTCCGTTGAGAATTCGGGACAATCTCGAGTTGAAGCCTGGCGACTACCAGATGCTTCTCAAGGGCGTGGTGGTGGGCCAGGGTTCATTGATGGTCGGCCATCTACTCGCGATGGATCCAGGCAATGTCTCGACGCCCATCCCCGGGGTGCCGACGAAAGAGCCCGCCTTCGGCCTCGACGCAATCTGGATCAGTCAGCGACAGAAGGAGGACGCCACCTACGCCGGGTACACAGTGGTCGATCTTTCCACGGTGGTAGCCACTCACCTCACCGAGCTGATTCGCCAGAGCGCGCCCGAGCTTTTGGGGCGTCAGGAGCTACAGTCGCTTATCGACGCGTTCAAGCAGCACTATCCGAAGGTGGTGGAGGATCTCATTCCCAATCTCTTGCCTGTGGGAACCATTCTCAGGGTGCTCAAGAACCTTCTCAAAGAAGGGGTCCCGATTCGGGATCTTCGTACGATCTTCGAAACCTTGGCAGATTCAGCGCCAAATCAGAAGGACGCGACACTGCTCACCGAGCTGGTGCGGGCTTCGCTTGCTCGTACCATCACACGCAAGCTAGTCGATTCGCACGGAGAGATTCAGCTTCTGACGCTTGACCGGCAGATTGAGGAGACGATTGCGGGGGGGATTATTCAGACCGATCAGGGCCAACAGCTATCGCTCGAGCCGGACTTCGTGCGAGCCTTCGTGGCTGATCTCAACCGTCGGGCTGCTGAGGCCGTGAGCGCCAGCGGGAATCCGGTCGTGCTCTGTTCACCCCTGATTCGCCATCACGTAAAAACCCTGCTCGATCGATTCATCCCGAATGTTGTTGTTCTTTCCCATAACGAGATTAGCTCGAACGTGGCCGTCAAGGCCGTCGATACAGTGAGGTTGGCATATGCAAGTTAAGAAATTCGAAGCTCCGACAATTCAAGAAGCCCTCGATGCGATTAAACGGGAGTTAGGTCCCGAGGCCATCATCCTTCAAACGAAGAAGCACAAGAAGGGCTTTGGCCTGCTTTCTCGCGCTTCTGTTGAGGTCACTGCCGCAGTGAGTGATCGCTCGGTAGAGAAGAAGGAAGTGACGAAGCGGCGGATGCCGGAGAAGGTTTTCCAGCAGATTGAACGCATGCCTTCCTCGAAGCAGGTGGACCTCTACGACAAAGCCATGGAAAAGCATCTTCGGGCGGCGACGGAGTCAGCGAAAGACCGGGTAGAGGTTTCAAAAATTCGTTACGCCGACATCGATGGGGGGGTGGCTGCCGTTCGAGGGGCCTCAGGTGCCAGCACGGCGCCGGCATTTCATGGTGGGGCGGGTCTTCAGAAAGAAGTCAGTGATCTTCGGGTCCTCGTTCAAGCGATGATGAAGGAGCGGTCTCAACCGGGCCGGGAGAAAATCGCTTTTGGTGAAGGTGTTTCGGCCGCGTCGTTGGAGGAGATTTTTGAGCAGTTGACCCTCGCCGGTGTCGATCGGCGTCACGCTCACGCACTGGTGAAAAAGGCGGCATTTGAGCTCGGAACCCGTGCTCAGGATTCCGAGGTATTATTGGATCAAGTAGCCGGCGAGCTCATGGCCGGAATTGAGACCCTGAGTTGGTTGGGTGAAAAGCCGACGGAAGGGCCTAGGGTGTTCGCGCTCGTTGGCCCGACCGGCGTTGGAAAAACAACGACATTGGCGAAAATCGCGAGCGAAGCGATTCTCAGGCGGGGTTTGAAGGTAGGCCTCATCAATCTCGATAGTTACAAAGTGGCGGCTTTTGATCAGTTGGCTACCTATGCAAAAATTTTAAAGGCTCCCTTTCGTTCGGCGTCGTCGCAGGAGGACATCCGGGCCGCGGTGGCAGACTTTCAGGGACTTGACCTCGTATTGATCGACACAACGGGAAGGTCTCAGCGCGATCCGGCTTCCTTGAAAGAGATGCGCGAGTTACTGGACGTCGTGCCCGGATTGGAGACCGGACTTGTGATGTCGGCGACCACGCGCGATGCCGAACTTCATGACGGAGCGTCTCGATTTGGGGTCTTTCATCCGCGCGGTTTGATTTTTTCAAAACTCGACGAGGCCACCACTTTTGGCTGCATATATAATGTTTCACAGAAGTCGAAGCTCCCCCTGATGTATTTCACAACGGGTCAGCGGGTCCCGGAAGATCTCGAAGAGGCAACCCCGGAGCGTCTGGTGGCGCTGATCTTGGATCTTTGACCATGAGAGATCAGGCGTCCACGCTCCGAAGAATGATGGGTGAGTCGGGTGGTCTCCGAACGGTGGGGCCGGCGATCGGCTGGCTGAAGGCAGAGGTGGTGAAG